>JAETQY010000005.1 GCA_021770445.1 Bacillota bacterium | reverse complement strand
GACAGCAGGCCCTTGGTCATGTCCTCGTAGCTTTTCTGGATGAGCTGGTCAATCTCCGGCACCCGCTGTTTGGCCCTGTCCAACTCCCGGCGCTTGGCGGTCAACTCTTTCTTCTCTTGCAGGCCAAACCGTTCCATTTGATCCTGGGCAAACCGCTTTTTATAGACCTGGACGTACCATAGGAGCCTTTGCAGTCCCTCAAGGACAAGCTGTTCCACGACCTTTTCCCGAATGTAGTGAGCAGAACATAGGTCGGTATTTTTGCGGTAGCCGGAACAGAAAAAATAGGCTTGTTCCCGCTTGTAGTTGTTGGTGGCGCTGTACCCCAGCTTACTGCCGCAGTCGGTGCAGTAAAGAAGCCCGGAGAACATACTCACAGCGCCTGTCCTTGTGGGTCTGCGGCGGTGCTGGCGGAGGGTTTGGACAAGGGCAAAGGTTTCCCGGTCAATGATGGCGGGGTGGGTATTGGGGAACACTTTCCATTCCTCTTGCGGCCTGTCCAACTGCTTTTTCAGCTTAAAAGACTGGCGGTAAGTACGGAAGTTTACCGTGTCGCCCACATACTCCTGTCGATCCAGGATTTCCGCAACTGTGTGCGAGCACCATTTGTGCGGGTATTCGGGAAGTTTGGTCGGACAGTTCACGCCGATACTGCGCTGGTATTCGCTGGGCGTCAGCACACCGTCAGCCTTTAGCCGCTTGGCAATCTGCGTAGGCCCCAGGCCGCTGATACACATCTGGAATATCCGCTGTACCACCTGTGCTGTCGCTTCGTCCACGATCCAGTTATTTTTATCCTCGGGGTCTTTCTTGTAGCCATAGGGAACATTTGTGGTCAGCGGTATTCCGGCGTTTCCCCGGCTCTGCATGACACGGCGAACCTTATCGCTCGTATTTTTTGCGTGCCACTCATTGAACAAGTCTTGCATGGGCACAATGTCGCTCACTCCGTTGGCGGTGTCGATGTTGTCCATGATAGCGATGTACCGCACGTTCAGCCGCACAAAATCCTCTTCCAGAAGCTGGCCCACTATAAGGCGGTTGCGGCCCAGCCGGGAATGATCTTTAACCACCAAATTTGCCACAAGGCCCTGTTCTGCCAACTCCATGATCTCCATAAAAGCCGGCCTTGCGAACGTAACACCTGAGTACCCATCGTCGAACATGAACCGGGGGCTTGGCAGATGGTTGTCTGCGGCAAACTTCTCCAAAATAGCCCTTTGATTCTGGATACTGCCGGAGATGCCCTCTTTCTCGTCGTCACGGGACAATCTGGCGTATAACACTGTAATTCGCTGTTCATTTGGCTGCTTTTTCAAAATATGCTCCTTTCCGCAGCCGGATGTGATATGAATTGCAAGGTGCTATTATCATACCACACCCGGCGCAAAACTTCAACACTTTAACGTGTGATATTTCGGTTGAGAATGCGTTTTATCTTTTCCTCGGCGTTTTTGGCATCCTCGCTAAAACGGGCGTTGACGGTGTAGATGGTTCCGCTGATTTCTCGCTCAAAGCTGATGGGATGGGGATACTGATGTTCCCGGAACCATACAAGGCGTTGTTCTGGACTCAACGTGGCAAGACAAGCGGTTTCTGCCCCTACCCTGGCTTGTATTTTCTCGTAGATTTCCCATTCTTTTTCTGTCAATTCAATCTGAAATACGCTCATCTGGCAACAATCCTTTCTCTGCGCTTATCCTGTGTGCGGCCCATGCGTTGGGTCTGCATTTTCTGTTCCAGCTTCAAATTCTCTTTCAGTCGATCACTCTGGGAAAGTAAGTTTTCGGCGGTTTTGATGTCCTTTCGGCAAACAGCCATTGCCGCCGTCAGCCGGTCACGCTGGGCCTTGATCCGGGCGATCCCCGCCCCATCATGACAGCGACGCAGGCGGTTGTAGCATTTCTGACGAGCGGCACCCAATTCCTTTATTTCAGCCTGTTTTTCGCTGATAAAATCCTCAACGTCCTGCCGGGTGTCCAGCTTTTCCCTGCAAATCAACTGCGCCTGACGGCTGATACTGTCCAGACGACGGCACTCCTCCCGCAATTCCGGGGAGAGGGGACGATGGCCACTCCCTTCGGGCAGGATGCCCAAGCAGTAGCAATAGTGCAGATACAGTCCCCGGAAACCGCCGATTTTCTTTACTGTGCTGAAAGAGACTTTTAACTGTAAACGCCTGGGACGTGGCCGCTGAACGGGGACAGGCTTGTACCGCTGATAACCCAAGTCATAGGCATACCGCTGGCGGTTTTCCTCAATTCGCTCCCGGAGAGCAGGGAGATCGTAGCCCTCCCCCAGCCTGTGCAGCCGCACAGCCTTTTTACTCCCGACCCGCCGCAAGGTGGCATATTTGTGGGTGGAATTGGTGTCCAACTCATACCCCTGATCCCGGAGGGCTTTCCGTAGGTCGCTCCCGTCTACGCTGACCTTGAGGGCGGCGTCCAGGGCCTCCCGCATCAGGTTGTACTTGGTGGGTTCGCCGTTCTTTTCAGCAAAGTAAATGCTCCGAGGTGTTTTGCCTTTTGGGTTTTTGATGATGGAAAGCTGGTATTCCTTGCATAAGTCGTCTGATAACTGGCGAAACTGATAGTAGGCCCGTTTGCCGCAGTTGAATTTTTGGCCGTCCCACAGGCCCACAGAATTGACCACAAAATGATTGTGATAGGTGCCAGTGTTGAAGTGGGTGGCGACAAGCACCTGGTACTCGTCGCCCCACATCCGTTTTGCCAATTCTACCCCGAGCCGATGGCACAGCTCCTGGGTGACTTCTCCGGGCTTAAAACTCTGATATGCGTGGTAGGCCACGTTTCCGCCCGCCTTGCCGAACCGCTCCTTGACCGCTTGCATTTCTTGAAAAGCGGTGTCCCGGTTGCAGTTTACGCCGGTAACGAACATGGCCCGCTCCCCACCCTCAACGGTCTTTTCCTCGTTTGCGGCGTAGTGGAGAACTTTTTGCAAATCCGAGTAGACAGTCTTGTCCGGGTTTTTAGCATAGTCTACGACACGGGCAAGGCTGTCCTTGACGGGCCATATTTTAGTTGTTGCCATCGTCCACACCTCCGCTGGTGTAAGCTGCCAGGATTTGCCCCGCTAACTCGTCCAGTTGGGCCGCTGTCTGCTCCATAGACTGGGTGGTGAGGTTATCCCGCAGGACATTGACCCGCTGATAGAGGGTATGGAACCGCTGGCCGGGGAACACCGCCACAGGTTTCCCGGTACCCACCCGCCGGAGATACCCGGACAGGGACAGGCCGCAACGCTTGGCCTGCCGTTCCAGTTTCCGCTTTTCCTGCTCGGTCACCCGAACTTGGATGGCTGTCGTTCTCTTTCTGTCGGCCATTTTGATCCGCTCCTTTCTGGCTGGGGTTATAGGGGTGGAGCCCCTTTCGGCGCAAAGCGCCGCCCGCTTTTGGGGTGCCCCCGGCAACACAAAAGCTATGCTCGCTACCCCACAAGACAGGGTTGCGGGCTGTCGTTCGGTGGCTTCTCTTCTGCGGGGCGCTATGGGGTCGATGCTATATAAAAGTGACATCAAAAATGGCGTCATGGCTGATTGCAGATGGTGGAGTGGCGTCAAATTTGACGTCACATGGGCAGACGGCAAAATGCCGTCATGGTGGTTTGGCGCAGTTCATGTGACGGCGATTTGCCACCACCCAGCTTTGCCGTTTTTCCCGGATGGTGTCCTGCCCCTTTTCAGGGTAATGTCAAGAATAATGCGCAAAATGGTTTGCAGACTCTGGCTAAATGAGGTCAGCCAGCAATAGGGGTGTCTTCTTGGATCGCCTCTAAGTGCTTCATATTCATGTACTTCTTGTTGCCCCACTGGGTGCCGGCTACGTGGCGGAGCCTGGCGCAGACCAGCATCAGGGCAGAATTGCCATCCGGGAAGCAGCCCACCACCCTGGTGCGGCGGCGGATCTCCCGGTTGAGCCGCTCAATGACGTTGTTCGTGCGGATGCGAGTCCAGTGTTCGCTGGGAAAGTCGCAGTAAGTCAACGTCTCCTCAATACCATCCTCAACTTTCTTAGCAGCCTCTCTCAGCTTCATGGCACGAAGCTCCTCTGCCACAGCTTTGGCCTTCTCCCGAGCAGCTTTTTTGCACTCCTGGGCGTGAATCGCCTTGAGCATCTTGGCTACCAGTTTCACCTTAGAGCGCGGTGTCACAGAAAATACATTGCGGTAGAAATGGACAGTACACCGCTGGTATTTGGCCTCCGGGAACACCTCTCCCACCGCCTCCAGCATCCCAAGGCATTTGTCCCCAACTACCAGCTTTACACCGTTCAGGCCACGGCCTCGCAGCCACTGAAAGAAGCTGACCCAACTGGCCTTGTCCTCTTTCATACCCTCAGTAGCACCAAGAACTTCACGGTAACCGTCCTCATTTACCGCAATTGCCACCAGAATGGCTACATTCTCATACGCTCCGCCCCAGTTGCGCCGCAGATAGATTCCGTCCACATACACATACGGATAGTGCCCACCTTGTAAAGGTCGGTTGCGCCAAGCCTCAATGTGGACATACGCTTTCTTGTTCAACTCGCTGATGGTAGCTGGAGACACTTTGCTGCCCCACAGCGCCTCGGTAATATCCTCTACTCTGCGCACCGAGACGCCAGCCAGGTACATTTCAATGAGAGCTTCCTCCACACTGCTTTCACGCCGGCGATACCGCTCTATGATGGCCGTTTCAAAAGAGACTCCCTTCAGGCGGGGCACATGGAGTGTTACATCTCCGGAGGTGGTGGTAAGATTCCGGTTGTAGTGACCGCTGCGGTACCCCAGGCGAGCCTCATTCCGCTCGTACCGGGCTGCCTGGGTTAATTTCTCCGCTTCTTGCTCCAGCAGCTCGTTTAGCGTTTCTTCCACGCTCCCTCGAACCAGTTCCTTTAATTGACCCTTGATTACTTCTTCATTTAGCTGTACAATCTTCTCCGACATGGTTTACTGTCTCCTCTCAGAATGGTCTGTTCCAACTTCATTCTACCAGAGACCTGCAAACCATGTCTCTTTTCATACTTTTTTTAATTTGCGCATCTTATTGTACCTTACCCTTTTCAGCGGCGTTGTTTCGCTCCCTCCCCGGCGGAGATCGTGGCGGAGTATCCCATTCGGACGGTCATTCAGTTGTTTGGGGCAAAAAAGAAGCCGGTACATAGACGCACCAACCCCAGCGGGAGCTTTCCTCTCGCTGGGGTTCTTGTGTGGTTGTCTATGTACCGGCTGAAAGCCGTATTCAGTTCGCCCACTAAATGGGAGTTTTAGTTTAGCATATGGAACGGGTGTATGTCAATGCCTAATATCACAGTTTAACAAATTTTTGGCAAACAGTGGGTGACGCTATTATGGTATGTTGCCTTAAATCTTGCTGGATATGAAATCTCTCATCATTTCAATAGACTGACGAAGTTCATCCAAGGTAAACCGAGCATTATTTATATTTTCAGGGTGGTGTATCACATGTCGAATATATTCGCTCAAAATTTTAGGTTCTTCTAAAGTAGTTCCATCCCTACGCAAACGAATATAAGGTCGTGTAGGTTTTCCTTGTTTATACTCATTTAGCCATCCCTGCTCGTCAATATATCCGTATAATTCATCATGATATTCTACAGAGATTTCGGAAAAGGCTAAATAATTCACTTCGTTTAGTGAGGGATATGGCAACTGATTCCGAGGCACATTCTCAACTGTTTTCTCTCCGTTTTCATTCCGAATAAGCCGTATATTATACAAGTTCAACTCCCGAACAATTGGTGCACTATGCGTTGTGATGATAACTTGGGTGTTAGGTGCCTGAGCCAATTCCATAAGCGCATGAATTAACTTCCGTTGATTTTCTGTGTGCTGGGAAGTTTCAGGTTCTTCAATCGCATATATTACACTTGTTGCATTTGCTTCGCTTTGGCGTCGTTCGAGCTCGGCTCGAAAAAAATTGAGCAGAATAAGCCGCTTTGAGCCGCTCCCACGTTTGTTAATCGGTATGTTTTCATCACTCGTTATAGATACATTTTTGAATACATCTGCCCATTTCAAACTACTGGCTGTAGGAATGACTGGATCAAGTGTGCTGGCAATATCAGGGCTCATCTCCTGAAGTTTTTCTAAAGTACGAGTGGAAACTTCTCTCAATTTTCCTTCAACAGTTGTAGCCACACCATCCAATATCCGCTGCAATTCCTCATCCCGAAGTATTTCTTTCACGGCTTCTTTGAGTGGGTCTTGCACTTCACTATCACCATCACTATTCTTTCTATCTGATTGAAACAGTGAATATATCGGCAAATATTTTTGTAATTTCTCCCAAATCGATTTTGTATCTCCTTTTGTAACATCAATATCAATAGTTGACATCTGCAAATCATCGCTATAATATCGCCATATGGCTGATCTCATTACGGCGTTTCTTGTCCTATCATCACAGGGAACTTGTTTTGTATCTATTATTCGACGCAACTCATTGTCCTTTTTCAAAAGTAAGTCTGCACAATCCGGGTTTGTTGGATGGAAAGCTCTGATAAATACCTTAGCGCTTCCACCATTTGGATACTTTTTTATAATCTCAAGTAGGCCATCGGTATTTAGGAGATGTTCACTGGAAAGCGTGGTTTCATTTGTTGCATCAATAACGATTCTATCTGGGAGTTCCGAAAAACAAACTGCAATACTTATTTCATTCTCCTGATTTGCCCGTGCACCAACATTTACATCTTCTTTCTCTATGGGAACAACGCCTTTTCCACCATTAAAAAATATATCTAAGGCGTCCACAATGCTGGATTTTCCGATATCATTTTTCCCAACAAGTGCTGTGAATTCATCAAAGTTTATTGATATTTCATCACAATATCCACGAAAGTTTTTGATCCTTAGGCTTCTGATTTTCATGACAAACTCCTTGTATTTTTATGTTAGAGCTTTCAGTACAATTTAAATAGGGCATCAAGTGAATGTGCTTTTTGCTATTCTGCTATATCCTAACTTCACAATCATCATATCAATTTAAGGCAATAATAACCTACCGAACAATTATATTTTAGAGCAATTCTGTTAATTGCGGACATT
The DNA here is from genome assembly GCA_021770445.1 of Bacillota bacterium. Lineage (GTDB taxonomy): Bacteria > Bacillota > Clostridia > Oscillospirales > Oscillospiraceae > Lawsonibacter. Next base: position 234,113 of record JAETQY010000005.1, on the reverse strand, counting down.
TTACATGGGAAAGTTCTTTAGGCTCTATTTTCTTTAAGCCTCCCCCATAAATTCGCCCCTCACTCTCAAGATTGCTTGCTGCTATGCTTGTAAGAATGCCCCATATTTTGTGTGCCATATCGGGAGATTGAGAAATGACCTCTTTAAGAAATTGCTTAGGATATAACATTAAGTAGGAATTTGTTGCAATAGCACTTGTGTGATTTAAAATGAATCTAAAAGGTGCAATATCATCATCCCTGCTTCTTCCCATATACGAGCACAAAAAAGGAGTTGCTTCTCTATACTCTTGCGAATACCAAACTTTTCGATTTTTACACAAATACTTTTGAGCAGTAGTTTCCTTTCCACTATCTAAATAGCACCAAGTTGAGGGGTAATAAACTTTTAATACATCTTCTGGAAGTGAACAGTTGAGTAAAAAATATTGAGTATCCAACTGAGGCAAACCATTTGAATCACTAAATATCTCATCACATTTCAAGTAGCGAGGACTTGGCAAAATTGGGGTTAAAAATTTCATATCAAGATTAAGCTTATCAATTTGTTCTCTGGATAAAATGAAAAAATTGTTGTCTCCCGTGGCAAGCCCACGCTTAATATTGAAATAATCACCTAATGTTGGTGCTTGACTACTGCCGATTCTCGTGCTTTTCATTCTAAGTGCGGGGAAATGTGTCCATTTTCTATATTCTTCTAAATTCTGTTTCTCTATTTTTTGACTCACTTCCGGATTGTTATGTGTACCCCCATACGAAAACTCCACTTCGTAATTGCCTGATATTGTTTCATTTTTAAACCACACTACACATGAGGAAACTAATGCATCATTGAATTTACAGTGTTCAGGATTGTATCTATGCACCCTTAATAAGTGGACACTATTTAGTAAATATTGCTTTAAAATATTGCCATAGTTAACATCCAAAAATTCGCTCGGTATTAGCCATCCGCATATAGCGTTTGGCGCAAGCCATTTGTGGGCTAACAAAATAAAGTAACAGTACAAACCCGCAAGGCCAGAAAGAGATAGGCTTGTTTCTTCTTTGGTTAAAGTGCTAAGTTTCACTTTTTGCTCTTGATTTATATAATGGTGTCTAACATATGGTGGATTGCTGATCAAGAGATTAGCCGTTCCCAAACTCTTTAATGCTGTAAAGTCCGAATGTATAAGTGTGATGTTAGTATTTTTCCAGAGGTCTTGGGCCGCTGTATAAAACGCATCATCTATCTCAATCCCAACAACATTCTTCAATTGTTTTGTTGAATGAGAAATCTCAGATAAGAGCGCTGAATAAAATGACCCTGTTCCAAATGCTGGCTCTAAAAAAGATATTTCTGTATCGTCTTGTAATGTTAATCCATATGAGATAATCTCTTTTGCCAATTCAATTGGGGTTGCAAACTGCCCCAGCCGCTTACGATCTTCGATACTTTTGTTGCTATCTATTTCGGCTTGCAATTGTATCCTTTTTGCTTCTATTGCTTTTAGATTCCCAACTGCTCCAAATCGATGATTCTGTGCTCCCATATCCAATCAATTCCTTCTGCGGCCTCATATCCCAAATATCCAGAATCAAAATAACCGCATAAAAACAAGCTATATGAAACTGATTTGCCGTATGTGTTTTTTAACTGTTGCATTTTAGTTGCTTCCTCTTTACGACGTTTATTTACATTTGTAAAATCACCTGCTGATTTTGCTTCAATAAGCAACGGAAAATCTCCGTCTTTGGCAGCTTTAGGTAAGACAGCTACATCAACAGGTATGTTTATGGTGCTATCCGCTCCCTCTGCGACCAATACAGGAACATTAGTGTGAAATGAGAATGTTCCTGCTACCATTTCGTTATACTTTATTCCTACACTTGCCTCTCTATATCCTCTGTCACATAAGAACTCTGTTATAACGGCAAGCTGGCGCTTTTCTTGAGCATTCCGAATAATAGGATCAGCAACTGCTCCACACAATCTGTCTGCAATAATAGTGGCAGAGCGCTGAACTTCTACCTCAGTAGGCACACGGCCTTCGGATAGCCAGATAAAAATATCTGGGTCTGCCATTTGGTTGATTATTCGAGCAATTTTAGTAAGTTCGCTGGTCAACCTCGCCGTAGCCATTCGGGGAGAAACATGTGGATTTTTTACATTTTCCATATTTTCTACTAAGCTTTTTGTTACACCAGCTAAACCGACAAGTCTATCCCTTGCAATAGGCGGACACGTGGACATTCTTAATATGGGTAACACTTCCGGATGATTTCGCAACAGCTCCACCGAAATGTTTTGCAAATAATTTGTATTAGATAATGCGCGCTCAACACTACTTGCAGTAGATACACGTGTTTCCCTAAAAGCTTTTGGCGCAAATTTCATAAACCAATCATTGTACAAATCAACGGAATGAATTATATCATCTTTCCATAAATCTGGCCTATCTCTATTGATTCCCATAATAATTCCTCATCTTCCACAAATAATTTGACAATTTCATTATTATTGTAGCATACATCAGCCTGAACATCAAGCAAAAATGATGCTCTGCTAAGAAAGCTTTGGCTTATATGGAAAAGGGTAGCAGAACCAACAATTGCTGTTCTGCTACCCTTCTCTATCCTCTATACGTAGATCAAGTCTGTATTTATAATTTCTATTGCTCTATTTCGTATGTCGTTCATAAATCCTATCCATTCCATCTGATGATCTGCTTTAAGCTGTTCGGTGATATCCTCTTGTCCTGCCATCTGCTTTACAAGCTGAGGAAACATTTTTTCAGCTTGTTGGTCGATTTCAGTCAGGTGATCGTTTAGTTTATCAGATAACAGCATGGCGGTGTAGAGTGCCTTTCTATGCTCTCGCAGATACCGTTTCCGCCGCTGGCCCCAGATACCAATGGAAACACTTTCCGGCACAGTGAGGTTCGGGAGAAAATACTCTCCCTCTTGGCGGTAAGTTCCGCCCATTTGTTCAAATGTAGACTTTGCCATGATGCTTTCCTCCGATATGTTGAATATCCCCGCAATTCAATCACTTTCGGCTGTCTACAAATAATAAGGGAGAGGTAACTTCCTTACGTTACCTCTCCCAAGGGCGCTCCTTTTTCGTTTATGACCGATTATCCCTCAAAAACGACCGACTGTCCTAAGCCGGTAGACAGGCCGGGGGTGGGGCGGCTATACTGGAGCAAAGGGGGCGGGGGCTGTGAAGCTTTCATCGTTTGTCCATCTGGCCGGGTTCGGCGTAAAAACCATCCTGTTCCGAAGAAAGGACCCCATTCTGGGTACTATCATCCTGACAGACAAGTGCAACCTGCACTGTAAGCACTGCTCGGTGAACAACATCACCGCCGTGATCTACCCCTACGGGCAGATCAGAGAGGAGATGGTCCGCCTGTATGGGATGGGGGTGCGTATCCTGTTTTTCTGCGGCGGCGAGACCTTCCTATGGCGGGACGGAGAGAGAGGACTGCGGGAGCTGGTCATCGAGGCCCGGGCGCTGGGCTTTCTCATTGTCAATGTGGTGACCAACGGCACCTACCCTCTGGACCTGCCCCAGGCCGACCTGATCCTTCTCAGCCTGGACGGGGACCGGGAGCGGCACAACGCCATCCGGGGGGACACCTACGACCTGATCCTGGAGAATATCCGCAATGCCTCCTCCGACAACATCTGTCTCTATATGGCCATCAACCAGATCAACAAGGGGGCCATTCGGCATGTGTGCCGGATGGCAAAGGAGGAGCCCAACGTCCGGGCGGTGTCCTTCAACTTCCATACTCCCTATCCGGACACGGAGGAGCTGGCCCTGAGCCGGGAGGAGAAGGCCTGGTGCTGTGCCGATATCATCCAAATGATGGAGGAGGGGGCCCCTGTGTTCAACCTGAAGAGCGCCTTCCCCTACCTCATTGACAACCGGTTCCCAACCCCCTGTCACCAGTGCGTGGTGATGGAGGACGGCCAGCTCAGTACCTGCGGGCGGTGCATCCATGTGCCCGGCCTGTGCCAGCGGTGCGGCTATTTCTTTGTGGCCGAGTATACCCTGCTGTTCCGGGGGAATATCAAGGTCATCTGGGAGATGCTGCGGACCTATTTACACTATATCTGAGGAGCGGGCCTATGGGGATCATCACCAATTTAACGCGGATGTGGCTCACCCGGTCTGTAAAACCCTTTGTATTCACCGGCGAGTTTGACCAGGTCCTCCCCTATGGGGACTGCGAGGGGCTGGGGCTGTATATCCACATCCCCTTCTGCCGGAGCCTGTGCAATTTCTGCCCCTACTGCAAGACGGTCTACAACGCCGATCTGTGCGATCAGTACATCAATGCCCTGATCCGGGAGATCCACATGGTGGGCGGCCAGACGGAGGGCAGACGGGAGGTCACTAGCCTGTACTTCGGTGGCGGGACCCCGGCCCTGGCCGCCGGGCGGCTGGGGGAGATCATCGGGGCGGTAGGGGAGCACTTCACCGTCACCCAGGGGATCGGAGTGGAGCTCCACCCGGACGACGTGACCGTCCCCCTCCTGCGGACACTGAAGGAGGCTGGCGTGACGAAGATCAGCATAGGGGTGCAGTCCTTTCAGGAGAAGTATCAGACCCTCCTGGGGCGCGGGGCGGTGGACTTGTCCGCCCTGTCGGCCGCCCTGGAGCAGGTCCCCTTCGAGACGGTGTCCATGGACCTGATCTTCGCCCTCCCGGGGCAGACCTTCCAGGACCTGCGGACGGATGTGGATCTGGCCTTTGCCGGCGGGGCAAACCATGTGGCCATCTACCCCTTTATCGACTTCACCTTTACCTCCAGCTCCCTCCCGGCAATGGACAAGGGGGAGAAGCGGAGGCTGCTGGACCAGATCACCACCTACTGTCTGGAGCAGGGGTATACCCGTACCTCCATCTGGACCTTCTCTAGCCGGGCGGGGGCTCGGTACTCCTCCATGACCCGGGACAACTTCCTGGGCTTCGGCTGCTCCGCCACCACCCTGCTGCGGGAGCAGTTCAAGATCAACACCTTTTCCGTCCAGGAGTATTGCCGACGGGTGGAGCGCGGGGTGCTTCCCACCTCCCTGACCCTGCGGTTTTCCCTCCGCCAGCGGATGGTGTACTATCTCTTCTGGACTGCCTACAGCACCCGGGTAGACGAGAGGGACTTTCAGCGGTTTTTCGGCGTCCCGCTGAGGCGGATGTACGGCCTGGAGCTGAGGGCCGCCAGGCTGCTGGGCCTTGTGACGGAGGAGGACGGCGTCTGGCAGATGACCCTGAAGGGGGCGTTTTTCTACCACTACTACGAGAATTTCTACACCCTGTCCTATATTGACAAGATGTGGGGCATCCTGCGCCGGGAGGCCTTCCCGGAGCGCATCCTTCTGTAAGGGGTTTCACCCTTACAGAGGGAGCCAGACGGACGGAAAAGTGGGAAAAGGCGGTGGAATTAACATATTGTTTACGATTTTCTTCTTGACTGGCCTCCACGGAAGGGTTATCATATAAATTGTATTTTTGGCAGGCGCTTACGCCTGCCGCCTTTCGTCAGCCAAGGAGGCCACTTTGATGATTCGCAACGCAATTCAGCGATTTATGTATGGCCGATACGGGAACGACCCGCTGAATGTGTTCCTGCTGGGCCTGTATCTGCTGTTCTATCTGGTGTTTATCTTTGTCCGGGCGGAGCCGCTGTACTGGATCAGCTTCGCCCTGTTACTGATCACCCTGTTTCGGCTGCTCTCCCGCAACATAGAGCGGCGGCGGATGGAGAACGCAAAATTTATGAAGGCCGCCGGTCCGTTGATCAGCTGGTTCCATATGCGCCGGAACATCCGCCGGGACAAGGAGCACGTCTACTTCAAGTGCCCCAGCTGCGGCCAGCGGCTGCGGGTGCCCAGAGGCAAGGGACAGATCACCGTCACCTGCCGCTCCTGCGGCGCCAGCTTCCAGGAAAAGAGCTGAATACTTCAAAATGCGGCCCGCCAGATATTGACGGGCCGTTGAGTTTTGTCCAGAGCTGTGTTATACTCAGGATACATGTACAAAAGGAGGAGACCTCATGAACGCCAGATACGACGTGATTATTCTGGGCTGCGGCGAGGCGGGCATCTTCGCCGCCTACGAGCTGGCCCATCTCCACCCCGAGCTGAAGGTGCTGGCCTTGGACCAGGGGGCGGACATCTACCACCGCAGCTGCCCCATTGTGGCGGGCAAGGTGAAGGAGTGCATCCACTGTCCCGTGTGCCACACCATGTGCGGCTTCGGCGGAGCTGGGGCCTTCTCCGACGGGAAGTTCAACTTCACCACCCAGTTTGGCGGCTGGCTCACTGACTTCATGGAGCCCGCCCATGTGATGGAGCTCATTGACTACGTGGACTCCATCAACGTCCACCACGGGGCCACCACCGAGGTCTACTCCACCGAGAGCGAGGCGGCCCGGAAGCTAGCCCGCCGGGCCCTGGCCTACGACCTCCACCTGCTCCAGGCCCGGTGCAAGCACCTGGGCACCGAGAACAACCTGCGCATCCTCACCAACATCTATGAGGGTTTGATGGACAAGCTGGAGTTCCGGTTTAACACGGAGGTGGCCTCCATCGCCAAGGCAGACGAGGGCTACCGCCTGATTCTGGCCCGCGGGGGCGAGGTACAGTGCAAGTACCTCATCGCCGCGCCGGGCCGGTCGGGGGCGGAGTGGTTCTCCAACCAGTGCAAGGACCTGGGGCTGGAGCTGCTGAACAACCAGGTGGACGTGGGCGTGCGGGTGGAGCTGCCCGCCGTCATCTTCGAGCACATCACCGACGTGGTCTACGAGTCCAAGCTGGTCTACCGCACCAAGCAGTACGGCGACAGCGTGCGCACCTTCTGCATGAACCCCTACGGCCACGTGGTGGCGGAGAACGTGGAGGGCATCAACACCGTCAACGGCCACTCCTACGCCGACCCCGCCCTCCGCTCCGAGAACACCAACTTCGCCCTGCTGGTCTCCAACCGCTTCACCAAGCCCTTCAACGAGCCCTACCGCTACGGCAAGCACGTGGCCTCCCTGTCCAACATGCTGGCCGGCGGAGTGCTGGTCCAGCGCTTCGGCGACCTGGTGGGGGGCCGGCGCACCAACGAGCACCGCATGAGCAAGTCCACCGTCCGGCCCACCCTCACTGCCGCCGTCCCCGGGGACCTGTCCCTCACCCTGCCCAAGCGGCAGCTGGACGACCTGATCGAGATGATCTACCAGCTGGACAAGATCGCCCCTGGCACCGCCAACTACGACACCCTGCTCTACGGCGCCGAGGTGAAGTTCTACTCCGCCCGCCTCCAGCTCACCCAGGAGCTGGAGACCGCCCTGCCCAACTTTTTCGCCGCCGGCGACGGGGCCGGGGTCACCCGGGGTCTGGCTCAGGCCGGGGCCTCCGGCGTCCAGGCCGCAAGGGCCATCTGCAAGAGGCTGTAAGGCCGCAGATTTGCACCCAAAAGGCCCCTTTTGAAAGGGGCTCCCGGCGAAGCCGGGTGGGGATTGTATTTTGCGAAGCAAAATGTACGAAGTAAATAAAGTTTGCAGAAATCTTGTTTGCTCCGCACATTTCGCTTGCGGCGAAATACAATCCTCCGCCCCAGTGTGCGCACTGGGGCACCTCCTTTCAAAAGGAGGCTTTTTTGCCCCTACATACGAAGACGTGAAAGGAGATTCTTTATGCGCCCCTGGTTTACCACCGAACAGCTTGCCCCCGACACCTGGGTTATCAGCGAATACCACCACTGGGAGGAGACCCACTGCTACCTCCTGATCGGCAAGGACCGCGCCTTGCTTATCGACACCGGGCTGGGTATCTGCAATATCTACGAGGAGGTCTGCCAGCTGACGGACAAGCCGGTCACCGCCATCGCTACCCACATTCACTGGGACCACATCGGCGGGCACAAGTACTTCCCCGACTTCTACGCCCATGAGGCGGAGCTGCCCTGGCTCCAGGGGGAGTTCCCTCTGTCCATTGAGACCGTCCGGGAGATGGTACTGGACCGCTGCGACCCGCCGGAAGACTTCGATGTGAGCACCTACGAGATGTTCCAGGGGACGCCCGCCCGGATTTTGAAGGGCGGCGAGATACTGGACCTGGGCGGACGGACCGTCCAGGTGCTCCATACGCCGGGCCACTCTCCGGGGCACCTGTGCTTCTGGGAGGCGGACCGGGGCGGCCTGTACACCGGCGATTTGGTCTATCTGGACACCCTCTTTGCCTACTACCCCTCCACCGACCCGGAGGCGTACCTAGCCTCCCTGGAGACGGTGGCCACCCTACCGGCTCGGCGGGTTTTGCCCGCCCATCACGCGCTGGAGGTCCCAGCGGATACCCCGGCAAAGATGCGGGATGCTCTCCGTCAGCTAAAAGCGGAAGGGAAGCTCCGCCACGGCGCGGGCACCTTCCGGTATGACGGCTGGGGCATTTGGCTCTAGTGGTGGTGCTTCTCCTGCAAAACGCGGAGAGTGCCGCCCAGGAAATTCCAGCGCCGCGCCGGCTGTAAAAATTATTTTGTCACCCCCTATGCAGTTTTTTATCCACTTTTTACACCGTTATTTCAACAGCTATTTTTCCTGAGACAGAGGGGTTTTCCACATTGTCCACAGGTTTTTCCACATCGGTTATGTCAACTGTCTAAACCGTGAATATTCATTTGCAGGTTTCCATAACATTTGTCAAGGATCAATATTACACAAACTTTTCCCGGCGGTGTTTTTGCAAGGGAAAGTGAATGTTCCACCGCATTGCGAAAGGAGTGCGCTCCATGCCTATCCATCCCGACACCATCGCCGCCATCTCCACTCCCCCGGGGCCCGGGGCCATCGGCATCCTGCGCCTGTCCGGACCCCAGGCTGTGCCTATTGCCGAGAGATGCTTTAAACCGTTGGGGCGCAAGGGTTTGCGGGACCACGCCCCCCGGGAGCTGGTTTACGGCGACCTGCTGGACAGCGGGGGACAGGCCATCGACCGGGTGCTGTGCACCTACAGTCTGGGCCCCAGTAGCTACACCGGGGAGGACACGGCGGAATTTCAGTGCCACGGCTCCCCCATGGTGCTGACCCTGGGGCTGGAGGCTCTCTTTGCCGCCGGGGCCCGGCAGGCCCGGGCGGGAGAGTTTACAAGAAGGGCATTCCTCAACGGCCGGCTGGACCTGGCCCAGGCGGAGGCGGTGGGCGATCTGCTGGAGGCCCAGAGCCGGGAGGGGGCCCGTCACGCGGCGGGCCAGCTGGCCGGGGCGCTGTCGAAAAAGATCGGGGACATCTACTCCGCGCTGGTGGACGTGATGGCCCACTTCCACGCCGTGCTGGACTACCCGGACGAGGATATCGACCCCTTCCGCCTGGAGACGCTGGATGAGGCCCTGGCCGACCAGGAGGGGGAGCTGAATGTGCTGCTGGCCTCCTGCGGCCGGGGGAAGCTGCTGCGGGATGGGGTGCCCTGCGCCATTGTGGGTCGACCCAACGCGGGCAAGTCCTCCCTACTCAACGCCATGCTGGGCTGGGACCGGGCCATCGTCACCGATGTCCCCGGCACCACAAGGGACACAGTGGAGGAGCGGTGCGAGCTGGGGGGCGTCCCCCTGCGGCTCATCGACACCGCCGGCCTGCGGGACACGGAGGACCCGGTGGAGAAGCTGGGGGTGGAGCGCTCCCGGAGGGCCATGAAGGAGGCGGGGCTGATTCTGGTGCTCATCGACGCCTCCCAGCCCGCCCAGGAGGAGGACTTTGCCTTGCTCCGGGAGGCCATGGCTCTGGCTCCCACCATTCTGGTGTGGACCAAGGGGGACCTGCCCTCCGCACCTATCCCTGTTGTGAACATGGAGCTGCCTCCATCGGTGACGGTGAGCGCTAGGACCAGATATCTGGACGAGCTGTGCCAGGAGATCTCCTGCGCCTTTCCCCAGGACCTCTGGTGGGGCTACGGCCAGATCCTCACCAACGCCCGCCAGGAGGAGGCGGCTTCCCGGGCTCGGGAGGCCGTCCACAGGGCCCGGGAGGCGCTCACAGCCGGTTTTACCCCCGATGCCCTCCTCGCCGACGTGGAGGAGGCCCTGGCCGCCCTGGGGGAGCTCACCGGGCAGTCTGTCCGGGAGGATGTGACCGACCGCATCTTCTCCAAATTCTGCGTCGGAAAATAGAAGCAGATGCCCCGCCGGAGCCAGAACTCCGGCGGGGCAAAATTTTTTTGCCGGAGGGGTTGACAAACCGCTCTGGATGTATTATTGTATTAAGTACATAATACAAATGAAGCGGGAGGTGACCGCCATGGATTGGAAGCTGGACGACGGACGGCCCATCTGGCCCCAGCTCAGCCAGCAGCTGGCTCGGCGGATCATCGCCGGGGTCTACCCTCCGGGGAGCAGGCTGCCCTCAGTGCGGGAGTTGGCGGCGGAGGCGGGGGTTAACCCCAACACCATGCAGCGGGCGCTGGCTCAGCTGGAGCAGGAGGGGCTGGCCCGGGCCGACCGGACGGCGGGCCGTCTAGTCACCCAGGATGCCGCCATTCTGGAGGGAGCCCGCTTGCGGGAGGCCCGGGCGGTGGTCCAGGACTATTTCGAGGCCATGTCCGCCCTGGGCTACAGCCGGGAGCGGGCGGTGGAGCTGTTAAAGGAGGAGATACCATGAGCGATTTTTTAATTGAGTGCCGGGGGCTTTACAAGTCCTACGGCCTGCGGCCTGCCCTGAGCGGGGTGGACCTGGAGGTGGGGCCGGGACGGATCGTGGGCCTGCTGGGTCCCAACGGCAGCGGTAAGACCACCCTCATTAAGCTGTTGTGTGGTCTGCTCCAGCCCACCACGGGCTGGCTGGCCATCGACGGCGAGGCCGTCGGCCCCTACACCAAGTCGGTGGTGAGCTACCTGCCCGACCGGATGTACTTCGCCGACTGGATGAAGGCGCTAGACCTCTTCGACCTGTTCCGGGACTTCTACGCCGACTTTGACTACCAGAAGGCCCTGGCCATGTGCCGCTCCCTGGGGGTGGAGCCGAAGGACCGGCTGAAGTCCATGTCCAAGGGCACCAAGGAGAAGGTGCAGCTGGTGCTGGTGATGGCCCGGGCGGCAAAGCTCTATCTGCTGGACGAGCCTATCGCCGGGGTGGACCCGGCGGCCCGGGATTTTATCCTGCGCACCATTCTCACTAACTACAACCCGGAGGGCACCGTCCTGCTGTCCACCCACCTGATCTCCGACATTGAAAAGGTGCTGGACGAGGCCATTTTCCTGAAGGAGGGCAAAATCATGCTCCACGCCACGGTGGACGACATCCGGGAGAAGGAAGGCAAGAGCGTGGACGCCCTCTTCCGGGAGATTTTCAAGGCAGAGCCTATGTGGGAAGGAGGGGAAGACCGTGCTGTTTAAGCTGTTGAAATACGACTTCCGGGCTATGTGGAAGCAGTTTTCCCTGGTCTGGGGTGCGGCGCTGGTGCTGGCCCTGGTGAACCGGTTCAGCATTTTTGTGGACGCGGACGACCGCGCGGTGCATCTCCGGAACTCCTTCGTTTCAAGTGTACCAATGTTTGCCTTTATGGCCGTAATCATCGCCATGTTCGTCATCGGCATCATCTTTGTCATCAACCGCTTCTCCAAAGGTCTGCTGGGGGACGAGGGCTATCTCATGCACACCCTTCCCGTCCGAAGCTGGGAGCTGGTGGCCTCCAAGCTGATCTGCGGAGCGGTCACCTGGGTGGGATGCAGCGCCGTGAGTTTCCTCTCCGCTCTCGTTATGCTCCCATTGAACCTGTCCGATCTGCTGCAGGTCCCCTTCTGGTCGGATATCCTCCGGGCTCTGATAAAGCACCCCGATATGCTGATCCTGGTAGCGGAGTTTCTCCTAATGTCCCTGTCAGCTATGGTACAGTTCATTGCCGCCATCTATCTGGCAATCGCCATCGGGCATCTGGTCCCCCGGCACCGGAAGCTGGCTGGCGTGGCCGCCTTCATTGGGCTGTATATCCTGCTGATGAACGTATACGGCCGGGTGTTCTCCGCTACCTTCATTCAGCGGCTGATGGATATGGCTACCGCCAATGCCTACGGCTCTATGCTCACCGCAAGCGCCACCATGCTCATCCCTGCCGCCCTCTTTCTGGCCGCCGTGTGTTGGATCTTGGAGCACAAGCTAAATTTGGAGTAAAAAAACCGCCGCGGGTTTCGTTCCGCGGCGGTTTTCTATGTTACAGGCAAAGCGTGTCCAGAATGTTTTGCGCAAAGCCCTCCAGACGTTCCCCGATCCCGGGGAGGGCCAGGGCCTGGCCGGGATCGTTGGCCGTCTCAATGAGGGCGAAACGGCCGGGGAGGTAGAAGGACTTGTTCATATTCATGGCGGAAATCACCTGCCGGGCCACTGTATCTCCCCCGGAGTAGCCAGAGACCACGATGGCAAAGACGGCCTTGTCGTAGAACCTGGTCTGGCGGAACAGGGCGGTGAGCCGGTTAATACAGGCGGTGAGGTTGGCGGACAGGGCGTCGTTGTAGTTGGGGCACAACAGCACCAGGGCGTCCGCCGCCCGGACGGCGGGGTAGACCTCGTCCTGCATCACGCCGCCGTAGAAGCAGCCCCCCTGCTCCCCGAAGTGGAGGCACATGGTATAGGGGCAGCCGGAGCAGTCGGACAGAGTGCCGTTGCGCAGGCCGATCTCCCGGATGGTACACTGCCCCTCCAGCTTCTCCCGCACCCCGGCCCACAGGTCCATGGTGTTGGAGGTGTGATGGCTGGAGGCGTGAAGGACCAGCACCTCCGGCCGCTCCTTTTTGGGAAAGTCGAAGCCCTCCACCTGGCCGGCCAACTCGGCGGCGGCGTGGCGGTAGGCCCCCATCAGGTCTACCCCCAGGTTTTTAGCCTGGACGGCGAAGTTGGCCAGGGAGCCGGTGCCCTCCACCAGAGGCCGGCCCACCAGGGCGCAGCCTGCCCGGTTCATGGCCAGGGCCCCCTCGGCGGCGGCGGATTTGGTAAACAGCTCACCAGCCCCGTCTACGATCAGCCCGCCGGTGCAGCGGTCCAGCAGACCGGGCTCCCTCCGCAGCCGGGCCAGCATGCGCATGTACTCCAGATTGACCCCCGTGTCCCCCAGGGGCAGGGCCAGCAGCAGCCGCCGGCCCTCCAGACCGGACAGCTCCTCCGCCCTGCGCACGACGCGGACCTCCCGGCCGGCCAGGGCGTGCTTGAGGACGGTGTCCAGCCGCTGGCCCGCCCAGCCGGAATCGGGGGCGGGATGGATCAGGGTAATGGGCATAGTTCCACCTTCTTAAATGATGCTCTTGAGGTGCTCCGCCGCCTCCTGGATATGGGTAAAGAGGGGATCGGGGATGTGGGGCAGCAGCTCGGTCTCCACCCCGGCGGGGGTGTAGCGGTTTTTCACGCCCATGTACACCCCGTCCAGGAACACAGAGCCGCAGTGCCACTCCCCCCGGAGGGTGAGCAGCAGGGACAGGGCCCCGGAGGACAGGGCGGGGGCCACATAGGGCTTAAAACCTATTTCCCGCATTTTCAGGTTGGCGGTGACGGTGAGGTGGGTCAGCTCCTGGGACAGCTCCTCGTCGTAGTTGGCGATGGAGTTGGCGATAAACAGCCCCGTGCCGTGGGGGCCGAAGGACCGGCCCTCGCTGAGGAAGGAGGCCAATTTCGGGTCCCGCTTGGCGAAGTAGGCCGCCCGGGCGTTCATCACCCCCAGGCCGAAGCCCTGGACCTGCTCGGGACGCAGGCCCTTGCCGTCAAAGACGCCGTTTTCGTCCTTGTTGCTCTCCAGATAGGCGGTCTTGGCCAGGGGGTCCACCGGGTCGGACACCGCGCACCACAGGCCCTTGAACTGCTTCTCTCGGGCCATTCTGGCGTAGTGCTTCACAATGCCCGCGTTGGCCTCGAACTGGGCCATGCGCACGTCCTTCACCTGGGAGCCCACCGGCGGGATGCCCTTGGAGGCCACAAAGACGAACATGTCGCAGTCGAAGAGGTCATCCGGAGAGACCACCTCCACCTCGGGAAAGACGTCGTACTGCCAGGGCAGGCTGATCTGGCCCATCTCGAACTCCCACCGGGCGGTGATCTGGTCGCTGAGGTCGCAGATGCCGATGGAGGAGATGGTGTCTCCGCCCAGCAGCTTCAGCCCGGTGAGGAGGGTGGAGCCCACGTCGCCGATGGCCAGGATGTTCACCCGCTGCTTGCCGGAGCGGAAGGAGCGGTGAATGGTCTCCTCCCAGCCCGGGCGGGCGGTGTTGACGGCGGTGAGCCGGCCGTCGTCGATGGCCTGCCGGACGGTCTCGTCCAGCTCCAGGGGGATGACCTCCCCGTTGACCACGGCGCTGGTGGGGCCGTCGTCAAAGCTGGGCAGGCGGGAGGCGTCCAGCGCCTCCAGGCCGTGGCCGGCCAGAAGCTGGCCGGGGTGGCTCACCCGGAAGGACCCCCGGCCCAGCACCGGGTCGCCAGGGACGGCGGCGAACATCCGCCAGCTGTTGGCGGGCTCGGTCTGGGGGCCAAAGCCCTCCAGCGGGACAAGGGAGACCAGGGTGGCGCCGTTGACATTGTAGTAATACATGGTAATATCACGTCCTGTAATTATTTCTTCCAAGGCTCCCTCTCTGAGGGAGCTGTCGCCGCCATCAGGCGGTGACTGAGGGAGTAATTCGCATAAAAACTCCCTCCGTCGCAGCTTCGCTGTGCCACCTCTCTCCGAGAGGGAGGCTTTTTATTGATGCTGCCGCAGCAGCTGCTCCAGGTCGTTCTCCAGGTAGACGGAGGCGGACAGGGTGGGGTCGTAGTGCAGGCAGGTGCCCTTGTCGGGGCACAGGGGGAGGATCACCGCTTCGGGCAGCCGGGCCAGTGTCAGGTTGCGGCCGTAGAGAATGCGGTACTCCTGCTCCAGGGTACGGATCACGTCCAGCGCCCCCTCCAGGCAGGTGCGGGACAGCTCAAATATCGCCTCCTGGGCGCAGGGCTCCTGATAGACGGGCTGGGCGTAGGGCAGGATGTGGTTAATGCCGGGCAGCAGGCCGGGCACCGGCGAGCTGGGCCGCCGGACGGTGTTGCCGCCGATAAAGGGGTACAAAGTGGCCTCGATGAACCATTGCCGCAGGGTGGGCAGGTAGTACACCGAGTCCACCGGCCGCTCCCAGGCGTCCATCAGGTCCTTGCCGTAGCCCGACAGCACCCCTACCAGCACCATGCGGATGGGCACCCCCTCCTGGCGCAGGATGGGGTCCAGGGCCTTGAAGCGGAAGCCGGGATGCATCAGGTCGTCCACCAAAATCACCGGCCGGTCGAAGGACTTGATGGTCCTGATCTGGCTGGGGATGGGGGCGTAGTAGGGGAAGGGCTCCATCACGCTTTCCGACAGGTCGGGGGAGTAGACCCGGTCGGTGTGGATGGTCTTGGTGACCGTGTTGGGCACAGTCTTGCCCCGGAGGAGCTTGCCGTAGGGGACGCACATGTTCTCCCCCAGCACCCGTGGGGTGGTGGGGACGGCGGGGACGTTGTTGTAGGCGGTGATCTTCTCCAGCAGCCGCTGGTGGATGATGTCGGCGGACAGGGTGAGCATCAGGGAGCCGGGCCAGAGCCGGGCCAGGGCCCGCTGGAGGCTCTGGTGGCTGCGGCGGATGGCGGAGAGCACCCTGGGGTTCTGGGCCAGGGGCTCCTGAATGGTGGTCTCCAGGTTCTGAATGAGGGTAGCGGGGGCGTGCATGTCCGCCTCCCGGATGGGCCGGCCCGCCTCCCGGGCCACAAAGCCGGTACGAAGAAGCACATCCTCCAGCCGGTCATCCAGTTTCCCATCGTGGGGGCAGAACACCCCATAGACGCAGCCCTCCTCCAGGGACCGGGCCAGCAGCTCGCACAGCAGCAGCTGGTGGTAGTCCTTGAAACGATGGCTGCTGTCGGCGGCCAGGGCGGTGATGAGGATAGTCTTGCCCGCAGCCCGCAGGCGGACCCGGTTGGCAAGCTCCGTGTCCCCCAGGGCGGTAAAGAGCTGGGAGGTAGTGAGGGAGCGGTAGGCGATGTAGCCCAGAATGTCCCCACTGCCGGTCCGGCGCAGCAGCAGCACCCGGTCCCCCTGGTCGGAGATAGCGGAACGCACCGCTTCCCGGTCGGGCTGGCCGGCAGTGAGGCTGTCCAGCAGCAGGGGGTCGGGCTGGCCCACCCACTGGAACTCCAGATCGCCGGCCCCCAGCATGGGCTTGTCCTGGCTGTCCCGGAGGTAGAGACCGTTCTGGTAGATAAAATCCTGGATCACCGGGTCGATGAAATTGGAGATGTCCCGGTTCAGGTCCACGTTCTCCCGGATGCGGGTGGAGCTGATGTCCTCCAGGTGGGGGGGCAGCTGGAGCTGGATGACCCGTCCGGTGATGGGCAGAGGGGCGGGCAGCTCGGCCTCTCCCGCCCGGCGGAAGATGACGTGGTTCATCCGGCGGATGGAGAAGGGCACCGGTTCGGTCTTATAGGCGGAGGCGTTGGCCACCACGTCGCTGCCCGCCACGATGTACACCTGCTGCTCCGGGAAGAGCTCCACCAGCCGCCGCAGGTCGGCGGGGTTGGCGATGTTCACCGGGATGTCGTCGGGGAAGAGGTGGACGTGGAAGTCCCCGGCGATGGACAGGTTGACGATCTGCCGGCGGATCAGATGGGGCTGGGCCTTCTTGGACCAGGAGAACTCGTCCACCGCCAGGTAGACCTCAAAGCCAAGGTCCCGGATGGCGTGGACGATGCCCTTGTGGGACAGGGTGAAGGGGTCGAAGGTGCCGGGGAAGAAGGCGATCTTCCGGGGCTTCTCAAAGGTAAAGGGGCCGTGGTCCAGCCGCCGCAGGGCGATAAAGCGGTTGATGTGGGCCAGGGCGGCCGCCCGGTAGAAGAAGGTGAGGCCGTCCTGCCGGGAGGAGGACTCCTGGGTGAGGAAGAGCAGCTTGCGGTAGCTGAGGGAGAACAGCCTGGCCTTCTCCTCCATATCCAGGATGGGGCTCTCGAACAACAGCTTGCCGGTGACCAGAAGGGCCTCCTGGCGCACCGTCTCCCGATAGTGGGCCAGCCCCTGGAGGAGCAGACCCAGCAGCTCCTGCCGCCGCGCCTCGTAGACCTCCCGCTTCTCGGGGAAGCGCTGCTGATAGGCGGGGTAGTGCTGGAGGAGGACGGCGATGGTGTTCAGCGCCCCGGCCACGGCGGAGTCGTTGGGGGAGCCCAGCAGGGTTTTCAGCCACAGCACCTGCTCGTCCAGCTCGCTGGGGTGGAGGTAGAGGGCGGCCTCCCCCAGGTACTGGGGGATGTACTTGGAGATCTCGTACTGACCCATCTCCAGGCCCTTGCCCAGCTCCACCACCACCTCGTTGCGCTGGTCCCGGCGGAGCAGGGACAGGGTGTGCACCAGGGCGGAGCCGGCGGTGTGCCGCACCACCACCCGCTCGGATACCTTCACCAGGTTGGAGAAGTGGGTGGCGATGTGGAGGATGTGGGCCTCCACCCCGTGCTCCACCTGGTCTCGGAGCAGCTCCACACCGGCTACCTTGACGATCCAAGGGGTGGCGATTTTCAGGTTGTCCAGAAAGACCTCACTGGTGATGTCGGTGCGGTACAGGGTATTCTCCAGGGCGGACACGTCCCGCCCTGCCCGGCGCAGGATGCGGCATTTCAGGAACACGGTGGTCAGCTGGCTGGAGGGCACCGACTCCACCAGATCGGCGATGCGAGCCATCTGGGGGTGGCTGCGTGGGATGTTACGTACCGTCTCCCGGAGGAACTGGAGGGCGGCCGTCACCAGCCGAAGGTCCTCCGAGGCGGCGAAGTGGGCGGCGAAATTGACCAGCTTCTCCCGGGTCTCCTCTCCGTAGTGCTTGGGAGGCAGGTAGCGGGCAGCATCGAGGAGGGTGAAAGCGGTGTCGTCGTCGGTGTGCTCCGGGTCGTTGTAGTAGCGCAGCAGGGCGTCCAGGAACCGGGGGATGTCCCCAGGCCGGGCGTGGTTCAGCATGGACTCCACCACCAGCTTCAGGGTGTAGCTGATGTGGGAGCGCTGCTGAGGGGTAGTTTTGTGGTCGGGGAAGATGATCATGTCCAAATACTGGCCCCACAGGGTGAAGGGTACCTCCTCCGCCGGGTCGTTCTGGGCGTGGTTGGGCACCTCCTTGCGGTAGACCAGGTGGAACCGGGCCACAATCTGGCCGATGAGGGCGCCGGCCTGACGGCGGATATCGCCCTCACGGTGCATCAGCAGCTCATAGAGAAAGCTCAAGGCCTGGGTCTTTTGCCGCACCGACAGGTAGGTGAAATACTCCTCAAAGACGTTGAGGTAGGCCCGGAGCTGCTGCCAGCTCTTGGTGGAGCGGGCGGCCTCGATGATGTTGCCGAACTTCTGCTCGTTGGACAGCATGTGCATCAATTGCAGGTTGTGTTCCACCGACAGGAGGATCAGGCTATCCAGGGTTTCCTCCGGGCCCATGAGGGCGGGGTCCTTAGCCGGGACGGGCGCCTGGTGCTGGCCGGTCAGGTCCACGTCCACCCCCAGCCGGCGCATGTAGTCCTCAAAGTCGTGGAGCTTGCCATAGACGAACTCGTACCGCCGACGCTTCTTTCGGTCCACGTTGTCCAGCTTGGACAAAATCACCTGGAAGGACTGGTCCAGGGGGTAGAGGACCACGACCTCGTTGCCCTCCTTGTCCCGCTCCGACTTGGAGCGGAAGTCGGCGTAGATGAGCAGCAGGGACTCCACCGATAGGGACTCCAGCTCCAGGTCCCAGGTGGAGTGGTTGGAGGCGATGTGGCTGATATCCTCCATTTTCCGGTCCAGCAGCCACTGGTCGGTGTAGTAGTAGTGGAGGTAGGGCACCCGCTCCCCGGGGCGGCAGCCGAACTTGCCTACGTCGTGGGCGGCGGCGGCCCCCGAGATGAGGGCCAGGTCCACCTCCACTCCGGCCTGGGCCAGCCCCCGGGCGGCGGTCATGGCGATGTGGTGGACCCCGGCGATGTGGCTCAGGGTCTTGAAGGGGGTGAACTCCATCCCCAGGCGCATCAGCTCGTAGAGGAACTCCCCGCGCCAGGCGGCCAGGAAGCGGCGGTACTCCCGGGCCTTGTCGCAGGTCTCATACTCCTCCTCGGGGAGGAACTGAAAGTCCAGCATGGGGTCGAAGGGCAGAGCGGAGCGCTCGTGGTCCAGCAGGACCTGGAGGGCTACCAGATAGAACTCCGCCCCGGCTCCAGACCGCTCCGCCTCAGGGGCGAAGCCGCCCTCCGGGAACATGAGGTGGCAGACATACTGGTAGGTGAACTTCCCCCAGCCCTCCTTGGGGGGGACGGGACACAGGGTGTCCAGGACAGGGGTGCACAGCTCCAGGATGTGGGCGCAGCTCAGCCGCTCCCGGATGGGGAACAGGGCGGACAGGCCCTCGTCCCAGGCGGGGGCCTTCATCAGGTCCTGGAGGACGCGACGATTGGTCAGCCCTCCGGGCCGGCGAGCGGCCAGGGCCTCCAGAATGTCCCGGTTCAGCTGGCGAATTATCTTGTTCATATCGTCACCCCATGATTCGCTCCGGGCCTGCGGAGCGGCAAAAATTTCTCATGCTAATTTTAGCACAATTCCCGGCATTTGGAAAGGGAAAACGCGGCCCGAAACCGAGCCGCGCCGCTAAAAATTTCCTTGTGTAATCCGTCGAGTTATGTTATAGTAATGGCACGAGGCAAATAAAGGCAGGACGTGGGGGTCTCGACCACCCCCGCGCCCCTATGCGGGAGAACGGACCTCCCACACAACAGCATTGCTGCGCCAGCCCTCATTATACCGGAAAGACCGCCCTTTTACAAGGGGCGGTTTGGGGGTTTGTGTCTGGATATATGCGGTGTGGGGTCATTGATCCTGCGCCGCTTTTGTTTGTCTCGGCGGAAAACGCCCCGGAGGGCCGCAATTTCCCGCCCTCCGAGGGTATGTGCCGCTGAGAAAACAAAAAGAGAGGAAGAAAGCAGATGAAAAAGAAAATCCTATCCCTCGCGCTGGCCTTGACGATGTGTCTGGGGCTGACGATCCCCGCAATGGCGGCGGGAGAGACCACCATTCAGGATGATGGCGGATTCAGCTATACCTTATCCAAGCCAGTGGTGGGTACCCGCGTTGATGACCAATCTGGGATAACTTACTATCAAATTCCGGAAGGCACCATCATCACACCTGTATTCCCCGAAGGAACCATAAAAGAAGAGGTAGAAGAGGAAGGGTATTATATGGGTGGCCGTCTTGTCTACAAACTGCCCAATGGTGGAGGTGTTGCGGCGTATGTTGTGGGCACCGTTTTTGATAGTATTTACGGTGGTTACGATGCTCAGTGGTTTGGCGACCTGGAGGGTATGTCTACCTTTGATTTCCTTGATGAAGCTAAAGCCACTCCCACTCAGCCCTTGCCCGCTACTCCGCCCTTCGAGGGAGACAGAGGATATTGTTTAAGCCGTGGTTTTCGCGAAGACTACGAAGACTACAACACTTTCGGTGGTTTCGATCGCTATACCTATCTCTGGTTTGAGATAGTACCGGATAACGGGAGCACCCAGCCCGTGGAGCCCGAAAAGCCTGCCGATACTAAAACCGCCAACCCCACCAACGACAAGCTGGAGGTGAACGGCGCGGCCCAGGACCCCACCGTGTACAAGATCGGCGGGAGCAACTACTTCAAAATCCGGGATGTGGCGGCGGTGCTCAACGGCACGGAGAAGCAGTTTGCCGTGGGCTACAGCGGCGGCAAGGTGACGGTCACCTCCGGCCAGCCCTACGAGGCCACCGGCAAGGAGCTGGCAGGGGCGCCGGCGGCGGCCAAGGAGGCCTCCCCCTCCAACGATGCCATCGTTATCGACGGCATGGAGACCAGCCTGACCGTCTACAAGATCGGTGGCAGCAACTACTTCAAGCTCCGGGACCTGGGGAAGGCGCTGAACTTCTATGTAGGCTGGGAAGCCGGCCGGGGCGTCTTTATCGAGACCGACAAGCCCTACAGCGAGTAAACAATGAAAAACAGCGCCGGTTTTCCGGCGCTGTTTTTATGCTTTTTTCCACCGGTTTTCCAGCACCCTTCCCACTACCGCCCCCAGCAGCAGGATGCAGCCGCACAGGTAGAGCCACACCAGCAGGATAATGAGGGAGGCCAGGGAGCCGTAGATCAGGGCATAGCGGGAGGACATGCCGATGAACCAGGAGAACAGCGCCGACGCCGCCGCGATAGCCGCCGCCGCCAACAGGGAGGACAGCACCACCATCCTAGTCCGCATGGCCCTCCGGGGGGTGCCCGCCCGGTAGACCACCAGCACCAGCAGCAGCACGAAGCAGAACAGCAGCAGGTAGCGCATCCACCGCCATAGCCCAGACAGCGGGGGGACCAGCTGGGCGATACGACCGGGCAGCCGCTCCTCCAGCAGCCAGAAGAACCATTCGCCGGTGAAGATGACCACCACCGACAGGTAGATGGTGAGCAGAAACAGGGCGGACAGCAGTACGCTGAGCAGCACCCGGCGGACGATATGGACGTTCTGCGTCCCGTGGAGGCTGTCCAGGGTGGCCAGCAGGGTGCGCAGTCCCGCCGAGGCGGAGATCAGAATGGTGATGATGCTGGCCAGCAGCAGGGCGTCTGACTGGCTGCCTGCCACATAGCCCAGGTAGTCCTCCATCACGGCCAGCGCCCCGGCGGGGAGGAGCTGGTCCAGGGAGCGGAGCAGATTTTCCAGGTCCAGGTGGAACAGGCCGATGAAGTAGTTGACGCACACCAGCAGGGGAAAGAGGGTGAGGATCAGAAAGTAGGACAGGGCGGCCGCCGACCGGGGGGCCCCGATGGACATATAGAGGTCCGCCGTCTCCACCGCGAAGGAGACCGGGGGGAAAGAGAGAATTTTTTTCATCTGGCGGCCTCCTTTCGAACACCAAACGGCCCCTTACTTTTGTTTACTTCGTATGTTTCGCTCCGCGAAACGCCTCATCAGTCTCGCTTCGCTTGACGGCTTCCCCTTTAGGGGAAGCCAAAGGCTACGCATCCCAAAGCCTTCCCCTTTAGGGGAAGGTGGCACAGCCGAAGGCTGTGACGGATGAGGTCATTCTACCACATATCCCCGTCGAAACAAATACGAAAAAAGCCGTCTGAACACAGACGGCTTTCCACGCGCGCTACGGTCAAGCCAGCTTGCTCAGCTTGACGGTCATCTTGCTCTTCTTGTTGGCGGCATTGTTGCGGTGCAGCAGACCCTTGGCAGCGGCCTTGTCCACCGCCTTGACGGCCACCTTGTAAGCGGCATCGGCCTCGCTGCGGTTGCCTTCCGCCACCGCGGCCTCAAACTTCTTGATGTCGGTCTTGAGCGCGGACTTCGCGGCCTTGTTCTGCGCGGCCTTGGCCTGAGACACCAGAACGCGCTTCTTGGCAGACTTAATATTCGGCAAACCAAACACCTCCTCCGATTTTATTTTTGATTTTGGGCGTCAATGCGCCCACGCAGATTTGTATTGTACCATTGCTCAACGAAAAAATCAACTGTTTTTTTGATTTTTTTTGCGGCGGCGGGATAGTTTTTTGAAAGAGGCAAAAACTAGGGCGGCAAGAAAAATATTCCACAACATATTGCATAAGGGGGAGGACAGCTATGCGCATGAGACGGACCGACCTGGCCCTGGAGGCCAGGGAGCTGTGGCAGGAGCAGGCGGGGGCCCTTACCGCTCTGCCGGGGGTGGAGGCCCGGGACGGGTACCGGGAGGGCATCTCGGTGAACACCGTCAAAATTCTGGACGGACGGGGGGAGAAGGCCCTGGGCAAGCCCCGGGGCACCTACGTCACCCTCACCCTGGAGGGGCTGGCCAGCCGAGAGGAGGGTGTCTTTCAGCGGTCGGTCCAGGCGGTGGCGGGGGAGCTGTCCCCCCTGTTGGAGGAGGTGCCCGAGAAAGGGCTGGTGCTGGTGGCGGGGCTGGGCAACCGGGCCATCACCCCCGACGCCATCGGCCCGAAGGTCCATGAGAATGTGCTGATTACCCGTCACCTGGTGCGCCAGATGCCGGAGCACTTCGGCTCCCTGCGGCCGGTGGCCTCTCTGGCCGCCGAGGTGATGGGCACCACCGGGGTGGAGAGTGGTGAGCTGGTGCGGGCGGTGTGTGAGAAGATCCGGCCCGCCTGCGTGGTGGCGGTAGACGCCCTGGCCTCCCGGTCGGTGGCCCGGCTGTGTAAGACGGTGCAGATCGCCGACACGGGAATCACCCCCGGCTCCGGGGTGGGCAACCACCGCATGGGGCTCACCCAGGACACCCTGGGGGTGCCGGTGATTGCCCTGGGGGTGCCCACTGTGGTGGACGGCGCCACCCTGGCCGCCGACCTGCTGGGCACCGACGACCTGCCCGACCTGGGGGAGGGGAAGGACCTGCTTGTCACCCCCAAGGACATCGACAGCCAGGTGAACGACCTGGCCAAGGTGATTGGCTACGGGCTCAGCATGGCCCTCCAGCCGGGCATCTCCCTGGAGGAGCTGGAGCTGCTGCTGAGCTGAGAATAACTTTCCAAGATCCGGGCAGACTAAAGGAAAACACTGGCAAAGGATGTGGTTATCATGGTGAAGGGTATCACCCGGCAGGTGATCTTGGTAAAATCCCCCGACCCCCGGCTCTTTGAGGAGGCCATCTTCATCGTCAAGGAGGAGGCCCTGGCCCGGGAGGGGGTGAGCGCCGACAAGGTGCTCCGGGAGGCCCGGCAGGCCGCCGACGGCTATATCAGGCAGGGCAAGGTGTGGAACCGGCGGCTGGAGCGCATCCCTGCCCCCGCCTGGGGGGCGCTGGGGGCGGCGCTGGCCTCTCTGGGCTGGGCGGTGTGGCTGTTTCTACTGTAACGCTCCGGCGGCGGGCGCATAGTATGGAGTGAGGGGGCGGCCGGCCACCCCCGAACCAGGCGCCCGGTTGGCGCTTTTACCAAGGATCAGAGGTTTTCTTCTTTTTCCTCCTTACCATATTGGCAGCCCGGCGGGAAGTCCGCCGGGCCGCTTTGTTATGCTCTTTTGCCCTCTAGGAGAGGCGGCAGGACTAGAAGGACTACGCCGGCCGCCGCCAGAACCGCCCCATCCGTCCAGGCGCCGCCGCAGGCGCGAAGGTAGAGGGTAACGGGGTTCCAGCGGATGACAGGGCTCAAGGCGGGAAAGAGAAGGGACAGGTCCAGTAGCACTGGGGACAGGAGTAGACCCAGCACCGGGACAAAGGGGACCACCGCGGGCAGGGCGCTCCACACCGGGCGCAGACGTGCCAGCAATAGGATGGCCGCCCCCCAGAACAGCAGGTAGGGGAGTAAGGCCAGGATGCAGGGGAGGGGGTGGTCCACCGCCAGTAGGGCCAGGGCGCCGGCGCACAGAGCGGGGACCAGCGCCGCCCCCAGCCGGGGCAGAAGGAGGACTGATGTCCCCCGGAGGGGGCGCAGCCGCCGGGCGAAGGGGGCGTCCAGCCACCGACCTAGGTCCATGGCGGTGAGCAGCGCCCAAATGAGCAGCAAAATGGCGGCCAGGCCGGACAGCAGATTGGATACCCCGCTGTCCGCCAGACTTAGTGGGTCCAGGGGCCGTCCGTCCAGGCTCTCCATGGAGATCAGCACCCGGTCCTGGTCCAGCAGCACCTCGTGGAGCCGGGGGCGGAGGTTGTCAAGCCGGTCTGCGTCCACAATGCCGCTGTCCAGCAGGTACTCCTCCGCCATGCCGGGGGAAATGAGCTCGGCCACGCAGGCAGACACCGTCTCCCGCACCATGGGGTAGACGGCGGAGCCCGGGCCGGTGAGCAGAGTGAACAGGCCGTCCACCTCCAGCCGGGCCAGACGGTTCTCGAAGTCCTGGGGCAGGACCAGGGCGCAGTCCCAACGGCCCGCCGCCACCTGTCCCTCCGCATAGGCCAGATCGGCGGAGTGGAAGGTGACCACCAGGCCGGAACGCGCCTCCAGCCGCGCCCAGAAGGCCTCGCCTCCCTTCTCCGGGAGCACCACCCCCACCTGAACAGGGGTGGATACCTCCTCCGCTGGGAGGAGGGCCCTGGCCCCGAAGGTCACCGCCGGCAGGAGCAGGAGCAGAAGCCAGGTCCGCCAGCCGGTTAGCCGGGACAGAAGGGCCGCCTTAAACAGAGTGAGGGAAAAATTCACAGTCCCACCTCCTCGCTGTCCGCCCGGCGGCGGTAGAGGAACAGGGCGAGAGCGGCCATCCCCACGCCCGTCAGGACCAGACCGGCCCAGGCGGAGGCGGACACCTGGCAGATGCCCATGGGGCGAGCGGCCAGCTCCATCAGCCAGGTCACCGGCGACAGCCCGCTCAGCTGACCCATCGGCCCAGGCAGCAGCACCGGGGGGACGATACCGCCAGCCAAGGCCAGAGAGGCCAAGGAAATTGTAAAGGCCGCCGCCCCGCACCCGGCAACGCTCCGGGCGGCCAGGCAGCACACCGAGGAAAAGAGGGAGCAGTACAAGGCCATCCCCAGGGCGGAGGCCACCAGAGACAGGGGCTCCCCGCCCCCCGCCAGCAGCAGGGCGGGGAGCAGAAGCGGAAGCAGAAAGACCATCCCGGCCAGCACCCCGGACCAGTATCCGGCGGCAGTCCCCCGGCCCGCCGCCCGCAGCCGCCGCTGGGGGCGCAGCCAGTCCCCACTGTAGACAGGGACGAACAGGGGGGCGGCGGACAGGGCGAAGTAGGAGATGAGAGCCAGAGCGTAGTGGAGGGGGACGGGTAGGGTCCGGGTGGCGGAGATCTCCTCCGTCCGGAACATGTCCGTCCGGTCCACAGCCAGGGAGATATAGCGCAGGTTGATGTCCAGCACCACGTCTTCCCGGTCAAGGCCGGGGGGCGGGGCTTCCTCATAGAGATCCAGTACAGCGTACACCCCGCTCTGGAAGGCGGAGAGGATGTCGCAGGCGCTCTGGCCCACCCACAGCAGCAGCAGAGACTCCAGGGGCCGGTCCCCGGCCACGATGAGCCGCAGGTCCGGGTTCTCCCCCCACATCACCCCCCGGATAAAGTTCTCCGGCAGGGCCAGCACGGCAGTGACCTCCCCCCGTTCCAGGGCGGACAGGGCCGCCTCCTCGTCCATGGAGACGATGCGGCAATACTGGGCGATATCCTCCATGTCCCCCATAAACTGTTCCAGCATTTGGGGGACGCCGTCCCCCTCCGGGGCGGAAATCGCCAGGGTGACACCGTGAAAGTCCACCCCCCGGGACAGCAGGGTATTGGCCGCCTGGCCCGCCCCAAGGGGCAAAAGAAGGCACAAAAGAGCCAGCCCTGCCAGCAGCCAGCGCTGTTGGCAGAGCCTGCCCAGGGTCAGCTTAAAATAAGTTGCGCCGAAGCGGAGGGTATCCATCAGTACATCGTGCCGTAGAGCAGCTCGGCGGGCAGGCGGGAGACGAACAGCGCCTCCATCTCGGCCGCCCAGGCCTCGGCCCTGCTCTGGACGTCCAGCGCCGCCGTCATCAGCTCCATCGGGTCCATCCGGGTGAGGGACTGGAAGGTGGGGGGAACGCCTCCGTGGACGGCCCGGTGCTCCACCAGATAGGAGAGGGACAGGGTACACACGTCCGCGCCCATCACCTTGAGAGTGACGTCGTCCAGGTCCAGGTCGAAGCGGACTTCGGAGATGTCGAGGGCGCCCGCCATCTCCAGAGAGCCCGCGCCGGGAATGGACAGCTCCCAGCTGAAATTATCGTTGAACTTTTGGGGGTCATAGCGGTGGGGCTCATAGCGGAGATCGGAGTTGAGGGAGGTCAGGCCCAGAAGGCTGCCCTTGATGGTGGTCTTGTCGGTAAAGACGCCGCTCCTGCCGCCGTGGTCGCCGGTGGACTTCACCGTCAGCTTGACCCCGTCCACCTCCAGTTCCAGGCTCAGGTCGTCCACATAGGCCTCGCCGCCGCCCAGGTACAGGGCCAGGGACAGGTCTGTGCCGTCGATTTCGCCCTCGTACAGCAGGGCGGACACATACCCGCCGCTGAGGCAGACCTCCAACTCCAGGCCGCCGGCCTCGCCGATGGCGTCCTTGAGGTCATCGGCCAGCGCGGCGTAGGGGTCCAGCTCCTCCAGCGCGTCCATGATCTCGTCGATCTGGTCCTGAGGCATGCCCATGGAGCGGTAGAGCTCCTCGTAGAGGTCGTAGTAGCTCATGGCGGACATGACCTTCACCAGGGCGTCCGCGTAGCCCTCCAGGGCCTCCTGGGGGAAGGTCACCCGGAAGGCGGTGGTCTTGGTCTCCGTCCCGTTCAGGTCCAGGGTTTTGGCTCCGGTCTTCTTGACCTGCGCCTCCTCCCACAGGGTCTTGTTGGCCGCAGTGATGTCCTGCTCCAGCTTCTCCTGGTCCACCCTCTCCAGCACCGTGTCCACCAGGTCGAAGAGGTTGAAGCTGACGTCCTTCATGGAGTCGTCCCCGGTCATAGCCGTCAGGTCGGCCCCCAGGGTCTCAGTGTTCACGCCGTAGTGGGTGTTGCCGGTGAGCTGGGGGGAATTGAACCACAGATAGGGGTCGGACGCTGTCATAGACAGGGAGAGCAGCTCCTCCTCCGCCCAGTTGGCCGTCAGATCGAAGGCCGCGTACCGGTCCCCGCCGTTGTAGGAGGCGGACAGCAATACTTCCAGACCGCTGAGGGCGGACATGTCATAGCCAATCAGGCCGCTGTTGATGTCTTTCAGGGCCAGGGTCAGGTACTGGCTGATATTTTGCTCCCGCTGCCACTGGGCGGTGTCGGGCAGGTTCAGGGCCTTCTCCGCCTGGACATAGGCGGCGGCGCTCTTGACAAAGGCGGCCTCCACCTGCTTTTTAGGGTTGGAGAACAGGCCGCCGGCGAACACCGCTACAAGGGCGATCACCGCCACCACAGCCACGCCGACGCCGATGAAGAGGCCGGTCTTTTTCTTCCTTCCGCCGCCCTCGGGGCCCTCCCAGGCGGGAGCGGCGGAGCTGTAAGAGGGGGCGCCCTGGGGCAGCCCGCCCTCCGGAGCGGGGGCGTTCATCGCCCCGCAGTGGGGACAGAATCGGGCGTCCTCCCGCATCTCGTTTCCGCAGTTTCTGCAAATCATCTCATTTCCTCCTCTTCCTTATGAAATCAGCGTTCCATTCTCCAGGGTCAGCACCGCGCCGCACAGCCGGGAGAGCTCTTCGGGGTGGTGGCTGCACCAGATCAGGCTGCCGCCGCCGGGCAGGTAGGTACTCTCCAGCCAGTCCAGCAGCTTTGGGACATAGCCGCCATCCAGGCCGGAGGCGGCCTCGTCCATCAGCAGCACCCGGGGCCGGGACAGCAGGGCCATAGCGATGCTCACCCGCTGGGCCATCCCCCCCGACAGGGTGCGGATGGGGGATTTCATCAGGGGCTCCAGCCCTAGCAGGTCCAGAATGTCCCCTGGGAGGGGGCCGGACAGCCCGCAGGCCGCCTGCCACAGCCTGAGCTGCTGTTTTACCGTCAGCTCCCGGGCCAGCTCCGTACTCTGGGGGACGTAACCCAGCATTTTGCGCAGGAATTGCCGGTTTCCCAGAACGGAGCGGCCCTCATAGAGGACGTCGCCCCCGTCCGGTTTTTCGATCTGGGCGATGAGCCGCAGCAGAGTGGACTTCCCCGAGCCGTTGTGCCCGGCCAGCCCCAGACACTGACCCGGAGGCAGGACGAAGCTCACTGGACAGAGTACCTGGCGTCCCCCGTAGCTCTTGCACAGCCCGCGCACCTCCAGCATGGTCCCGCCCCCTTTGTTTTTAAGTAGTATCGCATATTTGGGGGAGAAAATCAAGGAAAACCAATTTAAAGAAACCTTAATGAAATCCTCATGATTCCTTTAGAGCATTTTTCACAACTGTATGATACACTCTAGTACAGTTAAACGAAGGGAGCAGATCACCATGTCTGAGATCTTAACTGTTACCGACCTGAAAAAGGTCTATGGAAAGGGCGGGTCGTTGACCCGGGCGCTGGACGGCGTGTCCCTGTCTCTGGAGGCTGGGGAGTTCGTGGGGGTCATGGGCCCCTCCGGGTCGGGTAAGACCACCCTGCTCAACTGCGTGTCCACCATCGACCGGCCCTCCGCCGGCTCCATCGTCATCGACGGCAAAGAGCTCACCCGCCTCAAGGGCAAGGAGCTGGCCAAATTCCGCCGGGAGCGGCTGGGGTTCATCTTCCAGGACTGCAACCTCCTGGACACCCTCACCGCCTATGAGAACATCGCCCTGTCCCTGTCCATTGTGAAGGCCCCCGCCCAGAAGATTGATAAGCGGGTGCGGGAGATGGCGGACCTTCTGGGTATCACCGACTGCCTGGACAAGTACCCCTACCAGATGTCCGGGGGCCAGCAGCAGCGGTGCGCCGCTGCCCGGGCCATGGTGACCCGCCCGGCCCTAGTGCTGGCCGACGAGCCCACCGGCGCCCTGGACTCCAAGTCCTCTCAACTGCTGTTGGACCGGCTGGACGAGCTGAACCAGGAGCTGGGGGCCACCATCCTCATGGTCACCCACGACGCCTTTACTGCCAGCTGCTGCCGCCGGGTAGTCTTTCTCCGGGACGGCCAGATCTTCCTGGAGCTCCACCGGGGGAACGACAGTCGGAAGGCCTTCTTTAAGAAGATCATCCAGGTGGTCACCGAGATGGGGGGAGGGATGGCCGATGTTCTCTAAGCTGGCCCTGCGCAACGTGCGCCGGTCCTTCCGGGACTACGGGGTGTACCTGCTCACCCTCACCTTCGGCGTGTGCCTATTCTATACCTTCAACTCCATCGACGGCCAGGGGGCCATGGTCTTTCTAGGCCGGACCGGGAACCCTATGGTGGGGGCCATTATGATGCTCATTGACGTGTTCTCCGTCTTTGTGGCGGTGGTGCTGGCCTGCCTCATCCTCTACGCCAACCGCTTTCTGCTCCGCCGCCGGAAGCGGGAGCTGGGCACCTATCTGCTGCTGGGCCTGAGCCAGGGGCAGGTGTCCCGGCTGCTCTTTCTGGAGACGGGGCTCATCGGGATCGTCTCCCTCATCGCCGGGTTGGCCCTGGGGGTGGCCGCCAGCTTCGGCATGTCCGCCCTCACCCTGTCCATGTTTGAGATGGACGTATCCGCTCTGCTGGCTCTGAACTTTTCCCCCAAGGCGGCGGTCAAGACGGTATTGTACTTCGGTGTTATCTTCCTGCTGGTGATGGCCCTCAGCGGAGTGCAGGTGTCCAAGGCAAAGCTCATCGACCTGATCCACGGGGAGCGGAAAAATGAGGTGCTCAAGCCCCGGCCCCTGGGGGTGGCGGTGTTCCAGTTTGTCCTGGGGGTAGTATGCCTGGCCGCCGCCTACGCCATTCTGCTGTTCTTTGGCATGGCCCTGGCCGTGGCGATTCCCTTCCTGTGCTTCCCCATGCTGGGGCTGGGAACGCTGGGCACCCTGCTCATTTTCCGCTCCCTGTCCGGGTTCGTGATGAAGTTCGTCCAGGGCCGCCCGGGGCTGTACTTCAAAAATCTGAATGTGTTCACCCTGCGGCAGTGGATCAGCAAGGTTCACACCACCTACCTGGCCCAGACGGTGGTGTGCATCCTCCTGCTGCTGGCCATCGGCATCACCGCCAGCTCCCTGGGCCTCAACTCCACCCTCACCGCCATGACCGACGGAGAGGCCCCCTTCGATATCACGGTGCAGAACCAGTCGGGGGACACCGAGCTCATCGACTTTGACGCCCTCCTCCGGGAGGGGGGCTTTGACCCGGACGAGAAGCTGGCCTGGAGCCACGACACACCCTTCTACTACAATGAAAAAGAGGTCACCGGTATCGAGGACGCCAGCGCTGCCATCCGAGTGTCCGACTGTGACGCTCTGCTGACCAGACAGGGCCTGCCAGCCTACGCCGGCCCCCTGCCCGCCCTGCTGGAGGATCGGGAAGACAAGCTCTCCACAGGCAATCTGGGACTGCGCTGTGTGGTCATCCCTGACGAAATGGCGGAACGGCTGGAAATACGCCGTCAGGTGTGGTCCGCCGACTACGCCGGGGGCAGCGGGGAGGAGACGGAAAATCAGCTCCTCCAGCTCATCCGGCCCCTGAACGACAGGCTGTCCGTTCGGATGGAGACCCGGCTGTTCATCTACGCCGACATGG
Organism: Bacillota bacterium; assembly: GCA_021770445.1. GTDB lineage: Bacteria > Bacillota > Clostridia > Oscillospirales > Oscillospiraceae > Lawsonibacter. Next base: position 203,095 of record JAETQY010000005.1, on the reverse strand, counting down.
TGGGCAACAAGATTCTGGCCCTGTTTCTGGGGCTGTACCTGGGCTTCACCTTCCTGCTGGCCGCCGCGGCGGTGCTGGCCCTCCAGCAGCTCAGCCAGGGGGCGGACAACACCGGCCGCTACGCCGTCCTCCGCCGCCTGGGGGCCGAAGAGAAGCAAATGAAGCGCTCCGCCACCCAGCAGGTGGCTCTGGCCTTCCTCCTGCCTCTGGTCCTGGCCCTGGTCCACTCTGTGGTGGGCATGAAGGCCGCCAACGATATCATCTTCGCCGTGGGCAAGGTGGACAGCACCGCCAGCAGCGCCGTCACCGCGGGGGTGATCCTGGTGGTCTACGGGGGCTACTTTCTGGCTACCGCCCTGGCCTGTAGCCGGATGGCGAAGAACGCATAATGACATCCCTCCGCCCGGCCGTGACCGGACGGGGGGATTTTGATGAAAAAATCCCCAAAGCTGGGGGATAAAACCGTCAAAAAGCCGCTAGCCAGGCGAGGGGAGGATGGCTATAATAGGTCGGAGATTTTCCAAAAGGAAGGTATATCTATGACCAAGGACCTGACTGTGGGCAGCCCTATGCGGCTGATCCTGGGCTTCGCCCTGCCCACCCTGTTCGGTATGCTGTTCCAGCAGCTGTACAACCTGGTGGACACCATGATTGTGGGCAAGCTGCTGGGCTCCGCCGCCCTGGCGGCCGTGGGCTCCACCGGCTCCGTCAACTTCTTCGTGATTGGCTTCTGTATGGGGGTGTGCAACGGCTTCGCCATCCCGGTGGCCCAGCGGATGGGGGCGGGTGAGCCCTCCAAGATGCGCCGCTATGTAGCCAACGCCGCCTGGCTGTCTATCCTCTTCGCGGTGGTGCTCACCACCGCCACCGGCCTGCTGTGCCGGCAAATCCTGACGGCAATGCTCACCCCGGCGGACATCTTCGACAACGCCCACGCCTATATCTTTGTCATCTTTATGGGCATACCGGCCACCTTCCTCTACAACCTGCTGGCCGGGATCATCCGCTCCCTGGGAGACAGCAGGACGCCAGTGTACTTCCTGGCCCTGTCTTCGGTGCTGAACATCGCCCTGGACTTTGCCCTCATTCTAGGCTTCCAGGCCGGGGTGGCTGGGGCGGCCATCGCCACGGTGGCCTCCCAGGGGGTGTCCGGCATCGCCTGTCTGTTCTACATGATGAAGAAGTACCCCATTCTGCGCATGACCAGGGAGGAGCGGCGGCTGGACCTCCACTCCTGCGGGGTGCTGTGTACCATGGGTATCCCCATGGGGCTGCAATATTCGATTACTGCCATCGGCTCCATCGTGCTCCAGTCCTCGGTGAACGCCCTGGGCAGCCTCTACGTGGCCGCCGTGGCGGCGGGGGCCAAGGTGTTTCAGCTGCTGGCCTGCCCCTTCGACGCCATGGGGGCCACCATGGCCACCTACTGCGGCCAGAACGTGGGGGCTTGCAGGCTGGACCGATTGTCCAAGGGCATCCGCTCCTGCGCCCTGCTGGGACTGGGCTACTCGGCCATCGCTCTGGCCGCTATGCTCCGCTTCGCACCCCAGTGCGCTATGCTCTTCCTGGACCCCAAGGAGACGGACGTGGCGGTCCTGATGGAGCTGACCACACAGTACATCGTGATCGGTACCGCCTTCTTCTTCCCTCTGGCCCTGGTGAACATCGTCCGCTTCTCCATCCAGGGTATGGGCTTCAGCCCCTTTGCCATCCTGGCCGGCGTGCTGGAAATGGCCGCCCGCACCGGGGTGGGAATGGTGCTGGTGCCCGCCTTCGGTTACACCGCCGCCTGCTTCGCCTCCCCCGCTGCCTGGGTGTGCGCCGACCTGTTCCTGGTGCCCGCCAGCGCCCTGTGTATCGCCCGCCTGCGCCGGCTCTACCCCAACCGGCCAGAGGAGCTCTCCGGCGATCCCCAGCCCGTCCCCCTGAGGGCGGGGGCGCACCGATAAAAACCAGTCCACGAAAGAAAGCGAGAAGGGCCGGATATCCAGCGGATATCCGGCCCTTTTTTAGTTCTCTGGCTTTTTCAGTACGCCCAGCAGCTCCAGGGGAGAGACCTCCTCGTCCGCCGCCTCCCGGTTAGTGTCGGCGGCGCCCTTCAGCTCGCTGCGCAGGATGGTGACACTGCGGGGGGCCTGGATGGCCAGGCGGACCCGTCCCGCCTCTACCGATAAGACAGTGACCTCCACCTCGTCCCCGATCAGTAGCGACTCCCCTTCTTTCCGTTGGAGGATCAGCATTTGCCCTCCCCCTTCCGTCCGAATTCTGACAGAAGGTGGTGCATGTGGTAGCTGCCCTCCTCCAGAATTACCTGAAAAGCCTGCCGGGTCTGGTCGTTGACGGCCACCGGGCAGCGCAGATTTACCGTGCTGTCGCCCACCGGGCTGCGCACCACGCACAGGGTATAGAAGCACAGGTCCTCACTGCGCTCCACCCCCAGAGCCTTCAGCTCCTCCCGGGTGAGAATGGGTGCATAGTCCGGCTTGAGAGAGAAGGGATTTACCGCCACAAAGGCCAGGCCGGGCGTCGTTGCGCTTTGGAAGCAGAGGAGGGTGTCCTCGCTGCCCTCGAAGGGCAGGAGGAAGAACTCCTTCTCCTCCTCAAAGCCGAACAGTCCCTCCGGGAAATGGAGCTTGTCCTCCTCTGGACAGTTAATCTGACCGAAATATTTCGTATTTAACCGCATGTCTCCTCCTATTTTGGCAATCCTCCTCCCCTGTGGGAGGGGAGGAGGAGCATGTGCTTATACTTTCACATCCACCGGCTCGTAGTTGGGGTCGGAAGAGGGCGGGACATAAATGGGACCCCCAATATACTTGATGACCACGTCGGGCCGCTGGGCTACGGTAAACTCAATATCTCCGGGGGTGAACTCAAAGCTGCCCTCGTTCAGCTTCCAGTCGATGGCCAGCTTATCCATCTCATAGCGAATGTTCATCTCGCCCGGGTCCCAGGTGATCTCGGGGCCGGGGTCGGGCAGGAACTGAAGGCCCACATTGGTCTTGACGTCCTTCATCATGGCCTCTCCGGCGAACTTGGTGACCAGCTCCTCCCCGATTTTGGTCTCCATCATGAGCTGGCCCTGCCGGGCGTAGGTAGCGGTGGCCTCGTAGGCCGCCTGCTGGCCCTTCTGGCTGCCCTGCTCCAGGTAGCGGGCGATGGTAGGCGTCAGAGAATTCCGGGCCTCGTAGGTGTCGATATTCACCTTGATGGGACGGCTCTTAATCTGGAGACCGCCGTTGTCCTGCCTGGTGATCTCCATTTCGGCGGTGCCCCGGGCGTACTCCAGCTTGGCGTTGGTGGTTTTCATCTCGATCTGGATGGGGACAGTGGTAATTTCAATCAGAGGTTTCATTGTGTGATACGCGCTCCCTTCTACATCTTTTAGACGTCTTAAAGGCTTCCCTGCCTCACATTACACACAATTGAATGGGTGGGCTCAGTTCATATAGTCGATGAGGGACTGGCTGAGCAGCTGGGTACCGATTTTCAGTGCGGCGTTGTAGCACATCTGGTCCCAGGAGAGCTGGGTGATGGCGTCGGCCAGGTTGATCTGCTCCACGCCCAGCACCTGCTCGTTCAGGTTGGTGACCTCGGTAGACAGCCGGCTGCTGTTGGACTGGAGGAAGGAGGACTTGGCGTCCAGCTCCACGTACTTCTCGGTGGTGTGCTCCTGGGCGGCGTTCAGCTTATCCATCAGCCGGTAGGCCTTGGCCTGCAGCTCCGAGGCGCTCAGCCCCTGGGCCGACGGACCGGCCAGAGCCGGGTTATAGCCCTGGGGATCGATATCCTCGTCCCAGGCCTGGAACACGTCGGCCAGCTCCCGCATCACCAAGGGCAGGCTGTTGGGGTCGCCGGTCTTCTCGTCCACGCCGTAGTTCAGGAAGCTGATGCCCCGCAGGGCGCTGTCAAAGGCGGAGCCGTTGACCAGCACGCCGTTAATCTCCTTCAGGCCCATGCCCATGTCCAGGGGCAGCTCCTCCTTGTTCATAGCCTCCAGCTTCTTCACGTCGGCCTGGTCCTTGTAGTAGTCGATCCAGGCCTGCACGTCCGGGTCGGGGTCAGAGGAGGGCATATCCTTGGGCAGGTAAGTTCGGGGGTCTAGATCGTTGGCTGTCCAGGCGGGCGGGGGATTGGTAGCCTCATCAGGCTTTTGCACCCCGCCAGCGTTCACGTTGACCCCCCGGTAGTACAGCTTGGTGTGGTCGTCGTTCCAGGTGAAGGGGACGTTGAGCCCGTCGTTCCCGGCGAAGATGAACTGCTCGCCCACCTTCTGGTTCATGGACTGGACCACCGAGTCGGCGGTCTCCCGCAGGACCTGAGCCAGGGCCTTGCGGCTCTCGCCGGAGGTGTCGCTGTTGCCCCGGATGGCGGACACCCGGCCGTTGGCGTCGCTCAGGTCCTTGATGATGCCGCCCAGGTTGGTCCAGGCGGTATGGAATTTGCTGTAGGTGGCGTCGGTGTTGTCCAGCTGGCTGCTGGTCTGGCACCACTGCCGGCGCAGGCGGAAGGCCTGAGAGGCGGCGGCGGGGTCCTCCGCGTAGCTGTTGAAGTTGCGCTTGGTCTGCACCTTATCCACTGAATCTGAAAGCGTGTTGGTGGAATTCATCAGATTGTAGCGGTAGGTGTTCATCATCATGTTGGTGGTAATGCGAAAGCCCATCTCAGGTTACCTCCTTATCTGATGGTGCCGTTGATCAGCTTATCCAGCATGGAATCCAGCGTGGTCATGAGCTGACAGGCGGCGGCATAGGATTTCTGGTACATCATCATGCTGGTGGCCTCCTCGTTGAGGTCCACACCGGAGACGCTCTGCCGGTCGTTGTCCAGGGCCAGCGCTCTGGAGGTGTAGCCGTTGTAGAGGGTGGTAGAGGTCTTCTGGTCGGTGGCCAGAATGTGGTTGGTATTGTTCAGCATCTCCTGGAAGGTGCCGTTAAAATACTTTTTGTCGCTGGCCGCGTCGCTTACCACATCCTTAGGCGCATACTCCAGCTTTTCCCCCATCAGGGAAATCATGTGGTTGACATTGCTGTTGTCAGTGGAGTGGTCCAGACCGTCGGTGTTCTCCTTGAAGCACCGGATGCGGACCTCGCCGGTGGACCAGCTCTTGGCAATGGAGATGTTGGCGGCGGTGATCTGTGAGCCTTTCGTCGGATCGGCGGGATCCGTGCCGTCGTCGTCGCTGTCGCCGCGGGTGCTGAACAGGTTGCCGCCCGCCATCTTTTTGATGCCGTGGTCCAATCCGGTGGGGGACAGGTGCTTCTCCTGAACGATCTTGAGTTCCTCCCTCAGGTCCTCGGGCAAATCTGACAAATCGGTGCGCCGCAGATACAGCTTGGCTTCGTCATCAGTTATATTCTTTTCTTTTGCGATCTTTTGAATAAGATCGCCCAGATTGTCGCCGGTCTCCAAATCACACTTCCCCGGGGGATCGAGCTTATACACCTCGACCTTGTTGCCCTTACCGTCATCAATAAATTCCGTCTCGTAGCCGGCGAATTTGGGCTCATTGGCCTTGTTCATGGTCTCGGCAAACTTCCGGGCCAGGGCGTCCAGGGCGTGCTGGTAGTAGGGAATGCCCCGCTTGATGCTGGCGTCTTTGTCGAAGGCGATATCCTGCTCGCTGGAGAACTCGCCCTCCTCGGTGATCAGCTCGCGGTACGCCTGGAGGGAACCGAACAGGACGGTGTCGCTCAGGTCCACCGGCTGGCTGTCGATGTTGCCCTCCTCCTTCATAACCTTGCCCTTGCGGTCCGTCAGGGCCTCCAGCCCCATCCACAGGCGGTTGTCGTCCGCCTTTTTCACCGCGTTGTTGACCGGCTTCGCCTGGTCGGGATCGTTAGTGGGGGCGTCGTTGGCGTCCAGATACTTCTCGGCGGTCCCGGCCGGCCCCCTTCCATACATGTTGTCATCAGGGATACCGGTTTCAAACCCTTTTATGTTTCTAATAAGGTCCTGACCTTCGGCATCATTGGTAATGGCCTTTCCGTCTGCGTCCTTCAATGCGGCCTGGATATTATCGGTATATTTGAAGTTGCCGGGGGTGCTGTCCTGGCTGATATAGCGGTTGCTGGTGGGCAGGCTGGGGTCGTACTTCGGGTTGCGCATGGGCGTCATCTCGGGCATGGTGAGCTGGGTGCCGTAGATGCCCTGGATCAGCTTGATGGGGGGATTGCCGGTGCCGGCGATGGAGATATTCAGCCGTTCCACGGAGTTAAACTCGTCAATCTTCTCCATATCGTACCGCACATCCACCTTGATATAGGTAGACAGCTCGTCGATGAGCAGGTTGCGGTGGTCCCGCAGCTCCAGGGCGTTGTCCCCGTAGATGCCCGCCTCTCTGATCTGCTCGTTCAGGTCCCGAATCTGGGTCAGGATTGTGTTGACCGACCCGACCTGCTCCTTCAGCTTGTCGGTGATGGTGTCCTTGGCGGTGACCAGGGCGTTGGCGTAGTCGTTGAACAGCTGCACCAGGCTCTCGCAGGAGGAGCGGACGTTGGTGTCGCTGGTGTCGTCGTTGGCGTTGCGGCTGAGAATTTGCAGCTGCTGGATCAGGTCGTTGAACTGGTACTCGATGACGCCGAAGTCGCCATCGCCGTCGCCCACCTCGTCCAGGATGTTGGACAGCTGCTTCAAACCGTCCAGCCGGGCCTCATAGGCACCCACGCTGGACTGCTCGTTGCGGTAGCGGATGTCCATAAAGGGGTCGCGCAGCTGGGAGGTGCCCTCAGCCAGCACGCCGTAGCCGATATCCAGGTTGTAGCTGTTGGCGTACCGGATATTGCCGTCGGAGTGCAGGGACACCAGGTCCAGCCGCTGGCGGGTGTAGCCCTTGGTGTTGATATTGGCGATATTGTTGCCCGTCAGGTTGAGAGAGGCCTGGGAAGCGTAGATCCCCAGCCGCGCGGCGGTGAAAGAGCCAAAAGTACCAATAATAGCCATGGTAGTTCTCCTTTATCTTAATCTTCCAATTCGTCGAGGCTCCGTCTCCCGCCCCCGCAGGGGGCGGAAACACAAAAAAGAATTGGAACTTTTGTCGGGCCTCAAGCCCGGAAATCTGTCTGGTGGGTCTTGCGGTCCTCCGCCGCCTGGGCGGCGTCTCCGGCCTGGACGGCCTGCATACGCTCGATGGCCCGCAGGTTGACCTCCAGTGTGTCTCTGGCCACCTGGCTGGCGGCCTGAAACAGACTGTACTGCCGGCGCAGCTCCTCCACCACGCCCTTGACCTCCAGCTGGAGCTCATCAGGGCAGCGGTTCTCCAGCTGGCTGAGGGTGGTCCCCCGCAGGTCCAGAGCGGCCAGCATGGCGTCCCGCTTCTGGTCATAGCCGCGCAGGGTCAGGCTGAGCACCTGCTCCTGCTTCATGCAGGCCTCCACCCCGGCCAGGTCTCCCCGGGAGGCGGCGTCATTCTTATTTTGCTCCACCCCGGTAAGCTCTTCCAGGGTGTGGGTCAGGCTGACCATCAGCTTTAGGTAATCCTGCCAGCTCGCCATTTACTCGTCCTCCGTCAGCAGCAGCATCCGGGCCGCTGTCTCTCTGGCGTCGGGGCGGTACTCCCCGGATATCACCTGGCGGTGCAGCTCCTGCACCTTGCCGGTGGTGTTGTAGGTACGCACCTGCTGGGACAGGGCGGCGGCCAGGTCCCGGAAGGCGGGGCTGGCCTCCTGACCCGCTCTGGCGGACAGGGTAATCTGGTCGAAGCTGCTCTCCGCCGTCCGGGCGCGCTTGGTTCCGCCAGAGCGGGCGGCGCCGGCGGTAATGGGGGCGGAAGTAAAGCCTTCACGTCTTGTAACTAACATATCTGTAACCTCCTGAATCCTCCCCGGAGGGGAGAACGCGTAGCAATCCTAAACTCTTCTGTACCATATTTATCGGACTGTTTCTCAAGAAACATAACATAGTGGGCAAAATTTTTTCCCTTTTCTCCCTCCTGGGGCGTATCCCCAATGGACAACAACAGGGACCGCCCGTTTGAGTGCGGGCAGTCCCTATTTTTCCTCAGTGTGAAATTCCTCCAGCAGCCGGTCCACCATGGCCTGGAACAAAAAGGCGTTGACGGTCCCCTCCTCTGTCTTGGCCGCCCCCCGCTCCAAGGCGGAGAGCATGTCCTGCCACAGCCCGGGCCGCCGCTGCTCCGACCATACCGCCTTCGCGATGACCCCCGTGATGAGGGCGTCGTCCACTGTGTAAGAGATGGATGGCTCCATCGTTATCACAACCAATCGTTCGGTAATGTTTACTAGAATATTCTCCATTATACCACTCTATAATGATATGTCAAGAACGATTGTGGGTGTATAAATATGAGGAAAATATTAGCTGAGCGACTGCGGGCTTGCCGGAAGCAAGGGAAATATACGCAAAGAGAAGTATCCATTTACTGCGATATGACAGAAAAGGCCTACCAAAATTATGAAGTGGGCAGGCAGGAGCCAAAGCTGTCCATTATCATGCGCATCGCGGAGTTTTACAAGGTATCCATCGACTACCTGGTGGGCCTGACGGACGATCCTACCCCCTATCCAAGAAAAGACAAGAGCTCCGGTCAGTGACCGGAGCTCTTGCGCGTTTATTGGAGAATATCCAGCTCCTGATACTGACTGATACGCTTGGCCGCCTCACTCAAGAGACCGCCGGAGCGGACAAGCTCATAATCGCTCCAAATGCGCGCCAGCTCCGCCTTGATCTGGGGCGCATCCTCCGGCTTTCCGCCCAGGGTGCGGACGTAGTAGTCAGGCAGGAGCGCACAGCTCACGACGCCGATCTCACCCCGGGGCAGGTCCGCCGCCCCCTGGCTCAGGGCGGCCAGCAGACGCAGGTGACTGTCCACGCAGCCGCTGAGCTCCAGCAGGACCCCCATACCGTTCAGGTCAAAGACCTGGAAGGGGGCTTTGCCGGGGACATCGATCTGTCCGCCGCCGTAGAAGGCCTCGGAATCCCCCAGCTCATACAGGCCGTTGCAGATGTCCATCAGCTTCTGATAGTCCTCCTGGGAGGGCAGCTTCAGGAAAGAGTTGAGCATCATTTCCACCGCCCAGCCCAGCTCGCCCAGCACCTGGCAGCCGGGCAGGGAGGACAGCCGATTCCCCAGCTTCACCAGCCGGGCCACGGACAGCAGGCCCCACACCCGGAGCTGAGTGTCCTCCAGCTCCTCCGCTTTCTCCTCGATCTCCGAGAGGATGGAGTTATACAGCAGCTCCTCGTCCTCCAGGGCCCCGATGCGCTCGGAGCAGTCGTCGGTGAGCTTGTCCCCCACCTTCTCGTATACGGCGTCGTCGGCGCTGTAGATGGTGTCCGCCCGGTGGAGCCAGAGCTGGGCGCGGTTCAAATCGCCCCCGTCCATGGCGGCTGTGCCCATTTCGTAATAGGCCTTGGCCAAACCTGCCCAGTCCTTTTTCTTCTGGAGGTCGGCCAGCCGCTCCTCTGGCGTCTTTGTCTCTTTTTTTCCAAATCCAAACACAGCAGTCATCTCCTGTTTTGTTCTGGGGTATGCTGACCGCATTATAAGCCCGAAGGCGGAGGCTGTCAATGAAAGAAAGGGCTTCCCTCTAGGGGGAAGCCCCATTTTATTTGAACCGCACCGCCGTGCCGTAGGCGATCACCTCGGCCGCCCCCTGCATCACGGCGGAGGAGCCGTAGCGGATGTTGACCACCGCGTCGGCCCCCAGGCCCTCGGCCTCGTCCACCATGCGCTTGACGGCGATCTGCCGGGCCTCGTTGAGCATCTCGGTATAGCCGGTGATCTCCCCGCCCACCAGGGTCTTCATGCCCGCCATAAAGTCCTTGCCGAAGTTCTTGGACTGGACCACGGTGCCCTTGGCCATGCCCAGCACCTCAAATTCCTTCCCGGGGATGTAGTCGATGTTTACCAGCAGCATAATTTCTTCCTCCTTATTATAAATGAATCAATACTTTTTGGCTTCCTCCAGCTCGCCCTTCTCAATCTCCCGCACTCGCTGTCGCAGGACGGCAAAGGTGAAGGGAATGGTAATCAGGTCGGCCACGGCCAGAAAGAGCGTCAGGTTCCGCAGCCAGCCGATGTCCGTGCAGGACCGGGCGTACAGCAGCGCCCCTATCGTCATCAGTTGGAACAGGGTGCTGAGGACCACCGACCGCACCGCCGCACGCTTCTCAGTACTTTTTTGCTTCGTCCTCTTCCCCTCCCTTGATCTCTCTCCACCGCTGGAACAGGGCCACAATCACTCCCACAGCGATGGCCAGGTACAAAAACGCCACGAACAGGATCAGCCCGGTGGCGAAGGGCTCCGGGTTTTCGCTGAAGTAGCCCGCCAGCAGGGCCCCGGTGGCCAGGAGCATAAACGCGGCCACCAAAACGGTGATGACCACCGCTCCGGCGAAGCCCTTGCCGCTAGTAGTTTTTCGCATCGTCTTCCTCTCCCTTCTGAATTTCCTTGATCCGCTGGAACAGAGCCAGCAGCACCCCCAGGATAACCACCCCGGGAAGGGCCACCAGCACCACTACCAGCGCCAAAGGCGGGGCGTCGGCGGGGTCCACGGTGAAGGCCCACACCATCAACGCAATGAGGGCGGCCATCAGGGCGGTGGTGAGCAGGGCCATGACAACGGCGCCCACATACCGGACAGGCTTCAAGTCGTTTTTCTGCTTGTCCTGGAAGGTGGTGCCCGCCTGCTCCAGCCTCTCCATCTCCTCCAGCAGCCCGGCGGCGTCCAGGGCGTCCAGCCGCTCCTCCCGGTCCTTCAGGGACTGGCAGAGCTGGATGGACTTCTCCAGGCTCTTCTGCTCCCGCTCCAGGGTGACCAGGTGGCGGCGCATCCCGTCGGCCACGGTGCCGCCGGCCTGCATTTTCCTGATCTCCTCCAGGGGCACGCCCAGCTTGCGCATGAGCTTGATCTGCCGCAGGACGGCCACCTCCGCCTCGCCGTAGTCCCGGTAGCCGTTCTCGCTGTTGCGCCGGGGGGACAGCAGCCCCTGCTCCTCATAGAAGCGGATGTTCTTTTTTGTGATGCCCACCTGGGCCTCCACCTCGTTGATCTTCATGGACGTTCCCCCTTTTTGAAACTACCTTACACCTTCCACAAGGGGGAAGGTCAAGAGATTTCTTGCTTTTCACCCAAATAAACCTTTCGCGCCAGGAATATCACCCCCAGGGTGAGCAGAGCGACGGTCCCCTCTGTGATGACAACGGAGAAGAGGGCGTTGGTCAAAACGGCCACCATATCCACCAGGGCGTGGATCAGAATCGCCGCGGGGAACCAGTACCGCTTGCCCCGATTGCGGACGGCAGCGTACACCAGCACCGACAGGGCAATGTGCAGGCCCACCGCCGACAGCCGCTCAAAGGCTGTCCAGAAGTAGAGGCCCGCCGGAGTGGCGGCTATGCCCCGGATCGCCGTCATACCGGCCTCCGGGATGGGGCCCATCAGTTCCTCCACCGCATCCAGCCCGCCCCGGTTCAGCGTCAGGGAGATGACGATGTTGTTTACCATTGTCATCCCGGCCAGCAGCACCGCCTCAATCCCGCCGTGGCCCGCGCCGTACATCAGGGCGTCCTCTGGTCCCCGGCTCCACCGCAGGGACAGCTTAAAGGCCAGCCACCGGCCGCACTCCTCAAATATCCCGGCCATCAGGCCGGCGTACAGGGCGTACAGCCAGAGATTCCCTTGCAGTGTCGGGCCAAGAGAACCGCCCAGCAGCAGCCCATGGACCTGTTGTTCCAGCACCATGGCAAAGACAGGAAATACCACGCAGCCGAGGAAGAAAAACCTCCAGCGTCCCCCGGTTCTTTTCCAAAAGAAGATTCCCAGTCCCAGAGGAAGGACCACTGTAAATACCCCGACCAGGGCCATGGCCGTAATTGCGGTCTGGGCCACTGTCAGATTGTGCTCCATGTTCTTCAGCTCCTTTCTGAGACGATCATACACGGTCCAGAAGGGGGAAGGTCAAGAGGTTTTTGAAAAATTTTTCGGGTTCCACCCACTGTAGGGGCGCCTATGAAATTTCCATAACCGTCAGCCTGTCTCCCTCCACCCGGAACTTCACCTCGCACCCGGCGAAGGACATGCCGTACACCCGGGACCGGTCGTCCTGGTACTGGGGCCGGGGGTCCTGAGCCAACACAGCCAGCAGGGCGGCCCGTTTGTCCCCCGGGACAGGTTGCAGCAGCTCTGGGGGGCAGTCCACCTCCAAGCTGGCCTCCTTTGGGATAGAGGCAAAGCCCCCCACGGCGTCGGACTTGCAGTCGGCGTAGGGCAGATAGGGTTTTACATCGTAGATGGGGGTGCCATCCATCAGATCGGCCCCGGCCACCACCAGGACCAGTCCCAGCTCCCGATCCTGACAGACCTCCACCAGCCGGACGCAGGACAGGCCGATGGGATTGGGCCGGAAGGGAGAGCGGGTGGCGAACACCCCCAGCCGCTTGTTCCCGCCCAGGCGGGGTGGCCGGACGGTGGGGGACCAGCCCTGAGCCTGGGAGAACTCCCAGATGAGCCACAGGTGGGAGAAGCCGTCGATCCCCCGCAGGGCGCTGGGGTCCCGATATGGGGGCTCAAACACGATGGAGGCCCTCAGCTCCTCTACCAAGCCGCTCTGCCGGGGAATGCCAAATTTTTCTGAAAAGTCGCTTCTGATATGGGCAATGGGGGTCATCTCCATAAAAAATCCCTCCTGCACCCATTATAAGGCACAGGAGGGCGTTTGTCCAATCAGCGCACGATAATGTTTTCTGAAATTTCACTGAGGGCCTGAGCGGCCTCCATGTCGAATCGGCCGCTGCGGGCCAGGTCGGACAGGGAGATCACCCCCACCAGCTTGCCACCCTCCACCACCGGCAGGCGGCGGACCTGGTGCTGTGCCATGAGCCGGGTGGCCTCCCGGCAGTCGTCCCCGGGGGCGACGGTGGCGCAGGAGCGGGTCATAATGTCCCGCACCGGGGTCTGGGCCGGGTCCTCCTCGGCGGCGATGCACCGCAGGACGATGTCCCGGTCGGTGACCATCCCCCGGAGGCGGCGGTCGCTCCCGCACACCGGCAGCGCCCCCACGTTGTGCCGGCTGATGAGCCGGGCGGCCAGCGCCGCGGAGGAGGAGGGCTCCACCGTCACCGCGCTGGGATTCATAAGGTCCTTCACCTGCATGGAAAACCACCCTTTCGGTAAAATTTGGCTTGTGGCCAGTTTAACCGAAAGGGCGGATTTTTATTCAAAAATGCGGGGACTCCCGTTACACCTTCCAGAGCCCATGGAGGTTGCAGTAGGCATAGACAGCCTCCACCTCGTCCCCCTCGCACAGGGCAAAGCAGACCTCCGGAGCGTCTCCCGGGTGTAACGCCTTGCGCTGGTTGCCCTGCCTGGTCTGGAGGGACACCCACTCAATATAGTGCTCCGGCAGCATAGGGTGGTCCACAGAGCCGACACGCACCGTCACTACGCCGTCCTCCACCTGATACACGGGGATGTGCTTCTCTACAGCCGCGTCAGTGGTGCCGGGGACAATCTCCTTCATCTTCTGCCCGCAACACATGACTGGCACGCCGCTATCCTTCACCATAGCAACGATGTTGCCGCAGTGCTCACAAATAAAAAACCTCTGTTCCATCTCAATTTACCTCCTGAATACATTATTCCTGAGAAAGCTCAGCTTTCCACACAGCCATATCCGTTATCAGACCATCAGGGAACACACCAGCTCGGTGTACTCCGCCGGGTCCTCCAGGGGCAGGTCGGCCAGCAGCAGGGCCTGGGCGTAGAGGAGCTTGGAATATTTCGCCACAAGCTCCTTGTCCCCGGCGTCCACCGCCTTCTTGAGGGCGGCGAAGGGGGCGGAATCGGGGTTGAGCTCCAACACCCGGTCGGCCTTCATGGGCTGGCCGCCCTCCACCTTGCGCATGTATCGCTCCATCTCGATGGAGACCGGCCCGTCGGCAGACAGACAGCAGGCCCCCGACTTGAGGATGGCGGACACCCGTACCTCCTTTACCTGATCGCCCAGGGCCTCTTTCACCGCCTCCAGCACCGGCTTGCCGGCCTCGGCCTTCTCCTCGGCCGCCTTCTTCTCCTCGTCGGTCTGGGGGAGGGCGTCCTCCTCGGTGACTGACTTGAACTGCTTGCCGTCGATTTCCCGCAGGCCCTTCATGACGAAGTCGTCCACATCCTCGGTGCAGTACAGAATTTCATAGCCCTTGTCCAGGATGCGCTCCACCTGGGGCAGCTTGGCGATTTTCTCCACACTCTCGCCGCAGGCGTAGTAGTAGAAGGGCTGGTCCTCAGGCATCCGGTCCTTGTAGGCGGCTAGGGTGGTGTTTTTGCCCTCCTTAGAGGACCAGAACAGCAGCAGATCCTGCAAAATATCCTTGTGCTGGCCGTAGTCGGACACCACGCCGTACTTCAGCTGAGTGCCGAAGGCGGACCAGAATTTTTCGTACTTCTCCCGGTCCTCCTTCTGCATTTTCAGCAGCTCGTTCTTGATCTTTTTCTCCAGGGCGGCGGCGATGGTCTTGAGCTGCCGGGTATGCTGGAGGACCTCACGGCTGATGTTCAGGGAGAAGTCGGAGGAGTCCACCACGCCCTTGACAAAGCGGAAATGGTCGGGGAGCAGATCGGCGCACTTGTCCATGATGAGCACCCCGGAGGAGTAGAGCTGGAGACCCTTCTGATACTCTCGGGTGTAGAAGTCGTAGGGGGTCTTCTCCGGGATGTAGAGCATGGCCTTGTAGGTGACGGCGCCCTCGGCGCTGGTGTGGATCACTGTCAGGGGGTCCTGCCAGTCGCCGAACTTCTCCTTATAAAAGGCGTTGTACTCCTCGGGCTTCACCTTGCTCTTCTGCCGCTGCCACAGGGGGACCATGGAGTTCAAGGTCTTCCACTCCTTGACGGTCTCCCACTCGGGCTTGTAGTCCTCGGGGGCGTCGGCGGGCTTCTCCTTCTGGCGGTAGTCCTCCACCTCCATGACGATGGGGTAGCGGATGTAGTCGGAGTACTTCTTAATGAGCTCCTGTAATTTATAGGTCTCCAAATACTGATCGTAGTCCTCTCCCTCGGCGTTGGCCTTGATGTGCATGATGACATCGGTGCCGGGGGCCTCCTTCTCGCAGGCGGTGACGGTGTAGCCGTCCGCCCCGTCGGACTGCCACATCCAGGCCTCGTCGCTGCCCCAGGCCCGGGAGATGACGGTCACGTGGTCGGCCACCATGAAGGCGGAGTAGAAGCCCACGCCAAACTGACCGATGACGTCAATCTTGTCGGCGGCTTTGTCGTCCTCGGTGAGACCGGCCTTGAACTGGCCGGAGCCGCTGCGGGCGATGGTGCCCAGGTTGGCCTCCAGGTCCTCCTTGCTCATGCCGATGCCGTTGTCTGACACGGTGAGCAGCCGCCCCTCCTTGTCAGGGACGATGGTAATTTTCAGGTCCTTGCGCTTGACGCTTACGCTGTCGTCGGTGAGGGACTTGTAGGCCAGCTTGTCCTCTGCGTCACTGGCGTTGGAGATCAGCTCCCGGAGAAAGATCTCCTTGTGGGTGTAGATGGAATTGACCATCAGGTCCAGCAGTCGCTTAGATTCCGCTTTGAATTGCTTCTTTGCCATGATTTTGATTCCTCCATGTATAATAAATTTGTTTGATAACAATACGGTTAGCACTCTTTCCGCTTGAGTGCTAACCGTATTCTAGCGCATTCGTTACCAAATTGCAATAGCGTTCATAATTTTTTTACACATGGAGCGGGCCGGGCTTACGCCCGGCCCGCTCAGATATGATTTTAGCTCAGAACTCCGCGTTGCCCACGGTGCGGGGGTGGAGCTCCACGTCTCGGATATTGTTGATACCGGTGAGATACATCACCATCCGCTCGAAGCCCAGGCCGTAGCCGGCGTGGCGGCAGGAGCCGTACCGCCGTAGGTCGCAGTACCACCAATAGTCCTCCGGGTTCATGCCCAGCTCCTTGATACGGCCCTCCAGCAGGTCCAGCCGCTCCTCACGCTGGGAGCCGCCAATGATCTCCCCGATGCCGGGCACCAGGCAGTCGGCGGCAGCCACGGTCCTGCCGTCGTCGTTGAGGCGCATGTAGAAGGCCTTAATCTCCTTGGGGTAGTCGGTGACAAAGACCGGACGCTTGAACACCTGCTCGGTGAGATAGCGCTCGTGCTCGGTCTGGAGATCGACGCCCCAGTCCACCTTGAAGTCAAACTTGTCGTTGTTCTTCTTGAGAATTTCCACCGCCTCGGTGTAGCTTACCCGGCCGAAGTCGGAGGAGGCCACGTGCTCCAGCCGCTCCTTGAGGCCCTTGTCCACGAAGGAATTGAAGAAGTCGATCTCGTCGGGGCATTTCTCCAGCACGGTGGTGATGATATACTTAATCATAGCCTCGGCGGTGTCCATATAGTCGTTCAGGTCGGCGAAGGCCATCTCCGGCTCGATCATCCAGAACTCGGCGGCGTGGCGCTGGGTGTTGGAGTTCTCCGCCCGGAAGGTGGGGCCGAAGGTGTACACGTTGCCGAAGGCCATGGCGAAGTTCTCGGCGTTGAGCTGGCCGGAGACGGTGAGGCTGGTCTGCTTGCCGAAGAAGTCCTTAGAGTAGTCCACCTGCCCGTCGGGGGTGCGGGGGGGATCGTTCAGGTCCAGGGTAGTCACCTGGAACATCTCGCCGGCTCCCTCGCAGTCGCTTCCGGTGATGATGGGGGTGTGGACATAGACAAAGCCCCGGTCCTGGAAGAAGCAGTGGATGGCGTGGGCGGCCACGGAGCGCACCCGGAAGGCGGCGGAGAACAGATTGGTGCGCGGCCGCAGGTGCTGGATGGTGCGCAGAAACTCGATGCTGTGGCGCTTCTTTTGCAGGGGGTAGTCGGGGGTGGAGGTTCCCTCCACCGCGATGGAGGCGGCTTTCACCTCCAGGGGCTGCTTGGCCCCGGGGGTGAGCACCACCTCTCCCTTGACGATGAGGGCGGCCCCCACATTCTGCCCGGCGATCTCCTTGTAGTTGTCCAAAATGTTGGCGTCCATGACCACCTGAAGGTTCTTAAAGCAGGAGCCGTCGTTGAGCTCGATAAAGCCGAAGGTCTTCATATCCCGGATGGTCCGGGCCCAGCCCATCACGGTGACGGTTTGCCCGCCCAGGCGCTCCTGATCGGCGAAAATAGCGGCGATGGTGGTGCGTTCCATAAAATCCTCTCCATATCGTGCAAGATCAATGGCCTTACGCGGGTTGCCGGGTAAGACCTCCTTATTATAATGCCTTTTTTCCCGCTTGACAAGTGTTATAGTCCTGTTTATTTTAGCTTTAATGCCTTTACACCGCGGATGCAGTATGATATACTATAAGTTGACTGATTATCTGCCCGTTTATAACAGAGACCGGCTTCATTTGACCAGACGGACCTCTGGCCAGACAAGGAGTGAACAATATGCAGTATAATAAGGGGCGCGTCGCCCCTTCCCATTGGAGCAGCTGGCGGATCCTCTGGATATTGGCGCTGTTTATAGCGGTGGCGGCGGCCGGGATGCTGATTAGCCGGGAACTGCTGCTGGAAAATGCCAGGACAATGGGGAAAAACCTGGTAACCAGCTACGCCAACGATGAAAACAGCCAGCTCAACGAATACGACCGCACCCTTACCATGGCCATGTACTACCAGGAGGACATGTACGGCCAGGGCGCCAGTGCGGAGGAGTTTGAGGCCTGGCTTGCCGACTTCTTCGCAAAAAGCGCCTCGCTGCTCAACACCAGCCACACGGATATCTACGCCGTGTGGGACGGTCAGGTCCTCTCCGCCAGCGGAGTGCGGAACCGGGACTACGACTACCGGGACCAGGAGTGGTATCAGCAGGCCATAGCGGCGGAAGGAGAGGTGATCTTCACCGACGCCCACGTCTGCGGCGTGTGCGGAAACGAACAGGTGATCACTGTGGCCGTCTCCGCGGCGGGCAGCAACAACGCCGTGGCGTTTGACGTGCCCCTGGAGCAGTTCGTCCTGAACCATACCATTCAGGAGATGCCCGCGGGCGGCGCCTACTACGTGCTGGACAGCCAGGGCGATCTGCTCTATTCCGCCACCCCCTTCACGGCTACTTATGAGGAGCTCCAGGTCTACACTAAAAACCTGTTCGACCGGGTCAACCGGGGAGAACTGGACGGCAGAGACAACGAGATCGTCGGTATGCAGGGGCTGACCCGGGGGCTGTACTACCAGCACACGAACAACGGCTGGCTGTGTATCCTGACGGTCCCCTACGACACGCTGCTCCAGGGCGTGCAGAGCATCCTGATCTATTACAGCATCGGCATCGCGCTGTTCCTGATCATCGCCATAGGCATGTGGCTGCGGGACCGGACGCTGAGCCGCACGGCCAAGCGGACCACCGAGACGGTGCAGGTTTTGGGCAACATGTACTACGCCATCTACCGCGTCGACATCAAGGCGGGTACTTACGAGGTCACGAAGGCCTCCGATCTGGTGATGGAGGAGCTGGGGAGGGGACAGGGCGACTACGACGACCTGCTCAAGGTCATCGTTTCCGGCCTGGACGACTGGACCGGGGAGGATTTCGCCAAAAACTTCTCCCTGGAGAACATCCGGGAGCTGGCCCGGCAGCAGTCCCGGGACTTCGGCGGCGAGTTCCTGCGCCGCTTCGACGACGGGGAGCACTGGATCAGCGCGCGCCTGCTGATCGACCCGGAGATCATGCCCAACGAGGCGGTCATCTGCTTCCGGGACATTGAGAAGGAGAAGGAGGAGCAGCAGCAACAGGTCTACCTGCTCAAGGGCGCCCTGGCCGCCGCCGAGCAGAGCGAGCGCTCCCAGAAGCAGTTCTTCTCCGTCATGAGTCACGACATGCGTACCCCGCTGAATATTATTATTGGTATGACCAACCTGGCCCTTCAGGCCGGCGGGGACCTGAATAAGACCCGGGACTACCTGAACAAGATCGGCGGTGCCAGCCAGCAGCTGCTGGCCCTCATCAACGACATTCTGGAGATCTCCCGCCTGGAGCAGGGCAACATCTCCATGGAGATCAAGTCCTTCAATCTGGTAGACGCCATGCAGACCTGGAGCGCCCCCTTCCAGTCCCAGGCCCAGGCCGGGGGGAAGGAGTTCCAGCTGTCCATGGACGTGAAGGATGTCATGATCAAGGGCGACCCGGCCCGGCTGGGTCAGATTATCAACAATCTGGTGTCCAACGCCATGAAGTTTACCAAGTCGGGTGACCGGGTGTCCGTCACTCTGCGGCAGATGGACGAGGGCAGGCGCAACAACTACCTCTTTACCGTGGAGGACACCGGCGCAGGTATGTCGAAGGAATTTCTGCCCAAGCTCTTTGACCCCTATGAGCGGGAGATTCGGTTCGGCGCCAAGGAGGTCATGGGCACTGGCCTGGGTATGCCCATTGTAAAGAACCTGGTCACCCGCATGGGCGGCCAGATCACCGCCAACAGCACCCTGGGTAAGGGGACCATATTCTCCGTCACCCTGCCCTTCGACGTGGGGGAGGCCCCCCAGTCCGCTCTGGAGAACGACGCCCCTCCCGCCGCTCAGCTGGAGGGCCGGCACATCCTGCTGGCTGAGGACAACTTCCTGAATATGGAGATTGCCACCGAGCTGCTTCAGATGCGGGGGGCCCAGGTGACTCCGGCGGAAAACGGCCGGGAGGCAGTGGACGCCTTCCAGAAGGAGGAGCCTTACTTCTTCGACGCCATCCTGATGGATATGCAGATGCCGGAGATGGACGGCTGTCAGGCCACCGAGGCCATCCGGGCCCTGGACCGGCCGGACGCCAAGACTGTCCCCATCGTGGCCCTGACGGCCAACGCCTTTGCGGAGGACATCAGCCGCACCGCCCAGGCGGGTATGGATGCCCATCTGGCCAAGCCCATCAATATCGAACAGCTTTGCGCTACGCTGACCAAGCTGATGGCCCAGCGCAGCCCCAAACGGAACTTAACCCCAACGGAAGGTGAGTGACAGATTTATGGCCCCAAAAAGAGAGCAGCGGTATACCATTCTGGTAGCTGATGACTCAGAGATGAACCGTTCCATCCTGCGCTCCATGCTGGAGGAGTCCTACGATATTGTCGAGGCGGAGGACGGCCTTCAGGCGGTGGCCATCCTCCAGCAGATGGAGCAGGAGATCGCCCTGGTCCTGCTGGACCTGGTGATGCCCAATATGGACGGCTTCGACGTGCTGTCCGCCATGAACAAATACAACTGGATCGACAGTGTGCCCGTTATCATGATCTCCGCAGAGAGCACCCACGACTTTATCGAGCGGGCCTACAACATGGGGGTCACCGACTACATCAGCCGCCCCTTTGACATGATGGTGGTGCGGCGGCGGGTCATCAACACCATTATGCTGTACGCCAAGCAGCGCCGCCTGGCCGGAATGGTGAACGAGCAGATCTATCAGCGGGAAAAGGTCAACAACCTGATGATCTCTATTCTCAGCCACATCGTAGAGTTCCGCAACGAGGAGAGCGGTCTGCATGTGCTGCACATCCAGACCATGACGGAGATCCTGCTCAAGAGCCTGACGCGCAAGACCGACAAGTACCAGCTGGACCGTGAGACCATCAACCTTATCGGCAACGCCTCCACCCTCCACGACGTGGGCAAGATCGGCATACCCACCGAGATCCTGAATAAGCCGGGCCGGTTTACCGAAGAGGAATTCGCCATCATGAAGCAGCACTCCCAGATGGGCGCCGAGATGATGAAGAGTGTGCCCGACCAGGACGAGCCGCTGGTCAAATACGCCTACGAGATCTGCCGCTGGCACCACGAGCGGTACGACGGACGGGGTTACCCGGACGGGCTGAAGGGGGAGGAGATCCCCATCTCCGCCCAGGTGGTGGCCCTGGCCGACGTGTACGACGCCCTGACCAGCCCCCGGGTCTACAAGCCGGCCCACCCCCACGAAAAGGCTATGTCCATGATCCTCAACGGGGAGTGCGGCGCCTTCCAGCCCCTGCTACTGGAGTGTCTGGTGGAGAGCAGCGACATCATCCAGCAGGAGATGTCCATTGACCCCTCCCTCCAGGGTGACCTGCGGGCCGCGGAGAACACGGCGGCGGAGGTAGTCCAGTACGAGGATTTGTCCACGGTGGACCGCAGTCTGCATATGCTGGAGTATGAGCGGGCCAAATACCGGTTCTTCATGTCTGTGACGCAGGCCATTCTCTTTGAATATATTGATGACCCGCCTATGCTCACTCTCTCCTCCGCGGGCGTTCAGCGCCTGGGACTGGCGGAGAGCATTGTAAATCCTTACAGTAATGAAAAAGTGCTGAACACCATGGGCGCGGAATCCCTGGCCAAGCTGGCCAGGCTTCTGCGCAGCAGCACGATTGACAACCCTGTAGTAGAGTTTGACTGCGACATGTGCGTGGATGGACAGTCCAAGCCCGTTCATATTATCAGCCGCGCCATGTGGTCCGCGGATGAACCGCCCCAGTACACCGGGGCCATCGGCAGGATCACGGAGCTTGATGAAAAGGAGGCAGTCCGTTGACGATTCAAGAGTGTTACGCCGCCCTGGAGGGCGACTACGAGGAGGTACTGGGCCGGCTGTACAGCGAGGCACTGGTCAAGAAATTTGTGGGTAAATTCCTGGCCGACCAGTCCTTCCAGCTGCTGGAAAGCAGCCTGAGCGCCGAAGAGTACGACGAGGCCTTCCGCGCCGCCCATACGCTGAAGGGGGTGGCGCAGAACCTCAGCTTTACCAAACTGTACCGCTCCAGCCATGAGATCACCGAAGCGCTGCGCACCAAGGACTATGCCCTGGCCGCTCAGCTGTTCCCCACGGTGAGCCAGGACTATGAGCAGACCGTTACAGCCATTCAGGCGTTCCAGGGTTCCTGCTGAAATAAAAAATATTCTCCGCCCGAAGGGCGGAGAATATTTTTTGCTTACTTGATGGGCTCGCCGGCCTCTTTCCGGGCCTTGATCTCTCGGAGAGCGTCCTTGTAGGACAGGTTGACCCGGCCCTTCTCGTCGATCTCGGTGACCTTCACCCAGATCATATCGCCGATGTTGACCACGTCCTCTACCTTCTCCACCCGGTGCTCAGCCAGCTTGGAGATGTGGACCATGCCGTCCTTGCCGGGGGCCAGCTCCACAAAGGCGCCGAACTGGAGGATGCGCACCACCTTGCCGTAGTACAGCTCACCCACCTGGGGGACGAACACGATGGTCTCGATCATCTTTTTGGCGGCGTCGCAGGCCTCGGCGTTGGGGGAGGCGATGTGGATGGTGCCGTCGTCCTCGATGTCGATCTGGGCGCCGGAGTCGGCGGTGATCTTCTGGATGACAGAGCCGCCCTTGCCGATGACCTCCCGGATCTTGTCCGGGTCGATCTTCATGGAGATCATCTTGGGGGCCCACTTGCTCACCTCGGCCCGGGGGGCGGAGATGCAGGGCAGCATGATCTCGTCTAGGATGGCGAAGCGGGCGTCCCGGGTGATGTCCAGGGCCTCCTTGATGATCTCATGGGTGAGACCGTCGTTCTTCAGGTCCATCTGGATGGCGGTGATGCCCGACTTGGTGCCCGCCACCTTAAAGTCCATCTCGCCGTGGAAGTCCTCCACGCCCTGGATGTCGATAAAGGTGGTAAACCCGCCGTTGTCGTCCTGGATCAGGCCGCAGGAGATGCCGGCCACCGGGGCCTTGATGGGCACGCCGGCGTCCATCAGGGCCAGGGTGGAGCCGCAGATGGAGCCCTGAGAGGTGGAGCCGTTGGAGGACAGCACCTCGCTGACCACGCGGATGGCGTAGGGGAACTCCTCCACAGAGGGCAGCACCGGAACCAGGGCCCGCTCGGCCAGGAAGCCGTGGCCGTACTCCCGGCGATTGGTGGAGCGGGGCGCCCGGGCCTCACCTACGGAGTAGGGCGGGAAGTTGTAGTGGTGCATATACCGCTTCTCGGTCTCCTCCCAGATGGTGTCCAGCTTCTGGGAGGCGGCCAGGGTGTTCAGGGTGCAAACAGAAAGCACCTGGGTCTGGCCGCGGGTGAACAGGCCGGAGCCGTGAACCCGGGGCAGGACGCCCACCTCGGCGGCCAGGGGACGAATTTCATTTTGGGCGCGGCCGTCCACCCGGTGGCCCTCCAGCAGCCAGGCCTTGACGATCTTCTTTTGGAACTTGTAGGTGAACTCCTCCAGGTACTGGTCCATATCGGGATACTGCTCCAGATACTTCTCGTGCCAGTGGTCGATCATCTCGTTCCAGCGCTGCTCCCGGACGGTCTTGTCGTCGGTGTCCATGGCGGCCTTGGCCTCGTCCATGAAGTTGGCCACGATGTCGTCGAAGAGCTCCTGATCGAACTGGGCGTGGTCGTACTCCATCTTGGGCTTGCCGATCTCCCGGACGATCTGGTCGATGAAGTCGATCTGCTTGCGGATCTCCTCGTGGGCCTTCACGATGCCGGCGTACATGATCTCGTCGGGGATCTCATCCGCCCCGGCCTCGATCATGACCACCTTCTCCCGGGTGGCGGCCACGGTCACGTCCATGCGGCTGGTCTTGCGCTGCTCCTGGTTGGGATTGAGGACGATCTGACCGTCGCAGAAGCCCACCTCCAGGCAGCCGATGGGGCCGGCAAAGGGAATTTCACTATAGCTCACGCAGGCGGAGGCGCCGATCATGGCGGCCACCTCGGGGGAGCAGTCGTAGTCCACGCTCATGACGGTGCACTGGATGCACACGTCGTTGCGGAAGTCATAGGGGAACAGGGGGCGCATGGGCCGGTCGATGAGGCGGCTGGCCAGCACGGCGGGCAGAGAGGGACGGCCCTCACGGCGCATAAAGGAGCCGGGGATGCGTCCCACGGCGTACAGCTTCTCCTCGAACTCCACGGACAGAGGGAAGAAGTCGATGCCGTCCCGGGGGCGGGGGGAGACGGTGACGGCCACCATAACGGTGGTCTCGCCGTACTTCACCAGGGCGGAGGCGGAGGCCAGCTCGGCCACCTTGCCCACCTCGATGGTGAGGGGACGGCCGCACAGGTCCATGGTCCAGCTCTTGAACTTGGGGAACTGCTTGTGTTTGATAATCGTTGACATTTCGTTTCTCCTTTTCATTGGTTTCCCCAGAGCTTTCACTGCCCTTTAGCACTTGAATACGGGTTTGGGCCCTCATCCGCCCCCTTCGGGGGCACCTTCCCCTAAAGGGGAAGGCTTGGGGGGGCATTACCTTTGGCTTCCCCTTTAGGGGAAGCTGGCACGGCGAAGCCGTGACTGATGAGGCCAACCCCATATTCAACTGCTAAAAGCCCAGAAAAAACGCCGGGGTCTATATGCGAACATAGGGCGGAGCGCGAAAACGCCCGCCCTATGAGGCAATCATGATCACGCCTCGCCTGTTCGCGACGCGCGGCTTCCCTCCGACTCGAGACACAAACAGAACCGCCAGGCGGTTCTTGGTTTGTATCCCTCACTCCGGTCCATCCGCGCTGCTCACGACGGCTCAGACGCATCGGGACTTACTTACGGATGCCCAGCTTGGCGATGATGGCGCGGTAGCGCTCGATGTCCTTGGCCATCAGGTAATCCAGCAGCTTGCGGCGCTTACCGATCATTTTGTACAGGCCGCGGCGGCTGTGGTTGTCGTGGATGTGCACCTTCAGGTGCTCGGTGAGCTCGTTGATGCGGGCAGTGAGGATCGCGATCTGCACCTCAGGGGAGCCGGTGTCGGTCTCGTGGGTGCGGTTGGCCTCGATAACGGCCGTCTTTTCGTCCTTGCGGATCATGGGAAATTCCACCTTTCAAAATGTTCTGTCCAAGGGCCGGGTAGCGGGCGGGTGTGTCCCCGCGCACCTGCGCGGGCCATATCCCGGAACCAAGCGATGGACGGGGCACACATCGTGCCCGGATAATATATCATAGTTTTTTCCTGATGTAAAGGGGAAATTCCATGTTTTTGAGAAAATTTTATGTCCGTTCCCCTATAGGCGGGTCGCCCATACTCAGCTGGAGCTCTTCCAGCTCCCGCATAGCCTGCTCTGTCCGGCGGGAGATATCCTCCAGTCGGGAGAAGGCCCGGAGATACAGGGCGTGATACTGTTCGGTGGCGAGTACGTTTTCCTTGTTTTCCATGGTAAAACCTCCTTTTCTTTATTATTGCAAAAACAAGGAAGCAAAAGTGTCAAAAATTGTCGAATTATGCGACAATCATTGGCAGTCATTGGTGTTCATTGATATGCAATGTTTTACACCTAAAGTTTTGATTATTGTTGTACAATGGTAGTCACTAGGAAAAGGGGGCGCTTGTATGGCAAAAACAGAAACACAAGTCGCCTTCCGTATTACAAATGAGTTTAAGAGACGGCTGGAGGCGCAAGCGCATAAAGAGCGTCGGAGCGTGGCCAGCATGGTCCGCATTGTTATGGAAGATTATCTGGCGGAGAAAGAAGCAGAATAAATGGACAAATGGGCGTTTCGGCACTATAATAGACGAAGAGGAGTGAATATTATGCCG
The DNA here is from genome assembly GCA_021770445.1 of Bacillota bacterium. Taxonomy (GTDB): domain Bacteria; phylum Bacillota; class Clostridia; order Oscillospirales; family Oscillospiraceae; genus Lawsonibacter. The sequence goes on along the minus strand of JAETQY010000005.1, from coordinate 177,657 downwards.
AAAATTGACGCCCAGTTGGGAATTCGTTTGACAAAGGACTTGAAGGCCCGCCTGACCGCTCAGGCCAAGAGTGAGATGAAGAGCGTCTCCACCCTGGTAGTTGAGGTTGTGGAGGCCTATCTGGAGTCAAAAGGCAACGGAAAAAGGGAATAAAAGAGCCGCCCGGCGTGAATTTCACGCCGGGCGGAGTATATTTTATTCGACTTCGATGGCGGGAACAACCTTCGCACATCTCGGGCAGAGTGTGGGGTGCTTGGCGTCCTGGCCCACGGTGGGCAGCACCTTCCAGCAGCGTTCGCACTTCTCGCCGGCGGCGGGGGCGACCTCCACGGCCAGCCCGTCTCCGCCTTTCTCCAGGGCCACCTGGGAGACGATGAGAATATCGGCCAGGGCGTCCTCGTCCATCTCGGGCAGGAGGAAGCTGTCCGGGTCGGCCACCTTCAGCGTGACCTTGGCCTCCAGGCTCTTGCCAATCTTCTTCTCGTTCCGGGCCTGCTCCAGGGCGGCGTTGACAGTGTTGCGCACCTTGATGATTTCCTCCCAGCGGCCCATGGCACCCTCGTCCAGGGCGTAGTCCGCAAAGGGCTTGTTCATCTCGTTGAGCAGGACGTTCCGGCCGTCGTCGCCCTCCCGGTGGGGCATCGACAGCCAGATCTCGTCGCAGGTGAAGGCCAGGATGGGGGCGAACAGCTTTGTGATCGTGTCCAGGATCAGGAACAGGGCGGTCTGGGCAGAGCGGCGGTTGAGCCCGTCCTTCTCCTCGCAGTACAGCCGGTCCTTGATGATGTCCAGATAGAAGCTGGACAGCTCCACCACGCAGAAGTCGTTGATGGCGTGGCTGACCACGTGGAACTCGTAGTTGTCGTAGGCGGCGAAGCACTTCTCAATGAGGCCGTTCAGCTTGGTAATGGCCCAGCGGTCCAGCTCCACCATCTCCCCGGGCCTCACCAGGTTGTTGGGGTCGAAGCCGTCCAGGTTGCCCAGGCAGTACCGGGCGGTGTTGCGGAACTTCAAATAGTTCTGGCTGAGCTGCTTGAAGATAGCGTCGGAGCAGCGCACGTCCACGTGGTAGTCCGCACTGCCCGCCCACAGGCGGATCAGGTCAGCGCCGTACTTCTTGAAGATGTCGGCGGGGTCTACGCCGTTGCCCAGGGACTTGTGCATGGCCTTGCCCTCGCCGTCCACGGTCCAGCCGTGGGTGACGCACTCCTTGAAGGGCGCGCCCTTGCCCAGGGCGCCCACGGCGGTGAGCAGGGAGGACTGGAACCAGCCGCGGTACTGGTCCAGGCCCTCCATATAGACGGTGGCGGGCCAGAAGCCCTGGTCCTTCTGCATGGAGGCGAAGTGGGTGGAGCCGGAGTCGAACCAGCCGTCCAGGGTGTCCTCCTCCTTGGTGAAACCGGACTTAGAACCGCAGTGGGGGCAGGCGAAGCCGTCGGGCAGGATGTCGGCCGCCTCCGTCTCATACCAGGCATTCGACCCCTTCTCGCCGAACAGCTTGGACACAGCGGCGATGGTCTCGTCGGTGCAGATGGGCTTGCCGCAGTCCGAGCAGTAGAACACCGGGATGGGCAGACCCCACCGGCGCTGACGGGAAATACACCAGTCGGCCCGCTCCTGGATCATGGACTTCATCCGGTCGATGCCCCAGCCGGGGATCCAGCGCACATCCTCGCAGGCGGCCACGGCGGCGTCCTTGAAGGACTCCACGGAGCAGAACCACTGGGGGGTGGCCCGGAAGATAATGGGGTGCTTGCACCGCCAGCAGTGGGGGTAGGAGTGGACGATGTCCTCGGAGGCGAAGAGCATCCCGCTCTCCTTCATGTCGGCCAGGATGACGGGGTTGCTTTCGTCGGTCTTCATGCCGGCGTACTTGCCGGCGTAGTCGGTGTGGCGGCCCCGGTCGTCCACGGGGACCACCATATCCATGTCATACCGCCGGCAGGTCTCGTAGTCGTCGGCGCCGAAGCCGGGGGCAGTGTGGACGCAGCCCGTGCCGCTGTCCATGGTGACATAGTCCGCCAGCACCAGACGGGAGGTCTTGGGCAGGAAGGGGTGGTCGGCCTCCATATTCTCAAAGAAGCTGCCAGGGTGGGTCTCCACAATCTCCCAGCTGTCAAAGCCGCCCAGCTTCATCACCTTGTCCACCAGGGCCTCGGCCATGATGTAGCTCTCCCCGTTGGGGGCCTTTACAATGGCGTAGCTCTCGCTGGGGTGCAGGGCGATGGCCAGGTTGCCGGGGAGGGTCCAGATGGTGGTGGTCCAGATGACAAAGAATAGCTTGGCAAAGTCCAGATGAGCCAGCTTTCCCTCCGGGTCGTCGTGCATGGGGAACTTCACATACACAGTGGTACAGGGGTCGTCCTGGTACTCGATCTCCGCCTCGGCCAGGGCGGTCTCGTCGTGGGGGCACCAGTACACCGGCTTCAGGCCCTTGTAGATATAGCCGTTTTTGTACATGGCCCCGAAAATTTTGACCTCCTCGGCCTCGAAGCCGGGGGACATGGTGAGGTAGGGGTTTTCCCAGTCGCCGATGACACCCATCCGCTTGAAGCCCTCCCGCTGCACGTCCACATAGTGCTGGGCGAACTCGTGGCAGGCGGTGCGGAACTCGGGCACCGACATGGCCTTGCGGTTGAGCTTGTTCTGCTTGATGATGGCGCTCTCAATGGGCATACCGTGGTTGTCCCAGCCGGGGATGTAGGGGGTGAGATAGCCCCGCATGGCGGCGGCGCGGGTCATGAAGTCCTTGATGGACTTGTTCAGGGCGTGGCCCATGTGGAGCGCGCCGTTGGAGAACGGGGGGCCGTCGTGGAGGGAGTACAGGGGCTTGCCCTCGTTCTTTTTCAGCAGCTCGTGGTAGAGGTCCATATCCTCCCAGCGCTTGAGCATATCGGGCTCCCGGGCGGGCAGCCCCGCCCGCATGGGAAAGTCGGTCTTGGGCAGATTGATGGTCTTGTTGTAGTCCATTTTGTATTGCTCCTTTTCTATATTACATTTTATATTGACAATTCACTGGAAAAATAAAACGCCTCTGTCTCCCCAAAGAGACAAAGGCGCAAACCTCTGCGGTACCACTCTTCTTGCCGGACAGATATCCGGCCACTCAAGTCTGCCCGGTAACGGGGGCGTCCGGAGGGGCCTACTGTCGTTCAGCCCTCAGCTCCAAGGTGATTTTCCCTGTCCCCTCCCGTCCGCCTTGCACCAAACGGCGGCTCTCTTTGCGTCTCGGGGGCGGGTACTCGTCCTTTTCCGCGCATTTTGCATATGTGTCCCGTATTCTATCCGGTTTTCGCGGGGTTGTCAAGTGGTGTTTTTGCCAATTACCGGTCAATTTTCTGCAAAACCTCCTGGAACCAGTCCGGAAGGGGGCACTCCAGCTCCACAGTCTCCCCGGTGGAGGGGTGGACGAACCGCAGCCGCCGGGCGTGGAGGCACTGTCCCGCCAGGCCAGGGAACGGTTTTTTGGCCCCGTAGACGGTGTCCCCCAGCAGGGGGTGGCCAATGGAGGCCAGATGGACCCGGATCTGATGGGTACGCCCGGTCTCCAGGCGGCACTCCAGGTGGGTATACCCGGGATACCGGGCCAGGACGGTCCAGTGGGTGATTGCCTCCCGGCCGTTTTTGCGGTCGATGGCCATTTTCTTCCGGTCCACCGGGTGGCGGCCGATGGGGGCGTCCACGGTGCCGCTGTCCTCCCGGAGGCTGCCTACCGCCACCGCCTCGTAGGTCCGGGCCAGGGAGTGGTCCTGGAGCTGGGCGGCCAGGGCCAGATGGGCCCGGTCGTTCTTGGCGGCGATGATCAGCCCGGAGGTGTCCCGGTCGATGCGGTGAACGATGCCGGGACGCAGCTCTCCGTTGATTCCGGACAGTGATTCGCCGCAGTGATATAACAAGGCGTTGACCAGGGTGCCGTCCGGGTGGCCGGGGGCGGGGTGGACCACCAGTCCCACCGGCTTGTTGACCACGATCACGTCCCCGTCCTCATAGACCACGTCCAGGGGGATGTCCTGGGGCCGGACGGCTACCGGCTCCGGGTCGGGGAGGACCACCTCCAGCACGTCCCCGGGGGCGGGCCTGTCGTTCTTCCGCACCGGCTTGCCCTCCGACGTGACCGCCCCCCGCTCCAGCAGCCTCTGGGTCCCAGAGCGGGTGAGATCGGGGATCAGCCGGGCCAGCAAGGCGTCCGCCCGCTCCCCGGTCCGGTCAGCTGTCAGCTTCAGCGTTGTCATCAGGGGTCTCCTCCCGGGGCTCCAGCTTATCCATCAGGAAGATGTAGTACACGCCGGCGAGGATACCCCCCACCACCACGCAGATATCCGCCACGTTGAACACGGCGAAGCGCATGAACAGCACGTTGAACATGTCCACCACAAAGCCCCGGAAGGCCCGGTCGATGAGGTTGCCCACCGCCCCCGCCAGCAGCAGGGTGAGGGCCAGCTTGCCGAAGGGGTGGCGGAAGAGGTTTTTCCACAGGGCCAGGGCCAGCACCAGAGACATGACCAGCGACACCAGGGCCAGGGCCCAGGTGTGCTCCGAGAAGATGGAGAAGGCCGCCCCGGTATTGGTCACATAGGTCAGCTCCACGATATAGGGAATCAGGGGGACGTGTCCCCCCGCGGGGATGTTGGTCATCACCAGATATTTGACGATCTGGTCCACGGCCACTAGGGCCGCGGCGAGAATTGCATAGATCATGGGAAATTCTCCTTTTAATTTACAGCCGGTTCTTCCGCAGCAGGCGGATGTCGTCGCCGAAGAAGTGGAGGACGTGGTACTCCCCGTCCAGCCGGGAGGCGATCTGGGGGGCATAGCGCCGGGCCACCTCCTCCATGGACAGGTTGGAGGAGATGACGGTGTGTTTCTCCCCTACCAGCCGGGTGTTCACCAGCTCGTACAGGGCGGACTGGGTGAACTGGGTGGTCAGCTCGCTGCCCAGGTCGTCCAGGATCAGCAGGTCGCAGTTGAGGTAACGCCTGGTCTCGTCCCGGGCGCCCAGGCCGTCGGGGCTGTCCCGGAGGAACTTCCGGGCCTCGAACTGGGCAAAGACGTTGCCGGCGGTGTCGTAGACCACGGAAAAGCCGTTCTCCGACACGGTGCGGGCGATGCAGGCGGACAGGAAGGTCTTGCCCAGCCCCGGCGCTCCGGAGAGGAACAGGTTCTTAATGGCAAACCGTCCAAACTTGGTGGCGTAGTTCAGGCACACGTCGTAAACCAGCTCCATGTTACTTCTAGGGGAGGTGCCCCGGCCGGGGTAGGGGGTCTGGCTGTAGTAGTCCAGGCGGAAGGTATCGAAGGACTGTTCCCCCAGGTCCAGCAGCTTGGATAGCTCTTTAATTTGCTCCTGGGCGCACAGCTTCTTCAGACAGCGGCACATGGTTGCCCCCTGCCAGCCGGTGTCCCGGCACAGGGGACAGGCGGGCTTGTCGTCCAGGGCGTCCTCGGGCAGGCCCAGCCCCCCCAGCAGGACGGCCCGCTCCCGCTGCAGGTCCTGGTTCTCCTCCCGCACCGCACGGACGGCGGCGGCGGCGTCTCCCCCCTGCCGGAGGGTGGCGGCCACCAGGCCGGCCATGGTGCCCTGGATGCGGCGGTCCAGCTGCTCCAGCCGGGGCTCCCGTCGGTAGGCCTCCAGCCTTGCCTGTTCCGTCCGATCCCGGCGCTGGCGGCTCTCCTCCTCCAAGCGCCGGGTGGCCCGGCGAAGGACGTTGGCGTCGTATGGCATATCAGTGTTCCTCCTGTTTCATCTGTTCCATCAGCCGGCGCATCCGCTCCATGTCCTCCCGGGCCCGCTGCTCCTGGTTGGGGTTGGGGGTGGCCGGCTTCTGTACCCCGCCGGCCTGGATGGGCCGGGGGTCCCGGTCTCCGGTACGGACGGCGGCGGCGGTGTGCAGCCCCTTCTCGTGCCAGCGGCGGAGAATGCCGTTCATATAGCCCCAGTCCATGGACTGCTTCTTCAATATGGTGCGCTCGTAGGCCATGCAGATGGCCTCGTTGTCGAAACCCATCTCGTCCCAGGCGGCGATATAGTCCTTCTCCCGCTGGACCAGCGGGCGGGGGGTGATGTCCAGCAGGCGGAGCATCTCGCTCTCCCGGGAGCGCAGGCGGGTAAGCTTGGCAATGCGCTCCTCAGCTCTTTCTATTGTATCAATTCCCAGGCGTGCCCAGGAAAAACCCTCCTTCCGGATCTGGGACAGGAAGGGCTTGCGGCCGGGGCCGTACTTTCGGGCGGTCTCCTCAATACACCAGCCCACCAGCATAAGGATTACCTCCGTGGGGAGGGCCAGGTGGTCGTAGAGGGTGTACAGATTTTTCAGGTCGGCGGCGGACAGCCGCTTGCCCAGCCTCCGCTCCACCTCACCCGCCAGGGCGGGGAAGGTGGAGCTCTCATCCGCCAGGGCCTGGGTGATGTCCTCGGTGGAGTACTCGGGGGGTGGGGGTTCGGGAGCGGGAGGCTCCGGAGCAGGGAGGACCTCACCGGGGGCCAGCCCCAGGGACCGCAACCCCTCCAGCGCCCCCTGGAGGCGGGCGTCGGGCCATTTCAGGCCGGCCGTCCCACCGTGGCGCAGCAGATAGAGGTAGAGCAGGGCGGCGTCGCCGCTGTCTAGCTTGAAAAGCCGGTCCGCTGTCTGGACCGTCATGGCCAGTGCCTGGCCGGGGAAAAATGTCTCAGCCAATTCGTGCCGCCCCCTCTCTGATGATCTGTTTCCCTATTCTACAACAAAATTGTCTCCGCGTCCATCCCTTTTCCAGAGGCCGGGGAGGTAAAAAATGAAAAAAGCCTTGACATTCAAAATAATTTAGATATAATAATTAAGCCTGTCTTTCTGAAAAGACAGCCATATCCTTGCTCCCGGCCTGATTCCGGGGGCCATATGTCCATAAGGAGGTGCAAAAACATGGCAAAAATCAACGCGAACTACGAGGCGGTCTACATCCTGAAGCCCGACCTGAGCGAGGAGCAGATCGCCGCTCTGGTGGAGCGGTTCAAGGGCGTGGTCGAGGCGAACGGTACCGTGTCCGAGGTTGACGAGTGGGGCAAGCGCCGGCTGGCCTATCCCATCAATGACCTGATGGAGGGCTACTATGTGCTGATGACCTTCACCGCCGCCGCCGCCGTCCCCGCTGAGCTGGACCGTATTTTCCGGATCACCGACGGCGTGATGCGCTCCATGATCGTCTGCAAGGACGAGTAAGGGGGAGCGGCAATGCTGAACAAAATCTTCATTATGGGACGCCTCACCCGGGACCCGGAGCTGCGGCGTACCCAGACCGGCACTCCGGTGGCCTCCTTCTCCCTGGCGGTCGACCGGGATTTTAAGGACAAGTCCACCGGCGAGCGGGCCACCGACTTTATCGACGTGGTGGCCTGGCGTCAGACCGCCGAATTTGTCAGCCGCTACTTCACCAAGGGTCGCATGGCCGTGGTGGAGGGCCGGCTCCAGATTCGGGACTGGACCGACAAGGAGGGCAACAAGCGCCGCTCCGCCGAGGTGATTGCCGACCAGATCTATTTCGGTGACTCCAAGCGAGACGGAGACGGCGGGGGTTATTCCCCCAGCTACAGCCAGGGCGGGAGCTACTCCGCGCCCGCCGCTCCCTCCGACCCCTTCGGCGGCTACGGCGCCCCCCCCGCGGACGGCGACCAGTTCGCTGAGCTCTCAACAGACGACGGCAACCTGCCGTTTTGACTTTGACCATATGGTCGTAAAAGGAGGTTAATCTCATGGCTATGGAACGCGACAACAAGCCCATGCGGGGCCGCAAGCGCCGCAAGGTCTGTGCCTTCTGCGCCGACAAGGTGGAGCAGATCGACTACAAGGACGCCGCCAAGCTGCGCCGGTTCACGTCCGAGCGGGCCAAGATCCTGCCCCGCCGCACCACCGGCACCTGCGCCATGCATCAGCGCCAGCTGACTGAGGCCATCAAGCGGGCCCGTCAGATCGCCCTGCTGCCCTACGTCACCGACTGAGCACGCAGACAAATATACCCTATGTGCGGAGCCGTATATCCAACGGATATACGGCTCCGTTTCTGTCTGAAATTATACGCTTTTCCACTTTACAAAGGCCAATTGGAACGATATAATAACAAAAGTGTCGAAAACTGCGCTCTGAGAGGGAAAGGAGGCGGCATTCTGTGAGCGGGAATGCCAACGGAACGATAGACCCGGAGGTCCAGGCCCCCCAGGAGGACCCCCAGGCAGAGGAGATCCAGACGGAGGAAGCGCCTCTGGAGGGGGAGGCCTCTGGGGAGGAGAAACCGGCAGAGGAAGTCTCCGCAGAGGAGGAGCCGGCGGAGGAAGCCCTCAAGGAGGAGAGCTCCGAGCTGGAAAAACCGGAAGGGGGACTTCGGACCCTCCTGGAAAAGCTCCCGCCTCCGGTCCGGGCGGTACTGGACCCGTTTCTCTTCTGGTGGGCCGCGATCCTGGTGTGTGAGCTGGTGGTCCACGCCGCCGCCTTTGAGACTATGGACCACTTCCTCGGGGTGGTCCTCTTTTCGACGGCCGGCGCCGCCCTGGCCGCCGCTCTGACCACCTTCCCCGCCAGGGGAGGGAAGGTGCTGGCCTGGCTGATCCCGCCGGTGCTGTTCCTGATCTACGCGGTACAGCTGGTGTACCACGATATTTTCAATGCCTTTCTGTCCCTAATCTATGTGTCCGCCGGGGGAGACGCCATCACCCAATTTTGGGACATCACCATGGAGGCGATTGGACGCTGTATGCTCCGACTGCTGGTGATGGCTATACCCATGGTGGCCTTCTACATCCTGTACCGCAAGGGCCGGCTGACCAGAAGAGGGGGTGGCGTGAAAACGCCCTTGATCCTGCTGGCCTGTTCGGTCGCCCTGGCTGTCCTGTCCGTAGCGGCGCTGCCCCTGGGCGGCACCGGAGTGAGCTCCTCCTACACCGCCTTCCACAGCCGCAGCGCCACAGTGGATCGGTGGACGGAGCACTTTGGCCTGCTGGCCGCCGAGACCCTGGACCTGGAGCGGATGGTGTCCGGGGGCCGGGGCGGGCTCACCTCCGGCGGGCTAGACCTGACCGCCGGCGCCGGCGGCGCCCGGAATGTGCAGCCCGGCATGGACTTTGATACGCTGAACACCCTCACCGACAGAAAGGAGCTCCAGGCCCTGAACGACTACTTCGCCTCCCTCTCCGGAACTGGGCGGAACAGCTACACAGGCATGTTTGAGGGTTACAATTTGATTGAGATTTGTGCCGAGTCCTTCTCCCCCTACGTGGTTGACCCAGAGCTGACCCCCACCCTCTACCGGCTGTCCCATGAGGGCATTGTGTTTGAGAATTTTTACAACAGCTTCCCCAGCGTGACCAGCGACGGAGAGTACAGCCTGTGCATGGGCATGATGATCAACCTGAAGCGGGTGAGCTTCGCCTCCTCCATGGACAACTATGTCCCTTACTGCCTGGGGAACATGTTCTCCTCCATCGGCGTGCCCGCCAGGGCCTACCACAACAACTACGCCACCTTCTACAACCGGATCAACACCCACACCAACATGGGCTATGAGTTTAAGGCCATCGACTTCGGCTTAGATATGGAGAAGGGACACCCGGCCTCCGACCTGGAGATGTTCCAAAAGACAGTGGACGACTACATCGGCGAAAAGCAGTTCCACGCCTACTATATGACCTATTCCGGCCACGCCCCCTACAACTTTGACACCAACCAGATGTGCATTCAGAACCGGGCGCTGACCGAGGGGATGGACGCCTCCGAGCCAGTGCGGGCCTACTACTGCGGCGAGCTGGAGCTGGAGCGGGCCCTCACCTACCTGGTGGGGCGGCTGGAGGACGCGGGGATTGCCGACCGCACGGTGATCGTCCTCACCGGCGACCACTACCCCTACGGCCTGCCCGACGAGGCCTACGAGGAGCTGGCGGGCGAGGCGGTGGAGGAGGACCCCTTCTGGCGCTTTCGGAGCTCCTTTATCTGCTGGACGGCCGGGCTGGAGGAGCCTGTGGTCGTAGACGACTACTGCTGTACCCAGGATATCCTGCCCACGCTGCTCAATTTGTTTGGCTTTTCCTACGACTCTCGGCTCCTCACCGGGCGGGATGTGCTGGCCGACTGCACCCACGCCGCCCTGCTCAGGGACGGGAGCATCCTGACCAAGGAATTCCTCTATGACGGCGCCTCCGGGACGCTCACCTGGCAGCAGGAGGCGGGGGATGAGGAACAGGCCCGGGCGGTGATCGGCGCCATTGAGGATCAGTTTACCGTGGCGGCTGACGTGCTGGACTATGACTACTACCAGTTTGCCTTTTCCGAGCTGGACCTGTCCGAGGGCCGGACGGGGCACCCCGCCTACACCAGCTACAGCGACACCGCCGGGACCTACTATGAGGACGCCGCCGAGCTCATCGCCCGGTATGGGATCGTTGTGGCCACCAATGAGGAGGGCCGGCTGGCGGGGGAGGACGCCCTGACCCGGGCCCAGATGGCGGTGATGGTGAGCCGCTGGCTGCGGCTGAGCGGCGACCCGGAGGGGCTTCCCTACACCGACACAGCGGCCGAGTGGCTCCTTGAGCCCCTGGCCGGGGTATGGGAGGCCGGACTGCTGCCGGCGGGAGAGACTGAGTTCCGGCCCTCCGATCCAGTCACGCTGGAGGAGCTGACAGCCTTTATGGGCACGGTGGCCGAATTTGTGGGCCGGCCTGACGCCCGCAGTTGGGCGAAAGCTATTGTAGAGGAGGCAGCGGACAAACAGGAAGCGGCCAACACAGAGGCGCTGGAGGGCGCGCTGACCCGGGGCTCCATGGTGTATGTCCTGGCCGACCTGATCCGGTATGCCGAGGACAACGGCCTGGAGCTGACCGGGAACGGTTCCCTCAACTAGTAAATAGAGGAAAGCGGGTAAACAGGTATATCTCCAACCTTCGGGGCAAAGCTATAAGCGGATGTTCCATCCAACTTCAAACAAAAACCGAATGGAAAAGGAGAGAAAAATCATGTCTAACAGCAACAGCAATAAGATCATGGTTCCCAATGCCCGCGAGGCTATGAACAAGTTCAAGATGGAGGCCGCCAACGAGGTGGGCGTCAACCTGAAGCAGGGCTACAACGGCGATCTGACCAGCAAGCAGGCCGGCTCCGTGGGCGGCCAGATGGTCAAGAAGATGATCGAGTCCTACGAGAACGGCATGAAGTAATCTGCCCCTTTTTGAGACGGATTATCACTGACCAATCAGATCATGTGTCCCAAAATTGGGATGCGGGATTTGCCGGAAGGTCCGGGATACCCCGGACGTTTCAGCAAAGGAAACGGGGACCGTCAAACGGTCCCCGTTTTCATACGGTTTTCAGCGCCTCTTCAGCGGTTTTGATCAGATATTGCATGGCCTGGACGGGCCATTTGCCCGCGGCGGTCTCGCCGGTGAGCATGAGAGAGCTGGCCCCGTCCAGCACGCCGTTGTAGATGTCGCACACCTCCGCCCGGGTGGGGACAGGGCGCTGCTCCATGGACCAGAGCAGCTGGGTCACCAGACAGAAGGGCTTTTCTCCTCTCCGGCACTGCTTTGCAATGTCCTTTTGGATGGCGGGCAGCTTCCAAAGGGGGATGGAGTTGCCTAGGTCTCCCCGGGCAATACAGATCTGGTCGGATGCCTCTATAATCTCGTCCAGCCGGTCCAGACCCTGTTGGTTCTCAATCTTGGCCATGATCCGGACCTTGTTCAGGCCCAGCCCGTCCAGCGTCTGCCGCAGGACCTCGACGTCCCGGCGACCGCGGACAAAGGGCTGGAGAATGTGGGTTACGCCAAATTTTTCTGCCTGTCTCAGGTTGTCCAGGTCGGCGGGGGTGAGGGTGGGGGTATCTACCTCGGTCCCCAGCAGGGACAGGCTCTTTTTGCTGAGCAGCGGCCCGCCCCGTAGGACGCGGCACAGCAGGAGGTTGGGGGCGGAGCGTTTGACCTCCAGTAGCAGGGCACCGTCGTCGATGGAGAGCTGCTGGCCAGGCCGGGCGGTATGCAGAATGGTCTGAGGGACGGGAATACCGCCGTCGCCCAGCAGGACGTCGTCCCTCTCCCGCAGCTTGACCGGCCGGGGGAGCTCCCCCACCCGCAGCTCCGGCCCCTGGAGATCCAGGATGAGATGGGCCTCCTCCCGCCCCGCCTGCCGGGCGGCGGGCCAGTACACCTCATCCAGCAAAGGGGCACATTTGGACAGGCTGGTATGGGACAGATTGACCCGGATGCCCGTCATGCCCGCCTGAAAGAGCTGATCCATAACATCCCGCTGGGCGCAGGGTTTGCCCAGGGTAGCGTAATATTCCATCGAAGCCTCACTCCTTTCCAGCCTTTTTATTATGAGGCCGGAGGGGCGGGAAGTCAATGAGAAGTTTGAGGGCAGAGGTCCGCGGGGCGCAAAAATTCCGCGGGCCATTTAAGTCCGCAAAATTAGGAATAAGTTTTGTTTATATAAGAAAACAGTCGAATATACTGATAAAAATTGCCATAAAAATTGTAAAAATGCCTTGCATAATTTGTCATTCTGTGATAGATTGTAGGCGGCCGGTCGAAATGAACCGGGAGTAAGCGAAGTCGGGAGCTTTTGCCGGCCGTCACAGAATTTTAGATGAAAGGAAGTATGACAATGGAAAATGTCAAACGAATCGTGGTGGCGGATACCGGGACGGAATTCAGACAAAGCCTGGTGCGGGCCCTGTCGGACGAACCGGATTTTCAGGTGATCGGTGAGACCGGGGACGGCGCGGAGCTGGTCCGCATGGTGCGCAGAGATCAGCCGGACGCCGTCGTCATGGATATGGTGCTGACGGGTGGAATGGACGGCATGGATGTGCTGGACGCATTCGCCCAGCAGAAAAACCGGCCCAAGGTGCTGATTCTGTCCAGCTATATCAAGGGGAATGTAGTGGACGCCGCCGCCGCCAGAGGTGCGGACTTCTTTATCGCAAAGCCCTGCCGAATGGGCTCGGTGGGGGAGCGGCTGCGTCAAGTGATGACGGCGGGCGGCCTGGAACCGGAGCGGGATGACGGTGCTGAGCTGGAGTCCCGGGTGACCGCCATCATCCACGAGGTGGGAGTGCCGGCCCACATCAAGGGCTACCAGTACCTGCGGGAGGCCATCATCATCGCGGTCAAGGATATGGACGTGATCAACGCGGTGACCAAGGTGCTCTATCCCGAGGTGGCCAAGCGCTTCGGGACGACGGCCAGCCGGGTGGAGCGGGCCATCCGCCACGCCATCGAGGTGGCCTGGGACCGGGGCGACCTGGAGACCCTGCAGAAGTATTTTGGCTACACCGTCTCCAACGCCAAGGGAAAGCCTACCAACAGCGAGTTTATCGCTATGATCGCCGACCGGCTTCAACTGGAGCGGAAAAAGAGTGTGTAACAGGACTTGCCTTTCTTCCTAAAACCTGCTATCATCCCAGTATACACGCGGGCGGCGATGAACTTTGCCGAATTTTGTCGAAGCTCAGCGGAACTTGGAAAGAGAGGCGTTTGCTGCTATGACGATCCAGTATACCCCCAGGGGCGTTTGCTCCAGGGCGTTTCAGATCCAGGTAGAGGATGGCGTGATCCAGGACATTCGGGTAGAAGGTGGCTGCGACGGCAACCTGAAGGGGCTGTCCTCCCTGCTGAAAGGGATGAAGGTAGAGGAGGCCATCGGCCGTCTGGAGGGAATCCGCTGCGGTCCCAGGCCCACCTCCTGCCCCGATCAACTGGCCCAGGCGCTGAAAACAGCGATCTAACAGAATACGCCCCCGGCCAATGGCCGGGGGCGTATTCCTGTGTGTTGTAAAGGAGAGAGAAAGGAGATACATTCGTTATCTTGTTTACAACGTTATCATAGCGCGGGAATAAGGCAAAACTATGACGTTCTAATGAATTTTTTGTAAACAGTTCAGCGGACCCGCAGCGGCGGGCCGTCCAGCTGGATTACGGCGTTGGCAGCGGTCAGAACAGCGGGCTCGTGGCTCACCAGCAGGACGGGGGCAGGGAGGGATTTCAGCCCTTCCAGAATGCGCAGGGCCCGAGACAGGTCTACCCCGGCAAAGGGCTCGTCCAGCAGGTAGAGCCGGGCGGGCAGAGCCAGGCATCGGGCCAGGGCCAGCCGCCGGCCCATCCCCCCGGACAGGGCGGCAGGGCGGGTGTGTTCCTCCCCCTCCAGCTCGGTCAGGGCCAACAGCTCCGGGACCCTTCCCCGCTGCTCCCGGGGCAGCACGTCGGTGAGGTGCTGCTCCACCGTCCGCCAGGGCAGCAGGCGGTCGTCCTGGAAGAGAATGGCGGTCTCCCAGGGAGTGATGCCTTCTATGGCACCGCTCTGGGGCCGCTCCAGCCCGGCCAGCACCCGGAGCAGGGTGGTCTTGCCGCAGCCCGAGGGGCCGGAGAGAGCGGTGACGCCCCGGTCCGGGATCGTTAATGAAAAGCGGTCCAGAACGGCCCTGTCCCCAAAGGAGAGGGTGAGGTCCTTGCAGCCAATCACGTCCCCCACCCCCTTCCCCACCGGGCCAGGCAGGCCCGGAGCAGCCGCTCCAGCACCATGCTCAGGGCCACGGTGACTGCCGTCCAGGCGAAGAGCTCCGGGATGTCCAGGTAGTACTTGGTGTAGTAGATGCGCTGGCCCAGGGAGGGCTCGGGCAGGCACAGCACCTCCGCCGCCACCCCCGACTTCCAGGCCAGGCCGGTGGCGGTGGTGAGGGCGGTGAGGATATAGGGGCGCAGAGCGGGCAGATAGATGAGAGCGGCGGTTTTGATCTTTGTGAAGCGGTAACACTTGGCCAGCTCCAGCAGCTTGGGGTCCACCGCCTGGATGCCCCGGGACAGGTTGTCCCACACCACGGGGATGACCATCATGGCGGAGATTACCGCCGGGACGGTGTTCCGGCCGGTCCACAGCAGCACCAGCAGGATGAAGGAGGCCACCGGGGCGGCCCGCACCACCCGGACGGCGGGGGAGAGGAGGCGGTCACACCACCGGGAGGAGCAGGTCAGCACGGCCAGCGCCGCCCCGATCAGGACCCCCCAGGTCAGCCCCAGGGCGATGCGGCCCAGGGAGGTGAGCACCGTGGCCCAGAACTCCTCCGTCCCCACCAGGTGGACCAGGGCCTTCCAGACAGAGATCGGGTAGGGCAGCTGAAGCTCGTTGCCCTTGCCGTCCAAGCGCCGGTCCACCCAAAAGGCGCAGACCTGCCAGACCCCCAGCCAGAAGGCCGGGGGCAGCAGGGGGCAGATCAGTTTTTTCGGGTACTTAATCCACCCCATAGTAGAAGGAGTCGTAGGGCAGGCCGCCGCCGATGGACTTGGGCTCCGCCTGGAACAGGATGGTGTAGTAGTCCTCCAGCATGGTCCGCATCTCCTGGCCGGTGACGAAGGTGAGGGAGCACTGGGGGATGGCCCTGGCGGCCACCTTGTCGTTGGGGGCGAACCCGTACTGAGCCACCAGGGCGGAGGCGTCGGCGCTGTTGGCGGGGTCGCCGATATAGTCAATGGACGCCTCATAAGCGGCCAGGAAGGCCTCCACCCCCAGGGGATTTTCCTCAATATACTCGGTGCGGGCCACCACACAGCCCATAGGCAGGGGAGAGCCCTCCAGGTCCTGCCAGGCGTCGGACAGGGAAATCGCCTCCCGGACGCCGCTGTCCTTCACCAGCAGGGCGGTGGCGGCGGGGACGGGGAGCATGCAGATGCCGGAATCGGAGGAAGTCATCTTGGCGGTGATCTCCTGGGGGGTGAGCCACTCAATGTTGACCTCGGCCAGATCCATGTTGGTGCCTGCCAACAGATGGTTCAAAATGTGCTCCGGGTTGGCCCCCTTGGTGTTGGAGGGGGCGTAGAGGGTCTTGCCCGCCAGGTCGGCCATGTTGTGGACGGTGTCCCCCTTCTCCAGGATATAGAGCACCCCCAGGGTGTTGACGGCCAGCACCTGGATGGCCCCGTCGCTCTGGGCGTAGAGGTTGGCGGCGGAGTTGGTGGCGATGGCGGCGATGTCCACGTCCTTGTTGACCAGGGCGCTCTGGACCTGGGCATTGTCGGTGACCACCTCGACCGAATGAATGATGTCCCACTTGCCATCCGGGGTCTGGCCCAGCCCCTCCGGGCTGTTAGCCACAGCGTACTCGTGGTCAGCCATCAGCTTGGCCGCCCCCACGCCGGTGGGGCCGGAGAGGACCATAACCTTAGGCAGGGTAAAGCCCTCGGAGGCGTTGCCACCCGGCTCAGAGGCGGACCCGTCCGGCTGGCTGGAGCTGGAGCCGGGGGCGGAGGAGGAGGCCCCGGCGGGGGGATTTTTGGGCCCGCAGCCCGCCAGCAGGGACAGGGCCAGGGCGGCGGTGAGGAGCAGAGAGAGGGTACGTTTCATGATGGATCATCCTTTCAAATGAGGAATTTTGTAGGGGTCGCCGCCCTCGGCGACCCGCCAGCGACGGTGTGATTTTGTGAGAACGGGCCGCCGAGGGCGGCGGCCCCTACAGCACTGTCTCCAGCCCGGCGGGGTCGATGACGGTGATGGTCTTGCCCGCCCGGCGGATGAGGCCATTGTCCTCCAGGGCGGAGAAGGCCCGGTAGAGGGAGGCCCGGCTCACCCCCAGCCGCTGGCACAGCTGGGTGGCGGGACAGGAGCTGCCCCCGTTGGCCAGCAGGTAGCGGGCCAGCTTGCCCTCCACCCCCGGCTGGGCCAGGGTTTGCAGCCGCCCGGACAGAAATCGGATGCGGCTGGTGAGATAGCGCAGGTAGTTTTCCCGAATTTGACTGTGTTCAGCCAACAGGCGGTCCACCAGGGCCTGCTCCAGCATCAGGCACCGGCTGGGGCCCCTGGCGGTGATGGTGGAGGCGAACTCCGGCTCATCGCTGTACAGGGCGGCGGCCCCGAACAGGTCCCCCGGCTCCAGCACACTGACGGCAAGGCTCCCCTTGGTCACCTGGAGCTGGCCGGACAGCACCACCCCCAGGGAGCGGCGGAAGTGCTGGGGGCTGTACACAATCCCAGGGTCAAACTGGACCAGGCTGGCCCCCTCCAGCTCTGTCAGGGAGCGGAGCAGCGCCCCGTCCGCCTGCCGAAACAGCGGGCAGCGGGCCAGCAGAGAAAGTTCCTCCTGTTTGAGGGACAAAATGACCACCTCTAATTGTCTTATTTGAGACAGATTGGATTATACAAGAGGAGGGAGAAAATGTCAACCCCGACAGGTAAAAACTGTCGGGGTTTTTAGCGGGGAAATATTACTCTTTTTTGGCCTGGACGGTCTCCTCCCGGGCGCGGTTCTGGACGACGGCCACCCGCCCGATCAGCTCCGCCACCTGGCCCAGGTCGCCGGGGTCGGTGCAGGTGGCGGTGATGAGGAAGAGGGATGGGCCGGAGATGACCTCGCACTGGGCCTGATAGAGCCGCTCCCTATCCTCATAGATCTCCTTCCAGCCCCAGCGCAGGGCGCCCCCCTTCAGCGCCCGGCCCTCCACGCCGTTGAGGGTATCCAGATGGTCGGTAAAGCGGGCGTCGCCCTCCCGCATCCGGTAGCCACTCACCCGCCAGACAGGGCCGTCGGAGGAGGCGTCGCTCCAGAGGTGGGCGCCGCTGCCGTTCTCCCAGCGCTCCCACTCGTAGAGAAGGATGCCGGGCAGGGTGAGCCGCAGAACGCCCAGATTGTGGGTGACCAGGTCCTTCCGGTAGCCGGGGGCGAACTCCTCGGTGAGCTTAGGGCCGTCGGGCAGGGCGGGAGTGCGGCCGGCCAGGGTGCACACCTCCTCATAGGCCTCCCGGGGCAAGGGGAGGGAGGGGTCCAGCTTGGCCGCGCGCTCCAGGTCGTCCAAAATGGAGGCGTTCACTGCCTCATCTTCCCAGCTCCGGGCAGAGGGGGCAAAGTAGCACTTCTCCCACAGGGCGTTGATGGCCCGGCTGCGGTAGAATTTAGCGTCCCGGGTCCGACCGTTCCAGAGGAAAAACCGGTCCGCCAACGCCTCGATGCCCCTCTCCTCCAGCAGGTTTACCAGCTCGGACAGCCGGAAGCGGCCCACCGGGGTGACCACCGTGTCCGGGATATCCTGTGGGGCATACTGCTCCAGGTCCCAGCACAGCTGCATCCCGGATACCCCTCTGCCGCTCTCCTGGCGGCATACGTCCACTAGGGTGCGCAGCCAGGGGTAGAAGTGTTCCTCCTTCATCCGCTGGAAGTCCCGGTGGCGGTAGAAGCCGGTCTCGTCCTCCACCGTCAGGGCGTGGATGGGCAGGTTGTCCAGCAGCTCCACCGCCGCCCGGTGCAGCCCCGCCCCCGCCGGGGTGGACATGCAGCCTCCGCGCACCAGCCAGGGGCCCGCCGGGTCCCCCTCTGGACGCCAAAGGAAGCCCACCTCGCCCCCCAGGGGGCACAGGACTACTTTCAGACCGCTCTCCCCGGCGGTCAGGCGGTAGTTCTGCTCCGCCGCCAGAATCTTTGCCGCCTCCAGCAGGGCCTCCGGGTGGTCAATCTTACCGGTAAAGCTCAGACCAATACTCATTTACGCTCCCTCCCCAGATAGGCCGCCGGGCCGCTCTCATACAGGTCGCCGCCGTGGGCGTCCAGGATGACGGTGAGGGGCATGTTTTCCACCTCCAGCCGGCGGACGGCCTCACAGCCCAGGTCCTCCCAGCAGATGACCTCCAGCTTCTTGACACAGGCCGCCATCAGCGCCCCCGCGCCCCCCAGGGCGGCCAAATAGACCGCACCGTTTCTCACTACGGCGTCCTTGACCTCCTGGTTCCGGGCCCCCTTGCCGATCATAATGGCCTGGCCCAGGTCCAGCAGCCGGGGAGAGTAGGCGTCCATCCGTCCGCTGGTGGTGGGTCCGGCGGAGCCGATTACCTCGCCGGGCCGCTCCGGGGTGGGCCCCACATAGTACAAGGCGGAGCCCTCCACTGGGAAGGGCAACTCCTTTCCGGCGTCCAACAATTCCATCATCCGCTTGTGGGCGGCGTCCCGGGCGGTGTACACCGTCCCGGACAGCAGCACCGTGTCCCCCGCCTTCAAAGGCGCTAAATCCTCCCGGGTGACGGGAGTGGTCAGTTTGTATTGCATCACAGCACCTCCGTCGCTCTCCGGGTGACGTGACAGCTCACGTTCACCGCCACGGGCAGGCCGGCCACATGGGTGGGGGCGGTCTCAATGGCCAGCCCCAGGCAGGTGGTCTTGCCTCCGAAGCCCTGGGGGCCGATGCCCAGGGTGTTGATCTCCTCCAGCAGCTCCGCCTCCAGGGCGGCGTAGTAGGGGTCGGGGTTGGGTTGATTCAGGGGGCGGAGCAGGGCGTGCTTGGCCAGAGCGGCCACCTTGTCGAAGCTCCCGCCGATGCCGACCCCCAGCACCATGGGCGGACAGGGGTTGGGTCCGGCCAGCCGGACGGTCTCCACCACGAAGTGCTTCACGCCCTCCACTCCGTCAGCGGGCTTAAGCATAGCCAGGCGGCTCATGTTCTCCGACCCGAAGCCCTTGGGAACCACCGTAACGGTGCACTGATCCCCGGGGACAATACGGACTGTAATGGAGGCCGGGGTGTTGTCCCCGGTGTTGACCCGGCGCAGGGGGTCGGCCACCATGGACTTGCGCAGATAGCCCTGGCCGTACCCCTGACGAACGCCTTGGTGAATGGCCTCCTCGAAATCTCCCTCCACATGGACCTCCTGGCCCAGTTCTACAAAGACGCAGGACATCCCCGTGTCCTGACAGATGGGGAGATCCCGTTTCCTGGCCTGGGCCAGGTTGTCCTGGAGCAAAGCCAAGGTCTCCCCGGCCAGGGGCCAGGGCTCGGCCGCCCGGCAGGCCTCCAGGGCGGCGGCCACGTCGGGGGGCAGGACGGTGTTGGCCCGGACACACAGCCGGGCCACAGAGGCGGTAATTTCAGCGGCGGGAATGGTCCTCATGGAGGGGCCTCCTCTCCTAAAACAATTCTTTTTCATTTTACCACAGAAAGAGGGCGTTTTCAACAAAAAAGAGCGCCCGTTTCCAACCAGAAACGGGCGCTATGTTTAGTTCATATACTCCTCACTGAGTACGGCCGTCTCGGCCTTGAGAGAGGCGGGTACGTCGATGATCCGCTGGTTGTTGGAGCCCCGGAACCGCAGCCCCAGGTCCTTCTTCGCCAAAACGAAGGGACCGTCCACCAGCACGTCCAGGCCCTCCAGCAGTTCCCGGCTGTGGTCCCCCACCTTCCCAGCGGCCAGCTCCTCGAAGAGATAGCCGGAGTAACACCAGATGGTCTTTTGGGGCAGCTCTTTTCGCACCCGGTGGACCAATTCCAGCACAGCGGGCTGATTTTCTGGTTCAAAGGGCTCGCCGCCCAGCAGGGACAGCCCCCGGATGTGGTCCGGGGAGAGCAAGGTGAGAATCTTCTCAATCTCCGTCTCCCCGAAGGGGGCGCCGTAGTCGAAATCCCAGGTCTCCGGGTTGAAGCACTCCTCGCAGTGATGGGTGCACCCGGAGACGAACAGCGACACCCGCACCCCCGGGCCGTTGGCCACGTCTACCTTTTTAATATCGGCGTAGTGCATGAGAGGACCTCCTTGCAGAAAATTCAGGGCTTTCGGAGTTCCTGGTACATGATACAGCCGCCAACGATCATCATGACCAGACCGATGAGCAGCGGAATGATTGCCAGGCATTCAAAGGCTCCCGTGATGAACTCTCCCGGCGGCTCGGACCAGCCAGTCAGCTCGTCCAGCCGGGCGTCTGTATAGAGAATAGCAAAGGCGGTCCAGACCGAGCCGATGGTGGTAAGAAACCCGCCGCCTACCAGTCGTTTCATACAGGTTCCCTCCGATTAAAGGTGGAGCACCCGGGCCTTGATCTCCTTGGTCTTGCCCACGTTCCAGAAGTTCTCCCCCAGGTAGCCGCAGGTGCGCCGGGTGACGTTCATCTTGGACTGGTCGGTGTTGTGGCACACGGGGCACTCCCACTGGAAATCCTCGTTGATCTCGATCTCTCCGTCAAAGCCGCAGCACTGGCAGTAGTCGCTCTTGGTGTTGAACTCGGCGTACTGGATGTTGTCGTAGATGAACCGGACCACGTCCTTGAGGGCCTCCAGGTTGTGGCGCATGTTGGGGATCTCCACGTAGGAGATGCACCCGCCGGTGGAAATCCTCTGGAACTGGCTCTCAAAGTTGAACTTGTCAAAGGCGTCGATCTTCTCCCGCACATCCACATGGTAGCTGTTGGTATAGTAGCCCTTGTCGGTGACGTCGGGGATGGTGCCGAAGCGCTCCTTGTCGATGCGGGCGAAGCGGTAGCACAGGGACTCGGCGGGAGTGCCGTAGAGGGCGAAGCCGATGTTGGTCTCTGCCTTCCAGTCGTCGCAGGCCTTGCGCAGGCGGTTCATCACCTTCAAAGCGAACTCGGTGCCGCCCGGCTGGGTGTGGCTGACCCCCTTGACCAGCTTGGTGACCTCATACAGGCCGATGTAGCCCAGAGAGATGGAGGAGTAGCCGCCGTAGAGCAGGGGCTCGATGGAGGCCCCCTTGGGCAGGCGGGCGATGGCGCCGTACTGCCAGTGGATGGGGGAGGAGTCGGAGCGCACCTTTTTCAGGGCGTTGTGGCGGCACATGATGGCCTCGAAGCACAGCTGGAGCCGCTCCTCCAGGAGGGACCAGAACTTCTCCTCGTCGCCATTGGCCAAAATGCCAATCTGAGGCAGATTCAGGGAGACCACGCCCTGGTTGAATCGGCCCTCGAACTTGTAGTTTCCGTTCTCGTCCTGCCAGGGGGCCAGGAAGGACCGGCAGCCCATGGGGGAGAACACGTTGCCCTGGTAGTTCTCCCGCATCTTCTTGGCGGAGATGTAGTCGGGGTACATCCGCTTGGCGGAGCACTTGACGGCCAGCTCGGTCAGGTAGTCGTACTTGCCCCCCTTGAGGCAGTTGTGCTCGTCCAGCACGTAGACCAGCTTGGGGAAGGCGGGGGTAATAAAGACACCCTTCTCGTTCTTGATGCCCTCCAGCCGCTGGCGGAGGACCTCCTCGATGATCATGGCGTTTTCCTCGATGTAGGGGTCGTCCTCCTGGAGGTTCAGGAAGAGGGTGACAAAGGGGGACTGGCCATTGGTGGTCATCAGGGTGTTGATCTGGTACTGGAGGGTCTGGACCCCGTTTTTCAGCTCGGTGCGCAGCTGATCCATGACCAGGCGCTCCATAGTGTCCTCGTCCACCTTGCCGGCGCACTCGTAGGCCACGTGGGCGCGGAATTTCTCCCGGCTGCGGCGCAGGTACTTGCCCAGATGGCGCAGGTCCACACTCTGGCCGCCGTACTGGTTGGAGGCCACACAGGCGATGATCTGAGTGGTGATGGTGCAGGCGACCTGGAAGCTCTTGGGGCTCTCGATGAGCTTGCCGTTCATCACGGTGCCGTTTTCCAGCATGTCCCCGATGTTGATCAGGCAGCAGTTAAAAATGGGCTGGACGAAGTAGTCGGCGTCGTGGAAGTGGATGGCACCCTCGTCGTGGGCCTTGGAGATGTGCTCGGGCAGGAGGATGCGCCGGGTCAGATCCCGGCTCACCTCGCCGGCGATGTAGTCCCGCTGGGTGGCGGCGATCATGGTGTTCTTGTTGGAGTTCTCCTCGGCCAGCTCCTTGTTCTCGTTGCGCAGCAGGGCCAGAATGGACTCGTCGGTGGTGTTGGCCTTCCGGATTAGCGCCCGGTTGTAGCGGTAGATGATATAGGTCTTGGCCAGATGGAACTTGTTCTTAGCCACCAGACCCTGCTCCACCAGGTCCTGGATGTCCTCCACCAGGATGCGGGGGCGCTTCAGCTCCTCAATGCCGTCGATGATGGTGTCGATGTCCTTACGGCTCAGCCGGTCCTCCTCGGACACCTCGGCGTTGGCCTTTTCAATGGCAATCACAATTTTGCTGCGGTCGTAATCTACACTGGAACCATCCCGTTTGATAACTTTCATGCCTGTTCTCCTCTCATTGGTAAAAGACGCTAAAAAAACCGCGCTCCCGCACTGAACAGCCCTACAAAGCCGGGAGCACAATGTGGATTATAGCACATCCATTTCTCTTTGTCTACTACATATTGTGCTTATTTTAAAATAATTTGCTGGGAAAATACAAGATATATTCGCGCCTTTTTACACGCGGTTTTCCCTGCGGGGCCTTGTCTTTCCAGGGGTTTGAGTTGCCAGCGGCGGGGAAATGTGGTATACTTTGGAGGAAAATTCAGCAAAATGCCCATGGAGGTTTTTATGAACCATAGAACTGCCGTCGCCATGAGCGGCGGTGTAGACAGCTCCGCCGCCGCCCTGCTTCTCCGGCGGGAGGGGAGGGAGCTGCTGGGGCTGACCCTGCACCTCTTCCATGGCGGAGAGGAGGGGGCGGACGCCGCGGCCGTAGCCGCCCAGCTGGGCTTCCCCCACCGGACGCTGGACATGTGCCGGGAGTTTCAGTCCGAGGTGATCGACCCCTTTGTAGCGGAGTATGAGGGGGGGCGCACCCCCAACCCCTGCGTGCTGTGTAACCGGGCGGTCAAATTTGGGGCGCTGCTCCGAAAGGCGGAGGAGCTGGGCTGTTCCCGGCTGGCCACCGGACACTACGCCAGGGCGGACTATGACGCCGGGTCTGGCCGGTGGCTGCTGCGCAAGGCCGCCCACCGGTCCAAGGACCAGAGCTATGTGCTGGCCATGCTCACCCAGGAGCAGCTGTCCCGGGCCGTTTTTCCCCTGGGGGAGCTGTCTAAGGAGGAGGTCCGGGCTATCGCCGCCGAAGCCGGCCTGGCCAGCGCCCAGAAGGGGGACAGCCAGGACATCTGCTTCATCCCCGACGGGGACTACGGGGCCTTCCTCCGCCGGTACACCGGGCGGGACTACCCCTCTGGCCCCTACCTGGACGAGGCGGGGACTACCCTGGGCCGGCACACCGGTTTAGTTGATTATACTGTGGGCCAGCGCCGGGGACTGGGGGTATCCTCCAACAGCGGGCGGCTGTATGTGAAGGAGCTCCGGCCGGCGGACAACGCGGTGGTACTCTCGGACAACGCCGCTCTCTTTGCCCGTGGCCTGGAGGGGTCGGGGCTAAACCTGATCGCCTGCGCTCGGCTGGACGGACCTGTCCGCCTGGCCGCAAAGGTCCGCTACCGCATGGCGGAGCAGCCCTGTACCGTGGAGCAGACGGGGGAGGAGACGGTCCGCCTCACCTTTGACCAGCCCCAGCGGGCCATTACCCCCGGCCAGACCGTGGTGCTCTACGACGGTGATACCGTCGTGGGTGGAGCAGTCATTGAGAGAAGTATGGATTAGGAGGACACTATGGCGAAGAATAAAAAACGGCAGCACAGCCGCACCGTGGACCTAAAGCGCCAGCTGGAGCAGGAGAAGCTGGCCGATGAGAAGAGCCGGGCCAAAAACCGCTGGAATCCCGCCGGACGGGCGCTGCTGTGGGGCGACCTGGTGTTGCTGGCCGCCGCCTCCCTGCTGGAGATGAACGGGCTGATCAGCGACCAGGCCGCGGGAATATGCACAGTGGTGGGTGTCATCCTGCTGCTGGCCGCCCTGTGGCTGCTGTTTGGAAACAGGAAGGCGAAGGGGCCCCGGCTGTAAAAAGGATTGATTTTCCCGTCCATTTGGTATATGATAACTTCTATTGTATGAACCGTTCCAACGAGAGGAATTGACGCCATGAGAAAAGATATCGCTCTGCCCGCCCTGGCTCTGGCCGGGGGAGTGGCCGGCTTTCTCCTGCGGCGGTGGCAGCTGGCCTCCGCCTATGTCCCGGAGACGGGGCTGTTTGTCCACGGCGCCCCCGCCACCTACGCCCTGCTGGGGCTGACCGGCCTGCTGGCCCTGGCCTTCGCCCTGCTGGTCCGGGGGGACGGGGAGGGGCCGGAGGACTTCCTTCCCGCCTTTGGCTGCCCCGAGGCGGGGCAGATGACCATCTCTGCCGCCGCCGGGCTGCTGCTGATGCTGTCCGGGGCCCTGGGGCTGAAGGATGGCCTGGCGGAGTTGCAGCTGTGGCGGGCCGCCCCGGAGCTCTACCCTATGGCCAGCCCCGGCTCCCAGCTTCTGGCGTCGGCCCTGTGTCTGCCCGCCGGGCTGGGTGTGCTGCTGCTGGGGCGGGTGGCCTACCGGGATGAGCTGGACGCCGCCGCCTGCCGCCTGGCCCCCTTTCCCGCCCTGGCTGGGCTGGTGTGGCTCTTCGCCACCCACCTGAAGCACGGCGTGGAGCCGGTGCTGATGAAATACGGCTTTGAGCTGCTGGCCGCGCTGTTGCTCACCCTGGCCCACTACTGTGCCGCCGCCTTCCTCTACGGGCGGCCCCGCCGCCGGCGCACCGCCTTTCTGGCCCTGATGGGGGCCGCGATGGGGATTCTCTCCCTGGCGGATCAGCCCGACCTGTTCACCGCCGCCGCCACCCTGGCCTTTTCCCTGTCCGCCCTGGCTCTGGGCCGGGCGCTGCTGCGCAACACCTTCGGTCCCCCCTGGCCGCAGGGGGAGCGAATGCCTCCTCTGGAGGAGGAAGAACAGGACGGATGACGTGTAGGGGCCGGCGCCCTCGCCGGCCCGCATTTCCCCCACCACATATCGTAAAGACACGGGCCGCCGAGGGCGGTGGCCCCTACAAACGACAAGAGGGAGATCACAAACATGGAAAAGAAGCGTTTTTATATCACCACCCCCATCTACTACCCCAGCGACAAGCTGCACATTGGCCACACCTACTGCACCGTGGCCACCGACGCTATGGCCCGCTACAAGCGCCTCACCGGCTGCGACGTGATGTTCCTCACCGGCACCGACGAGCACGGCCAGAAGATCGAGGACAAGGCCCGGGAGGCAGGCGTCACCCCCCAGCAGTTTGTGGACAACATCGTCACTGGCCCCCGGGGCATCCTGGACCTGTGGAAGCTGATGAATATCTCCAACGACCGCTTCATCCGCACCACCGACGACTACCACGTCTCCGCCATCCAGAAGATCTTTAAGAAGATGTACGACAAGGGGGATATCTACAAGGGCAAGTATGTGGGCAAGTACTGCAAGCCCTGTGAGTCCTTCTGGACTGAGTCTCAGCTGGTGGACGGCAAGTGCCCCGACTGCGGCCGTGAGGTCCAGGACGCGGAGGAGGAGGCCTATTTCTTCCGCCTGTCCAAATACGCCGATAAAATCCAGCACCTGCTGGAGGACACCGATTTCCTGGAGCCCCGCTCCCGGGTGAACGAGATGGTGAACAACTTCATCAAGCCCGGCCTGGAGGACCTGTGCGTCTCCCGCACCTCCTTCACCTGGGGCGTGCCCGTGGACTTCGACCCGGGCCACGTGGTCTACGTGTGGGTGGACGCCCTGTTCAACTACACCACCGCCCTGGGTCTCTATAACGACAAGTACGACGACTACGACAAGTTCTGGCCCGCCGACGTCCACTTCGTGGGCAAGGAGATCGTCCGGTTCCACTCCATCATCTGGCCCGCCATGCTCATGAGCATGGACATGCCCCTGCCCAAAAAGGTCTTCGGCCACGGCTGGCTGCTGCTGGACGGCGGCAAGATGTCCAAGTCCAAGGGCAATGTGGTGGACCCCTATATCCTGGCCGAGATGTTCGGAGTGGACGCCCTGCGCTTCTTCCTGCTGCGCACCTTCCCCTTCGGCTCCGACGGCAACTTCTCCAACGAGGCCCTGATCCAGACCATCAACGTGGACCTGGCCAACGACCTGGGCAACCTGCTCAGCCGCACCGTGTCCATGGTGGGCAAGTACTTCGGCGGCACTCTGCCCGTTGACCAATCGGAAGACGCCGAAAAGGACGGCGAGCTGGTGGGGATGACCTCCGCCCTCCGGGGCCGCTACGAGGAACAGATGGAGCACTTTGCTTTCCAGAACGCCCTGGCGGAGATTTTCAAGGTCATCGACCGGGCCAACAAGTATATCGACGAGAACGCCCCCTGGGTGCTGGCTAAGAATATGGAAACCACCGGCCCCCGCCTGGCCCGGGTAATGTACAATCTACTGGAGACCCTGCGGGTGTGCGCCATCCTGCTTACCCCCTTCATCCCCCAGTCCGCCGCGGAGGTGCTGCGGCAAATCGGCGCGGACGCGGCCTGCTCCGACTGGGACAGTGCCGGGAAGTGGGGCGCGCTGCCTGGGACAGTCACCGTTCAGCGGGGTAACAACCTGTTCCCCCGCATCGACGCAGAAAAGGCCCTCAAGGAGCTGGAGGAGGCTGCCGCGGCCGCTAAGAAGGCAGCCCTCCCCGACCTGGAGGTGGAACCCCAGCTGGAGGAGAAGGTGGACTTCGACACCTTCTGCAAGTCCGACTTCCGCGCTGTCAAGGTGAAGGACTGCCAGCCGGTGAAGAAGAGCGACAAGCTGCTCCGCTTCGTCCTGGACGACGGCACCGGGGTAGACCGGCAGATTTTGTCCGGTATCGCCAAGTGGTACAAGCCTGAGGATTTGATCGGCAAGACCCTTATGGCCATCGTCAACCTGCCCCCCCGGAAGATGATGGGCCAGGAGTCCAACGGCATGCTCATCTCCGCCGTCCACACCGAGAAGGGGGAGGAGGCCCTGAACCTGCTCATTTTGGACGATAAGATCCCCGCCGGGGCCAAAATGTGTTAAATTTCTGTCAATAATCTGTAAAATGTGCTGTCTCTCTTGGAGGGACAGCACACTTTTTTATTTAGACCGCTTTCATTTTTATGGAAATCTGCTCTATTCATCTCGGGCTTTTTCCTGTAACATTAGGGCGTACGCAAGGAATAAAGTATGATACCCGAAGGAGGTAATCACAATGAGAAAAACAAAGATCATCTGCACCCTGGGCCCCGCGGTGGACAGTGAGGACATGATCCGCACCCTCATCCGCACCGGCATGGACGCGGCCCGGTTCAACTTTTCCCACGGCAGCCACGGCGAGCATTTGGAGCGACTGAACATGCTCAAGTCCGTCCGGGACGCCATGGGCCGGCCGGTGGCCACCATCCTGGACACCAAGGGCCCGGAAATTCGCATCAGATCCTTTGAGACCAAGTCTATCACCCTGGAGCCCGGCGATCCCTTTACCCTCACCACCCAGGACATTGTGGGCAACCAGGGCTGGGTGTCGGTCACCTACCCCAAGCTCCATGAGGAGTTGTCCCCCGGCCAGGAAATTCTCATTGACGACGGCCTGGTGGCCATCAAGGTGGACCGGATCGAGGGTACCGAGATCGTCTGCACGGTGGAGAACGGCGGCACCCTGTCCGCCAACAAGTCCATCAACATCCCTGGGGTTCACATTCAATTGCCCGCCCTCACCGAGAAGGACGTGGACGACATCCGTTTTGGCGTGGAGAATGACTTCGACTTCATCGCCGCCTCCTTTGTCCGCCGGGCGGCCGACGTGGAGGCCGTCCGGGCCGTCCTCCACGACTGCGGCGGGGACGATGTGAAGATTATCGCCAAGATCGAGAACCAGGAGGGCGTGGACAACCTGGACGAGATCCTGGAGGCCGCCGACGGCATCATGGTGGCCCGGGGCGACCTGGGCGTGGAGATTCCCGCCGCCCGGGTACCCATCCTGCAAAAGCAGATGATCCGCAAGGGTCTGCAACTGGGCAAGCCGGTGATCACCGCCACCCAGATGCTGGACTCCATGATGCGCAACCCCCGGCCCACCCGGGCCGAGGTGTCCGACGTGGCCAACGCCGTCTACGACGGCACCGGCAGCGTGATGCTCTCCGGCGAGACCGCCGGGGGCAAGTACCCGGTGGAGGCCATCACTGCTATGGTGGGCATCGTCACCGAGACGGAGAACGCCATCGACTACTGGAAGCAGTTCCAGAAGCAGAGGATTCTCCCCGCCTCCAACATCAACGACGCCATCACCCACACCTGCTGCCTGACCGCCAAGGACCTGGACGCCAAGGCCATTATCACCGCCACCTACTCCGGCCGCAGTGCCCGGATGATCTGCCGGTTCCGCCCCGCCTGCCCCATTGCCGCCCTCACCATGCGGGAGAAGGTACGCCGCCAGCTCAACCTCTCCTGGGGCGTGATCCCTTTCCTCACCGGCGAGGTCAACTCCACCGACCGCATCTTCTCCCTGTCCGCCGAGGTGGCTTTGAAGGAGAAGCTGGTGGAGAACGGCGACACCGTGGTCATCACCGCCGGCGTCCCTCTGGGCAAGAGCGGCTCCACCAACCTCATCAAGGCCCAGGTCATCGACGAGGAGAGTATGTAATCGCATACATAACAGAAGGGCCGCCCCGGTTGGGACGGCCCGTTTTGTTGACAATAGGGAAAAACCTGCTATAATTCGACACAAGGGAAACGCTGGTAAAGGCGAAGGCGGTTTTGGCACACCTCTGCAAAGGAGGTGAGGCACGATGACTTTGACGTTTACGTTCCGCGTCCGTGGATACACAGTAACGATTCAGGTCAGGGTAAAGTGAAACCGCCACTCTGCCAAGTGACGGTTTCTTGATCCTTTGACAAGAAACTAAACTTTCAGGGCCAAACCGCCGAAGCTCAGCGGCTCCCCTACACACCTGAGATTATACCATAGTCTTCCCCAGCGTGTCAAGGGTGTGGACAGCCCCGTCTCCCATTTCGGAGACGGGGCCGTTTTTATTCCTCCACGATGGTGAGAATATCGGTCAACTGGCAGTCCAGGGCCTCGATGATGCGGCCCAGATTATAGCCGTCCAGGCGGCAGACCTTGTTTTTGTAATAACTGTCGATCACATGATACTGGATACCAGTACGTTGCGCTAACGCATACCGGCTGATACCAGCCCTATCTAAATATTCAGCCAGACAAAAACGCACAACTTTCATATCTATATCCTCTTTTCAGTATATATCATATAAAAGCTATACAGCGGTTGACAAGCAACGCTTTCGGGTATATTCTTTTATAGGTATATATCGGAAAGGGTGAGATTATGACTGACTACAAAAAGCTGTACCACCTGTTGTTCAACGCGATCACCGACGCGCTGGACAGGATAGACCACCTGGAGCTCACGGCTGCCGTTCAGCGGCTGAAGGACGCGCAGATCAAAGCGGAAGAGATCGTTCTGGAGGATGATTGAAAGAGGCGCGAACGCGCCTCTTTCCTCGTTTTCTGAAAAAATTAAAAATTCCTCTTGACTTTAATGCTTCTTTGCGTTACACTTCAACGGTACAAAGCGTCAAAGCGGGCGCAGAGGAGAGGACTGTTTCCTATGGCAATCAAAATTATTATGCTGCTGGTGTTCTTCGGTGTTATGGTGGGCATTGGCCTGTACTGCCGGAAGAACGCCGCCGACGTCAACGGCTTCGTGCTGGGCGGGCGGTCCGTGGGCCCCTGGCTCACCGCCTTCGCCTATGGCACTTCTTATTTCTCCGCCGTGGTCTTTGTGGGCTACGCGGGGCAGTTCGGCTGGAAGTACGGCATCGCCGCCACCTGGGCAGGCATTGGCAACGCCGTCTTAGGCTCCCTGCTGGCCTGGGTGGTGCTGGGCCGCCGCACCCGGATCATGACCCAGCACCTGGACAGCGCCACCATGCCCGAGTTCTTCGGCAAGCGGTTCGGCTCCCAGTCTCTCAAAATCGCCGCCTCGGTGATTATCTTTATCTTCCTGATCCCCTATACCGCCAGCCTGTACAACGGCCTTTCCCGGCTGTTCGGTATGGCATTTGATATCGACTACTCGGTGTGCGTCGTCGTCATGGCCATCCTCACCGGGGTCTACGTCATCGCCGGGGGCTACATGGCCACCGCCATCAACGACTTCATCCAGGGCGTCATCATGCTCTTCGGTATCTCCGCCGTCATTGTGGCGGTGCTGAACAGCCAAGGGGGCTTTATGGAGGCCCTGACCAGGCTGGCCCAGGTGTCCAACGAGACCGCCTCCGGCCCGGTGGCCTCCGCCCCCGGGGTGTTCGCATCCTTCTTCGGCCCCGACCCGGTGAACCTGCTGGGGGTGGTGATTCTCACCTCCCTGGGCACCTGGGGCCTACCCCAGATGGTGCAGAAGTTCTACGCCATCAAGAGCGAGAAATCCATCAACACCGGCACGGTGATCTCCACCCTCTTCGCCATGGTGGTGGCTGGGGGCTGCTACTTCCTGGGCGGCTTCGGCCGGCTGTTCGCCGACGTGGTGGGCGTCACTGAGGCCGGAACCCCTGTGGGTGGCTTTGACGCCGTCATCCCCGCCATGCTCTCCGGCCTGCCTGACATCCTGCTGGCCGTGGTGGTGATTCTGGTGCTGTCCGCCTCCATGTCCACCCTCAGCTCCCTGGTGCTCACCTCCAGCTCCACCCTCACCCTGGACCTGCTCAAGGGCCACGTGGTGAAGAAGATGGACGAAAAACAGCAGGTGTTCATTATGCGCTGCCTCATCGTGGTATTCATCGCCATCTCCGTGGTGCTGGCCATCATCCAGTACAGGTCCAGTGTCACCTTCATCGCCCAGCTCATGGGTGTCTCCTGGGGCGCCCTGGCGGGAGCCTTCCTGGCCCCCTTCCTCTACGGCCTGTACTGGAAGGGCGCCACCAAGATCGCCTGCTGGACCAGCTTTATCTTCTCCACCGTGATCATGCTGGCCGATATCTCCCCCTTGAAGGCCCACTTCCCCGCTATTCTGGTCTCCCCCATCAACTGCGGCGCCTTCTGCATGATCGCCGGGCTAGTCATCGTCCCTGTGGTGTCCCTGTTCACTGCCAAGCCCAAGAAGGAGCTGGTGGACGACGCCTTCTCCTGCTACGAGGAGAAGGTCACCGTCCGCAAGAGCCAGGCCCTGGGCGACCCCCAATAAAATTCCCCTGTTTCCTCTTTCAAAAAGGCGGAGCCTGTGGTATTCTATACCATAGGCTTCGCCACTTTTACCCAGAAAGGAATCCTGCACCCATGATCTTCGATATCCACACCCACACCTTCCCCGATAAAATCGCCCGGCCTACCATCGAAAAGCTCCAGTCCATGTGCCACACCGTAGCCTTTTCCGACGGCACCGAGGCGGGGCTGCGCGCCTCCATGGACAGGGCGGGGATCGGCGGCTGTCTGGTCCTCCCGGTGGCCACCAGCGCCCGGCAGGTGGTCCACGTCAACGACGCCTCCGCCGGTCTGAACGACCGGGGGCCGGAGACAGGGCTGTGGTCCTTTGGCTGTATGCACCCTGACTTCCCCGACTGGAAAGCCGAACTGGCCCGGATCGCGGAGCTGGGCATGAAGGGGGTCAAGCTCCACCCCATCTACCAGGGGGTGGACTTTGACGACGTCCGCTACCTGCGCATCCTGGACCGCTGCGGCGAGCTGGGACTGATCGTCCTCACCCACGCCGGGCGGGACATCGGCTTCCCCCTCCGGGACCACTGCACCCCGGAGATGACCCTCAACGCCCTGAACCAGGTGGGGCCGGTCAAGCTCATTCTGGCCCACATGGGGGGCTGGCGGGAGTGGGACCGGGTGGAGGCCCTGCTGCCCGACACCGGGGTCTATCTGGACACCGCCTTCGCCCTGGGCCGCATCTCCCCTCTGGGGGACGGCTACTATGGTCCCTCCGACC
Source organism: Bacillota bacterium (assembly GCA_021770445.1). Lineage (GTDB taxonomy): Bacteria > Bacillota > Clostridia > Oscillospirales > Oscillospiraceae > Lawsonibacter. The sequence goes on along the minus strand of JAETQY010000005.1, from coordinate 145,197 downwards.
TGCCCCTGATGGAGGTAGAGCAGTTCGTCCGCATGGTGCGCAAGTTCCCCGGCCGGGTCCTCTTTGGTACCGATACTCCCTGGCGGGACCAGAAGGAGGGGATCGAACTCATTGAGGCCCTGCCCCTCACCCGGGAGGAGAAGGACGGCATCTTAGGCGGCTACGCCCAAAAGCTACTGGGGCTTGGACCCGAGTAAAGGAGAATGGAAATGCACATCGACCAAATGCGCTACACCACCCGGCCCACAGACGACCGCATCCCCCAGGAATTTGCCATCTACGACAGGCTGGAGGAGTTGGCCATCCCCTACGTCCGGGTGGACCACGACCACGCCGACACCATCGAGTTCTGTCATGAGGTGGAACAGGTGCTGGGGGCTCAGATCTGCAAGAACCTGTTCCTGTGCAACCGGCAGCAGACCGACTTCTACCTGCTGATGATGCCAGGAGACAAGCCCTTCAAGACCAAATTCCTCTCCGCCCAGCTGGGGTGCTCTCGGCTGTCCTTCGCCGACGACGGCCACATGCGGGACTACCTCCAGACCGTCCCTGGCTCTGTCTCCGCCCTGGAGCTGCTCTTTGACACAGAGGAGCATGTCCAGCTGGTCATTGATAAGGACCTGATGGCCGACAAGTACATCAGCGGCCATCCGGGCATCTCTACCTCCACCCTCCGGCTGAAGCGGGAGGACATGCTGTGCTTTGTGGAGTCCACCGGCCACCCGCCCGTCTATGTGGACCTGCCCGACCCGCGAAAGGAAGAAGTGTTGTGATGGTATGATTTTCGGCTATGACGAATTAAAAGAATGTGTTTTGGAGGACTTCAACCGGTTTTATCAAATGGGCTTTTCGGACAAGCAGATTCTTCCTGCCGTCTTAAATGAGTATGCGTATGGAGAGGGTTTTTGTCAAACTGAACATAGCTGTATTTATCTCTTTTTAGTGTTGAATTACATGGACACAGGATTAGACTATCGGGAACTAGTCAAAACTTTGCAGCGTCTTATGACGGATGACGTCAAGAATGAAATCAAAGCTGAATTAGGAACCGAATATGCAAAATATATTGCAGATTTAGCAGTTATCAACCAAAAAGGCACCAACTTTCGTTGAAAGCTGGTGCCTTTGCTTTTTATGCCTTGCGCAGGATGCCCATGGGAGTGGACTCCTCCCCCTGGCCCAGGGGGTTGTCCCCCAGCGCCCGGGCCAGCCAGTCCAGGGTGGGCTGCTTCTCGGAGAAGCCCAGGATGTTGGCCCCCAGGTCGTTGATATCCACAATGGCGACAGGGTATCCAAGTGCCTGTGCCAGGCGCTTGGCCGTCCCCATGGGGTCGGCGGGGGTGAGGACCACATAGTGGTCGTAGGGCGGGATGGTGCCCTCAGTGGGGCCGTCAATGCCCCGTGCCTTGGGGCCGGCCACGTTGTAGAACCAGCCCCGTTTACCGAAGATTTTCCCGATGACGGAGCAGAAGGCGGCGAACAAAATCCGCAAGGTGCCACACTCCTGGAGGGCCATCTCCATGGTCTCCGGGATGCCCAGGCCGATGCCGGCGGGGGTCTTGGTGACGTAGCGGCTCAGGGTAATTGCCAGCTTCCGGGGGTGTATGTCCTCCATGGGGATGGCCCGGCTCTGGGTGCAGGCCACCGCCTTTTCCGAGATAAACAGGATATCCCCCGGCTGCATCTTGTCTTTGGGGTACTTGAGGACCACATCTACCATGTCGTCGTCCTTGGTGATCAGGTGGGTTTTCACAGGGATACGCAGATAGTTCACGCCATCCACGGTACGGATCAGATTTTTGCCGGGGTTGGCGCTGTAATTTTCACTCATGGGGCAGGGCTCCTCTCATTGGTACAAAATTCCGGAATGATTATACCACCGTTGCTGTGTGAATACTACCAGTTTTCCAAAAATATTTCTCCCTCCAGATACCCATCCTCCACGCTAGTAACGGACACCTGCCGCAGTTGGTTGTGGAGGTTCTCCTCGCTCCTGACCCCCACCTTGCAGTAGCGGGTGGTGTGGCCCCACCACAGGCCGGCCCGCTCCTCCTCGAACAGGACCTCCACCGTCTGCCCCGCAAATCGGGACAGGTAGTCCCGCTCCATCTGGGCGGCAATCTCCGCCGCACGGCCGGCCCGGTCCTCTTTGACGGCCCTGGGCACCTGGTTGGGCATAGAGGCCGCCGGGGTGCCTGGGCGTTTGGAGTAGGGGAAGATGTGCATGGCGGCGAAGGCGCACCGCCGGATGAAGTCCAGGGACTGGGTGAACTCCTCCTCTGTCTCCCCAGGGAAGCCCACGATCATATCGGTGGTAATTGCGGGGGCGTCGAAGTGCTCCCGCAGGAGGGACACGCTCTCAAAGAACCGGGCGGTATCGTACTTCCGGTTCATCCGGGCCAGGGTGGCATCGCAGCCGCTCTGCATGGACAGGTGGAAGTGGGGGCACAGGTTGTCCAATTTCGCCGCCTGGGCGCAGAAGTCCCCGGTGACGGTTCTGGGCTCCAGGGAGCCCAGCCGGACGCGGCACTCCGGCGCGGCTTTGCACACCGCCTCCACCAGGTCGATGAGGGAGGTGCCGTCCCGGAGGTCGTGTCCCCAGGAGGAAATCTCGATGCCGGTGAGCACCAGCTCCCGGTAGCCCTCCCCGGCCAGCCTGGCCGCCTGAGCTGCTGCGTCTTGGAGGGGCAGGGAGCGGATGGGGCCTCTGGCGTAGGGGATGATGCAGTAGGAGCAGAAATTGGTACACCCGTCCTCCACCTTGAGCATAGCCCGGGTGCGGCCCTCCAGCCCCCCGGCGGGGAGGGACTCAAAAATACGGCGCTTCATAGCGTCGTCCAGGGCTGTAATAGGCTGGCGCTCCTCCCAGGCCTGTTCCACCAGCTCCACAAATTTGATACGGTCTCCGGTGCCCGCCACGATATCCACAGGCAGGCCGGCCACATCCTCCGGGTGGGTCTGGGGGTAGCAGCCGCACAGGGCCACTACCGCGTCCGGGGCCCGCTTCCGGGCCTGACGGACCACCTGCCGGGACTTCTTGTCGCTCACCGCCGTGACGGTGCAGGAGTTGACGATGTAGACGTCGGCCTCACCCTCGAAGGGGACCAGGGTGTGTCCCCGGCCGGCAAACATCTGCTCCAGGGCCTGGGTCTCGTACTGGTTGACCTTGCAGCCCAGAGTGTAAAAGGCGACCCTCATCGGGCGGCGGGGATGACGGCCAGGATGACCATATCCTCATCGCCGTCGTTGATGAGGCTGTGTTCATGACCCCTGGGGCAGTAGTGGCAGGAGCCGCTTTGGACGGGCAGCTCCTCCTTGTCGTAAAGCACCCGCCCCCGGCCGGATACGATGTAGTACATCTCGCTGTCCGCGGTGTGGGGGTGCAGGCCGATGACGCTGTGGGGCTCCAGATGCAGGTACATAATCTGAATGTCCTCGTTCTGGAAGGCCCGCTTGCGCATCTGCCCCTCGCCCCCTCTGGGGTTAGGGACAAGCTGTTCCTCCATCTGGTCAAAATTAAGCAGCATTTGTATTTCCTCCTTATATTTTGTTCGTTTCAAACAGGGAAGTTCTTTCTGGTTCTCTTTCTTTCAAGAAAGAGAACGCCCGTCCGGCGAGGACACGTCCTCCGGCAGAAGCTCCATAAGCTGCTCCTTGGTGGGCTCTTCCAGCTGGGACACCCGGTCGGCCTGGCGGGCCACCGCCTGCTCGAAGAGGTTGCGCACGTCCCGGGCGTTGCCGAAGTTCTCGTCCCGGCTGTCGTAGAGCTCCTGGAGGTCCTTCTCCATGAACTTCTCCCCCTCCTCGGAGAGGGTATACCCGTTCTTTTTGCACATGGAGCGGAAAATCTCCATGAGCTGCTTCCCGTCGTAGTCCTCAAAGAAGAAGTACTTGTTGAACCGGGACTCCAGCCCCGGATTGGCGTTAATAAACTGCTCCATCCGGTCGGTGTAGCCGGCCACAATGACGATCAGGTCCTTCCGATGGTCCTCCATGTTCTTGAGGATGACCTCAATGGCCTCGTGACCGAAGTCGTTGGCGTTGTCGGCGTTGACCAGGGCGTAGGCCTCGTCGATGAACAGCACCCCGCCGATGGCCTTCTGGACGGCTTCCTGGGCCTTCAGGGCGGTCTGGCCCACGAAGCCGGCCACCAGCCCGGACCGGTCCACCTCCACCAGCTGACCCTTGGACAGCACCCCCACCGCGTGGTAAATTTTGGCCAGCAGCCGGGCCACGGTGGTCTTGCCGGTGCCCGGGTTGCCCATGAACACCAGGTGGAGGGACATAGGGGGCACGGGCAGGCCGGCCTCCTCCCGGAGCTTGCGCACCTTCACCAGGTTGATGAGGCTCTTCACGTCCTTCTTCACCTTGTCCAGGCCGCACAGCCCGTCCAGCTCAGCCAGCAGCTCCTCCAGGGTGGGCTCGGGCTGTGCCGGTTCCGCCTCCTTTTTAGGGGCCGTCTCGGCTTTTACAGCCGGGGCCGGAGGCTGGCCGGGCCGGGGGGCGGCGAACTGATCCGCCCGGATGGCGGGCCGGTCGGCGCGCAGGCCGTCCTTGTCGCACAGCGCCAGCAGCACGTCGTTGCAGGCGTTGACAAACCCCGCCTCGCTCTCGCTGACCACCCCGTCCACCGCAGCGAAGAGGAGGAGCAGGATCACCAGATCGTCAGCGAACCGCCGGGCGAGGGACGTGCCTTTCATCCGGTCGTACCGCCGCAGGTCCTCAAAGAAGGCGGGAGGCTGGAACAGGTCGAAGTTGGCCACCCCGGAGGCCACCTCCCAGTACAGGGCGGAGGGGGCCTGGCGGCCGGAGGAGTAGATGGCGTTGTAAAACTCCACGTGTCGGGGGGAGATGGAGCTGGCGTTGTCCGCCTGCCACACCCCCAGGACATACTGACGCATATACCCGTCCACCTGGCTGCCGAAGGCCATGCGCAGGGAGGGGTCTGGGATCAGCTTGCGAAAGGCGGCCATCATTTCGTTGTACTGCTTGTGGACCTCGCTGGCGGTTATCATTGTACTCATAGCGGACACCTCTTTTTTTACCCTCCCATTATAGTAAAAAGGTCCGGCCGGGTCAAGGCGGCCCGGCCGATTGACATAAAAAATGTGAAATTTTTGTTATTTCTGTGTTTCACCGTTGACGGGAGGGGAAAATGACGGTAAAATATAAAAGCGAATGAATTTTGTTTAGATTGGAGAAGCAGCCATGGCAGATAGACAGACTCCCACGTCCCGCCGTCCCAGCGACGACGTCCAGCGCCGTCCGGCGCCCAGAGACGGCGCTGACCGGCGCCAGCCGCCCAGAGAGGGTGTTGACCGGCGGCAGCCCCCCAGAGAGGGCGCCGACCGGAGGCAGAGGGACAGCGGCGAGCGGCGGCAGCCTCCCAGAGACAGCGCTGAGCGCCGGCAGCCCCCCAGAGAGAGCAGCGAGCGGCGGCAGCCCGCCCCCTATATCCAGGACCGGCGGCCGGCGGCGGCCCGCTCCGGGGGCGGAGACAGGGACCGGCGCTCCTCCCGGCGTGGCGATGTGATCCGCTGTGAGAACTGCGGGGAGGACTACTCCGTCACCTACCGGCGGTGTCCCTTCTGTGACGAGCGGCCTGGCCGGGGCGGTATTTCGGGCAGGCGGGTGGCCAACACCCGGGGGGGCGGCTATGGCCGGCCCGCGTCCACTCTGAAAGCGGCCACCTGGGTCGGCTCCTTTCTGGTTATCCTGGCCGCCGCCTTTATTATTTACCGTTTTATCGGCGCGCCCATCTTCGGCGGGAAAAAACCCCCGGACTCCGGCAGCCAGAACTCCGTCAGCAGCCAGGACCCCGGCGGCTCCGGTCAGAGCTCCGCGGATAAGAGCAGCACCGGCAGCATCTCCGATATTCCCGCCCCGGCGGTGGAGGGGATCACGCTGAGTGAGAATGACGTCACTCTGGAGGCCGGGGCCTCCAACCAGCTGGCGGCCAACCTGCTGCCGGCGGGCGTCTCCGGGGATGTGACCTGGTCCAGCAGCGACCCCTCGGTGGCCACCGTGGACATCACCGGACTGGTGACCAACGTGAACACCGCCAGCTCCACCAAAAAGGTGACCATCACCGCCGTCTGCGGCGATGTGTCGGCCGAGGCCGTAGTGTACTGCAAGGCGACGGACGGCGGGCCGGTGACTGCCTCCGGGACCCAGGGTACCATTATCAACGCCGAGAAGGGCCTGAATATCCGCTCCGGCCCGGGTACAACCTATGACAAGGTGGCCAGCGCCACCAACGGCGCCCGGGTCACCGTCCTGGGTGAGGAGAACGGCTGGTACAAGATCATTTACAGCGGCAACAAGACCGGCTATGTCTCTAAGGACTACGTCTCCATCGGTTAAGCCCTATAAAATTCGCGCGGCCCCGTCCGTTTAGACGGGGCCGCGCGTTGTTTCGTTCTTTTAGCCCTTGAGGCTCTCCGCCCAGGCGGCGTACTTGGTCACCTTGGCCTCGGCCTCCTCCTTAGTCTCGCCGTTGGCCAGGATGTACACCTTGACCTTGGGTTCAGTGCCGGAGGGACGGACGATGAGGCTGGTGCCGTCGGCCATCTCGTAGCGCAGCACGTTGGAGCCAGATAGCTCCATGGTGGACTTGCTCCCGTCGGCCACGGACACCACGCTGCCGTCCTTGTAGTCCTTCTGCTCCTTCACGGCCACGCCGGCGATCTCCACCGGGGGCTTCTCCCGCAGATTGGCCATCAGCTCGGCCATCTTCTTCAGACCGTCCAGGCCGGGCATGACCAAGTTCATGGTCTTTTCGCTGTAGTAGCCGTACTTCTTGTACAGGGCCAGCAGGGCGTCGTACAGGGTCATGCCCTGGCCGGCGTAGTAGGCGGCCATCTCGGTCATGGCCACGGCGGCGGTGACGGCGTCCTTGTCCCGGACGAAGGAGCCCAGCATGTAGCCGTAGCTCTCCTCGTAGGACATGATTACATTGCCCTCGCCCGACGCCTCCAGCTGGTCCTTCTTCTGGGCCAGGAACTTAAAGCCGGTGAAGGTGTCGAAGCACTTGAGCCCGTTGACCTCGGCCACCTTCCGGGCCATCTCGGTGGTGACGATGGTTTTCAGGGCCACGGGGTTGGCGGGCAGCTTGCCGGTGCGCTTCATGGCGCCGATGAGGTAGTCCAGCAGCAGCACGCCGGCCTGGTTGCCGGTGAGCACCTTAAACTCCCCGTTGCCGGTGTTGACCATCAGGCCCACCCGGTCGGCGTCGGGGTCGGAGCCCAGGATGAAGTCGGCCCCCTCCTTCTTGGCGATCTCCACCGCCAGATAGAAGCCCTCGGGGTTCTCCGGGTTGGGGGACTTCACCGTGGGGAAGTTGCCGTCGATGACCATCTGCTCGGGGACGCAGATGACGTGCTTCATGCCCAGCCGTTTCAGGGCCTCGGGGATGAGCTTGTAGCCAGTGCCGTGGAAGGGGGTGTACACCATCTTGAAGGTGTCGGCCACCTTGTCCACCGCCGCCTGGTCGTAGACCTGGCCCAGGGAGCTGGGCGCCGTCCTCCCAGTAGACCTTGTAGCCGTTGTACTCCTTGGGGTTGTGGCTGGCGGTGACGTTGATGCCCGCGATGCAGCCGTACTCCCGGATGGCGAAGGACAGCTCGGGGGTGGGGCGGAGGGACTCGAACAGCCGCACGGGGATGCCATTGCCCGCCATGACCCGGGCGGCCTCCCGGGCGAAGGTGTCGGAGTTGTTGCGGCAGTCGAAGCAGATGGCCACGCCCCGCTTGACAGCCTCAGGGCCCTCGGCCAGAATCACCTGGGCGAAGGCCTGGGTGGCGTGGCGGATGACGTGGACGTTCATCCGGTAGGTGCCCATCCCCATGGTGCCCCGGAGGCCGGCGGTACCGAACTCCAGCTGGGAGAAGAAGCGGGACTCGATCTCCTTGTCGTCGTTTTTGATGGCCTCCAGTTCGGCCTTCTCCTCGGGGGACAGGGCGGGACTGGCCAGCCAGGCCTGGTAAGTATCACGATAGGACATAATTACATTACCTCCTGCGGCAAAATTTTTACGCCTATCATTATACCACAAGGGGGACAGGATTACCAGACCTTTTTTGTGAGAATTTACAGCAATCGGGCCATATCTTCCGGCAAGGGGAGGGAAAATTCCAGCCCCTTTCCTGTGATCGGATGAAGGAGGGACAGCTGGGCCGAGTGGAGGGCGGGCCGGGGAATGAGGGCCCGATCCTCCACCCCGTAGAGAAAGTCGCCGGTAAGAGGATGGCCCATGTGGGCCATGTGGACCCGGATCTGGTGGGTGCGGCCGGTGTCCAGCTCTAGCTGGAGGAGGGCCCGACCGTTCCGGACTTCCAGCACCTGGTACCGAGTGCGGGCGCTTTTGCCGTCGGACCGGACCATCTGCTCCATCAGGGAGCCCGGCTTGGGCCCCAGGGGGGCGTCCACCACCCCGGCGGGCGGGTCCGGGATGCCCTCACACACGGCCAGGTAGACCCGGCGGAACCGCTCTGTGTGGAGCTGGTTTTTCAGCACCTCCTGGGCGTGGGGGTGCTTGGCGGTGACGATTAGCCCGCTGGTTCCCCGGTCCAGACGGTGGACAGGGTGGAAATCCGCCTCCTGCCCCGTCTTTTCGTAATAATCTATCAGAAAATTACCCAGCGTATCGTCGTAGTGGCCCGGCCCCGGGTGGACGGACACACCAGGGGCCTTGTTCAGGATGATTATGTCCTCATCCTCGTAGACGATATCCAGCGGCCCGGGGGCGGGGACGATCCCACTGCGCCGGTGAGGGTCAGACAGGCGTACCGACAGCACCTGTCCCGCCTCCGGGCGGAAGTCGGTGTGTACCCGAACCCCGTCGGCCAGAATGCCGTCCTCCCACCACTTGATGCGCCGTACCACCGTCCCGGACAGGCCCATGTGCTTTTTGAGCAGGGTGTCCACCTTGACGCCCGCCAGCTCGGGGGTGATCAGCAGCTCCAGCCGCCGGCTCACAGCTTTTTGGACAGCCAGGCGTTGGCCGCGACGAAAATAAAGCAGTAGAGGATCATGGTTGCCATCAGGGTCCTAAACGCGGCCATACTCAGGGGCAGCACCACGAACAGCGCCGCCGCCGAGGCAAAGAAGGTAAACGCTCCCGCCGCCTGAGCTGCGGTGCGGGCGATCTGCATCTTCCGCTCGTCGGTCTCCTCAATTCTGGCCTTACGCTGGGCCTGGGGATGGGTGAGCAGATACTGGGTACGGACCAGCAGCACCAGGGCCCCAAAGGAGATTCCGCTGGCCGCTCCCAGGTAGAAGCCCTGGGCGTAGTCGGACAGGCCGCTGTCCGGTACCAGCAGGAAGTAGCACACGAAGCCCACCAGCCCGACGCACAGCATTCCAATGGCCGCCCAGCGGCGCTGCTTCAGGGATTTTTCATAATTCCCGCCGCCTGTCAAAAGTTGTTTTACCAGCATGGATATCGTCTCCTTTATTCTGTAGGGGCCGCCGCCCTCGGCGGCCCGCATGATCGGTTGCGTTTTGGGAACAGTGGGCCGCCCAGGGGGGCGGCCCCTACATCCGTTTGTTCCAGCGGTGAATGTTAATCATATAAAAGGTGCAGTGGAGGACGATGACCACCGAAATGGCCACTCCCCACAGCCCGCCCACGAAGATCTGGATGACGATAAACGCCGCCCACAGCATGTACAGCGTCCAGTACCAGGAGGACATGGCCGCCTTCTCCCGGATGGCCACGTTGCGCTCGTCTGTCTCGCCCCGCTCCAGTTCCTTTTTCTCCTCCGGGGTCATGTGCCGCCCGGACAGGGCGATGCCCGTCACCCCGAAGCCCATCAGCACCCCGCCCAGGGTGAACAGGGTCAGGCTGAGCTGTTTCGGGACCCGTTCCCCCAGCAGAAGCGCCGCCAGGAACATCACAAAAGCCGCTGCAAGCATCACATAGGGGGATATTTTTTTGAACCATTCTTTCATAGAAAAAACCTCACAATGATCAGTATTTCCGGTTCAACCACCAGCGCATGGCGATGAACAGGCAGTAGTGAGCAAATGTGATCCAGTAGACCACATAGGCGAACTCGCAGTCGGAGAAGACCAGAATACACAGTACGGCCATCAAGACAAGGAGCTCCACCGTCCAGCAGTACCAAGCTGCCCGGTCCCGGATCATCTGGGCGCGCTCATCCCGGCTCTCCCGTTCCAGGTCCCGCTGTTCCGCTGGGGACAACCTGCGGCGTCGCCGCCTCAGCCACATGCTGGCCAGCCCCAAGCCCACATACAGCACAAGCAGGGCGGGCATCAATATCTCCTTTATATCTTTGGGAATAAAGGGCGCCCATATGCCCAGCCCCAGGAGCAGAAGGGTAAGGCACTGGATCAGGTCGTCCTTCATCGTTCTGGCATCTTTCATGTCGTCTCCTCCTCCTCAAACAGAAATACTTCCTCGATGGTCAGCCCGAAATATTTGGCGATCCTGTGGGCCAGCAGCAGGGAGGCGTTATACCGGCCGCTCTCCAGGGAGATGATGGTCTGACGGGTGACGTCTACCCCGTCGGCCAGCTCCGCCTGGGAGATCTTTTGGGCCTTGCGCAGCTCGGCAATCCGGTTGGTCACCTGACCACCTCCTTTTGTCACATTGTTCCGTCCCGCCGGGAGTAGGAAATGTAAAGTTAGCTCTACTATCCGGAGTATAGCACGCTTTACATTTCGTGTCAAGGGTGCTTTACATTTTTTCTGAGAAAATTTACTCTGTGCAAGAGGGGAGATTTTTGCTATAATGGGGGACAATACACAAGACAAGGAGCCTGGCCATGAGAGACAGACAGACAGACGGCGGGGAGAAGCTGGGGATCTACATCCACATTCCCTTCTGCCGCAGCAAATGCGACTACTGCGATTTTTACTCCTTGGCGGGGCAGGAGGGGCGGATGGACAGCTACCAGAAGGCCCTGCTGGCCCACCTGAAGGAGACCGCCCCCATGGCCCGGAGCTTCTGTGTCGATACGATCTACTTCGGCGGCGGCACCCCCAGCTGGTACGGGGCTAAGCGGCTGCGGGAGCTGCTGAAGGCCATCAAAAAGAACTACAAGGTGGAGAAGGACGCGGAGATCACCTTCGAGACCAACCCGGACAGCGCGGACTTCAAAACTCTGCGTGTCCTGCGCCGGGCGGGCTTTAACCGGGTGTCCTTCGGCTTCCAGTCGGCCTGTCCCGGGGAGCTGGAGCTGATACACCGCCCCCATACCGTGGAGCAGGGGGACGAGGCGGTGGCCGCGGCCCGGAAGGCCAAGCTGAACAATCTGTCCCTAGACCTGATTTACGGTCTGCCCGGCCAGACCATGGCCAGCTGGCAGGAGACGGTGGAGCACGCCCTAACCCTGGAGCCGGAGCACCTGTCCTGCTACGGCCTGAAGGTGGAGGAGGGCACCCCTCTCGCCGCCCGGGCGGCCGCCGGGGAGGTCCTGCCCGACGACGACGCCCAGGCAGACATGTACCTGTGGATGGTGGAGCGGCTTCGCCAGGCGGGGTATGAGCAGTATGAGATCTCCAACTTCGCCAAGCCGGGCTTTGCCTCCCGGCACAACCTGCGCTACTGGCAGCTCCGGCCCTACATCGGCTTTGGCCCGGCGGCCCACTCCGACTTCGGTGGGAAGCGGTATGCCTGGGTCCGGGACCTGGAGGGCTATATCACCGGGGTGCTGGAGGGCGGTGAGCTGCTGGACAGCCAGGACCTGATCCCGGAGGGGGAGCGGGGCTGCGAGTACCTCATGCTGGGCCTGCGCACCGTCCACGGCATCGAGGAGTGGGAGTACCGGGGGCGGTACTTTATGGACTTCGCCCCCATCGAGGCCCGACTGGAGGAGTTCCAGACCCGGGGCTGGGCGGAAAAGGTGGCTGGGGGCCGCTGGCACCTGACCCCCGGGGGCTTTCTGGTGTCCAACCAGCTCATTGGCGACCTGTTGGAGCGGCAGGAGAAGGTCCGGCTGGATGCGCTGCTCCCCAGGGTCCAGGCCCGCTACCAGGGGAAGCAGTAGGGCCGTCCCCTGGGCGGCCCGCCAGGGCAGAGACCTTTGGAAACGGGCCGCCGAAGGCGGTAGATCTACAGAGTCTGCGACGGGTTTTTACAATAAATTACAGGTAAATTCTGAGCATCAGACAGCGGGAGGACGGTTTTTCTCCCGCTGTCCGTCTTTTTTAACAATTCGTTCACAACCCCGTAATTTCTGTTGCAAGCGGGGTATAATAGTGCTATAATATATCCGGTTTGTTACGCCCTGGTTAAATCAGGGTCTTCTTTTGATTTTACATATGGCATTTCAGCCATATCTTCATAGATTCCAAGACTTGGAAAAGAGGGTGCTGTCGTTTGACAAAGTATTTGATTCACGGGGGGAATCCCCTCCATGGAACGATTCAGATCAGCGGAGCTAAAAATGCCGCTGTCGCCATTATTCCCGCCGCCCTGCTGGTAGACGGGGTGTGCCGTATCGAAAATGTCCCTCAGATCAGCGATGTGACGTTGATCCTCCAAATTTTACAGGAGCTGGGCGCCGACATCCGCACTGTGAACCGGACCACCATTGAGGTGGACTGTTCTCACATCCGCAACCGCCAGGTGCCCTATGAGCTGGCCCGGAAGATCCGTGCCAGCTATTATCTGGTGGGCGCCCTGCTCAGCCGGTTCGGCTGGGCGGAGGTCCCCCTGCCCGGCGGCTGCGATCTGGGCGGCCGGCCGGTGGATCAGCATATCAAGGGCTTTGTGGCCATGGGGGCCGAGGTGGATGTGCGCAGCGGCCTGATCTACGCCCGCGTCCCCAACGGCTCCCGCCTGACTGGCGGGCAGGTCTATCTGGACATCGTCTCCGTGGGGGCCACCATGAACATCATGCTGGCCGCCACTCTGGCCGAGGGCCTCACTGTCATTGAAAACGCCGCCAAGGAGCCCCATATTGTGGACCTGGCCAACTTCCTCAACTCCATGGGGGCCGATATCCGGGGGGCGGGCACCGACGTCATTAAGATCCGGGGGGTGTCCCGGCTGCGGGGCGGGAGCTACTCCATCATCCCCGACCAGATCGAGGCGGGCACCTATATGGCCGCCGTAGCTGCCGCCGGGGGCGAGGTCCTTATTAAAAATGTGATCCCCAAGCATCTGGACTGCATCACCGCCAAGCTGGTGGAGATGGGGGTGGAGGTGGAGGAGCAGGACGACGCCCTCCTCCTGCGCCGGGAGGGCCAGCTTGGCCGGGTGAATGTCAAGACCATGCCCTATCCCGGCTTTCCCACCGATATGCAGCCTCAGATCGCCGCTGTGCTGTGTATCGCCCAGGGCACCAGTGTCCTGACCGAGGGGGTCTGGGATAACCGCTACCGCTATGTGGACGAGTTCCGCCGCATGGGGGCCCATATCCAGGTGGACGGCAAGGTGGCCGTCATCGAGGGGGTGGACCATCTCACTGGTGCCCCTGTCCACGCCTGCGACCTGCGGGCCGGGGCCGCTATGGTTATCGCCGGACTGGCTGCCCAGGGTACCACCGAGATCGACGGCATCCACCATATTGAGCGAGGCTATGAGACCATCGTGGAAAAGCTGGCCGCTGTGGGGGCCGACATTCAGATCGTCAACGTGCCCGGCGAGGAGGATCAGTCCCAGGTGGGGTAACGCTTATGTGCAGGGGCGGCCTTCTGAGCCGCCCCGTTTTCCTGATATCCTGCGGGGCGGCCCAAGGGCCGCCCTGCGATTTTTTCAGAGGGGGTTTCCTGTGTTTACCTTTACCACCCTGGCCAGCGGCTCCACCGGCAACGCCGCCCTGGTGTCCTGCGGGGACACCCACATCCTGCTGGACGCCGGTATCTCCGCCAGGCGCCTTACCGCTGGCCTGGCGGCACAGGGGGTCCGGCCGGAGGCCCTGTCCGCCATCCTCATCACCCATGAGCACAGCGACCATATCTCTGGGCTCCAGGTGTTTACCAAAAAGAACCGTGTCCCCATCCACGCCACCGGCCCCACCTGCCGCCAGCTGTGCTATAAGACGGCCTTTCTGGATGACCTGGTCCGGGTCCAGGAGGCGGGCACCGGGGCTCAGATCGGCGCGCTGTGGGTGGAATCCTTCCCCACGCCGCACGACGCGGCGGGCAGCGTAGGCTGGTCCATCGCCGGGGAGGGAGTCCGCATGGTGCTGTGTACCGACCTGGGGCATGTCACCGAACCGGTCCGCCGGGCGGTGGAGGGCTGCGACCTGCTGGTGTGTGAGACCAACCACGATGTGGACTGGGTCAGATCGGGGCCCTATCCCTACTACTTAAAGCAGCGCATCCTGGGGGACCGGGGCCACCTGTCCAACGAGGCGGGGGCGGAGCTGGCCGCCTTCGCCGTGGAGGCGGGCGCCCAGACGGTGATCCTGGCCCATCTGTCCCAGACCAACAACACCCCCGCCTGGGCCTATGAGGCGGTGTCCCGGCGGCTGCTGGCCATGGACTGCGACCTGGAGCGGGACGTCACCCTGTCGGTGGCCCCGACCGCCTCTCCGGGTCCCGCCTGGCGGCCAAAGGAGGTGCCGGTATGTTGAGTGTCTATCTGATCTGTGTGGGCAAGCTGAAGGAAAAATTCTACAAGGACGCCTGCGACGAGTACGTGAAGCGGCTGTCCTCCTACTGCAAGCTGACAGTGGTGGAGATTTCCGAGGCCAAGGTGTCCAAGGACCCCACCCTGGGGGAGATCACCAACGCCCTGGCCAAAGAGGGGGAGGCCATTCGGGGCAAGCTCCCTCCCAGCTCCCGGCTGGTGGCCCTGTGCGTGGAGGGAAGAATGTGCTCCAGCGAGGAGATGGCCCATATGATCCCTGCTCAGGGCTGTGGGGACAAGCATCTGGTCTTTCTCATCGGTGGCAGCTACGGCCTCCACCCCTCCATCAAGGCGGAGGCCGGCGTCCAGCTGTCCATGTCCCCTATGACCTTCCCCCACCACCTGGCCCGGGTTATGCTCCTGGAGCAGATCTACCGGGCGTTCAAAATCAACGAGGGGTCGTCCTACCACAAGTAAGAGCCTGACGGGTTGCCGTCAGGCTCCTTTCATATGCCGGTGAGATCAAAGGGCGGGGTATACTCCTCCCGGGCCGAGGTCCGCTCCTGGGTAAAACCGGCCAGACCCAAATTTTCCATATACTCCTGAGCGGCTCGCATCTCCCCAGGACGCAGGCGGCGGTCGATCTCCGGGCAGGCGGACAGGTCCCCCCAGGGGGTGTACTGGCTCATGAGGGAGAAGAGCACCGTCCCCGGCTCGAACTCCCGGGCCACCCAGTCCATCACCGCCTTGGCCTGGTTCAACTGGCCTGGAAGGATCAGATGGCGTATAATCGTCCCTCTTAATAATAGCCTGTTATCATCAAAACGGCAGGGGCCGGTCTGACGGACCATCTCCCGGATGGCGGTCTGGGCGACTTCCGGGTAATCAGGGGCCCCGGAGTACCGCTGGGCGGTGCCGCCATCCAGATATTTCAGGTCGGGGAGGTAGATGTCCACCTTGCCCTCCAGCTCCCGGAGGGTATCCACTCTGTCATATCCCCCGGTGTTGAATACAAGGGGGACAGGGGGCCGCCAGTCTCTCAGCAGGGCGGCGAGGACATGGGCGTAGTGGGTGGGGTTGACGAAATTCAGGTTGTGGGCACCCTGGGCGATAAGCGCCTCGCAGATCTCTCGCAGACGGTCCAGAGTGACGGCTTTCCCGAAGTCCTGATGGCTAATTTTCTCATTCTGGCAGAACACGCAGCCCAGAGAGCAGCCGGAAAAGAAGACTGTCCCTGAGCCACGGGTCCCGGAGATGGGGGGTTCCTCCCAGAGGTGGAGGGCAGCCCGGGCCAGGACGGGAGCAGCGGGCATCCGACAATAGCCGTGTCCGATGTTTTCGGTGCGCTCCGCCCCGCAGCTCCGGGGACACAGCTTGCAGCTCATGGCGCGCCTCCTCTCAAAAGTGCCCCAGCCGATCCAGGACGATTTGCTCAAAGCTCCGAAAGGCGTTGGGGACGGTGTAGGTGTCCACCAACTCCTCCCGGCCGGCCCACACCCAGCCCTCCGGGAGTTGGGTGCTGTCCAGTTCCCCGGTCAGGGCGGTCATGTGCCACTCGATATGGGTAAAGATGTGCTTACCTGTCCCCGCCCGCTCCAGGGAGGGGGCCGTCAGCCCCCACCGCTCCGGCCAGTCGGTCCCGTCCGATAGCTCATTGGGGTACTCCCACAGCCCAGCCAACAGGCCCCGGTCCGGCCGGCGGCGGAGAGCCACACGATCTCCATAGAATAAGAGATAGACGGTCCGCGCCTCTACCCGCCGGGCCTTCTTGGGCGACTTGACGGGCAGCTCACCCGTCCGCCCCTCCTGACAGGCCCGACAGAACGCCGCCGCTGGGCATTTTTCGCACAGGGGCGCCCCGTTGGGCAGGCAAATTGTGGCCCCCAGCTCCATGAGGGCCTGGTTAAAGTCCCCCGGGGCGTCCAGGGGGATGATCGCCCCCAGAGCGGTCGTCACCCGCTTCTTCGTGGCGGGGGCGGCGATGTCGCTGCTGTCCTCGGTGAGCCGGGCGCATACCCGGAGGACATTCCCGTCCACCGCCGGGACAGGCAGTCCGAAAGCGATGGAGGAGATGGCACCGGCGGTGTAGTCTCCCACCCCGGCCAGGGCCCGGATATCCTCATAAGTATTTGGGAATACTCCGTTGTGATTGACCATGATCTGTTTGGCCGCCTTTTGCAGGTTTCTGGCCCTACTGTAGTAGCCCAGCCCCTGCCACAACTTCATCAGCCGGTCCTCAGGCAGGTCGGCCAGGCTGGCTACGTCCGGGGCCGTCTCCAGAAAGCAGCGGTAGTAGTCCAGCACCGCCGCCACCCGGGTCTGCTGGAGCATGATTTCAGATACCCACACATGGTAGGGGGTGGGGTCGCTCCGCCAGGGCAGGGTCCGGGCGTGCTCCCGATACCAGACCAGCAGAGGGATGGGCAGCTGTCTCAGTTCGTCCAAAGTGGGGCTCCTCTCTTTTCGTTCTTTTGGCTATCATACAACTTTTTGTGGGTAATTTCAACTGATTGATATTTGACTAAAATAATAACAAAACACTAATATAACATATAATGGATTTGGGGATGGCATTTCCCTTCGCAGAGTGGTAAAGTCTTGGACAGAGCAAGGGTTAAAAATTTAACGAAGCGCCGGCTGCCGCTCTTGCCGGTGTTCCCAAAAGTTTTTGAGCTTTGACTCCATCATTCCTTTTTCATCCATCCTTCCAGATCACCAAACAGGGACACCCCTACCGGGGTGTCCCTGTTTGGTTTTCGCCGTCGCAAAGGCCGCTTCATTGGGTCGCGTTGGGGGCCCCGATTTTTATTCAAGCATCTGCACTACCTCAAAGACCAGGCCGTCGCAGTGTTCCTTTCGGGGGATGCCCGCGTCGTGGGATTTTTTCAGCAGAGCGGCGCAGTTGATGTCCCCGTGCTTTTCCCGGAACTGGCGCAGGAGGGCGGCGGACTGCTCCTCGTTGCAGCCCTTCATGCCCAGCACCATCAGCGCCCCGGTGAGGGTGCCACAGACCGAGCCGCACCGCATCCCGGAGCCGAAATTGGCCCCCAGGTCGTAGGCCTGCTCCTCGGTGAGGCCGATATCCTGGGCATAGGTGACCAGAACGGCCTGGCAGCAGTTGAAGTGCTTGTCGGTGCGGGCCCGGAGCTCCTGGGCTTTTTCTAAGTGTGTCATAATTCATTCTCCTGTCTGTAAAATGATTTTTGGACCGGACGGTCAGTTGAAGATGTCAGGGGTGTCGGCGAAGAGCTGTCGCACCCGCTCCAGGACGGGCCGGTTCTCCGGCCGGGTGAGCTGGGGGTCCTCCTCCAGCAGGCTCCGGGCGGCCTCCTGGGCCTCGCTGAGCAGCCGCATATCCCCGGCCAGGTCGGCCAGCTTCATCTGGGGCAGGCCGTGCTGCCGGTTGCCGAAGAAGTCCCCCGGCCCCCGGGCCTTCAGGTCCTCCTCGGAGATCTTGAAGCCGTCGGTGGTGGAGGCCAGGGTGTGCAGCCGCTCCATGGCCTCCCGGCTGCGGGTGCCAGTGATGAGGACGCAGTGGGAGGGGTGCTGTCCCCGGCCCACCCGGCCCCGGAGCTGGTGGAGCTGGCTGAGGCCGAAGCGGTCGGCGTTTTCGATGATGATGAGGGAGGCGTTGGGCACGTCCACCCCCACCTCCACCACGGTGGTGGCCACCAGCACCTGGGTCTCGCCGGAAGAAAAAGCCGACATGGCCGCCTCCTTCTCCCGGGGCTTCATCTTCCCGTGGAGCAGTCCCACCCGCAGGTCGGGGAAGACGTCCCTTTGCAGCTTCTCCGCGTAGGTCTTCACCGCTTTCAGGTTCAGGGCGGGGCTCTCCTCCCCGGGAAGGGCGGCGTCCGGGTTCTCCTCCACGGCGGGGCAGATGATGTACACCTGCCGCCCCTCGGCCACCTGCTTGCGGACAAAGCCGTACATCCGCTGGCGCTTGTCCTCCCGGACCACGTAGGTAGCGATGGGAGTGCGGCCGGGGGGGAGCTGGTCGATGACCGACACGTCCAGGTCGCCGTAGATGATGAGTGCCAGGGTCCGGGGAATGGGGGTGGCGGACATGACCAGCACGTGGGGGACGGTATCCCCGCCGCTCTTAGCAGCCAGGGCGGCCCGCTGGGCCACGCCGAAGCGGTGCTGCTCGTCGGCCACGATGAGGGCCAGCTTACGGAAGGCCACCCCCTCGGAGATCAGGGCGTGGGTGCCCACCACGAAGTCAATTTCACCCTCGGCCAGGGCGGCACGGGTCTTTTTCTTCTCCGCCGCTGTCATAGAGCCGGTGAGCAGTCCCACCCGCACCCCGGCGGGGGAGAGCAGGGCGGACAGGGACTTGAAGTGCTGCTCAGCCAGTACCTCGGTGGGTGCCATAAGGGCGGTTTGACAGTCGCTCCCGGCGCACAGCCAGCCGGCGTAGGCGGCCACGGCGGTCTTACCTGAGCCAACGTCCCCCTGGATCAGCCGGTTCATGGGCTGGTGGCTGGCCAGATCGGCGGCTACCTCATCCATCACCCGGCTCTGGGCCTGGGTGGGGGAGAAGGGGAGGAGGGAGAGAAACTCCTCCTTGGGCCGAGGGGAAAGGGAAAAGCTGGTCCCCTCCTGGCCCCGGCGGTCCTTTAAAAAGCTGAGGCCCACCGCCAGGTAGAACAGCTCCTCGAAGGCCAGCCGCCGCCGAGCCAGGGCCAGAGCCTCCTCGTTCTCCGGGAAGTGGATGTTGTTCAGAGAAAACTCCGCCGCGGCCAGGTTGTGGTCCTGACGGATGTGCTGGGGCAGGGTCTCAGGCATCTCCCCGGCGCAGGACAGGGCCTGACGGGTGAGAGAGGCCAGCAGATGGTTGGAAATTCCCGCTGTCAACCGGTAAACCGGCATGATGCAACCAGTAAACGATTGCTTGTCAACACGCTCGAAAATCGGGTTTACTATAGCCCTTCGCCGGCCCTGAACCTCCACAGAACCGTAAAAGATGTACTCTTCCCCCGCTTTGATGGCCCGCTCCAGGTAGCTCTGGTTGAAAAAAGTGAGATGGAGGGCTCCAGTATCGTCAACCACCTTCACCTGAACCAGTTCCAATCCCTTCCGGATGCGGGACAGCCGGGGGTGCTCCGCCGCCATGGCGGCTACGCACACTTTTCCCTCCAGAGGGGCGTCCCGGATGGTGTAAATTTTCCTGCGGTCCTCGTAGTCCCGGGGGTACCAGGTGAGCAGGTCCCCGGCGGCGGTCAGCCCCAGCTTTTCCAGCTTTTTGGCCCGGGCCTCCCCCACGCCGGGGAAGTCGGTGAGGGGCGTTCTGCGGGTGATCTCCATGGGGAAGGCCTCCTTTCGATTGAAATATACCCTATTTTACCACACCTTTCCAGGGGAGTAAAGGCGAAGAATGGGACTTGTCACCCGGAACGAGGTCCGGTATAATATAGGGGCGGCCCTTGGCCGCCCGAAATTGGAAAGGAGCGCCGCCATGCAGGAATATATTTTGAATCTGCTCCCCCTGAAGGAGGGGGAACGGGAGGAATTTGAAATTGTCGCCCCGAAGGCGAAACACGTTTACGCCCGCAGCAGCACGGTAACCCCAGAGCAGATCGCCGCCGCCACCGTCATGTTCGGCTGGCCCCGGCCGGAGATGATGAAGGGGGCGGCCAGCTTGAAATGGTTCCAGACCATGTGGGCGGGCACCGAGGAGTACGACGGGATGCTGCCCTCCGGGGTGCTGTTTACCTCCTCCAGCGGCTCCAACAGCCGCAGCGTGGCCGAGCACATGCTCACCTGCCTGCTGGCCCTGTGCCGCCGCCTGCCCACCTATGTGGACAGCCAGCGAGCCCACGTCTGGAAGGACGAGGGGGCTATGAAGACCATCCTGGGCGCCACCGTGCTGGTGGCGGGGGCGGGCCACGTGGGCAGCGACTTCGCCAAGCTGTGCCAAGGGCTGGGGGCGAAGACCATCGGCCTGAAACGGAGGGTAAACGGGCCGGTGGAGGGCTTTGACGAGGTATACCCCATGGAGGAGCTGGACGATCTGCTGCCCCAGGCCGACGTGGCGGCGCTGGTCCTGCCCCACTCCCCCCAGACGGCGGGGCTGATGGACGCCCACCGCCTGTCCCTGATGAAGGACGACGCCATCCTCCTCAGCGCCGGGCGGGGGACCGTCCTGGATCAGGAGGCCCTGGCCCAAGCCATGAGGGCGGGCAAGCTGTGGGGGGCGGCCCTGGACGTCACCGACCCGGAGCCCCTGCCCAAGGACAGCCCCCTGTGGGATACGCCCAGGCTGCTCCTTACCCCCCACGTGGCCGGGGGGATGCGGCTGGAGATCACCCGCCGGAAGTGTGTGGAGATGGCGCTGGACAACCTGCGCCGCTATATGGCGGGAGAGCCCCTGCGCAACCTGGTCCGCTAAAACAGCAGCAGTTCCCCGCCCACTGGCGGGGAACTGTTTGATTATCGGGCGACAAATACTGCCACGCTCCGTCCCCGGACAACGGCCTGTGTACCGGCGACGGGAGCTTCATTCTGCTCCGCTGTCCAGGTATCCACCGCCTTCTCCCAGTACATGGAGGCGGGTAGCTGGGGCAGGGTGACATTTAGGTCCTCCCACCAGGCGTTGGAGGCCACATAGACCACCTGGGGGCCGGCGTCCCGCTCCCAGCCGGCAAACATAACCCCCACATACCGCTCATGGCTCTCGAAGGGCCGGTCCCGCCAGGGGGTCACGCCGTGGAAGCTGACGTCGGGGAAGCCGCAGGCGCCGTCGCCGGTGCTGGCCCGCAGGACCCGGTGCTGCTTGCGGAAGGCGATCATAAACTGGAAAAACTGGAACATATCCCGGTTTTGTTCCAGCCGGTTCCAGTCCAGCCAGGAGATGATATTGTCCTGGCAGTAGGCGTTGTTATTGCCGAACTGGGTGTTGCAGAACTCGTCCCCCGCTAGGAACATGGGGGTGCCCCGGGAGCACATGAGTAGGGCGAAGGCGTTGCGGCACATCCGCTTGCGCAGCTCGTTCACCGCAGGGTCGTCCGTCTCTCCCTCCACGCCGCAGTTCCAGCTGTTGTTGTCGTTGGCCCCGTCGGTGTTGTTCCAGCCGTTGGCCAGGTTGTGCTTGTCGTTGTAGCAGTACAGGTCCCACAGAGGGAAGCCGTCGTGACAGGTGACAAAGTTCACCGAGGCGTTGTCCCGCCCCTGGGTGGCGTACAGGTCCGGAGAGCCGGTCAGCCGCAGGGCGGCCCCCTGGGCAAAGCCCTCGTCCCCCTTGAGGTAGCGGCGGATATCGTCCCGGTAGCGGCCGTTCCACTCCGCCCACCGGTTCCAGGAGGGGAAGGTGCCCACCTGGTACAGCCCGCCGGCGTCCCAGGCCTCGGCGATGAGCTTCACGTTGCCCAGGATGGGGTCGAAGGCCAGGGACTGGAGCAGAGGGGGCGCCCCCATGGGGGAGCCGTCCTCGCTGCGGCCCAGGATGGAGGCCAGATCGAAGCGGAAGCCGTCGATCCGGTAGGTGGTCACCCAATAGCGCAGGCAGTCCAGAATCATCTGCCGGACGATGGGGTGGTTGCAGTTCATGGTGTTGCCGCAGCCGGAGAAGTTGTAATACTGCCCGTCGGGGGTGAGCAGGTAGTAGATGTTGTTGTCAAAGCCCTTGAAGGAGAAGAAGGGGCCCTTCTCGTTGCCCTCGGCGGTGTGGTTGAACACCACGTCCAGGTATACCTCGATACCCCGGCGGTTGCAGGCCTGGATCAGCCGCTTGAGCTCGTTGCCCTCCCGGTTGAATTCGGTGGAGGCGGCGTAGCTGGTGTTGGGGGCGAAAAAGCCCACGGTGCTGTAGCCCCAGTAGTTGTAAAGGGATTTTCCATCCACCTCCCGGTAGTCCTGCATCTCGTCAAACTCGAAGATGGGCATCAGCTCGATGGCATTGACCCCCAGCTTCTCCAGGTAGTCCAGCTTCTCCATCAAGCCGGCGAAGGTGCCGGGGTGGGCCACCCCAGAGGAGGGGTCCCTGGTAAAGCCCCGGACATGGAGCTCGTAGATGACCAAGTCCTCCATGGGGATGAGGGGCTGGGCCATATTTCCCCAGTCGAAGTCGTCCTTCACCACCCGGGCCTTGTAGTGCTGGCCCCGGGGGGAGGTGGCCCCCCACTTGCTCTGGCCGGTGACCGCCTTGGCGTAGGGGTCCAGTAGGTACTTGGTCCGGTCGAAGATCAACCCCCGCTTGGGGTCGTAGGGGCCGTCCACCCGATAGGCGTACTCAAACTCCTCGATGTCCAGCTTGAACACGATCATGGAGTAGACGTTGCCGATGCGGTAGTGGGGGGGGAAGGGGAGGACGGCAAAGGGCTCGTCCTGTTCCCGGTGGAAGAGGAGCAGCTCGATGGAGCTGGCCCCGTGGGAGTGGACAGTGAAGTTGACACCGCCAGGGATGGCAGTGGCGCCGTTGCTGTCGTAGAAGCCGGGCCGGACATCAAAGCCGGCGATGTGGTCCAGGGGGACCAGATGGATGGAACGGGAGATGGGGGCTTGTGCCATGGGCGGTTCCCTCCTTAAAAAGATACCACTATTGTACCACAGAAGGGCGGGTCCGTAAAGGAAAAGTGCTTTTTTACCGGTGGTGGCCGCTCATGTTTTGGGACAGTCGCTCATATAGTTTAGCAGCACCCAGGTCCCCCGCGAGGGACAGTCATTTGAAAGCGGGAGTGTTGCAATATGGTAAAAGAGCGGGAGAGTATTAAAATATGGTTTATCGGGAGGAGGTGGTGGTCGGCCTGCGCCTGCCTCTGCCTGGCAGCGGTGATGTTCTATGTGGTCAATTACCCCGCTGCCGTGGGGGCCTCCGCCTCCGCCCGGCAGCTGCCCATCTACTGCGTCCAGCGAGACCAGAAGCTGGTGGCCATCAGCTTTGACGCCGCCTGGGGCAATGAGGATACCCAGCAGCTCATCGACATTTTGGGGCAGTACAAGGTGCCGGCCACCTTCTTTGTGGTGGGGGAGTGGGTGGACAAATACCCCGAGTCGGTGAAGGCCCTCCATGACGCGGGCCATGAGGTGATGAACCACTCCAACACCCACGCCCACTACCCCCAGCTGTCCGCCGACGAGGTGACCGCCGACTTGAACGCCTGCAACGACAAGATCGAGGCGGTCACCGGGGAGCGCCCCACTCTGGTGCGGCTGCCCTACGGCGACTACGACGACAAGTCCATCAACGCCGTGCGCTCCATCGGTATGGAGCCCATCCAGTGGGACGTGGACAGCCTGGACTGGAAGGATCTGTCGGCGGGGGAGATCACCAAGCGGGTGACCTCCAAGGTGCAGCCCGGGTCCATCGTCCTGTTCCACAACGCCGCCCTCCACACCCCGGAGGCCCTGCCCACCATCATCCAGACACTCCTCCAGGAGGGGTACACCTTCGTGCCCATCTCCCAGATCATCCTGTCGGGGGAGTACACCATCGACCACACCGGCCGGCAGTGCCCGGCGTAGTTGGACAGCAAAAGGGACGCCGGTTTGCCCGGCGTCCCTCTCTTTACTTTATTCCTCCAAAGTGCTCAGCGCGGTCCGGCCCAGCTCCCGGCCGTCCTGCCCGTAAAAGACGGCCTCCATGTGACAGTTGAGGCCCCGCTGCTTGGCGGATTGCTGGTAGGTGTTCTGTTTAGTCAGCAGTCGGAGCAGCTCGTACTCCATGGACTCACGGTCCCCAACAGGGACCCGAAACAGGATGCCGCCCTCCTTCAGCGGCTCCCCCTCAATGTGGAAATCCTTTGCCCAGGGTTTCCAGTCGTCCATGTTTTCCCCCAGTGAGCCGCCTCTCTCTCCGCTGGCGCTCCAGCCGTCGCCGCGGAGATAGTACCAGCAGTCCATTGATAGGTCCAGCCGGGCGGAGGCGGTCCCCTGGGGGACGTCCACCGCAATTACGGACAGCTCCGTCCAAACGAAGCGTCCGATGGGGACAAGGGCGGGGCCCGCCACGCTTCGGGGCCAGCGGTCGAGGGAGCGGTCCTCCGAGAAGAGCACGCTGTCCTCCTGGAGACCCACCACGACCCACTCGTTTTCCCGCCGGAACACCCCCTGGAGCTCCGAGGCCGGCAGCAGATGGGTGCGCTCCAT
This sequence comes from Bacillota bacterium, assembly GCA_021770445.1. Lineage (GTDB taxonomy): Bacteria > Bacillota > Clostridia > Oscillospirales > Oscillospiraceae > Lawsonibacter. The sequence goes on along the minus strand of JAETQY010000005.1, from coordinate 120,569 downwards.
ACGGCGGAACTCCAGCTCCGCTGTGGGCAGAGGGTAGCCGAACCGGGACCAGATCAGCACCAGCAGAAAGGCGCACAGGGCCAGGTTGACGGCCAGCTTCTTCCCCCGGCTGATCCGCTCCAAAGCGCGCTCCAGCTTTTTCCACCACTTTTTCACGGTACCTCCACCTTCTCCGTCACCGGCGCGGACAGGGAAATTCTCCCCGCCGGGCTCTCCAGCTCCAGGGTCACCTGATCGCCGGGCTGCCAGCCCTCCGCCGGGAGATGCACCGCCACCTCCCGCCAGAAGATACCCCACCGGCACCCCACCGCGCCGGTGTACACCTGATAAATACCCTTGCTTTCGTCCATCCGAACATCCTGCCGGTCCATGGGATATCGGGTGCCGTCGGGACCGACGGCGGTGAGGCTGTCATAAAACCCATCCCAGCTCAGCCGCTCCCAGAACCGGGGGGAGGAGGCCCGCAGCACCAGCTGGAGGGTGTCCTCCTGGACGCCGTCCTCGGGGACGTCCAGGTACGCCGCCGCCGTGATCCGGAAGGTGTACTGGCCCAGTTTGGCCTGCTCCCCGTCCCGGACGGGGCCGTAGACCTCCGTCCCGCTCCGGCCCCGGAGGGAGTTGTCATAGTCGGTCCTGGTTCCCAGGGCGACCAGGTTCAGCGCCAGCAGCGTGACCCACAGCGCCCACCGGCTGGCCGTCCACAGCCAGCCCAGCCAGGGCCGGTGGACCTTGGCCAGAGAGATTTTCAGCTCCTCCGGGTCCCCCATGCCGGCCAGCGCCCGCTCCCGGGCCTCACCCTCAGGAATGTCGGGGAAGATGCGCTGCAAATCGGCGGTCTTATCCTCGATGTGGCCCTCCAGCTCCGCCCGCACCGCCTTCCGGTCGGGGCCGAAGCGGATGCCGGAGACAGCCGTGTCCAGCCAGCTTGTTCGATCCATGTCGTTCTCCTCTCTGCGGGCCGCCCAGGGGGGCGGCCCCTACTACCACTACCACTGCGGCAGCCGCTGGGCCGGGGGCAGGGTGGCCGACTGCTCAGCCACGGTGTTCCCCTGCCCGTCGGTCAGGGTGAGCCGGTAGGGCTGCTCCATCTCGGCCCAGCGGAACGCCGGCCCGCTCCACAGCAGCATCTCCATGGCGCAGCTGGTGTGCTCCCCATGGTCGTCGTGGGGGACGAACTGGAAGATGAACCAGCCGTCCTCCCGCCGCTGGGCCTGGGCGGAGAAGGTTTCCCGCCTCTGTATGGTAAAGGTGCCCGGAAAGGGGTTCTTGATCCCCTTCAGGTCCAGCTCCATGGTCCCGGAGACGGCCTCCTCCGGAGCGCCCCACACGGCGGCAACCGCGCCGCCGTCCTCGTTCTTCGCCGGGAGGAGCACCGCCACGATCCCCTCCTTGGGCAGGATATAGTGGAGCAAGGCGTAGTTCCGGTCCAGATTCAGGGGCTTGCCAGAACTCTTAAATTTGGACACGCTGCCCACTGTGATCCAGCTGTCCCCCTCGGAGAGATAGCCGGCAGACCAGCCGTCCCCCACCTGGAAAACCAGCCGGGAGGGGGTGAGGAGATAGGCCCCCTCCAGCCGCCGGAAGGAGGCATAGGAGCTGAGGGCGGGCCACTCCAGCAGCGTCAGAACCAGCACCGCCAGCACCGCCGCCGCGGCCAGGTTGCGGACGATCCGCCACCGCCGGGGCAGCTTGGGCAGGCGGTCCCACCAGCTTTTCACCCGGCCCCATCCTTTTTTCACAAAATCCGGTGTTCTCATGGGACCACCTCCCTCGTCAGGTCTACCGCCAGGTCCAGCTCATCCCGCAGGACGTGGTGGATGCGCAGTTCCTTCGCCTCAAGGGGGACGTCCTTCAGGCTCAGGTCCCGCTGGCACCAGTTCCAGCCCTCCGCCATGGCCCGGGAGGCATTGATCTCATAGGTATTGCCCAGGTCGTCCTCCGCCCACAGATAGTTAATGGCTATATCGTTGACCTCCCAGGGCCGGTCCCAGGTGATCCGCAGCCGGAGAAAAAGACGGTTCCCCTCGGGCTCCCGCCACCGGGCCCCCTTGGACACGGAGATGGTCGCTCCGCCCAGCCGGGCCTCCCCGTCCACCTGGAGGACGGCCAGCCGCTCCCCCTCCCAGTCGGGGGTACCGTCCTCGTACAGGGCCTGGCCCACCGCCCGGGACTGCTGGGCGTCCTCCCAGCGGTATTTTTGGTTTTCCAGGAGGCCCCCGGCGCTGCCCAGGACGGTGATGAGGCACAGGGCCAGCAGGCCCCACACCAGCACCTGGGTACACCGCCACAGCCAGCCCAGCCAGGGCTTATGCACCTTGGCCAGCTCCTTTTTCAGCTCCCAGGCGTCCCCCATGCCCGCCAGGGCCCGCTCCTGGGCCTCCTCCTCCGGGATGTCTGGAAAGATACGCATGAGGTCGGCTGCCTTGTCCTCCATGTGCTCCATCAGCTCACACCGCACCGCCTCCCGGTCCGGCCCGAACCGGATACCGGAGGTGGCGATGCTCAGCCAGGAGTACATCCCCATAATGTGTTTCATGGCAAGCTCCTCACGCCAGGGCGTTCGCCCCGCCCGACAGCACCTGCTCCACCCCCTGGTGGAAGGCCGCCCACTCCGCCCGCTTGTCATCCAACAGCTGCTTCCCCCGCCGGGTGATTCTGTAGTATTTCCGCACCCGCCCCGTGGGGGCCTCCTGCTGGTAGGAGGACAGGCACTTGTCCTTCTCCAGGGCATGGAGAATGGGGTAGAGCGTCCCCTCCTTCATCTGGAACAGGTCGCTGGACCGGCGGGAGAGCTCCTCGATCATCTGGTAGCCGTACATGTCGCCCTTCTCCAGCAGAGACAGGACCAACATGGTCCCGCTCCCTGCCATCAGACCCTTGTCAAATTTCATCATTGACCATCCTTTCTGTCCCGGGGCTCTGCCCCGGACCCCGCCGCCTTTGAAAAGGCGGGCGAAACTTTCCCTGTTCCCGCCCCCACAGGGAGCGGGAATCACTTTATTTGATACCTTGCTGTTCTAGGTATAGTATACCTGGAATATCTAGGTATGTCAAGCCTTTTCTTCCCGTTGCAATTTGTGGGAAAACATGCTATATTGTAGCGCAAAGGGGGGAGAATGGTGACTGCCGTTATTACCGACGTACACTACCGCATGTCCCTGGCCCTGATCCGGGACCTGGCTCAGGCCGGAGTCCGGACAGTGTGCTGTGAGCGAGAGGGGGTAACCGCCCCCCTGGGTTTCTCGTCTAAATATACGGCCGAGACCGTCTTTCTGCCCCGGGAGGGCTGGGCGGACGCCCTCTATGACCTGTGCGCCCAACTGGGGTCGCGGGAGGGGGAGCATCCCGCCCTGCTGCCTGTGGGAGCGTCCACCCTGGCCGTCCTGTCGGAGGAGCGGGAGCGTTTCGAGGCGGTGTGCGGGCTGTGTATCCCCACTCCGGAACAGCTGGACGCCTTCAACAGCAAGGAGGCCGTGGCGGAGATGGGGGAGAAGCTGGGCGTCCCTGTGCCCAAGCGGTTTGTCCCCGGGGCGGGGGAGGATATTCCCGCCTTTTTCGGGAGAATTTCGCTGCCCTGTGTGGTGAAACCCCTGTGCGGGGAGAAATTCGGCCTGTCCGCCGCCCAGCGGTATGTGATTGCCCGGACCCCGGAGCAGGGGGCGGCGGCTTTCCACCGCTTTTCGGAGCTGACCGGCCAGGCCCCCATGGTCCAGGAGTACCTGCCCGGCGGTGGGCTGGGCTGCTCCGTCCTGGCGGAGGAGGGGACGGTCCGGGCCGCCCTGTGTCACCGCCGGGTGCGGGAGTACCCGGTGTCCGGGGGGCCCTCCTCCTGCTGTGTCCGAACCGATCGACCCGATCTGGAGGAGTACGCCGCCCGGCTGGTACAGGAGGCGGGCTATACCGGCCTGGCTATGTTCGAGTTCAAGGAGGGGGCGGACGGACAGCCCCGCCTGCTGGAGGTCAACCCCCGGGTATGGGGCACCTTCCCCCTGACCCGGACCTCAAAGAGCGGTATCCCTCTGCTGTGGTATACCCTGTCCCGGAACCGGGGCAATCCCGGGAAGGAGCCCGAGCCCCTGCCGCCGGTGTCCCCCTTCCGGCCCTGTAAAATGCAGTTCGGGGCCTCCGACCTGATGGCCGGCCTGGGTTATTTGAAACGGGGACAGCCCGGCAAGGCCCTGGGGGCGCTGGGTGACTTCCTCAACCCGGCGGTCAAGGACGGCCTGTGGGAGTGGAGCGACCCCAAGCCGGGGCTGATGTACTACCGCTCCCTGCTGAAAAAGGAGAAGCCATGACCTACAAAATAGACCTCCACGTCCACACCGCCGCCTCGTTGGACGGCCTGTCCTCCCTGGAGGAGCTATCTACAGCGGCCAGGGCGGCGGGGCTGGACGCCATCGCCGTCACCGACCACAACCTCTGTACCCCCGTCCCCCAGCGGTTGAACGGGGTGCTCCTCATCCCCGGCTGTGAAGTGTCCACCCGCCAGGGCCACATCACCGGCCTGTTTCTGGAGGAGCCCCTGGACCTGGAGGGCCTGCGGAAGGACGGACTGCCCCAGGGCGGCGCGGCGATAGAGGAAATTCACCGCCGGGGCGGGGTGGCCGTCCTGGCCCACCCCTACCAGTCTCCGGGGGCCGCGCCCGAGGGCTTTGCGTTCCGCCCCGACTGCGTGGAGGGGGCCAACGCTCGGGCCGCCCTCAAGGTGAGGGAGGCCAACGAAAAGGCCGCTGCCCTGGCCCGGACCTGGGGTCTGCCCGCTGTGGGGGGGAGCGACGCCCACTCCCGCCATGAGGTGGGGAACGCCTATACCCAAATCGAGGCCGGCGGGCTCACCCTGCCCGAGTTGAAGGCCGCCATCCTGGCGGGGGACTGCGTCCCCGTGCTGGTGAGGAACACCTCCCATCTGCGTAAGGGGCTGTCCCAGTTCGCCCAGCGCAGGCGGAAGGGCGGGCTGAAAAACCTGGCCGTGGGCGCGGCCTATGTGGCCTACTGCGCCGGGAAGGATATTTTACGATAGTAGGAGGAACTGACATGTCCCTTATGACAAAAGCAATCGGCGTCGCCAAAAAGGTGAAGCACCGCTATCAGGATCAGCTTCGGGAGCGCACCCCGGTGTATCTCTCCCCTGTCCGGCGCATCGAGCAGGTGGCGCTGAATGAGCGCATCTGCGCCATGACCTTTGACGACGGCCCCTGCCGGCTGCCCGCCAATCCGGACGAGTTCGGCGGCAAGCCCCTCACCCTGGTGCTGGCGGAGACCCTGGAGAAGTACGGCGCCGAGGGCACCTTCGACGTGGTGGGGGACACCTCGGGCAACTACCCAGACCAGCCGGGGAAGGAGGGGGAGGCCTCCTGGGGCGGGATCGCCTACGACCACTACCCCGACTTCGGCAAGGACGCTGACGGCGGCGTCCTCCACTGCCCGGAGCTGGTGGACCGGCTGCTCCAGGGGGGACACGAGATCACCAGCCACACCTACTCCCACGTCCTCTTCGGCAAGAAAAACCTGGTCTACGGCAAGCGGCACACCCTGGCCGGTCTGGATGAGGTGGTGGCCGACCTGGAGAAGCTCCACGCCCTGGTGCGGGACCGCCACAACTACGAAATCCGCCTCTCCCGGCCCCCCCACTATGTGGACGGCATCGCCGGAGGCTTTTCCAGCTACGACGCCTACGCCAAGCTGGGCTACCAGTACATGGCGGCCAGCTTCGACGGGGCGGGCTGGCTCCCCCTGTCCACCTACGAGGCGGAGGTGGAGGCCACCTGGAAGCCCATCGCCCAGAGGCTGGCGGAAAACCCCGACTACTTCTGTGGCCAGATCATCTTCCAGAAGGACGGCTACAACATGGGCCGCCGGTCCCCCATCGCCCACGGGCTGGACAGGCAGCTGGAGCTGCTGGCCGCCCAGGGGTACAAGGTGGTGACTGTCTCCCAACTGATGGCGCTGTCCCCCTTCCTGGACGTGCCCCAGAGCGACCCCCGGGGGGCGGCGGCGAAGAAGCTGCTGGAGGCGGGCTGGTGCCCCGCCTACCGGGACAACTCCCTCCGGCCAGACAGCCCCCTCACCCGGGGGGAGCTGGCTATGATGGCCTTCGGCTGGGAGGCCGTAGACACCCGCATCGCCCTGGTTCGGGGGGAGGAGAAGCTGCCCTGGGCCGACCTCAAGCCCGGCCACCCCTATGCCGCCCCCCTGCTGCTGGCCGTCCGGGCCGGGTGCCTGTCCGACTGGAACGGCAAGGCCGGCGTTGACGCCCCCGTCACCGGGGAGGAAGTGAAGCAGTTCCTCTCCGCCCGGCTGGGCAGAGCTCCAGAGGTGGTCCCCCAGTCCCTCACCCACGGGGAGTTCTTCCTGCTGGCCGCACCGTTGATGTAAGAAAAAATCCGGTTCCTGTCGGAACCGGATTTTTTCTTACCTTACAGCCTACCTGGGATAGGGTAAACGTTCTTTTGTCAAGCCCAGCAGATAGTCCACGCTGGTATTGTACAGCTCCGCCAGTCGGATCAATGTTTCAGGGGTCATAGAGTTGGTCCCTGTCTCATAGGCGGAGTAGGTGCGGCGGTTGACACCCAGAAAATCCGCTACATATTGCTGCGTCCAGTCGTTATCCTCTCTAAGATTGCGAATATTGTAATAAATCATAGTATCCACCTCGATTTCATTATAAATGCCAGAAATTATGCCATTGGCTTTTGGCATAAATTCTGGCATATTGATTGAGAGGTGGTTAAAATGGGCGTTTTAGAGATGAAATTACAATTCTGTGAAAAAATTCTTGCCCTGCGCATGGAACATGGTCTTATTTTGCCGGAGCTGGCCCGGCGCAGCGGGGTCCCGCTGACCATGTTGGAGGAGCTGGACCGGGGCGTAGTTCCTGAGAGCATGATGGTAGACGACGCCTGGAGGCTGTCGAAAGTTTTTGGCTGTGAGCTTGCGGAGCTGTTTCGATAAAAAAGCCTTCCCCCATTGAGGGGGAAGGCGGAACGTCTTTACCGGCGGACCCACTTGCCGAAGAGGGTCTTCTTAAATTTCAGGAGGGCTTCCTGGGCGGGGGCGTAGTTCTTGCACTTTTGAAAGTATTCCACGCCCTTCTTGATGTCCTCGGGCACGCCCAGGCCCTCGGTGTAGATGGTGCCCAGGCCGTAATTCAGCAGGTTGGTGCTGTAGTCCACCTCCTGGAAGAGCTGGAGGGCCCGGGCGGGGTCCTTCTGGCAGCCGTAGCCGAAGAGGTAGCAGGTCCCCAGCATGTCGTTGCCCCAGGTGTTCTTGTGGGCGCGGGCCTGCTCGAAGAGCTGGACGGCCCGGGCGTAGTCCTGGGGGACGCCGTCCTTACCCAAAAACAGCAGCTCGCCCGCCCGGTTGGCGCATCCGATGGCATTGGGGTCCTGGAGGCCCAGCTCGTAGCATTTCATGGCCTGCTGGCAGTCCTTGGGCACCAGCTTGCCCTCCTGGAAGGTCTTGCCGATGTAGAACCAGCTGGACAGCTGGCCCTGCTTGGCGGCGGCGAAGTACAGGTCCAGGGCCTCCTGGGTCCGGCCCTCCCGATCCAGGAGGAAGCCGGCGTACCGCTCCTGCCAGTCGGGGTAGCCCAGCTCGGCGCCCCGCCGGGCGATGGCCTCCGCCTTGGACTTGTCGGGCTCCATGACCCCCTCCTCGCCGTCGTTGTACAGATTGTACATGTTCCGGCCGGCAAAGCCCATGCCGCCCTCAAAGGCCTTCTCGAACCAGGGCAGACACTTCAGCTCATTCTCCCGCAGCCACTGGCCGAAGGCTGCCTTGGAGGGGAAGTCCTCCGGGCCCTTGCCCTCGATGCGCACGATGTCCAGCCAGAAGTAGGTGTTGCCGATCATGTTCATGGCGAACAGGCAGCCCGCCTGGGCCTTCTCATACACCGCGTTCCAGACCTCTTTCAGGCTGGGGTAGTGGGCCTTCATGGCCTCCTCCATCTCGGGGGTGAGCATCCCGCACCGCATGGCCCCCAGCACGCCCATGGCGCTGCCGTTGATGATGCTTTGGCGGATGAGCTTCTCTACCGCCTCGTCGTTGGCCTGGAAGGGGTGGTAGTCCCAGCTGTACTGGGGGCCGGAGACACACCGGGACAGGATATAGGCCGCGTCGCCGTCCCCGGCGTTGGCCGCGTCGGCCAGGGGCTGGAGGGCGGCCGCCGCCCGCTCCCGGTCGTAGCTGTAATAAATGGCCTCTAACGCGCTGTCTACCGCATCGCTGAAATACTTGCCCATAATCATCCGCTCCTTTTTGTTATTTTGTCTTTTTCTCCAACTGCTTGGTAATATCCTTCCACTGGGAGAAATCCGGATCAAAGAGGCCCTCGAACATCTCCAGCAGCCACTCCTGGGCCTGGTGGTCGATACACTTGGTCTCGAACACCCGCAGCTTATCCGGGTCGGGGCGGCTGGCGTTGACAGTCACCCGGCCGTCCAGCTTATCCCCCGCCTTTAAGTACAGATACCGGGGTCCGGCGAATAGGGCCACTACGGTGTATTTCCCCTCGGCCAGGCCCTCCCCGGCCAGCTCCACATCTCGGCGGCTGAAGGACTCGTAGTCCCGAGTGGCGCCGGTGCGGTCAGAGTAGACCAGCTTGGCCCGGGACTGCTGCCGGACCTGCTGCTGAACGGGCGGGACATAGACCGCTCCCGACCGGTCCCGCAGCCGCTCCTGTTCCTCCCTCTGGGCCAGCCGCTGCTCCCGGCGGCGCTGGAAAGACCGCTCCACCGCCTGCCACTCCTCCTCGGACTGGCCGGTAAAGTCGGACATGTGGGCGTAGCTGTCGAAGAAGGCCTCGGGGGCCCGCAGCCGCAGGCAGCTTACCGCCGCCTCCAGCTCCGCCGGCTTGCGCAGGCCGGTGGCCTGGATCTGCCGGCGGTCGTCCACAATGTACAGCTCGACAATTCGGGCGGACTGCCGGCGGCCGTTGGTGTAATGGACCTTGATCTCGTCCCGGGGGAACACCCCCCGGATGCGGGCGATGGAGGTCACCTCGTCCCCAAAGACCCACTCCCTGCCGATGGCAAGGCGGTCGAACCACTGGCCGTTGGCCTCGATGTCCCTGTCCACCATGGCGAACAGCTCCTCCAGGGGCGGGGCCTCGTCGGGGTAGGGCAGCTGGGAGCGGATGGACCTGGCCAGCTTACTCCTGGCGGGGAAGAGGGCGTCCCGCAGGTCGGTGTAGGTTTCGATCACAAAGCAGACCGCAAAAACGGCGAAGCCGCCGCCACTGACGATCCAGACGGCCCAGTCGGAGATCTCCGTTTTTTCCTCCCCGAAGCCCATGAAGAACACCACGCCGCAGCCGGCGGCCAGCAGCAGGTACAGCAGCGACCACAGCAGCCGGGCCAGCCGCTTCCGGGTCCGATCCAGACAGTAGCCCCCCTGGGGCGTCTCCTCCGGGTGGCGCTTCCTCTGCCACCATAAAAACAGGGCGGCCAGCAGCGCACTCCACAGGTAGCCGATAAAATACCCGGCTACTACCACGAACACACCGCAGACCACCCAGTTCCAAGGCCATTTCAGACGGAATCTGCCGTTTCCCTGGTCCATCCCTCGCACACTCCTTTTCCGGATGCTTTCATTCCTAGTTTAGCACCAAGGTTTTCCGAAATCAATTCTTTTTTCCTTAAGAGATACGACCTATTAGTGCGGCCCGAGGGGCCCGTCTGCTGCAAAAAACCGCCCCGGTGCTCAGCACCGGGGCGGTCATATTTCGGAATGGCTCTAGTTGAACTTGTAGATCTTCCGGGCCAGCCGATACAGGGCCACCGACAGCTTCCGCCCGGGAAGGGTGGGCAGGTTGGTGGCGGCGGGGATGGCGAAATAGCGCATCCGGGTATACAGTTTGGGGCTTACCGTCCGCAGGTACTCCCAGAGCCGGGTCCGCTTACCCAGGGACTCAGGGCTGCCCTCCATGGTGAGGAAGATAGAGGAGATGGACATCATAATAGCCAGATAGTTGTACATATACCGGGCCAGCTTCTTGTCCTTTTTGGCCACCTCCCCCAGGTCCCAGCAGTCGATCATGTGGTAGTTCACCCGGAGCTGCTGGTCCACCCGGCCCATCATCACGCTCTCGTTGACGGACTGGTCCGCCCGGCCGATGAAGTAGCGGTACAGGTCCACGTCCATATAATAGATGTTCTTCACGTAGGGCAGGGGTTCGTACACAAAGATGTTGTCCACATAGAAGGTGTGCTTGGGCAGCTCCATCCCGCAGTCCCGCAAAATTTGGGTGCGATAGATGACAGAGTGCATCAGCAGGTACTGCCCCGGCTTGAACCGGCCGATGTGCCTCCAGTTGAACACCCGGCCCACCGGGAACACGTTGCGGTAGTTCACCGGCCGCTGGGTGTTGTCCTCCACGTGCTCATAGACGTAGTTGGCGATCATCAGGTCCACCAGCTTGTTGTCCCGAACGAACTGGCGCAGCTTGTCCAGCACCTGATGCAGGGCGTCCACGTCCACCCAGTCGTCGGAGTCCACCACCTTATAATAGATGCCCCGGGCGTTGCGGATGCCCTGGTTCACCCCCTCGCCGTGGCCGCCGTTCTCCTGATGGATGGCCCGGACGATGTCGGGATACTGCTCGGCGTACCGGTCGCAGATGGCAGGGGTGTCGTCCTTGGTGGAGCCGTCATCCACCAGGATAATCTCGATGTCGTCGCCCCCCTGGAGCAGGGTGTCCACACAGTGCTCCATATAGGCCGCCGAGTTGTAGCAGGGGACGGCGAAGGTAATCAATTTCTCCATTGTTTTCTCCTTTACAGCCTATCCGCCAATTCCAGAGCCCGGGCGGCGATGGCGTCCATGTTGTAGTACTTGTATTCGGCCAGACGGCCCAGCAGATGAAGATTGGGCTGCTTGTCCGCCTCCGCCTTGTATTTGGCGTAGAGGGCGTTGTTTGACCGGTTGATGATGGCGTAGTAGGGAATCTCGCCCTCTGTGCCGGTATAGGCCCGGGAGTACTCCTTCACGATGGTGGTCACCCCGGGAAGCACCTGGCCGGTGAGGTGCTTGAACTCGGTGATCCGGGTGAAGTCCTCGTCCACGGTGTAGTTCACCGTGGCGTGGGTCTGGAAGCAGTCCCGGGGCAGAGTTTCAAAGGTGAAGTCCAGGGTCCGGTAGGGCAGGGGGCCGAATTTGAAGTCGAAGAGCTCGTCCACCTGACCGGTGTAGATGACAGGTCCCTCCGCCTCCTTCAAAATGGGCCGGGCATCCACCCCCAGCCGCACCTCGATGTTGGGGTGGTCCAGCATCCGCTCAAACATTTTGGTGTAGCCCTCCGCCGGCATCCCCTGGTAGGCGTCCTGGAAGTAGCGGTCGTCCTGAGACAGGCGCACCGGCACCCGGGCGGTGGTGTTGGGGTCGATCTCCTCCGGGGTCTGGCCCCACTGCTTCATGGTGTAGTGGACAAAGACGTGCTCGTACACATAGTCGGCGATGGCGGCGATCTCCGGGTCGGGGTTCTGGCGCAGCTCCAGGATGGTCACCTGGCTCTGGGCGGGGTAGGCGTCCAGCAGCTTCTGGCCCAGCCGGGTTCCCTCCGTCATGCCGAAGACGTTCTTCAGGGAGTCCAGATTGAAGGGCACCGGGAAGAAAAAGCGCCCGTCCGTCTTTTTATGGGCCGGAACCGCCTCTGGGTTGTCCCGGGGGATGTTGGCGATCACCCGGTGCTGGTAGCGCCGCCACCGGGTGAACCGGGACAGGAAATCAAAGACACGTTTATCGTTGGTGTGGAAGATGTGGGGGCCGTACTTGTGGATCAGCACCCCGTGCCCGTCCAGGCAGTCGTAGGCGTTGCCGCCGATGTGGTCCCGGCGCTCCAGCACCAGCACCTTTTTTCCCTTTTCCGCCAGAGCCCGGGCGGACACCGCGCCGGCGTAGCCGGCCCCCGCCACCCAGACGTCGTACTGTTTTGCCATTGTTGTCCATCCTTTCCGGCCCTGCGGGGCAGGGCAGAGCGGCGGTTCAGCCGCATATGTGGGTATTATAGCACAGGGATACCACTGTAGGATATTAAGATTTGATGAAATTTCCCTTCAAATATGGCCGGTTTTGGCGCTCCCAGCGCCAAAACCGGCCATGTGATCCATCAGGTCAGGCCAGCAGTTTCTCCACAGCGGCCAGCTTGGCGGCGGTGCAGAAGACCTCCATCGCCTGGGCCAGCTCGGCGGGGGAGGGGAAGGAGGGAGCCAGCCGGATATAGCTGTCCTCCGGGTCCTTGTGGTAGGGGTGGGTGGCCCCGGCACCGGTGAGGACCACGCCGGCCTCCTTGCACAGAGAGACGATCCGCTTGGCGCAGCCGGGCATGGACATGTAGGTGACGAAGTAGCCCCCCTTGGGCTTCACCCAGGAGCCCGCCCCGGTGGAGCCAATCTCCGCCTCCAGGGTGGACAGCACCGCGTCGAACTTGGGGCGGAGGATGGCGGCGTGCTTGTCCATCTGGGCCTTGATGCCATCCACATCCTTAAAGTAGCGCACGTGGCGCAGCATGTTCATCTTGTCCCAGCTGATGGCCTGGGCATCCAGCTGCTTAGCGGTGAAGGCCACGTTGGCCTTGGAGGCGGCGAAGAAGGCCACCCCCGCCCCGGGGAAGGTGATCTTGGAGGTGGAGCCGAACATATACACCATGTCGGGGCTGCCCGCCTTCTTGCACTCCTCCAGGATATTGAGCACCGGGGTATCCTCGTAGACGTAGTGGGCGGCGTAGGCGTTGTCCCAGAAGATGCGGAAGTCCTTGGCGGCGGGCTTGAGAGCGGCCAGGCGGCGCACCGCCTCGTCGGAGTAGGAGCCGCCCAGGGGGTTGGTGTACTTGGGCACGCACCACATGCCCTTGACGGTCTCGTCCTCAGCCACCAGCTTCTCCACCAGGTCCATGTCCGGGCCCCACTCGGTGAGGGGGATGTTGATCATCTCGATGCCCAGGGTCTCGCAGATGGTGAAGTGGCGGTCGTAGCCCGGGACGGGGCAGAGAAACTTTACCTTGTCGTACTTGCTCCAGGGCTTGTCTCCCCCCAGCACCCCCAGCAGCATGGCCCGGGCCATACAGTCGTACATAAAGGTGAGGGAGGCGGAGCCCACCACGATGGTCTCCTCGGGGGTAACGCCCATATATTCGCCGAAGAGCTTCCGGGCCTCCGGAATGCCCAGCAGCTCGCCGTAGTTGCGGCAGTCCACGCCGCTGGCGTCGTGGCAGTCGCTCTTGGAGTTCAGGGTATCCAGCATGGGCAGGGACAGCTCCAGCTGGTCGGCCCCCGGCTTGCCCCGGGCCATGTTCAGCTTGAGGCCCTTGGCCTTTAGCTGGGAATAGGTCTGCTCCAGCCCCTCCCGCTGGGCCTGGAGCTCCTCACGGGTCATTTCCTGATACTGTTTCATCGGATTGCCTCCTTTTAACCGCTAACTTTCATTAGTACCACATTTCGCAGTATATTATATCGAATGTCGGACAGAAAGGCAAGGGGATTTATGGCGGCTCTGAGGCAAAAGAAGGCCCCGCCGCGGGAAAAGCCCGCGGCGGGGTGGGAAATGATGCGTCTCAGGACAGACCGTTCAGCTTCTTGTACAGGTCCTCTACGGTGGCGTTGTCCACCAGGGCGTCGGTGTCCTCCTCGGTCTCGCAGACCTCGACAATGCGGTTGAGGATGTCCAGGTGCTCCTCACCCTGGGAGGCGATGCCGATAACCAGACGGACCAGCTCCTCGTCCTCGCCCCAGACGATGCCCTCGGGGTAGGTCATGACCACCAGGCCGGTCTTTTGGATGAACTCCCGGGACTCGTTGGTGCCGTGGGGGATGGCCACATGGCTGCCGATGGCCACGGGGAAGCCGGCGTTGCGCTCGATCATGCCCTGGACGTAGCCCTCGGTGCAGTAGCCGCTGTCCACCATCAGCCTGCCGCAGGCAGTGATGGCCTCCTCGGGGGTGACGCTCTTGCAGTTCAGGACGATGTTCTTCTTCTCCAGCAGGATGGCGCCGGGGGCGGAGGAGGCTTCAGCGGCGGTGACGGCGGGGGCGGCGGGAGCGGCCTTGCCGCTGCGGGCGGCTGTCAGTTCGTCGACCAGCACGGCGTACTCGGGGGCGCCCATGAAGTTCTGGATGGGAATTACACGGGCGCTGGGGTTGCTGGCCACCGCCCGGTGGGCCAGCTCGTGGTGGGTGACGACGATCTGGCAGTCCTTGGGAATCTCGCTGACCGGGGCGTGGACCACCTCAATGTCGGTGATGCCGGCGTCCTTCAGCTTGTTGCGCAGCATGGTGGCGCCCATGGCGGAGGAGCCCATGCCGGCGTCGCAGGCGAAGACAATCTTCTTCACGGACTTGAGGTCCACGGAGGCGCCGGTGGGGGCGTCGGCGCTGACGGTCTGGCCCTTACTGGCGGCCTTGGAGGCGGCCACCTGGGCCTGGGCCTCAGCCAGGCTGGCGTCCTTGCCGAAGAACTTCAGCAGGAAGACGGAGATGGCGAAGCTGACCACGGCGGCCACGCCGATGCCGGCGATGTTGGCTACATAGCCCCCCTGAGGGGTCATGAACAGCTCGGCGATGATGGAGCCGGGGGAGGCGGCGGAGACCAGGCCGCCGCCCAGGGCGGACAGGGTGAAGATGCCGCAGATGTTGCCGATCATGGGGCCCAGGATGACGATGGGGTTCATCAGCACATAGGGGAAGTAGATCTCGTGGATGCCGCCCACGAACTGGATGACGGCGGCGGCGCCGGCGGAGGAGCGGGTCTCACCCTTGCCGGCCACGCAGTAGGCCAGCAGCAGCCCTAAGCCGGGGCCGGGGTTGGACTCGATCATGAACAGGATGGACTTGCCGGCCTCCAGGGCCTGCTCGGTGCCGATGGGGGTAAAGACACCGTGGTTGATGGCGTTGTTCAGGAAGAGGACCTTGGCGGGCTCCACCAGTACGGCGGTGAGGGGCAGCAGGCCGTTGTTGACCAGGAAGTCCACGCCGCTGCCCAGAATGGCGGTGAGCTGCACGCAGGCCGGGCCGATGACGAAGATGGACAGCACGGCCAGGATGCCGCCGATGATGCCCACGGAGAAGTTGTTGACCACCATCTCGAAGCCGGCGGGGATGTGCCCCTCCATGGCTTTGTCAAACCTCTTGATGCACCAGCCGCCCAGAGGGCCGCAGATCATGGCGCCGATGAACATGGCGCCTTGGGGGTAGGAGGCGATGGCACCCAGGGCGGCCAGCGCGCCGGCCACCGCGCCCTTCTGCCCACCCACCATCTTGCCGCCGGTGTAGGCGATGAGGATGGGCAGCAGGTATTTCAGCATGGGGTCCACCATCTGGGCGATGGTGGCGCTGGGGCCCCACTTGCCCAGCCAGCCGGCGGGGATGAACAGGGCGGCGATCAGGCCCCAGGCGATGAAGGCTCCGATGTTGGGCATGACCATGCCGCTGAGGAACCGCCCGAATTTTTGTACACGTTCTTTCAATTTGGATCGTCCTTTCTGTATTAGTGACAGGGGATCAGGGGGATACTGTGATAACCTCCGTGCAGTCCAGGTACTTCCGGTCGGGCTGGCGGTCGGTAATGATCCGTGCCTCCTCCAGAGGCAGGATGGTGGCGGCGGTGACCCGGCCAAATTTGCTGGAGTCAGCCAGCATGTACACCGACTGGGCCTTGGAGGCGGCCAGGATTTTCAGCGCCGCCGCCTCCGGGTCCGGGGTGGTAAAGCCCTGACTGACGCTGACGCCGCTGGTGCCCAAAAAGGCCTTGGTAAAGTTGTACCGCCGCAGGGCGTCCAGCGCCTCCGCACCCACAATGTCCACCGTGCCCACCTTCAGCGTGCCCCCCAGGACGTAGACGTGGAGGCTGTGCTCGGTGAGCCGGGCGGCCAGGTCGATGCTGCTGGTGACAAACAGGGCCTTGGAGCCCTTCAGATGGTCGGCGATGTGGAGCACCGTGGTCCCCGTGTCCAAAAAGACCACGTCGTCCTCCCCCACCAGGCCAGCGGCGTAGCGGGCGATGCGCTCCTTCTCTCGGGCGTAGCGCTGCTTGGTGGCCAGGTCGGGCTCCCTTGCCAGGAACTCCTCCTCCTCCAGGCTAGTGGCCCCGCCGTGGATCTTTACCAGCCGGCCCTGACGGGCCAGAGCGTTCAGGTCCCGGCGGATGGTGGCCTCCGAGGCGCCGGTGGCCTGGCACAGGTCGGCGACGCTGACGGTCTGGTGCTGAGAGAGCTCCTGCAAAATCGCTCGGGCGCGCTGCTCAGCCAACATAATGTTTCACCTCCTATTTGATTGATTTTGGAGTTATGATTGATTTTGACTGACAAAATATTACCACAGGCCAACTGGGTTGTCAACCCGATTTTCATTCGCTTTGTAGACAAAAAGACGGGCTAATTTTTGTATAATCCGTATAAAAAGAGAAAGATTCAGAAAAAGATAGAAAAAGGCCGAATGGGTCAGACGTTCTGGAGCGGTGAAAAAAAGCAACGGGGAGTCCGAAACGGTCATAATCGCTCATTTGACGGATAATGACTGGTTTTTATCGGAAATTTTCGGTATTTTCCCGTCTTGCGGAGTACGGACACGGGTGCTATACTGTAGGCAACGAGACCCGGAACCACACAAAATTATTATAAAAGGAGCGGAATCGGACTATGAAACAGGCAATCATGATCGGTGCGGGCAACATCGGCCGAGGCTTTATCGGCGCCCTGCTGGAGAAGAGCGGCTACCATGTCACCTTCGCCGACGTGGCGGAGAACCTGATCTCCGCCATCAATCAGCGCAAGAGCTACACCGTCCACATCCAGGACAAGGAGTGCGCTGAGTGGACCGTCACCAATATCAGCGGCATCTCCTCGGCCAACCAGGAGCTGGTGGACGCCATCGCCGGCGACTGCGAGCTCATCACCACCGCCGTGGGCCTGCGCATCCTGCCCATCGTGGCCAAGCCCATCGCCGCCGGCATCAAGGCCCGGAAGGCGGCAGGGAGCAAGCAGATCCTCAACGTGGTGGCCTGTGAGAACGCCATCCGGGGCACCAGCCAGCTGCGGGACGCCGTCTACGCCAACCTGGACGGGGCGGACCTGGACTACGCCAAGGAGTATGTGGGCTTTGCCGACTGCGCCGTGGACCGCATTGTCCCCAAGGCCTCCTTTGAGAACCCTCTGGACGTGGCGGTGGAGCAGTACACCGAGTGGGACGTAGAGAAGGGTGGCTGGAAGGGAGAGCGGCCTGAGATCGAGGGCCTGGGCTGGGTGGACAACCTGGATGCCTACCTGGAGCGCAAGCTGTTCACCCTGAACAGTGGCCACGCTATCTGCGCCTACCTGGGTACCCTGAAGGGCTACAAGACCATCGTGGAGAGCATCGCCGACCCCGCCATCGGCGCCCTGGTCCACCAGGCCATGTGGGAGAGCGGCGAGGGGCTCATTAAAAAGTTTGGCTTCGACCCCGACGCCCACCACGCCTATATCGAGCGTATCTTTGCCCGTTTCCAGAACCCCTTCCTGGCTGACGAGACCTCCCGGGTGGCCCGGGAGCCCATCCGCAAGTTGGCTCCCTCCGACCGGCTGATGAAGCCCCTGATGACCGCCTACGGCTACGGACTGCCTGTTGACCACCTGATCTTCGGCGCGGCCGCCGCCCTCCACTTCGACTGCCCCGAGGACGAGCAGAGCGTGGAGCTGATGAAGGCCATCCAGGACGAGGGCGTGGAGAAGGCGCTGGAGAAGTACACTGGCCTGAAGCCCGAGGACGCCCTGTTTACCCGCATCCTGGACGTGTACCGCGCCCTGGCCATCGCCAAGAAGTAATTTGCAAACCCCCGCCCATCGGGCGGGGGTTTTGCCGTCTTATTTCAGTGCGTCGGACACCTTGAGGAGGGTGTCCTCATGGGTCTGGTCCACCAGGTGGGTGTAAATTTTGCCGGTGGTGGCGGGGGTGGCGTGGCCCAGGGCTTTGCCGATGTCGAAGAGGGGCACCCCCTGGAAGGAGGCCACGGTGGCGAAGGAGTGGCGCAGGCCGTGGAGTGTGACCCGGGGCAGGTCGTTGTTGCGCACGAACCGGGTGAAAGCCACTGACAGGGCGTTGGGGGAGTAGGGCACTCCCTGGTAGTTTAACACCACGAACTGGCTGGGCTCCTTCAGTTTACCCTGCCGCAGCCAGTCCGCCTGCCGGGCCTGCTCCATGTGGAGCAGGCGGGCCAGGTCGTCGGGAAGGAACAGGGTGCGCACCGAGGAGCGGTTCTTGGTCTCCTTCTGAACCACGGTGGCCCCGTAGGCGGTGCGGGCCTCCCGGATGGAGAGAAGCTGCCGCTGGAGATCCACGCACTCCCATTTCAGACCGCAGATTTCCTCCCGGCGCATCCCCAGGCTGCCTGCCAGCTTGACGCACAGCTCCAGGGGGTGGCCCTCCACCAGAGTATACAGCCGTTTCAGCTCCTCCGGGCGGTAGTAGGAGGCCTCCTTCTGCTTGGCCCGGGGGGGCTCCACCTTGTCCATGGGGGAGACCAGCAGCTTGTCCTGCCGCACCGCCGACCGCAGGGCAGAGGAGAGCAGGTCGTGGTGCCGGCGCAGGGTGTTGGAGGACAGGTTGGCAGTCTGCTGGACCTGAATATAGTACTGCTGGATGTCCATGGGGGTGAGCTTGAGCAGCGGAACGTGCCCCAGGGCGGGGACGAGGTGGTTTTCAATGATCTTCTGATAGCCGTACACGGTGGTCTCCGCCCGGGTGGGCCGGACGATGTTATCCATCCAGCTCTCCAGCCAGTCGGCCAGGGTCAGGTCATGCTTGGGGGTGTTGATCTCCTCCTCCCGGTGGGTCAGGAAGCTGCGCAGACCCATACGGGCGGCGTAGAGGGTGCGGTAGGTCTGGTACCGCTTGATCCGCTTGCCGTCCTTGTCCTTGCCCAGGTCCATGCTCACATAGTAGATTCTCCGGACGTCGTCATAGGAAATGTTGCGCTCCACAGTCTTTCTTGCCATAGTTTTGACCTCCATATCTTTAGTGTGGGTATTTTTCCCGGAACTGGAAAAAATTTACCCTGATAAAGAATATGGAGCATATGGGGGCTGAGGACAAGAAATTTCGTCAAAAAATGTCGAAAAAAGTAAAAATTTGGGGCGGCGGGAGGGATGGGACTTCCGGAACGGCCCGGTTTGTGGTAAAATACAGGAAAAAGACCGGGCCCCGCCCGGCAAGGAGATGACGCGACATGATACGGATCGGAAATCTGTCCCTGCCCCTGGATGGGGACATCCACTTGCTGCGCCGCCGGGCCGCCCGGGCCCTGGGGGTGCGCCCCGGGGTGCTGGGGGAGTTGGAGATTGTCCGGCAGTCTATCGACGCCCGGAACAAGGGGGACGTCCGCTATATCTATACGGTGGAGACCACCTTGCCCAATGAGGCGACGGTGGTGCGGTCCGCCCCCGGACGGGGCGTCACCCTGGTAGAGCGGGAGCCTTACACCTTCCCGGCAGTGACGCGGAAGTCCCCACTGCCCCCGGTGGTAGTGGGAATGGGTCCGGCGGGGCTGTTCGCCGCCCTGTTCCTGGCCAGGAACGGCCTGCCCTGTGTCATTCTGGAGCGGGGGCAGGACATCGACAAGCGCACCGCTGATGTGGAAAACTTCTGGAACACAGGGATGCTGGATGAGGGCTCCAATGTCCAGTTTGGTGAGGGGGGCGCGGGCACCTTCTCTGACGGCAAGCTCACCACCGGCACCCACGACCGGCGCATCTCCGCCGTGCTGGACGCCCTGGTGGAGGCGGGAGCCCCCGCCGACGTGAAATACTCCCACAGGCCCCACATCGGCACCGATGTGCTGCGGGAGGTGGTAAAGACCATCCGGAAGGAGCTCATCTCTCTGGGCTGTGATATCCGTTTCGGCCACAAGCTCACCGATCTGACGGTGAGCGGGGGCGGGATAACGGGGGTGGAGGCGGAGGGCCCGGAGGGGCGGTACGCCCTGGCCGCCGACACGGTGATCCTGGCCCCTGGCCACTCCGCCCGGGACACCTTCGCCATGCTCCGGGCGGCGGGGGTGCCCATGGAAAAGAAAAAATTCGCCGTCGGCGTGCGCATCGAGCACCGGCAGCGGGACATCAGCCTGAGCCAGTACGGCCCCGCCTGGGAGAAGCTGCCCCCCTCCGACTACAAGCTGGCCTGCCACCTGCCTGACGGCCGGTCGGCCTTCACCTTCTGCGTCTGTCCCGGGGGACAGGTGGTGGCCGCCGCCTCGGAACAGGGGGGCGTGGTCACCAACGGCATGAGCTATCGCAGCCGGGACGGGGAGAACATCAACGGCGGTCTGCTGGTGGGTGTGGGCCCCGAGGACTTCCCGGAGGAGGATGTGCTTGCCGGCGTCCGGTTCCAGGAGCGCTGGGAGCGGGCGGCCTATCAGTTGGGGGGCGGCTCCTTCCGGGCCCCGGCCCAGCGGGTGGGGGATTTTCTCCAGAGCCGGCCCTCGGAGGGCCCGGGGGCGGTGGCGCCCACCTACCGCCCCGGCGTGGCCTGGACGGAGCTGCGGCCCTGCCTGCCCGGTTATGTGACGGACACCCTGGCCCAGGCCATTCCCCTGATGGACCGGAAGCTCCACGGCTTTGCTGCCCCCGACGCCGTTCTCACCGGGGTGGAGACCCGGTCCTCCTCTCCGGTGCGTATTCTCCGGGGAGAAGATTACCAGTCGTCATTGCGGGGCCTCTACCCCTGCGGCGAGGGGGCGGGGTATGCCGGGGGCATCGCCTCCGCCGCCGTGGACGGCATCCGGGTGGCCGAGTCGGTCGCGTCGTCGACGTAAAGTCCGCTCCGCCGGGCTGCGGTTTGGGAACGGGGATTGCGTTGGAATATTTTCCGGGCCTGGGGACATACTAAGGCCATCCCAAACAAGGAGGTCATCCCCATGAGCAAGCAGAAAAAGCAGCAGGCCCGCGATCCCAGGACCGGCCGGGACCTGCGGGGCTCCGCCCCCATTGCCGGCCAGAACCGCACCGACACCGCCACCAACGCCCAGGACCCCATGGCCGATCCCCTGGAGATGCGGATGAAGCGGGAAGGACACGATATGTAAAAGTGACCGGGACGGCGGAGGCTGTCCCGGCTCTATTTACATATTCTTCACAAAAAGTTCCAACTCTGGTGAAGAATAGGAGAGGGGTATGTGGTATCCTGTGGGCAGATCAAGGAACTGATCTGAACTCCCGGGGCGGCAAAGGCAGCCCCACGGTCCGGCAGTATACTCCGGACATATCTGGTTTCTCAGAGCCCTCCCGGCGCAGGGTATGCGCCCCACTGCCGCCCCGCGGGTCCCGCACTCCGGCGCGGCAGACCAAAAGCCCCCGTCTGCGGACGGTTTATCATAATATACCTCCCTCTTCTTTTCATCAAAACCCCCGGCCTAGGCCGGGGGTTTTGATGTTGTCTTAAAAGGAAGCGCCCGCCGGCTGAGCCGGCGGGCGCGCTTTGTGATGTCAGGGCCCGATCATCCCGGCCCACTCCAGAACCAGACGGTAGTAATCGGTATCCAGAATGGTGGCGGAGTAGGCCACCCGGTTCTGCACCTCGGCCACCATGGCCGCCACCTCCGCAGGGTCGGGGTCCTCCCCGTCCCAGCGGGTAAACTGGTCCAGGATGGAGTTGTAGTAGCCCGACCGATTGATGAAGCTGTAATTGGCGAAGATGACCAGCGGGTCCTCCGCGGACAGGATATCCGAGCCCATAATGAGCCGGGAGTCGTAGTCCAGGCCAAAGAGGTTGGACAGGGTGGGCATCACGTCCAGGCTGGAGCAGTATTTATCCACGCGGACGGCGGCGCCCTCCATGTCGCCGCTCCAGAGGATCAGGGTATTTTTGAAGATCTCAAACACCGGGTCCACCTGGTGGCCCAGCAGCTCGCTGTACTGCTCGTCGGTGAGGCCATAGGGGTAGTGGTCGGCGGACAGAACGATCACCGTGTCCTTCAGCTTGCCGGCCTCCTCCAGCTGATTGAGGAGGCTCTCCACGGCCAGCTCCAACT
Source organism: Bacillota bacterium (assembly GCA_021770445.1). GTDB lineage: Bacteria > Bacillota > Clostridia > Oscillospirales > Oscillospiraceae > Lawsonibacter. The sequence goes on along the minus strand of JAETQY010000005.1, from coordinate 98,585 downwards.
CCATTTGGCAGGCCAGGTAGCACCGCACCTCCTCACTGTAGGGCAGGTCGGCCACCGCGTCCCAGTGGCGCCGGGCCATGGCGTTGGTGTCCAGGGTGTAGGTGAGGTGGCCGCTGACCGTGAGGCAGTAGACGGAAAATTTGTCCTCGTTCACGAACATGGGGACGATCTTCTCCATCATCTCCAGGTCGGAGGCGGGAAAGGCGTCTCCCGACTCCAGCTCCAGCCCCTGACCCAGGGCGTAGTAGTCGTAGCCCATGTTGGGGTGGGAGCTGTCCCGGTCGTAGTAGTCGTAGAGGTAGTCGTGGAAGGCGAAGGTCTTGTACCCCTCCTTCCGGAACTGATTGCCCAGGGCGAAGGGCATGTAGTTGCCGGAGGACAGGGAGTAGCTCCACACCCCGGATTTGGGGATCAGGCCGGTGGTGGTGACATACTCTCCGTCGGAGGTGGACACCCCCCACAGCGGGGTATAGAAGTTGTCAAAGACGAAGCCCTGATGGGACAGCTTCCACAGGGTGGGGGTGCGCTGGGGGTCCATGGCCAGAGTAGAGAAGCCCTCGGCCACAATCCAGATGAGATTTTTGCCCTCAAAGTAGCCTGTCCACAGGTTTTCCGGGGTGGGCTTGCGCTGGGAGAACCACTGGTGGGCGCTCTTAAGCCCCTCGTCCTCCTCCTGGGCGATCAGACTGTCGAAGTCGATGGGCAGGGTGTGGTAGCCGGGGATGACCTCCGGGTGAAAGACGGTGCCGCTGGGAGGCGGGTCGTCCTTAGGGGGGAGGGTGGGTTCCAGGTCGGGGGGCGCCTTGTCGGGTTCGGGCTCCTCGCTCAGGTCGGGGGCGTCCGGCTTGATGCCAAAGAGCACCCGGCACAGCTCCAGCTGGGTCTGGGTGAACACGCCAAAGTTCTGTACCTCCAGCTCCGGGGAGGCGGCCCGGTAGTAGATGTACCGCAGGGAGAGGGTCCCGCCGCCGCACAGCAGCACCAGCCCCATGGCCAGCAGCTGGACAACGGCGGCCATGGCCGCCCAGCGCAGAAGGGGCCGTCCCTCCCGGGGCGGGTCACCCTCCCGATCGGGGATCAGCCGCCTTCGCAGCAAAATGGCCAGAACGGTGGGCACGCACATCGCCAGAATAGGGAACCAGCTTGCCAGTACGTTACCCACCGCCATCTCCCCGAAGGACTTGGCCACCATGACCATCTTGGTCAGGGAAAAGATGGAGAGAAAGACCTTGAACATGTGGTAGTACACCAGCTGAGAGCCGATCCACAGGGAGGCCAGGGCCGTACAGGCGGGCAGTAGGAGCCGTCCCCAGCGGGGAGGCGTCCCGCCGCACAGCAGGCCCAACAGAAGAGCCAGCGGGAGGGTAAACAGACAGGTGAAAAAGGCCCCTGCCACCGACAGGGAGCGAAAGCAGTAGAGCTTTAAAAACAGCTCCTCATAGCAGATGACCCCCATCAGGAAGAGGGAGGGGGCGGCCAGCCGCCGCCATTTTGCCCAAAGGGCGGATGTTCCGTTGTCCAGGGGGATCACCTCCTTGTGCTGTGGGGCGGCGCAGAGACCGGCCTCCACTCCTGGCTATTGTACTGGATTGACCCGCGCTTGTCAACGGCGGGGACTTTAGCAGTACTATGTATTAGTACGGAAAAGCGCCGTGCGGCCGGCCATATTTTGTGCATATCCACCAATGAATTTCCTTGAAAAAAGTGGGGGAATCTGGTATGATAACTCTGCTTCATAATTTATTCACAAATCCCCTGAGGGGGGAGAAAGCGAGGAGCGGGAGTGTCCCAGTTCAGTGAACAGGTCTTAGAAGGGTTGAAGAAGGCCTACACCGCCTATTTTGATATTGAGGAGATCGACGACGGCACGGCTCTGAAGGCCCGGTGCGACTACCACATGCGGGACAGCCAGTATGTGCTGGTGAAAAAGGCCGAGCTGTGGGCGGCGGAGAGCCACGAGTACCTCTATCTGTGGGACGCAGGCCATCTGGACTGCGCCGGAGTGGAGGAGATCTTCCGCCGCACGCTGGACGACGGTGAGCCCCGAGTAAAGCCCCACTCCCAGCACATGTACACCTACCTCACCGCCGTGGTGCTGTGTGACAGTGCCCAACCGGAGGCTTTGGAGCGGCTGAGAAAGCTGAAAAAGCGTCGGGAATTTAAGCTATCGCTCCATGGATGGATGGAGTTCAGAATAGCCGCCGTGGACCTGTCCAACGGCGAGATCACCGTCAACCGGGCCGGGAAAGCCCTGGGAAAGGACCTGAAACGGCTGACGGACCGCGTCATCTCTGCAAATCAAATAGGAGAGGAGAAAACCCAATGAATGCAATGTTAGTTGTCATCGTTGGCATTGCCATCCTGATCGTGGGATACATTTTCTACGGCGGCTGGCTTGCCAAGCAGTGGGGGGTGGACGACACCAAGGTCACCCCGGCCCATGAGCTGGAGGACGGCATGGACTACGTCCCCGCCAAGGCCCCCGTCCTGATGGGACACCACTTTTCCTCCATCGCCGGCGCCGGCCCCATTAACGGCCCCATTCAGGCGGCCGTCTTCGGCTGGGTGCCTGTGGTGCTGTGGGTGCTCATCGGCGGCATCTTCTTCGGCGCCGTCCATGACTACGGCGCCCTGTTCGCCTCTATCCGCCACAAGGGCCAGTCCCTGGGCGAGGTGGTGGCCGTCAACATCGGCGAGCGGGCCAAGAAGCTCTTCCTGGTCTTCTCTTACCTGACCCTGGTGCTGGTGGTGGCCGCTTTCGCCTCCATCGTGGCCAGCACCTTCAACGGCTTCAACGCCGACGGCACCGCCAACGATACCAACGCCGCCGTGGCCATGATCTCCATTCTGTTCATCCTCATGGCCATCATCTTCGGCCTGGCTGTGTACCGCCGGGGCGCACCCCTGTCGGTGGCCACCGTCGTGGGCGTCATCGGCATCATCATCTGCCTGGTCATCGGCCTGAACTTCCACCCCGTCTACCTGTCCAACTCCACCTGGATGTGGATTATCGGCGTGTATATCCTCATCGCCTCGGTGGCCCCGGTGTGGATTCTGCTCCAGCCCCGTGACTACCTCAGCTCCTTCCTGCTCTACGGCATGATGGTCATCGCCGCTGTCGGCGTGATTGGCGCCGGCCTCACCGGCGCGGACGCCGCCCACATGGACATGCCCGCCTTTACCGGCTGGGTGGACACCATCAGCGCCACCTCCCTGGGCACCATGTTCCCCGCCCTGTTCGTCACCATCGCCTGCGGCGCCATCTCCGGCTTCCACTCCCTGGTGGGCTCCGGCACCACCGCCAAGCAGCTGGACCACGAGCGGGACGCCAAGCCCATCGCCTACGGCGGTATGCTCATTGAGTGCGCCCTGGCCCTGATTTCCCTGGCCGCCGTCTCCTTCATCTGGCAGGACTATCTGGACGGCCTGCGCACCCCCACTCAGGTGTTCGCCACCGGCATTTCCAAGATGGTCGCTTCCATCCCCGGCCTGGAGGCCACTCAGTCCACCGTCAGCGCTCTGCTGGTGCTCACTGTCTCCGCCTTCTGCCTGACCTCTCTGGACACCGCCACCCGTCTGGCCCGGTATATGTTCCAGGAGTTCTGGCTTAAGCCCGGCGAGACCTATAAGGACGTCACCGGCGTCAAGGCCACCCTGTGCAACCCCCTGGTCGCCACCGCCATCACCGTGGTGCTGGGCGTCGGCCTGGGCATGACCGGCTACGGCAAAATCTGGCCCCTGTTCGGCGCCGCCAACCAGCTGCTGGCCGGACTGGCGCTGCTCACCGTCTGCGCCTGGCTGGGCAACATCGGCCGGAACAACAAGATGTTCTATATCCCCATGATTTTCATGATGGTGGTCACCATCTGCTCCCTGTTCCAGACTGTCACCGGCCGTATCGGCATGATTACCAGCAACAACCCCGAGGTGCTGGCCAAGGTGGACTGGGGCACCTACGCTCAGGCTATCCTGGGCGCCATCCTCATCGTCCTGGCCCTGGTGCTGGCCTGGGAGGGCATCCAGACCATCTTCTTCAAGAAGAAAAAGGCTTAAATTTCCCTGTTCCATCCAAACAGAGCAAAAGGCGGGTCCGGTACTCCGGGCCCGCTTTCTGAATACAGAAAGGTGAGGCTATGAAAACCAGCAAGCCATTGTCCGTGCTCCTGTCCGTGCTCATCGCCCTGGCGGTGCTGACAGGCTCCATCGCCGTGCCCCTGCTGTGCCGGCCCTTCTACTACGCCCACATTGGCCCCATGGGCCTGGAGGAGTACTACCTGAGCCGGGAGCAGATCGAGACCGCCTACAACCAGATGATGGATTTCTGTCTGGGGAAGCGTGAGGATTTCTCCGCCGGAGTGCTGGCCTTCTCCCAGTCCGGGGCGGACCACTTCGCCGACGTGCGGGGGCTGTTCCTGCTGGATCTGCGGGTGCTGAGGGCCTCACTGGCCCTGCTGCTGGCGGCGCTGGTTGTCTGCAAGATGAAAAACCTGCGTCCTCACCGCTTCCTGGGCCGGGGCCCCGGCTTCTGGGCGGCGGCGGGACTGGGAACCGCCTTTCTGGTCATCGGAGGTCTGGCCGCCCTGGATTTCGACCGGGCCTTTGTCATCTTCCACAGCATCTTTTTCCCCGGGAAGGACAACTGGATCTTCGACTGGAGCATGGACCCCATCATCCTTTTCCTCCCCCAGGACTTCTTCCGCAACTGCGCCCTGCTCATCCTGGCGCTGCTGCTGGTCTGGTGCGGCTGCCTGATCGGGGCCGACCTGTGGGCGGGAAACAGGGGGAAAAGGGACTGAAATTTGTGATAAATGCTAAAACTGAAAAAACCGCCCGGTGCCTCTTGCGGAACCGGGCGGTTTCTGGTATAATGCCCCGGATAGGAAGGGAGGGATTGTTATGCTGACAGTTTTGTGCTTGACGCTTGACAGTCTCTCTGTTTCTATTTTGTGTTGACGGCCGCATTGGTGGTCGTTTTTTTATGGCCTTCCCGCCACTGGAGAGAAAGGAGAACGAAATGAACAACAACCAACCCATCCGCGACGCCCGACAGCTGGGTCTGCCCAAGATGCTGATTCTAGGCTTGCAGCACATGTTCGCCATGTTTGGGGCCACTGTGCTGGTGCCTATCCTGGTCAACGGCTACGGTCTGCCCCTCAGCATCCAGACCACTCTGTTCTTTGCCGGCATCGGCACCCTGTTTTTCCATGTCTGCACCAAGTTTAAGATCCCCGCCTTTCTGGGCTCCTCCTTCGCCTACCTGGGCGGCTTCGCCGCCGTGGCCGAGCTGGACTCCGGCATCTACGCCGGTATGACCGGCGAGGAGAAGCTGCCCTACGCCCTGGGCGGCATCGTGGTGGCCGGCCTGCTCTACCTGGTGCTGGCTGGGCTCATCAAGGCGGTGGGCGTTCATAAGGTGATGCGCTTCCTGCCCCCGGTGGTCACCGGCCCCATCATCATTTTGATTGGCCTGTCCCTGGCCCCCAGCGCCATCAACAACGCCTCTACCAACTGGTGGCTGGCCATTCTGGCTATGGCCGTCATCATTGCGGCCAATATCTGGGGCAAGGGCATGGTGAAAATTATCCCCATCCTGCTGGGTGTGCTGATCCCCTACGTCGTGGCCCTGGTCACCGGTCAGGTGGACTTCTCCGGCGTGGCTGCCGAGAAGCTGGTGGGCATCCAGCCCTTCGTACTGGCCAAGTTTGACCTGACCTCCATCCTGGTGATGGCCCCCATCGCCCTGGCCGCCATGATGGAGCATATCGGCGACATGTCCGCCATCTCCGCCACCGTGGAGGAGAACTTCATCGAGGACCCGGGCCTGCACCGCACCCTCATCGGCGACGGCATCGCCACCTCCCTGGCCGGCCTGTTCGGCGGCCCCGCCAACACCACCTACGGCGAGAACACCGGCGTGCTGGAGCTGTCCCGGGTCTTTGACCCCAAGGTGGTCCGGCTGGCTGCCGTCTACGCGGTGGTGCTCTCCTTCTCTCCCAAATTCGCCGCCGTCATCAACTCCATCCCCACTGCCATCATCGGCGGGGTGTCCTTCATCCTCTACGGCATGATCTCCGCCATCGGCGTGCGCAACGTAGTGGAGAACCGGGTGGACTTCACCAACTCCCGGAACCTGATTATCGCCGCCGTTATCATGGTGTGCGGCCTGGGCTTCAAGATCTGGGGCTACAGCAATGAGTTCTCCGGCCTCACCTTTACCATCGGCGGCACCTCCATCACCCTCACCTCCCTGGCCATCGCCGCCATCGCCGGCATCCTCCTCAACGCCATCCTCCCCGGCAAGGACTACGAGTTTGGCTCCGATGTGACCCAGGGCCGCTCCGGCGACTTCGGGCGCTATTAAAATATTGTCGAACGGACCTCTGGCACAGCCAGGGGTCCGTTTCATTCTGAAAGGGTCATATACTTCTGATGAAAAAATCATTAAATAAGTTTAAAGCCCCTTGCGCCCAGGGGAAAAATTAGATAGAATAGAGGCACCAAGCGGGAGACCGTATTTTAAAGGAGGTTACTACCATGGATTTTAAAAGCACCTTTGAGAATTTGAAGGATAGAGCCACCGATCTGGCCCAGGCGGGTGTGGCCCAGTCCAAGCGGCTGGCCGAAATCGCCAAGCTAAAGACTGCCAATATGGCCGAGGAGGACGCCATCAAGAAGGCCTATATTGAGATTGGCAAGCTCTATTATGCCGAGAAGGGTGCCACCCCCGACGGGGCCTACGCCGCAGCCTGCGAGAAGATCACTGCCTCCAAGGCGGTCATCGAGACCAACAACGAGCGCCTCGCGGAGCTGAAACAGCCCGGCGATCCCGAGGTGGAGGTAGAGGCCGAGGCCGTGGAGATCGAGGCTGCCCCTGCCGCTCCCGAGGAGACCCCCGCCCAGCCCGAGGAGAAGCAGGACTGATTAAAAAAGCGCAAAAAGAGACCGCCTGTTGGCGGTCTCTTTTACTGTCTGCCGCTGCCCTTTGGAACGGACAGAACACAAAGAGTTTTCCAGGAGACGGTAAATTCTCTATTGTATTGCCGGGAATTCCATGGTATAATCGACACGAAAAACAAAAATGCGGCGGCTTACGGGTGTTGGCGCACCCGCAAGCCTGCACAGGTGAAAACCCCACCTATACAACGGCAACCAACCGTATCCGCATGGGATATTATACGACATTCCACCCTTGTTTGTAAAGGGTGCCTTTGCCGTATCTGTTTCCTGCTATTTTTTGTTGGGTGGAATATGCTTCTCACACTGTGCAGACTTGCCTGCGCAGTGTTTTTGTTTTTCCGCCAACGCCCGGGGGGCCATCCCTCCGGCGCGGCGGCGGTTTTTCAGACTTCAAGGGGGAGGTGAACTTTCTTAAACCTCAAGCGGAAATCAAACTCAAACAAAGCGGAGGGATTTTTATGGTTATTGGTTTAATTGTCCTCGTTGTCCTGATCGTTGCGATCACCGTGGGCATTACCCGTACCTGGAACAAAGGCATGAACAGCCGTCAGGCCGGGGCGGAGGCCCAGCGGGCACGCAACGGCGGTAAGATCGTATTGGAGTGGACCGGCCCCAAGGCCCAGGGAGCGGCAGATCAGGAATTTGGAGAACTGCTGGTGGAGATACCCAAAAAGTCCGGAGCGGTCGGGGTACAATTCTACCGGGAGGGCTTTGTCGTCAACGGCAAGCGTACGTCCTACGAAAATTTGAAGGACGTGGTCTTTATCCCCGGAAATCCCGGTGCGGTATCTATCACGCCAAAGCAGAGAATGCGCAATTCCGCCGTGCTGTGGCTGTACCGCAAGAAAGGCTCTACCATTGGAATCCGGGACCTGAGCTACCGGTTCGACTACGACACCATGGAGGCCATTCAGACCGGGTTGGGCTTCCGGCCAATTGCTTCCTGACATGGAAAGAGGCTCCCGCACTGAGGAGCCTCTTTTTTTATACCCTCTTCCAGCTTGCCCCGCCGGGCAGTCGGCCTCATCAGTCACGGCTTCGCCGTGCCAGCTTCCCCTAAAGGGGAAGCCTTTTTTGCTGCGCTATGGCTGGTTGCACCACCTTTAGCCTTCCCCTTTAGGGGAAGGTGGCATTTGCGGAGCAAATGACGGATGAGGTCCCCCCGTAGGGAAAACATGGTTCCATATATCCGTACACGTTGCAGAAAACCGATCTCGGACATCTGCATTGGAGTAGCGCAAGACCCGTAATCCCAAAGCTGCTAAATACTCGTCCCTAGCAGCATCCATCTGTCTGTGTTCAGGTTCATAGTGTTGGGAACCATCCAACTCGACGACAATTTTTGCCCGAGAAATATAGAAATCTACAATATAGGGGCCGATCACTTTTTGCCGGTGGACATTTACCGGAAGAGTTTTCAAAAAATCATACCACAGGTGGCGCTCTTCCTTCGTCATATCTTTTCGTAGCTTCTGGGCAGCAGGTTTCAGTGTCGGATTTTGTGTCTCGTGAATCATACCCTCTTCCAGCTGGCCCCGCCGGGCAGGTCGGTGATCTCGATGCCCTGGGCCTTGAGCTCATCCCGGATGCGGTCGGCCTCGGCGAAGTTTTTGGCCTTCTTGGCCTCGTACCGCTGGAGGACCAGCGCGTCCACGGCGCTGTCGCCCTCGCCAGTGATGGCATAGCCGCCCTGGGAGGCGGTCTTTTGCTTTTTCTGCTCCTCCCGCACCTTGGCCGCCTTGTCCAGCAGGGACAGGGACAGCACCTGGTCAAAGCTGTCCAGGATGGCCAGCCGGGTGGCGCCGTTGGTCTTGGCCTTGAGGGCGTCGTACAGGGCGGTGACTCCCAGGGCGGTGTTCAGGTCGTTGCCCACCTGGGCGCGGAACTTCTCCTTGTACTCCGCCACTACAGCCTCGTCCACCGGGCCATCCGCCGGGTCCAGGGCGGCAATTTTGGCGATGAGCTTGGTGAACGCCCCGGCGGCGTTGTCCAGGTTCTCCCAGGAGAACACCAGCCCCTTGCGGTAGTGGCTCTGGAGGCAGAAGAAGCGGTAGACAATGGGGTCGTAGCCCTTCTCCTCCAGCAGGGAGACAGTGAGAAACTCCCCCTTGGACTTGGACATCTTGCCGGAATTTGTGTTCAGGTGGTGGACATGGAACCACTGCCTGCACCAGGGGTGGCCGATGTAGGCCTCGGACTGGGCGATCTCGTTGGTGTGGTGGGGGAAGGCGTTGTCGACGCCGCCGCAGTGCAGGTCCAGGTACTCCCCGTTGTACTTCAGGGAGATGCCCGAGCACTCGATGTGCCAGCCGGGGTAGCCGACGCCCCAGGGGGAGTCCCACTTCAGAGCCTGGTCCTCGAACTTGGATTTGGTGAACCAGAGGACAAAGTCGTTCTTGTTGCGCTTGTTCTGGTCCTCCTCCACGCCCTCTCGGACGCCCACCGCCAGGTCCTCCTCGTCGTGGTCGTTGAAGATGTAGTACCGCTCCAGCTTGGAGGTGTCGAAGTACACGTTGCCCCCCGCCACGTAGGCGTAACCCTTGTCCAGCAGGCCCTCCACCAGCTTGATGAACTCGTCGATGAGCCCGGTGGCGGGCTGGACCACGTCGGGGGTCTTGATGTTCAGCTTACGGCAGTCGTCAAAGAAGGCGTCGGTGTAGTACTGGGCGATCTCCATCACCGTCTTGTGCTCCCGCTTGGCCCCCTTGAGCATCTTGTCCTCGCCGGTGTCGGCGTCGCTGGACAGGTGGCCCACGTCGGTGATATTCATGACTCGGTTCACGTCGTAGCCGTCATAGCGCAGGAACTTCTCCAGCACGTCCTCCATGATGTAGGACCGCAGGTTGCCGATGTGGGCGAAGTGGTACACCGTGGGGCCGCAGGTGTACATCTCCACATGGCCGGGGGTGTGGGTGGTGAATTCTTCCTTCTTGTGGGTGGCGGAATTATAGAGATACATAAAAAGTCCTCCTTCTTTTCATTCGTGCAGCTCCAGGGGCAGGCCGTCGGGGTCGTGAAAAAAGGCCATGCGCCGCTGGGTGCAGTCGTCCCAGCGGATGGGCTCGCAGGGGATGCCCAGCGCCTCCAGTTTCTGAACGGCCCGCGCCACGTCGTCCACCCGGAAGGCCAGGTGGCGCAGGCCCTGGGCCTCCGGGTAGCTGGGCCGGGGCGGCGCACCGGGAATGGCGAAAATCTCCAGCTCGCTGTCCCCGAATTTCAGGTCCAGCTTCCAGTCCCCCCGGTCCTCCCGAAAGTTCTCCCGCAGGACCGGAAAGCCCAGCTTCTTCACATAAAACTCCTTCGCCTTCTCATAGTCGGAGACAATGATGGCCACATGGTGCATCTGATCAAACAGCATTTTCCCCCTCCTTTCGGGCGGCAAGGTATTTCTCGTCCAGCAGCTTCTCCACCAGCTCCAGGCGGGCGTTGAGGGCGCTGATCTTCTCCAGGGTGGGGTTGTTGACGCTGATCTGGTCTACGTCGTCGGCGTAGCGGGTGGAGCGGCCGGCGATGCGGACGATCTGGGCGGGGATGCCCACGGCGGTGGCGTCCTCCGGGACCTCGGAGAGCACCACGGCGTTGGCGGCGATGCGGGCGTTGTCCCCCACCTTGAAGGGCCCCAGCACCTTGGCCCCGCAGGAGATCAGCACGTTGTTGCCGATGGTGGGGTGGCGCTTGCCCTGGTCCTTGCCGGTGCCCCCCAGGGTGACACCGTGGTAGATGAGCACATCGTCCCCCACCTCGGCGGTCTCGCCGATGACGATGCCCATGCCGTGGTCGATGACAAACCGCCGGCCGATTTTGGCCCCAGGGTGGATCTCGATGCCCGTCCAAAACCGGGACCACTGGGAAATCACTCGGGCCAGGAATTTCCACTTGTGACAGTATAGCCAGTGGGCCAGTCGGTGATACAGGGTGGCGTGGACCCCCTGGTAGAGTAGTAAAATCTCCAGCTTGGACCGAGCCGCCGGGTCCCGGCGCTGGTAGGCCTCCAGAGTTTCGTTTAAGGCTTTGAACATAGGATACCTCTTCCGGGTGGAAACAAAAAACCTCCTACGCCCGCATGGGCATAAGAGGCGATCTTCTCGCGGTTCCACTCTCATTTATTGCTCAACTGGCCGCTATCGGGGCCAAGCCGGGCGGCATTACCCGCCGCGCTCCCGGACGCACTTCACAACCCCCCGCTGTAAGCCCCCTTGCAGCCGGTGAGGGGCTCTCTCTGTCCGTTGGGTGGGACGCTACTTTTCCGTTCTTTGCGCTGATAGTATAGTATATTAGCATCTTGCCCGGCGCGTGTCAAGTATCGAAACGTCCGAAACAAAAAGATTTTAGCTGTGTTTCCCCCGCCTCCGGCGGGGAAACACGCGATAGATATCTTTCCGGCGGACACGCACGCAAGGATTCCGGGCTTTCTTTTTTGGCCCGAGTGTGGTATGATAACTCCGCTCCAGGTGTCCGGATGGGAAAATCCGGAAGAATAGGGAAGAAATCCACGGTCCCGCCGCTGTGAGAGGGGAGCCGGGCTTCAATACGCCACTGAGAGACCGGGAAGGCGAAGCCGGGCGGTGATCCTCAAGTCAGAAGACCTGCCTGGGGACATCAACAACTGCTGCGAGTGACAGCAAGGAGGATTTACCTATGAGAGGAAACAAAAAGACACTGTTTGCCGTGGCCGCCCTGGCGGTGGTGGCGGCCCTGATGCTGGGGCTGTGGTACTTTACCAGGCCCGAGACTCAGGCGGGGGACAAGACCGTGGCGGTGGAGGTAATCCACGGCGACGGAAACAGCCGGGAGTTTACCTATCAGACCGATGAGGAGTACCTGGGGGCGCTGCTGCTGGAAGAAAAGCTGGTGGAGGGGGAAGAGGGGCCCTACGGCCTGTTCATCACCACCGTGGACGGGGAGACCGCCCAGGACAGCCTGCGGCAGTGGTGGTGCATCACCAAGGGGGGCGAGCGGGTGGACACCGGGGCGGACACCACTCCCATCGCTGACGGCGACCACTTTGAGCTGACCATGTCCACCTACTGAGGCCGCCGTGGACGGAAGAAAGTCCCAAAGCCGGCGGGTAGTGCTGTGCGCCACGCTGGCCGCCCTTATGACCGCCCTCCAGGCGGCCATGGCCCCTCTGCCCAACATCGAGCCTGTGTCGCTGCTGGTTCTGGTGTACGCCCTGGTCTTCGGCCGGGACGTGTTTTACATCATCTATACCTTTGTCCTGCTGGAGGGCTTGCTCTACGGCTTCCACCTGTGGTGGGTGACCTACCTGTACATCTGGACTCTGTGGGCCCTGGCCGTTCTTTTGATTAGCCGGGGGAGGGAACGCGGCCCCCTGCTGTGGGCGGCGGCCAGCGGGGCCTTCGGGCTGAGCTTTGGGGCGCTGTGCGCCCTGCCCTATCTGGCGGGGGGCCCCTGGGCTGCCTTCGCCTACTGGACCTCGGGCATCCCCTTCGACCTGCTCCACTGCGCCGGAAATTTCTGCCTGACCCTGGCCCTGGAGCGGCCGCTGTACACCCTACTGACGAAGCTCAGAAATTCCATGATCTAAAAAACCCCCGGCCCGCCCTTCTGAGGCAGGCCGGGGGTAACTGTTTACTGGGGGCTGAACTTGTCCCAGTAGCCCAGGACAAAGACGGACAGGACGATCAGGGGCAGGATGTAGCTGACATAGAACCGTACCCCCTTGGGGAAGGCCAGTCCCTGGCCCTCGTTGGCCTCGGCCAGGAAGCGGTTCCAGCCCCAGCCCTTTTTGCTGGTGCAGAACAGCACATAGACCAGCGAGCCCAGAGGCAGGATGTTCTGGGACACCAGGAAGTCTTCGATCCCGGAGATATCCATCCCCAGCACGGTGAAGCCGGACCACAGGTTGCACCCCAGCACACAGGGCATAGACAGCAGGAAGATGCCCACAAAGTTGACCAGCACCGCCCGCTTCCGGGAGAGGCCCCACCGGTCCATAGTGAAGGAGATGATGTTCTCGAACACAGCAATCACCGTGGACAGGGCGGCGCAGGACAGAAACAGGAAGAAGGCCCCGCCCCACAGCCGACCCATGGGCATGTGGTTAAAGATGTTGGGCAGGGTGAGAAAGACCAGGGAGGAGCCCTCCACGGTGGACACGCCGTAGGTAGAGCAGGCGGGGAAGATGATGAGGCCCGCCACAAAGGCCACGCAGGTGTCCAGCACGCCGATGCGCAGGGCCTCGCCGGCCAGCCGGTGTTCCTTGCCGATATAGCTGCCGAAGATGGCGATGGCCCCGATGCCCAAGGACAGGGTAAAGAAGGCCTGGCCCATGGCGGCGAAGACCGCCTCGCCTAGGATCCAGTTGCCCTCAGCGTCGTAGACCAGGTTGCGGAAGTTGGGCCGGAGGTAGAACCGCAGGCCCTCGCCCGCCCCAGGGAGCAGGACGGAATTGACCGCCAGCACCACCATCAGGGCCAGCAGGCAGAGCATCATCACCTTATTGACCCGCTCCACGCCGTTGCGCAGGCCCTGGGCGCACACCAGCATACCCAGGACCACCACCACCGCCATGTAGAAGGTCATGGTCCCCGGACGGCTGAGCAGGTCGCCGAATTTTCCGGCCACGCCGTCGGCGTCCAGCCCCCCGAAGCCGCCCCGGAGCATCTCCACAAAGTAGTACAGCAGCCACCCGGCGATGACGGTGTAGAACATCATGAGAAGGTAGTTGCCCGCAAGGCCCACATAGCTGTACCAGTGCCACCGGGAGCCCTTGGGCTCCAGCCGCTGGAAGGACAGGGCGATGCTCCGCTGGCTGGCCCGGCCCACCGCCAGCTCCATCACCATGACGGGCAGGCCCAGGATGACCAGGAACAGCAGGTAGAGCAGCACGAAGGCCGCCCCGCCGTATTTCCCCGTGATGTAGGGGAAGCGCCACACGTTGCCTAAGCCGATGGCGCAGCCCGCCGAGATGAGCACAAAGCCCAGACGGGAGGAAAATGTCTCTCTCTTCTCCATTGACAAACCAAATCTCCTTTGCTATAATAAACGCAAGAGGGGCGACCTGGTGCTACAGGTCACACAGCCCTTCCTCGTAAGATTTAGAATCTGTAGAAAGAGCCGGTTTCCTTACACGGGGGGCCGGTTATTTCTTTTTCGTTATGTTGATAACGCCAAAGATAACAACGGCTAACAGGTTAAGTAGCGCTAAGACTTCTAACGCTGTCATGTTGTCACCTCCTCGCGGAGGTCGAGCCGTTCCCCTCTTGCTCCAATAATATAACACAGGAGCGGCAATTGGGACAAGCCCCTCTTTTCCTGAAAATTCCCCCTTGACAGGGGGCCTTTTTGCGCTATAATAATAGTACAATTGTTCGATAGAACATACTTTCGCAAGGAGGCCCCCTATGGAGCTGCTGGACAAGCTGAATATTCTCGCCGACGCCGCCAAGTATGACGCGGCCTGCACCTCCAGCGGGCTGGACCGCTCCGGCCGGCCGGGGACCATCGGCAGCACCACCCTGGCCGGCTGCTGCCACTCCTTCTCCGCCGACGGGCGGTGCATCTCCCTGCTGAAGGTGCTCCAGACCAACGTGTGTGTCTACGACTGTCAATACTGCGTCAACCGCCGGTCCAACGACGTGCCCCGGGCGGCCTTTACCCCGGAGGAGCTGTGCGAGCTGACCATGGGCTTCTACCGCCGCAACTATATCGAGGGGCTGTTCCTGTCCTCGGCGGTGATCCGGAACCCAGACTACACCACCGAGCTGATGATCCGCACCCTGCGCATCCTCCGGGAGGAGCGCCGCTTCGGGGGCTATATCCACGCCAAGGCCATCCCGGGGGCCGACCCTCTCCTCACCCGCCGGCTGGGCCTGCTGGCCGACCGGCTGAGCGTCAACATCGAGCTGCCCTCCTCCTCCAGCCTGTCCCTGCTGGCCCCGGACAAGAAAAAGGAGGCCATCCTCACCCCCATGGGGCAGATCAGCCAGGGCATCGCCGCCTCCAAACAGGAGCTGGCGGTGTACCGCCACGCCCCCCGGTTCGCCCCGGCGGGGCAGTCCACCCAGATGATCGTGGGGGCCACCCCGGAGAGCGACCGGCACATCCTCACCCTCACCCAGGCGCTGTACGACCGCTACCAGTTGAAGCGGGTGTTCTACTCCGCCTATATGCCCGTCTCCTCCAGCCCCCTGCTGCCGGTGGCGGAGACCTTCAAGCCGCCCCTGCTCCGGGAGCACCGGCTGTATCAGGCCGACTGGCTGCTGCGCTACTACCACTTCCGGGCGGAGGAGATCCTGGACGAGTCCCAGCCCGACCTGGACCCCCGGATGGACCCCAAGTGCTGTTGGGCCCTGCGCCACCTGGAGTTCTTCCCAGTGGAGGTGAACAAGGCGGACTACGAGGCCCTGCTCCGGGTGCCCGGACTGGGGGTGCGGTCGGCCAGGCGCATCCTGCGGGCGCGACGGGTGGGGCCGCTGAACTTCGAGGGGCTGAAGCGGCTGGGGGTGGTTCTCAAGCGGGCCCAGTATTTCGTCACCTGCTCCGGGCGGATGATGACCGGTCTCCACGTCAGCGAGGACGGCCTGCTGCGCCATCTGGTGGCCCTGGAGGCCCCCGCCCTGGCCGGGCCCGTGCCGGAGCAGCTCTCCCTGTTTGACAGCGCCGTATAGGAGGTGCGTCCCATGTCCTGGACCCAGATTTCCTGTCAATATGACGGCAGCTACCCCGGCTTTTTGTCCTGTGTGTTCGACTGCTACGTCAACCGGGAGGAGCCGGTGGAGTTCCACACCCCGGAGGACATGTGCTGCTCCCTTTACCCCCTGCGGGCGGTGGCCACTGACCAGGAGCACGCCATGCGGGTGTACCGGTCCTTCGCCAAGTTCGGGGCGGAGGGGGAGCGGCTGGCGGTGCGCACCTTCCTCACCTGCCTGCCCGACAAGGAGCTTTGGCTGTGGCGCTTTCTCCGCCTGGCCTATGACCAGGGGCCGGGCATCGGCCGAAATCTCACCGACCCCACGGTGGACAAGGTGCGCAAGGCGGTGTGGCATCTGGAGCATGAGGCCCACATGTATAAGGGCTTCACTCGTTTCTCTGAGCTTGATGGGGTGCTGGCAGGGGAGATCGAGCCCAAAAACCGGGTCCTCCCACTGCTGCGGCCCCACTTCTGCTCCCGGTATCCCCAGGAGCGCTTTGTCCTCCACGACCGCACCCACCACGAGGCCCTGTTCCATCAGCCCGGGCCCCACGGCTGGGCCATCCTGCCGGTGGAGGATTTTTCTTTGGGCCCCGCCGATCGAACTGAGCTACAATACCGGGAGCTGTGGCGGGCTTTTTACGACACCATTGCCATCGAGGGGCGGTACAATCCCCGGTGCCGCATGACCCACATGCCCAAGCGATACTGGGCCATGATGACCGAATTTCAGAAGGACTGGGAGACCGCCCTGCCGGAGGTACGGGGGCGATAAAGGGCGAATTCCATCAAAAGACACAGAAGAAAACGGGAAAATTGAGAGAATTTTATTGAGAAAATACACAAAAAATAGAGGCTGGGCAGCAATTTAAGGTTGACAAAACGGTGATTTTTGCTAAAATGGTAGACAGTCGAAAAGGCGTACGCCTTTTTTCGCTTTGCAGAGGCAAAGCGAAAAAGAAGATCCAGTTCGTATGACCTTAAGACGCAAGGTACTTTTTTAGGAGGTATATAATGAAAAAGAGGATTAGCATGCTGCTGGCTGCTGCCATGATGCTCACCCTGGTGAGCTGTGGCAACAAGACCAACACTCCCAGCACCGGCAGCCAGAACAACCCCGGAAATCAGAGCAATACCAGCGCCAGCCAGTCCAACGCCGGCGGCGATGCCGCTGAGGACTGGCACATTGGCATCATCACCGGCACCGTCTCCCAGTCTGAGGACGACCTGCGCGGCGCTGAGGCCATCCAGGCCAAGTACGGCAAGGACAA
Source organism: Bacillota bacterium (assembly GCA_021770445.1). Classification (GTDB taxonomy): domain Bacteria; phylum Bacillota; class Clostridia; order Oscillospirales; family Oscillospiraceae; genus Lawsonibacter. Next base: position 81,701 of record JAETQY010000005.1, on the reverse strand, counting down.
GGTCAAGCTGGCCACCTACCCCGACAACTTCACCGAGGAGACTGAGACCACCATCCAGAGCATCGTCAACATGTCCGACGACCCCCTGATGAAGGCCGTCATCGTCAACCAGTCCGTCCCCGGCACCGCCGAGGCCTTCCGCCAGATCAAGGAGCGCCGCCCCGACATCCTGTGCATCGCTGGTGAGGCCCACGAGGACCTGCCCGTTGTGGGCGCCACCGCCGACCTGGTCTGCAACAACGACTTCGTCTCCCGCGGCTACCTGATCATCAAGACCGCTCACGACCTGGGCTGCGACACCTTCGTGCACATCTCCTTCCCCCGGCACATGTCCTATGAGACCATGAGCCGCCGTGTTGCGGTTATGACCGAGGCCTGCAAGGAGTTCGGCATGACCTTCGTGCAGGAGACCGCTCCCGATCCCACCACTGACGTGGGCATCACCGGCGCTCAGGCCTACGTGCTGGAGAAGGCCCCCGAGTGGATCCAGAAGTACGGCCAGAATTCCGCCTACTTCTGCACCAACGACGCCCACACCGCTCCCCTGCTGCAGCGCCTGCTGGAGCTGGGCGGCTACTTCATCGAGGCCGACCTGCCCTCTCCTCTGATGGGCTACCCCAACGCCCTGGGCGACCTGGACCTGACCGCTGAGGCCGGCGACTTTGAGAAGATTCTGGCCAAGGTGGAGCAGGCCGTCGTGGACGCCGGCGGCGCTGGCCGCTTCGGCACCTGGGCTTACTCCTATGGCTACTGCCTGTCCGCCGGCCTGGCTCAGCACGCCATCAACGTGATCGAGAGCAATGGCGCGATCGACATCGCCGACATGGACGCCGTGGCCTCCGCCCTGCAGGAGTATTCCCCCAAGGCTACCTGGAACGGCTCCGGCTACACCAACGCCGACACCGGCGTCAAGGAGGACAACGTCTTCCTGATCTACCAGGATACCTATATCATGGGCGACCCCGGCAAGTTCATGGGCGTCACTGACGTTGAGGTGCCTGAGAAGTACTTCACCGTGAAGTAATTTAGCTGCGCAATTTACTGGTAATCAATGATGGAAACAGGGGTGAGGTTCATCCTCTCCCCTGTTTCCTTAGATAAAAGGGTGTGATTTCGATAGCTACTTCAACTGCTCCTCTGTTGGAAATGAGAGGCATCAAAAAGGACTTTTTCGGAAACCAGGTCCTTACTGACATCAATTTCACCCTGGGCGCAGGCCAGGTCCTGGGCCTGTGCGGTGAGAACGGCGCGGGCAAGTCCACGCTGATGAAAATACTCTTTGGCATGGATGTCATCCGGGAGACCGGCGGCTACAGCGGCGACATCCTCATCAACGGCGAGAAGGTGACGTTCAACACCCCCTTCGACGCCCTGACGGCGGGCATCGGCATGGTGCATCAGGAGTTCTCTCTGATCCCCGGCTTCACCGCCACGGAAAATATCCTCCTGAATCGGGAGCCCCAAAAGAAGAATGTTATTTCAGAGGTGTTCGGCCAGCGGCTGAATACTCTGGATTATAAGGAGATGGACCGACGGGCCACCGCGGCCATCGAGAAGATGGGCGTGGAGATTGACGCCAAAATGGTCATCAGCAGCATGCCCGTGGGTCACAAGCAGTTCACTGAGATCGCCCGGGAGCTGAGCAAGGAGCAGCTGAAGCTGCTGATCCTGGACGAGCCCACCGCTGTGCTGACCGAGAAGGAGGCCGAAGCCCTGCTGGACTCCATCCGGGGAATGGCAGCCCGGGGCATCTCCGTCATTTTCATTACCCACCGCCTCCATGAGATTTTGGCGGTATGCGACCAGGTGGTGGTCATGCGGGACGGCCATGTGGTCCGGGACGTGCCCACCAGCCAGACCAGTGTGGACGACATCACCCGCTGGATGGTGGGTCGGGATGTGCAAAGCGCCGTCACCCCCCAGGAGGCGAAGGCGGAGAAGGCAGATGCCAGAATCATCATGTCCATCAAGAATCTCTGGGTGGACATGCCTGGCGAGACGGTGCGCGACGTCTCTCTGGATGTGCGGGAGGGCGAGATCCTGGGCATCGGCGGCCTGGCCGGCCAGGGCAAGCTGGGCATTCCCAACGGTGTGATGGGCCTGTACGAGGCGGGCGGTACCGTGGAGTTTGATGGCCGGAGCATCCCCCTGAACAGCCCCAGGAAATGCCTGGACTCCGCCCTGGCCTTTGTGTCGGAGGACCGGCGGGAGGTGGGCCTGCTGCTGGACGAGAGCCTGGAGTGGAACGTGGCCTTTTCTGCCATGCAGATCCAGAACAAGTTCCTGAAAAAGATGTTCGGTGGCCTGATCAAGTGGCGGGACGAGAAGGCCATCCACGACGTCACGCAGAAATATATCGACGCGCTGGAGATCAAGTGCACCAGCTCCAAGCAGAACGCCAGGGAACTGTCTGGCGGCAACCAGCAGAAGGTGTGCCTGGCCAAGGCCTTCGCCCTGGAGCCCAAGTTCCTGTTCGTGTCCGAGCCCACCCGGGGCATCGACGTGGGCGCCAAGGCCCTGGTGCTGGACGCGCTGAAGCAGTTCAACCGAGAGAGCGGGGTCACGGTGGTGATGATCTCCTCTGAGCTGGAGGAACTGCGGCAGACCTGCGACCGGATTGCCATCATCTCCGGCGGGCAGGTGGCGGGCATCCGTCCGGCCACGGACCCCTCAGAGAGCTTCGGCGCGCTGATGGTCAGCAAGGTTATATAAGGAGGAGAGACGATATGGAGCAACCTGCGTATGCAATCGGATTGCAATACTGGCTCAAAAAGATGGGCTATCCCCGGCTGATTATCGGCGGCTTCCTCCTGGTCCTGTTTATCATGGCTCCGCTTACCGGGTCCGACCTGACCACCCAGTTTACAAATGTGGTCAACCGCTTCAGCTGGAACGCCGTGTTGGTGCTGGCCATGGTGCCCATGATCCACTCGGGCTGCGGACTGAACTTCGGCATCCCTCTGGGCGTTCTGGCGGGCCTGCTGGGGGGCACGCTGGCCATTGAGATGGGCTTTACCGGGCCCATGAGCTTTGTGATGGCTATTGTGGTGTCCACCCCCTTCGCCATCCTCTTCGGCGGCGGCTACGGCGCGCTGCTGAACAAAATCAAGGGCGGCGAGATGATGGTGGCCACCTATGTGGGCCTCTCCTCCGTGTCCTTCATGTGTATCATGTGGCTGGTGATCCCCTACAAGCACCCCTCTATCGTCATGGCCTACACCGGCGTGGGACTGCGGAACATGTTCGCTCTGGACAGCTTCTACGCGGGCGTCCTCGCCGACTTCCTGAAAATCGACCTGAATCCCTTGGGGATCAATCTGGTGATCCCCACAGGGTCCATCCTGTTCTTCGCCCTGCTGGCCTTTCTGATGTGGGCCTTCCTCCACACCAAGACCGGCACGGCGATGACCGCTGTGGGCTCCAATCCCACCTTCGCCAAGGCCTCCGGCATCAATGTGGACCGGATCCGGATGCTGTCGGTGATTTTGTCCACCTGGCTGGGCGCTGTGGGCGTTCTGGTCTACCAGCAGGGCTTCGGCTTCGTGCAGCTCTACACGGCCCCCATGAATATGACCATGCCCGCGGTAGCGGCCGTCCTCATCGGCGGCGCGTCGGTGAACAAGGCGTCGATCAGCAACGTGGTTATCGGAACCATCCTGTTCCAGGGCCTGGTCACCATGACGCCCACCGTAATCACCGCCCTGATCCACACTGACGTGAGCGAGGTCATCCGGATCATCGTCTCCAACGGCATGGTGGTCTACGCCCTGACCAGAAAGACGGAGGGAGCGAAATGAAGATGAAAAAGAGTTTTAACGGTTTCGACTTCCTGCAGAACAACCTGGTGCCGCTGATGTTCATTATCATCTGCGTGATCTGCTACCCTCTGGCCGACCTTTCCCCCGGCCACCTGCTCAACGAGATCGTCAACCGTATGGGCCGGAACATTTTCCTGATCCTCAGCCTGCTCATCCCCATCATGGCGGGTATGGGCCTGAACTTCGGCATGACCCTGGGGGCCATGGCCGGACAGATCGCCCTGATCTTCGTCACCGACTGGCAGATCTGGGGCATCCCCGGCGTGGTGCTTGCCATGCTCCTGTCCATCCCCCTGTCCGTCCTGCTGGGCCTGATGTGCGGCAAGCTGATGAATATGGCAAAGGGCCGTGAGATGATCCTGGGCTATATGATGAACTACTTTGTGGGCGGCCTTTATCAGCTGGTGGTGCTCTTCCTGATGGGTTCCGTTATCCCCATTATACACGCCTCCGTCCGCCTGCCCAGAGGCTTCGGCATCCGCACCACCGTGAACCTGACCAGTATGCGCCAGTGCCTGGACAACCTGATCGCCCCCAGGCCCTACGGTGTGAAGATCCCGGTGCTGAACTTCATTATCATCGCCGTGCTGTGCCTGTTCATCATCTGGTTCCGGCGCACCAAGCTGGGCCAGGACATGCGGGCGGTGGGCCAGGACATGGAGGTGGCCCGGGCCGCGGGTATCAATGTGGACCGGACCCGCATCATTTCCATTATCATTTCCACCGTATTCGCAGGCTTTGGCCAGATCATCTACCTGCAGAATTTAGGCAACTTCGCCACCTACACCGCCCACACCCAGACCGGCATGTTCTGCATCGCCGCCCTGCTGGTGGGAGGGGCCAGCGTGGAGAAGGCCTCCATTGGAAACGTGTTCCTGGGCGTGATCCTGTTCCACACCATGTTCATCGTGGCTCCCCGGGCGGGTATCGCCATCACCGGCGACGCCATGATCGGCGAGTACTTCCGGGTGTTCGTGTCCTACGGGGTCATCACCCTGGCGCTGGTGATGTATGAGATCAAGAAGCGCCGGGCCAAGAGCCAGGGCGGCGCGCTGCTGGCTCAGGCCCAGAAGGAAGGGGGCGTTCAGGCGTGAAGAAGAAGGCACTCCTGATCCGCCTGGCCGCTGTGGCCCTCTGCGTCGCCCTGGGCGCGGTGATGATGGTCGTCGGCCGAGGCCATACCATCTATCTGGACAACAAGACTATTGAGGACTACCAGGGCCAGGAGTACAAATCCTTTGAGCGGGTCAACATCACCGTACCCGGAGAGGATGAGGTCATCAAGCTGGCCAAGCGGGAGCGCGACATGGCCACCTGCATGGGCCAGAGCTTCCACATGACCGTGGAGGTCATCGAAAAGAAGGGCGACGAGCCCCGGGTGGAGGAGATTGACCTGAAGCTGCCCTACAATATGGACGGCATCATCGTCAACCTGCCCGCCCTGCTGGCCGGGCTGCCCGAGGAGGCCTGGATGACGGAGTTCATCCCCGCCCCCGAGCCGGAGGACTCCAGCGAGGAGGAGCCCAACATCGGCGACGAGTTCGGCATGGGCGAGGATCTGGGTATGGAGGGCGACGCCGTCGCCTGAGACAAAATCAGCAAAATTGCCCGCCCCGCCTCAGGCGGGGCGGGCTTTTAGTAAGGAGGAAGCAATATGGCAGTGTTATCCGGGCTGGAGCCCAAGGCGGTATTCGATTACTTTGAGAAGCTGTGCGCCGTCCCCCACGGCAGCCACAACACCAAGCAGATCAGCGACCTGTGCGTCTCCTTTGCCCAGGAGCTGGGCCTGCGCTGGCGGCAGGACGAGGTCAACAACGTGGTCATCTGGAAGGAGGCCTCTCCCGGCTACGAGGGGGCGGAGGCTGTGATCCTCCAGGGGCACATCGACATGGTGTGCGTCAAGACGGAGGACTGCCCCAAGGATATGGCCAGGGAGGGGCTGGACCTGCGCACCGACGGGGAGTGGGTCTGGGCGGACAGGACCTCCCTGGGCGGGGACAACGGCATCGCTGTGGCTATGATCCTGGCCATTCTGGCCGACGACAGCCTGCCCCACCCCCCCCTGGAGGCGGTGTTCACCGTAGATGAGGAGGTGGGCATGGACGGGGCCTTCGCCCTGGACTGCTCCGACCTGAAGGGAAAGAAGCTGGTCAACCTGGACTCGGAGGAGGAGGGAGTCTTTACCGTCTCCTGCGCCGGCGGCGTGCGGCTGGACTGCTTCCTGCCCGGAAAGCAGGAGCCGCTGAGCGGCGAGACCGGCTATACACTTACCCTGTCCGGCCTGCTGGGCGGCCACTCGGGCGGCGACATCCACCGGGGCCGGGCCTCCGCCAACCAGGCGATGGGCCGGGCGCTGTATAGCGCCATGGAGCGTGTCCCTGGCCTGCGGGTGAGTGATATCCGGGGCGGAAAGTTTGACAACGTGATCTGCTCCCGGAACGACGCCCTGGTGGCGGTGCCCGCCGGCCGGGAGGGGGACTTCGAGGCCTTTGTCAGGGAGTTTGACGGCGTGCTGAAAAACGAGTACACCGGGGTGGACGACGGCATTGCCCTGTGCTGTGAGAAGCGGGAGCTGGACGGGGCCCTGTCCCCGGCGGCCACGGAGCACATCCTGCGTGCCCTGCTGGTCATTCCCCAGGGGGTCCAGGCCATGAACGTGGACTTCCACGGCCTGGTGCAGACCTCCCTGAACTTAGGAGTCATGGGGATGGAGGCGGACGGCCTGCATTTCAGTATCTCGGTCCGCTCCTGTATCGCATCTCAGAAGGCCATGCTGGTCCAGCGGCTGCGGGCCATCCTGGAGATGGGCGGCGGCACCGTGTCCGAGCGGAGCGACTACCCCGGCTGGCAGTACGCCCGGCAGTCCGCCCTGCGGGAGGACGTGCTGGCCGCCTGGAAGGCGGTGAGCGGCCGGGAGGGGAAGATCGAGGCCACCCACGGCGGCCTGGAGTGCGGGCTGTTCATTGAGAAGATCCCCGGCCTGGACGCGGTGTCCATGGGACCGGAGCTCCACGATGTCCACTCGGTCAAGGAGCGGCTGAGCGTGCCCTCCACCAAGCTAGCCTACGAGCTGACCTGCGAGCTGCTCAAGCGGAGCAAGTGAGCGTCTTTTCCCCCTTTGCCCATTGACACCCCCCCTCCCTGAGGATATAATAGAAAACTGCCACACCCCCGTGGTGCGGCAGTTTCTATTTTTAGTGCAGAAAGGGGCTCTCTCTTATGAACAACTCCCGCGTCTACAACTTTGCCGCCGGGCCCTCCGTGCTCCCGCTGTCCGTGCTGGAACGGGCCGGAGCAGAGATCACCAACTACCGGGGCTGCGGCATGTCCGTGATGGAGATGAGCCACCGATCTAAGATGTTTATGGACATCTTCCAGGAGACTCAGGACAAGCTGCGCCGGCTGATGAACGTCCCAGAGGATTATCATATCCTGTTTCTCCAGACCGGAGCCTCTGGACAGTTCTCCATGATCCCCCTGAACCTGATTAGCAAGACGGGGAAGGCCAACTACGCCGTCACCGGCAATTTTTCCGGCCTGGCCTGCAAGGAGGCCAGGAAGTACGGCCAGATCAGCCTGGCCTGTGACACAGCTGACCGCAACCACAGCTATATTCCCCGGCAGGAGGGGCTGAAGCTGGACAGCGAGGCCAGCTACTTCTACTACTGCGCCAACAACACCATCTTCGGCACCGAGTGGGACTATGTGCCCCAGACGGGGGACGTCCCCCTGGTATGCGACATGTCCTCCGATATCCTGTCCATGCCAGTGGAGGTGTCCAAATTCGGTATCATCTACGCCGGGGCCCAGAAGAATATGGCCCCCGCCGGGCTGACGGTGGTTATCATCAAGGACGGCCTCCAGGGCCATGAGCTGCCCTATACCCCCCTCATGATGAACTACAAGACTATGATCGACAAGGACTCCATGTACAACACGCCTCCCTGCTGGTGCATCTACATGCTGGGCCTTACCTTGGACTGGGTGGCCGAGAACGGCGGGGTGGCCGGGATGGAGAAGCTGAAGTGGCAGCGGGCCGGTATGCTCTATGACACCCTGGAGAACTCCCGGCTTTTCCGCCTCCACGCGGACAAGGACTCCCGGTCGGGGATGAACGTCACCTTCCGTACCGGGGACGAGGACCTGGACGCCAAATTTGTCCAGGAGGCCGCCCAGGCCGGTTTCGTCAACCTGAAGGGCCACCGCCTCACTGGCGGGATGCGGGCCTCCGTCTACAACGCCATGCCGGTGGAGGGCGTGGAGAAGCTGTGCGACTTTATCCGCTCCTTTGACAAGAATAACTGATTTTAAAGAAAGAAGACGATCCTATGTCCAGGAAATTACACCTGATGGTCGTAAATCTGGTCACTGCCGCCCTGTTCGCCGCGGCCATCACGGTGATGACGGCCTACATGCTCCATATCCCCATCCCCGGTACCGGCGGCTACATCCACCTGGGGGACACCCTAATCTACCTGGCGGCCTGCCTGCTCCCCGTCCCCTACGCAGCCGCGGCCGCCGCCATCGGCGCGGGGCTGGCTGATGTGCTTTCCGCCGCCGCCATATGGGCGCCGGCCACCGTGGTCATCAAGGCGGCCATCGTGCTGTTCTTTACCAACAAGGGCGGAAAGCTCCTGTGTCGGCGCAATCTGGCGGCTATTGTCATCGCCGGGCTGTTTTCCCCCACCGCCTATGCCCTCTATAACTGCGCTATGGCCGGCACCATGGCCGCCTTTGCCCCTCAATTCCTGGGTACCCTGGTCCAGGGCATCGGCAGCGGCGCCCTCTTCCTGGTGATTGCCCCCGCCCTGGACGGTGTGGGCCTCAAGGAGCGGATGATTCATAACTGATTCGAGGTAATTAACATGTACCGTATCAAAACATTGAACAAAATTTCCTCCGCGGGCCTGTCCAAGCTGGACCCCACCCGGTTCCAGACGGGCAGCGATCTGGAAAAGGAGGACGGTATCCTGGTCCGGTCCGCCCCCATGCACGAGTACCAGTTCCCCGACTCCCTCCGGGCCATCGCCCGGGCGGGGGCGGGCACCAATAACATCCCCATTGACCGCTGCTCTGAGAGCGGGATCGTCGTATTCAATACCCCCGGCGCCAACGCCAATGCGGTAAAGGAGCTGGTCATCGCCGCCATGCTGGTGGCCTCCCGGGACATCCTGGGCGGGGCCGACTGGGTGCAGGAGCAGGCTCACACCCCCAAGGTGGACGTGGCCGCCGCCGTGGAGAAGGGCAAGTCCGCCTTCGCCGGGCCGGAGCTGTATAAAAAGACCCTGGGGGTCATCGGCCTGGGGGCCATCGGCGCCCTGGTGTGCAACATTGCCCTGGACCTGGGGATGGATGTGTACGGCTACGACCCCTTCCTGTCGGTGGATGCCGCGCTGCGGCTGGACCGCCATGTCCATGTGGTAAAGGATGTGGACGAGCTGTACAAGGTGTCCGACTACGTCACCATCCACGTTCCTTACAACAGCTCCACCAAGGACTTCATCAACGCCGAGGCCATCGGAAAGATGAAGGGCCAGGTCCGGGTGCTCAACCTGGCCCGGGGCGGTCTGGTCAACGACGACGATATGATCGCTGCCCTGGAGTCGGGCCGGGTGGCCAAGTATGTCACCGACTTCCCCGACGAGCGGATCACCACCGTCAAAAACGTGATCGCCCTGCCCCACCTGGGGGCCTCCACCCCGGAGAGCGAGGAGAACTGCGCCGTTATGGCCGCCCGCCAGCTCCAGGACTACCTCCTCAACGGCAACATCACCAACTCGGTCAACCTGCCCAACGTCTCCCAGGACTGGAGCGGCATCGCCCGCATCTGCCTTATCCACCGGAATGTGCCCGGTATGTTGACCCAGATCATGGGGGTCTTATCCGACGACCACATCAACGTGGAGAACCTGACCAACAAGTCCAAAAAGGACTACGCCTATACCATGGTGGACGTGAACACCCGCCTCACCGAGGAGGCGGTGGAGGAGCTGCGGGCCATCCCCAATATGATTCGGGTCCGGGTGCTGAACCACTGAGGGGGAGCGGAATATGCCGGACCTGACGTCCATGCGGAATATCGGCCGGGAGATGGCCAGAAAGCTGACCGCCGTGGGCATCGACTCCCCGGAGAAGCTGGTGGAGGCGGGCTCCAAGAAGGCGTTTTTCAAGCTGAAGGAGACCTTCCCTAATGTCTGTCTGGTGCACTTGTACGTCCTGGAGGGGGCGGTCACCGGTCAGGAGTACGATCAGCTCCCGGAAGAGACAAAGAAGGATTTGAAGGCGTTCAGCGATTTTTTGAAGAGCGGGAGAGTTTAAAATATCTCTTGCGTATACTAGGGAATGGTGGTATAATAACCACTGCCAAGAGTTTGACTAGAACCAAGGCAGACACGCAAAAGGGGACCCGGAGGAGTGCCGTCCTCCGGGTCCCCATTTAGGCTCACGGGTCCTTGCGGTGCCGGTCAAGCCATTTGCTCACATAATTGCCAATTATGCTCGCTCCGATCGACACAAAGAGATTGACTAGAATATCCAAGACATTCACCCCCTTTCAGGGGAAGGACCCGAAATGATTATATCAGCCTTCGACAAATGTCGCAAGGCTGATATTTTTTTGCTGTCATACCTCCCGGCTTGTCCTCATAGGATAGGGCAAAGGCTGGTGAACGGTATGACACAGATGACAGCGGCGGACAGCTTTGTCCAGGCGGTCCGGGCTCTGCCTCTGCGGCTGCGGCGGGAGGCCCTCGCCCTGCCAGAGGAGGACCGGGCCAGGACCGAGGAGCTGCGTTTGCGGGCGGGTTGGCCCATGACAGCGCTGATCGACGGGACGGAGCGCCCCCTGGGCGGCGAGCCGGTGGAGATCACAGAGCTGGAGCGGCTGGTGGAGATCGCCAGCGGGGCCTCCGTCCACACGGTGCTGGACCAGGTGCGCCGGGGCTATCTCACCTTTGAGGGGGGCCACCGCATCGGCCTATGCGGCACAGCGGTGCTGCGGGAGGGGGAAATCCACGCCCTGCGGTGTATTTCCTCCGCCAATCTGCGCATCGCCCGGCAGGTGAAGGGGGCGGCCGGTCCAGTGCTGGACAGGCTGTGTCCCGGGGGCCGGCTGGCCGATACCCTGATTCTCGCACCCCCCGGGCTGGGTAAGACCACCCTTCTCCGGGACCTGATCCGGTCGGTGTCCGAGGGGGAGGGATGCCTGCCCCTTCGGGTCTCTCTGGCCGACGAGCGTGGGGAGGTGGCCGCCATGTACAACGGCCTGCCCCAGCTGGAGGTGGGCCGCCGTACCGACGTGGCGGAGGGCTGCCCCAAGGCCCAGGGGCTGATGCTCCTCCTCCGGGCCATGAACCCCCAGGTACTGGCGGTGGACGAGATCACCGCCCGATCGGACGTGGAGGCCATGATGGCGGCGGCGGGGTGCGGCGTTACCCTGCTGGCCACTGCCCACGGGGAGGGGAGGGCTGACCTGGAGCGTCGGCCGCTATACCGCCCCCTGCTGGAGGAGGGATTGTTTCGATTTCTAGTCCGCATCCGCCGAGAGGGGGAGCGGCGCGTTTACGATGTGGAGGAGCTGAGATAGATGGTGCGTCTGATGGGAGCCGCCCTGGTGGCGGCGGGCGGGGCTGCCCTGGGCTTTCAGGCGGCGGCCGGGCTCCGGAGCCAGGTGCGGGCGCTGGAGGAGATGTCCCAGGGACTGGCCCTGCTGGAGCGGGAGCTGGAGCTGAATGCCCCGCCCCTGTCCCGACTGCTGGAGCGGGGGGCGGAGCGGAGCCGGGGACCAGCTGAAGCGCTGTTTCGGGAGTGCCTTCGGGGGCTGGACCGTCTGGACCAGGAGAACTTTTCTACCCTGTGGCGGCGGCTGGTGTCCGATTGCCGCGACCTGGGGAGCGAGGGACAGGCCGTCCTGGCCCCCCTGGGGGACACCCTGGGGCGGTACGACGGGGAGCGCCAGCGAGAGGCCCTGGCCGCCGCCCGCCGCCGTCTGGAGGAGCTGTCTGCCCGCCTGGAGGAGGACAGCCGGAGGCGGGGCCGGGTGTATCAGGCCCTGGGCCTGTCCGGCGGGGCATTTTTGGTGATTTTACTGCTGTGAATAAAAGCGATCCTTATTGGCTGCGGAAAAAGGCTTCCCCTTTAGGGGAAGCTGTCGAGCACAGCGAGACTGATGAGGTGTTTTGCGAAGCAAAACATACGAAGTAACCATTCTGCGGCGACTGCCTCATCCGTCACGGCTCCGCCGTGCCACCTTCCCCTAAAGGGGAAGGCTCTTCCCCGCGGGGGACGAAAGACCACGAAAGAGGGCGTTTACCATATGGAAGTCGATCTGATCTTTAAAATCGCGGCCATCGGGATTCTGGTGGCGGTGCTGAACCAGGTGCTCAGCCGGGCGGGCCGGGACGAGCAGGCCATGATGACCACCCTGGCCGGGCTGGTGGTGGTACTGATGATGGTGGTGCAGGAGATCGCCAGCCTGTTCGACCTGGTGAAGGACCTGTTCGGGCTGTGATGGAGACCATGGCAAAACTGGCCGCCGTGGGAGTGACAGCGGTGGTGCTCAGCGCAGTGCTGAAAAAGAACACCCCGGAGCTGGCCCTACTGCTGGCCCTGGCCGCCGGGCTGTGGATGTTGGCCCAGGCGGCGGCCGGCCTGGGGGCGGCGGTGGCCATGATGCGGGAGCTGGCCGGACAGGCGGGTGTGTCCGAGGTGCTGCTGGAGCCGGTGGTCAAGGCGGTGGCCCTGTCCATCCTCACCAAGCTGACGGCGGAGATCTGCAAGTCGGCGGGGGAGGGGGGCGTGGCCGCCTTTGTGGAGACGGCGGGGGCTGCTCTGGCCCTGCTGGCCGCCCTGCCCCTGGTCCGGGCGGTGGCCCAGCTGATGGGGGAGCTGCTGACATGAAAAGAACGATTATTTTCTGCGTGCTGGCCCTTCTGTGCGCCGCCCCCGCCCGGGCCGCGGAGCTGTCCGTCCCCGGACTGGACCAGGTGTGGGAGACGGCGGAGGGGTACGGCGTGGACCAGGACGCATCCCTGGACGCAGGGCTGTCCAACCTGTTCGGACAGGCCCTGGAGCAGCTGGGCGGCCTCTTCCGAGCTGGCCTTTCCACTACGGCGAAGCTAATTGCGGTGGTGCTGCTGTGCTCCCTGGCCCAGAGCGTCAAGGAGGGGGGAGAGGACGGTCTCCAGGCGGTGTCCGTCGCTGGGGCGCTGGCCATCACCGCCCTGACCATGACGGATATGGCGGTGATGATCGGGATGGGCCGGGATACCCTGGGGAAGATGGAGAGCTTTTCCGCCCTACTGCTGCCCGTGATGTCGGTGCTGACAGCGGCCACAGGCGGGATCACCGCCGCCGCCGTTCGACAAGGGGCCACGGTGCTCTTCTCCCAGCTGCTCATCACCGCCATGGACCGGCTGCTGGTCCCTCTGGTCTACGCCTATGTGGCGGCCAGCTGTGCCCACGCGGCGGTGGGTAATCCGGGGCTGAAAAAGACGGCGGGGCTGCTGAAGGGGGCGATCACCTTCGTGCTGACCACCTTGCTGTTGGCCTTTGTGGGCTACCTCACCGCCAGCGGGGCCATTGCGGGCAGCGTGGACGCCGCCGCCGTCAAGGCGGCCAAGCTGGCCATCTCCCGGGCTATCCCGGTGGTGGGGGGGATTTTGGCCGACGCCTCCGAGTCGGTGCTGGCTGGGGCGGGTGCCCTCCGGGGGACGGTAGGGGCGGCAGGGGTCGTGGTGGTGCTGGCCATCTGTCTGACCCCCTTCCTCCGCCTGGCCCTCCAGTACCTGCTGTACAAGGGAGCGGCCGCCCTGTGCGCCACGGTGGCCCAGCCCCGGCTGGCCGCCCTGATCGACGACATCGGCGCCGCCTTCGGCCTGGTGCTGGGGATGACGGGGGCAGGGGCATTGGTGCTGCTGGTGAGCCTGGTGTCCGCCGTGGCGGCGGTGATCCCGTGATGGGGGCGGTGCGGAGCTGGCTGCTGACGGTCATCGGAGCCAGCCTAATCTGCGCCCTGGCCGATGCCCTCATGCCCCAGGGGCCGGTGCGCCGGGTGGGGCGGCTGGTGTGCGGGCTGGTGCTGCTGGGTGCCATCCTGTCCCCGCTGACCCAACTGGACCTGTCAAGGGGCCAGCGGTGGCTGGAGGACTATTTGGCCTCCCTGGATAATCGGGAGGCGGAGCTGACCGAGACGGTAAACAGTCAGATGAAAGTCATCATAGAACAGGAGTATGCCGCATATATTGTGGACAAGGCGGCGCAGCTGGGTGTGGCCTGCTCTGTCCAGGTGGAGTGCGCACTGTCAGAGGAGGGCCTGTACCTCCCGGCCCGGGTCAGGGTATCGGGCGCGCTGACGGAGAGGGAGCGGACCCAGGTCGCCCAAATGATGGAGGAGGACCTGGGCGTCCCGCAGTCGGAGCAGTTGTACATAACGGAGGAGGACGTGCCGTGAGAGGGAAATGGATGGAGACGGCCCAGAAATGGAGGGAGGCGCTGGGGAGATATCAATATGTGCTTCTGATCATCGCTGTGGGGGCAGTCCTTCTGCTGCTGCCCACAGGGGGGCGGGACAGCCCCAAGGAGGAGGCCCCGGCCCAGATGGAGGAGAGCGCTTTCGATCTGGAAGCCTTTGAGAGAAAGCTGGAACAGGCTCTCTCCCAGGTGGAGGGGGCGGGGGAGACGCGGGTGGTCCTCACCCTGGAGGGGGGCAGCCGTCAGGTGTTGGCCCGGAACCAGGACCGGGAGGGGGACGGAGGGGCCTCCAACACGGTGGTCACCGTGGGCAAGGGCTCCGGACAGCAGGAAGCGGTCCCCATCCAGACGGTGGCCCCGGAGTTTCGGGGGGCGCTGGTGGTCTGCCCCGGCGGCGGAAACGCCGCCACCCGGCTGAAGCTCATCGAGGCGGTGTCCGCCCTCACCGGACTGGGAAGCGACCGGATCTCGGTGTGCGCCGGGGGATAAACACGACATTATCAATGAGGAGGAATTATAATGAGAACAAAAAAGACCGGCTGGAGCCAGCTGTGGAAGCGCAACGCGGTGGTGGCGGCCATTGCCCTGTTCGTATGTGCGGCGGTATATCTCAACTGGAACTACGGCAAGGAGGCCGACGCGGGTAAGACCCTGGGGCAGTCCGCTATGGTGGGAGGCAGGACTCAGGATCCCCTGCTGGGTGGTGACAGCTCGACCACAGCCGGCGGGACGGCGGGGGGCAGCGCCGACGGCGACACCCAGACCAACGCGGACGCCCAGACCCCCGAAGAGACGGGGGGGAGCGCCTACTTCGCCACCGCCCGGCTGAACCGGCAGCAGGCCAGGGACAGCGCACTGTCCCTGCTCCAGGACGCCGCCGCCCGGGAGGACGCCGACGAGACAGTGAAGAACCAGCTCAACGACAACATCCAGACCATGGCCGACTACACTGTTACTGAGGCTCAGATCGAGAACCTGGTGGTGGCCAAGGGGTATACCGACTGTGTGGCCTTCATCGGGGAGGACACCCTCTCCCTGGCCGTGGCCGCCCCAGAGGGGGGACTGACTGAGGCGGACACCGCCCGAATCGTAGATGTGGTCAATCGGACCGCCGGTTTTACTGCCGACCAGATCAGCATTATTGAGGTGGAGTAAAGTTTTTCTTCTGCACAGTTGTCAAACGGGGAAAAGTGTGGTAAAATAACCCTATCGTTTTGAAAACTGGGAACAGGAGTGGTATCACATGAGTGACAGCAAGGAATACGTCTCCCGCTCTGACGAACTGGGCAATATCCATATCTCCGAGGAGGTGCTGGCGGCCATCTCCGCCGCCGCCGCGCTGGAGGTGGAGGGGGTCAGCAGCCTGACCAACCCCAGCAAGAAGAATTCCACCCGAGGCATCCACATCAAGCTGGAGGAGGAGAAGGTGGTGGTCACCATGTCCGTCCTGATGACCTACGGCCACACCATCCCCGAGGTGGGCAAGGCCGTGCAGGAGGCGGTGAAGAACGCCATCGAGTCCATGAGCGGCCTGGAGGTCGCCGCCGTCAACATCAGCGTGGGCGGCATCGTCTTTCCGCCCAAGGAAGCATAAAAAATATCGCCTCGCTTGCAAGCGAGGCGATATTTTTTTGATTTACAGCTTTTGCAGGTGGCGCAGCAGGATGCCCGCGATGTCCTCGCAGGAGCCCTGAATCTGGACGGCCCCGATGTTGTAGGCCACCATGGGCATGCCGTACACCACGGAGGACTCCTTATCCTGGCCGATGGTGTAGGCCCCGGCCTGACGCATCTTGAGTAGGCCGTCAGCGCCGTCCCGGCCCATGCCGGTCATGATGATGCCGGCCATCTTGCACTTGACCTGCTCGGCCATGGAGAAGAACAGGGCGTCCACCGAGGGGCGGTGGCCGCTGACCTTGTCCCCTGGCTTGCAGGAGACGGTGTAGCGGGTGCCGGAGCGGACAACGCGCATCTGGAAGTCGGCGGGGGCCAGCAGGGCCAGCCCGCGGTGGATCTCGTCGCCGTCCTTGGCCTCCCGCACCTCCATGTGGCACAGGCGGTTGAGCCGGTCGGCGTACATCTGGGTGAAGCCCACGGGCATGTGCTGGACAATAAGCATGCCTGGGATGTCGGCGGGCAGCCGCGTCATGACCTCCAGAGTGGCCTCCGTACCGCCGGTGGAGGCCCCCAGGGCAATGATGACGTTGTCCAGGGAGGGGCGGTTCCCCAGCAGCGGAGGGGCGGGGAAGGTAGGCTTGCTGCCGGTGAGGGGCAGCTTGACGGCGCCGGGAGCGGTGGCCGCACCGGGAACAGAGGGCCCGGGAGCGGGCCTGGGGGCCAGGGCGGGAGCGCCGGGCCGGGGACGGACACGGGCGCCGGCGGCCGCGATCACCTTGCCGGTGAGGGCCTGGATGAATGCCTCGTTCTTGCCGGGCTCCGGCTTGCGGACGAAGTCCACTGCACCGGCCTGGAGGGCGTCGAACACTCGCAGGTCCAGGGAGGACACCAGGATGACAGGCAAGGGAACGACGGGGAGCAGCTGCTTTAGAAAGTCGATGCCGTTCATCCCGGGCATTTCCACGTCCAGGGTCATCACATCAGGCTTTACCTGGTCGATCTTGGTTCGGGCATCCGTGGCGTTGAAGGCGGTGCCCACAACCTCGATCCTGGGGGAGGCATTCAGGCCATTGGAGATCAGGGTGCGGGCCAGGACGGAATCGTCCACCACCAGGACGCGGATTTTCTTATTGGATGGCCACATATGGAACTCTCCTTTAATGGGCGTTATCCCGGCCCGGTTTCCGGGCCGGGATAGGGAATTACTTTTTCTGGAAGGTGGACGGAGCCACCGTGGCGTAGGGGGCGTTCTTGCTCAGGTTCTCAGAATGGCTGATCATCAGGTAGCCGCCGGGGACGGTGGCGTCGTAGAACCGGCGCACCAGGGCGTCCTTAGTGGGCTGATCGAAGTAGATCATCACGTTGCGGCAGAAAATGACGTCGAACTTGGTGCGGAACTTGATGGGGTCCATCAGATTGAAGGTCTGGAAGATCACGTTGTTGCGAATCTCGGGGGTGACAGCGTACCGACTGCCCTCGATCTTCCGGAAGTATTTCCTCCGCCAGGACTCAGGCACTGTGTCAGGCACCTCGTAGATCCCTTCCTTGGCCTTGGCCAGAGCCTTTTGGGAGATGTCAGTGGCCAGGATGCGGGTGTCCCACTGGCTGGCCTGCATGCCCAAAAAGTCTTTGATGTACATAGATAGATTATAGGGCTCCTCACCGCTGGAACAGCCCGCGCTCCAAATGGCGAGAGATTTCTTTTTCTGGTACTTCTGCACCAGCTCAGGCAGAACCACCTTGGTGAAAAACTCGAAGTGCTCCGGTTCCCGCATGAAGAAGGTGTAGTTGGTGGTGAGCCGGTTGAGTACCAGCTCAATCTTCTGAGGGTCCTTCTCCTTCAGAAGCTGGGTGACAAATGGTGTAAAGCTATTGTAGCCCTGCTCCTCCACTAAGGAGGACAAGCGACTGGTGACCAGCTGGCGCTTTTCCTGTAGGGTAATGCCATACTGAGTCTTAATAAAGCTTGTCAGTTTCTTAAAATCCTCATCCGAGATGGCCTGGATCATCTCAGAGCTCCCTCCCTTTCGGTGATGTAGTCAAAATCAGTCGTGGAGCAGCAGCCCGCAGTCCAGCTCCAGCATGGTGTTGCCGTCGTGGAGGGTGCACATACCGGAAACCATGGCCTGGGTGGTGCTGGTGGGAACGGGCAGGATGGAGTCCAGCGGGACGTCCACCATCTGCTCCACCATATCCACCAGAATGCCTACCATGCTGCCGTCCACATCCACGACGATGCCGCAGAAGTTGTTCTGCTCCGGCTTGCCCAGGCGCAGACGGATGTCCACCACAGGAATGATCTGGCCCCGGAGATTGATGACGCCCCGCACATAGTCGGGCACCCGGGGAAGGTAGGTGATGGTGTAATCGGTAATAATATCCTTTACCTGCTCGGCCTTGATGCCGTACATCAGGCCGTCAGAGGAAAAGATCAGGTACTTTTCGGTAGCGATTTCAGGCAGCTGGTCGTTGTAGTCGTCCACGTCGCTCTCGGTGGCGAACAGTACCTCTTCAGACTGTAACATTTGTGCCATAGTTTAGCTCTCCCTTCTGTCCGCCCGGTCAAAAGATGTTGTGGGCGGCGGTGTACACGTTAATCACGTCCAGAATGATGCTGATGCTGCCGTCGCCCAGAATGGAACATCCGATGATGCCGTAGTTCTTCACGCCGAAGCTGTTCACGTAGTTGGGCAGGGGCTTTACCACAATCTGCTGCTCGCCCAGCAGTTCATCCACAAACAGGCAGTAGGAGTGCTCGCCCGACTCTACCCACATGAGGATGCCGTCCTCGATGTTTTCGTAGCCCTTCTCCATCTGGAAGAGCTCCTTGGCCCGGATGATGGGGTAGAAGTTGTCGCGGATCTTGACCATCTCGCCCTGGGCGGGGTCGTGGATGACGTCCTGAGCGGTGACTTTCAGGGAGGACTGGATGCTGTTGATGGGGATGGTGAACATGGACCCGCCCACCGAGACCTCCATGCCGTCCATGATGGCCATGGTCAGGGGGATCTTCAGGGTGGTGGTCATGCCCTTGCCCCACTCGCTGCTGATGGACACGGTGCCGCCCACGTCGGCCACGTTCTTCTTCACCACGTCCATGCCCACGCCTCTGCCGGAGTACTCGGTGACCTCGGTGTTGGTGGAGAAGCCGGGCATCATCAGGAAGTTGAGGATCTCCTTCTGGCTGTAGTCGTGGTCGGGGGCGGCCAGGCCCTGGCGGATGGCCTTGTTGAGCACCGCCTGGAGATCGACGCCCTGGCCGTCGTCCTTGATCTCGATGATGACCTCGCTGCCGGTGTGCCGGGCGGAGAGGATCACCTCGCCCACCGGGTCCTTGCCGGCGGCGACGCGGTCGGCCTCGTGCTCCTCCAGGCCGTGGTCCATGGAGTTGCGGACGATGTGCATGATGGGATCGCCGATGGCGTCCACGATGGTCTTATCCACCTCGGTGTCCTCACCGATGAGGGTGAGCTTGGCCCGCTTGCCCAGCTTCTTGCTCATGTCCCGGACGATGCGGTTCATCTTCTGGAAGGTGCCGGACACAGGCACCATGCGCAGGGACATGGACACGTCCTGCAGGTCGTCAGTGAGCTTGCGCAGATCCCGGGCGGACTTGGTGAAGTTGTCCAGCCGCAGCCCCTTCAGGTCGGGGGAGGCGGTGACCATGGACTCGGTAATGACGATCTCGCTGACCACTGCCAGCAGCTGGTCCAGCTTGGACAGGTTGACGCTGATCAGGCTCTCCTTGGCGTGCTGCTGTCCGGCAGCGGGCGTGGCAGCGGCAGCAGCCGCAGGTGCGGGCTTGGCCGCGGGGGCCTCGGCCTTGGGAGCCTGGGCGCTGGGCGCGGCGGCGACTTCGGCCTTGGGGGCCTCCTGGGCGGGTGCAGGTGCGGGGGCGGACTTGGTCGCGTCCACCGGCTGATATTCCCGGACGGAGCCGGCGTTCTTCACGCCGGGGATGGCACTATCCCGGTCGTCGGCGGTGCGGAACCAGACAAAGAAGCCCTGGTCGGCAATGGAGTCGGAGGTGGAGGGGTCGGTCTCCACATTTTCGGGGAAGCTGACGAAGTCTCCGCAGTAGTCCTTTACGCTGTTGATGAGCATAAAGGCCCGGAGATTCTCCATACCGCTGCCCTCGTCAAAGAAGACATGGATACCGTAGGGGTAGTCCTGATTGACGGCGCTGACGGCGGGCGCGGCGGCCTCAGCGGCGGGTGCGGGGGCGCTTTCTGCCTCGGCCGGGGCCTCGGCGGCGGGAGCGGAGGGGTTGCCCTGAATTTTATCAATCAGGCTATTAATTTTATTTACGATGTGGTCGATAGACTGAGAGAGGGGGTCTCCGTTTTCAACTTTTTCAATTTCCCCCCGGAAAAAGTCCACAGCCTGGAACAGCATATCGAACAGTTCAGGCTTTGTCTGCTCCGGAACCACAGCCATACCTTTCTCCCGGACGATGAAGAACATGTCCTCAATCCGGTGAGCCACCGTCATCAGGGAGCTGAACTCCATCATGGCGGAGGAACCCTTGATGGTGTGCATGATACGGAAAATCTCGTTGACGCTGTCCTCAGAGAATGTATCCGCCTGCTCCGCAGTCAGCAGGATCCCGTCCAGCTGTTCCAACAGGGTGTTGGTCTCATACAGATACATATCCAGAATGCTGTCGCCCATAAAAACGCCACCTTTTCTTAGTTTGCTTGACGGAGGGTACAGCCCCTGAGGGCATAGTACACCTGCCTATCTATAATCATACTCATTATATCGGCACTGTCAATTAGAAAATTAAGATTCCCAGAAAAAAAACCAAGTTTTACTGAAATGGAGTGTCGCCAATGCCAGACCTGCTTGGTGTGACCAACCCGGTACCGGGCCATGATAACAGCAATGTAAACCGAAATATCCCCGTTTCGCCCAACGATACCCGGATCCAAAACGCCCCTGACCCCTCCCGGGTCAGCCGGCCGGACAACCGGACGGAGCGGCAGGACACCGGCGACTCCTCGGGAAGCCAGGCCCTGCGCTACGACTCCAACTTCGGCGCCTTCCTCCAGCGGCTGGCGAACACCCCCGGAATGGGGGAGAGTTTGCGCACCCTCTTCGCCATGTACGAGGGGAAGGTGGTCTCCTCTGGCATCGAGGAGGGGCTGGCCAGCGAGATGGGCGCGCTGCTCAACATGCTGAAGATGGACGAGAGCCAGCTGGGGAAGTTCCTGTTATCCCAGATGGCCAACGGCACCCGCTTCGGCGGCGCCCTCTTCGACCTGCTGCGAAGCGCCTACGCCTCCAGCAGCTCTGAGGCGGTGCGGAACAATATCCTCCAGTTTTTAAAGAAGTACGGGGATTACTCCTCCACCAACCACATCCAGGGCAACCTGCTGCGCACCCTGACCAAGCTGACCCGGGCTATCCCGGCCAGCTGGGGCAGTCAGCTGCTGCCTATGGTGTCCCAGCTGGAGGGCAGGCTGAACGCCGGGGACCGGGCCGGGGCGCTGAAGCTGCTCCAGGGCTCCATTCTTCCCTTCCTGTCGGGCTACACCAGCAAGACCAACGACATGGGCCTGTCCCGGACGCTGATCTCCATGCTGGCCCTGGACATCTCCCGCTACGAGAACGGCAGCGAGGAGGGCCTGCTCCAGGCCTTCCACCAGCTCACCAACAGCCCCGGGCTGCGGGAAAAGCTGGGGGGGCTGTCCGACGAGGCGCTGTTGAAGCTTCTGGACAGCACCAGCTTCGCCAAGGCCGCCGAGGGGGACCAGTTCGCCGCCCAGCTGGCCCGGGCCGCCCAGCAGGCCCTCCAGGGGGGCGCGGGGAACGAGGTGCAGGAGGCCTTCCGGAACATTGTCTCCGCCTTCCTGGTCAACGAGAGCGTCCACATGCCGCTGAACCATATCCTGCTCCCTTTGGAGTGGGACGGGAAAATGGCCTTTTCCGAGATGTGGGTGGACCCGGACGCCGAGGAGAACCTGAAGCGGGGCAGAGGGGAGCGGGAAAATACGTTGCGCTTCCTGTTCAAGATCGACATCCAGAACCTGGGCTTCTTCGATATGGTGCTCACCTGTCAGGGAGAAAAGGTAGACGTCCAGGTGTTCTGTCCGGAGAAGGTGGTCCCCTTTACCCAGCTGGTCCAGGGGGAGCTTTCCCGCATCCTGACGGACAACGGACTGTCCGCCGGTGCGGTCCAGGTCCAGCGCATGGTCCGGCCGCTGACCATATCCGGGGTATTCCCCCGGGTCTTTGAGGGGGAGAACAGCATCAATGTCAAGATATGATAACCGGGCCACCAACCGGGCGGTGGCCCTGAGATACGAGGGGGAGGGCGCGCCTGTGGTGGTGGCCTCCGGCATGGGCTACATGGCCGAGCGGATGATCGAGGTGGCCGCCGAGAGCGGTGTGCCCATCTATGAGGACAACTCCCTGGCCACCATGCTGTCCCAGCTGGCCCTGGGCCAGGAGATCCCCGACGCGCTCTATCAGGCCATTGTGGAGATATATGTCTACTTTTTGAATTTTGACCCCAACGACCCGGACAAGGCGCGCCGGGAGCGGGAGGCCCTGGCAGCCCAGGCGGAGCAGGCGGCCCAGGCGGCCCAGCAGGTCCCGCCGCCTGAAGAGGAAGAGAAAGGAGAGTCCTAAATGGAAATGGAAGAAAGGCTCTATCTGATTCTGGATAGCAAGGGCACCCCCCTGGCCAACGCGGTACTGGAGTCGCCTCTGAACGCGGAGGTGCTCCAGATCCGGATCCTGGGCGGCAAGGAGGAGGCTGTGGCCGAGCACCGGGAGCTCCAGCTCATCGGAATCGACGACGGCTCCCCCAACCGGGTGGGCGTCATCGTCCGTCAGCGGGGGGACCAGCTGGTCATCCAGCCCACCGCCGCCCTGGGCCCAGACGCCCGGGAGAACCTGCGCATCCTCACCGATTTTGAGAGCGTGATGTATCCCGTCTCCGGGTACTGGACCGGCCAGCGCGCCATTAAGGCCAAGGACCTGAGCTGCGGCGGCATCGCCTTTTGGTCCACCATCCTTTTGGAGGACAGGGAGATTGTGGAGATCGTCCTGCCCGTCACTGACTCTCCGCTGCTGGTCAAAACCCAGGTACTGCGGACGCTTCCGGACGAGAGCTCCAGGCTGCCGCTGTACGCCGCCAAGTTCGTGGACCTGATCCACGACGAGGAGGCCCTGATCCGGAAAGCCGTGTTTAGTATACAGATCCGTACCGCCAACTGAGACCGCACGTTTCGCGCTGTCCCCCCGTGAATAGAAAGGAGAACCACGTATGTTCCATAAAGACGGAAACCGGCGCCGCACCTGGAAGGGGCGGGCCTTTTCCCTGTTTCTGAGTGCCGCGCTGCTGCTGGGGAGTGTCCCCGGGCTTGTGCTACCCGCCTCCGCCCACTGGGCTGACTCCTACCTGGACCAGCTGGTGGACTGGGGTGTGATGCGTGCCGACCAGATATCCAATCCTGACACCCCCCTGACCCGCGCTGAATTTATGGCGATCATCAACCGGGCCTATGGCTATCAGGAGATAGGGGAAATGCCTTTTACTGACGTGTCAAAGAGCGACTGGTTTTATGACGACGTGGCCATCGCCTACAACGCCGGCTATATGAAGGGCACCTCCAAGACCACCGCCTCGCCCAACGCCCGGCTGACCCGGGAACAGGCGATCTGTATCCTGGGGCGCAACATGATGCTGAAGGAGACGCCGGGGGAGGACCTGGCCTTCAGCGACAGCCGCGACATCAGCGGCTGGGCCCGGGGTATGGTCAAGACCGCGGTGAACAACTACATTGTCACCGGCTATCCTGACGATTCCTTCCGCCCCAAGTCCAACATCACCAAGGGGCAGATGGCCGTTCTGGTGACCCAGTGTGTGGGCACCCCTGTCAACGCCAGCGGCACCTATGAGCTGGGCGATGTGTCGGGCAACGTCACCGTCACCGCGCCCAATGTCACCCTGCGCAACACCACCATCAGCGGCGATCTGTACATCTCCGGCGGCGTGGGCCTGGGCGGCATCAAGCTGGAGAACGTGAACGTGTTGGGCCGGATCGTGGTGAGCGGGACCGGCGAGAGCGAGAACGGCTCCGCCAGCGTAATTATGCGCAATGTCAATGCCAACGAGCTGCTGGTGGACAACATGCGCAAGAAGTATGTCACCGTCCGGGCGGACGGCATCACCGAGATCCCCCGGACCATCGTGCGCACCAACGCCTATCTGGAGGACAACAACACCGACGACAAGGGCCTGCTGAACATCAGCCTGGAGGGGGCTTCGGGCACCCGGCTGGACCTGGCCGGCCGCATCAAGAATGTGGTGGATAAGACGCCGGACTCCTTTATTCAGGTGGCCAAGGGCACCGTGCAAAGCATTACGGTGGACGAGGCTGCCACCAACTCCGTCATCCAGATCAACCGGAACACCGAGGTGAAGGAGCTGAATCTGGATGTGGCTACCAATGTCAACGGCGAGGGCAGCGTGGGCAAGCTGAACATCAACGCCCCCGGCTCCACCGTGACCATGCTGCCCGACGAGATCTATATCCGCCCCGGCATCACCGGCAACGTGAACGGGACTGAGATGGACTCCGCCGCCGCGGAGGAGTCCTCTCTGGACCCGCGGCTGCTGTCGGGCTACCCGGCGGCCAGCGACGTGGCCCCCACCGGCTTCCGGGCGGACTTCGCCGGAAACAAGAAGGGCACCGTCTATTGGGCGGTGAGCGATATCGCCGACGGCTCCATCGGGGCCGAGGACCTGATCTCCCCGCCCTCCTACGGCTCCAAGGCTGTGCGGGGCGGCTCCGTGGGCGTGCCCGCGGGGGACACCGTGGGCAGCACCCAGATCAGCGGCCTGACCGTGGGCGGCTCCTACTACCTGTCCGCCGTACTGATGGACGGCCGGGGCGAGCGCAGCCCGGTGAAGGTGATCTCCTTCACCACGCCGGACAACACCGTGCCCGCCTTCGCCCAGGGGTATCCCTACATGTCCCTGGTCACCAATACCATGGCTCAGGTCACCGTGATGCCCACCAAGACCTGTAAGCTGTACTACGCCGTGCTGCTCAGAGGCGCGCCGGCCCCCACGGCCAGTGAGCTGCGCTCCGCCTCCGTCACCGGCAACCTGGGCTACGGCATCGTGGACGTGGTGAAGAACACCGAGCGGGTCATCAACGTCAGCAACCGGCTCCAGGAGCTGAAGGAGTACACTCTGTACCTGTGGCTCACCGACGCCGACGGCGTCAACAGCTCTGCGGTGGTCCCGGTCCAGTTCAAGACCGTGGACAAGACACCCCCCGAGTTTAGGCCCGATCCCGACCCCGACGCCGCCGTGGAGGAGAATACCTCCGTCAAGATGACCGCCGGCCTGAACGAGCCGGGCACCATCTACTGGGTGGCCGTGCCCAAGGGCAAGCCCTATCCTCCCGTCAACCCCGGTAGCGATCCCATTGACAAGGACAACATTATGAGCGGAGCTGACATTCTGGATAAAGACGGTAACGTTATTGGCCGGGACCCCAACGCAGGCACCCCGGTCTCCTCCAGGCTGACCAGCGAGTACGCCAAGAACCAGGTGAAAAACCACAAGGGCAGTGTGACCGCGTTCGGCTCGGTGCCCGTGGCGAACGCGGGCACTGAGGTCAACATTGATGTGCGGAACCTGAAAGAGGCCACCGCCTACGACTTCTACTACGTGGCCCAGGACACGGCGGGCAATTTCTCCAAGGAAGTAAAGAAGATCACCATTAAGACCAAGGACACCGTGGGCCCGGTGGTCACTCAGTATTTCCGGGATACCACAAGGGGCGAGGCCGTCGCTGTCCCCAGGTCCTCGGACGAGGTGGTCCTGAAGTTCAACGAGGACATCAAGGTGGGTGGCAGCGAAAGCCTGCTGGATCTGTACAACAACAAAAAGACCTCTGCGCTGAAAACGGCCCTGGAGGCAAACTTTAAGCTGTACTATATAGACGACCGGGGAACGCCGGTCCCGGTGGGCGCGAAGACCACCGACGGTAAGGAGAACAAAACCTGGGTGGACTACAGCAAGGCGGTGGTCCGCAAGGTGGATGACGGCATCGAGGTGGCCCTTGACCCCGCCAGGGGCGCTGTCAAGCTGGTCAGCGGAGAGGAGTATTACTTCGAGCTGGCCAAGATCACAGACCTGTCGGACAATCCCCCCAAGGATATGACGGCCGAGGCTGTCCTGCGCTACGACCGGGTGACTGGAACAGAGCACGTCCTGCCCAGGTTCACCATTGCCCCAGCGTCGGTGAAGCTGAGCGAGCCCTCGGTGAACCAGATCAGTGTCGCGCCGGTGTGGGTGGCAAACCCGGATGCGACCACCCCCATCAACAGCCAGGGCAAGGTGAACGGCGGGAAAAAGCAAGGCACCGGCACAGACGCAGGCAAGGAGCTTGCCCGTATGGACGGCCGGTTCTATGTGGACCCCGAGTCCACCTCGGAGATGGGGGATACGTACTACTATGACATCGTCCTCTTCTCGGAAAAGGCCATGGACTACGATATCTATTACCGGGTTCTGGATCCGGACAACAAAACTAACCCGTATAGCCCGCTGACGGAGCTCAAACCGGCCACCGGCGCGGATCCTAACAAGAAGTATTTTGATACCTACCGCCTCCGGGCAGACGACGAGACTGACAACGAGGGCTGGGCCTATTTGGGCAACGTGAAGAGCGACAAGGCGGGTATCGCTGTCCGGGACGTCAGCGGCCTGAACCGGGACGCGGCGCGGCCCCACAACACCGGTGGCACGGCCTATGCTGCGTCGATAAACAACCTGCGTCTACTGAACACCCTGGGGCAGGATGTGCGGTATGAGTTTGCCATCTCGGTCACAAAGCTGGGTACCAGCTCCAACTACGAGAACTGGGGCGACAGGTTCAACGTCCATGTCGGCGTGATCGCCGGCGCTCAGTCAAGGGTGGACCAGGTGATCCGGACCGGGAGAGCTACGGAGGAGGACATCACAACACAGGAGGGAATCACGGTCATCAGCGACCCCTTCCACATCACCATGGACTTCAACCAGTTCAACGCGGCCCCCACCTTCAGCGAGGGTCCTGTGTTCGAGGGCTGTTACGCCTATTCTGAGGAGGACGGCACCCCCTACCCCTCCGCGACAATCAAGTTTGGCCTGAACAATCCGGGTACGCTTTACTACGCCATTGTGCCCAAGGATGAGCCCCTCAGCAGCACCGCGATCAAAACGAAGAAAGATGTCGGCGAGAACGGTAAAGACGGATACGTCGCAACGGGCAGCGACATCAACAGCAGTGTGGATAAATGGAAGGATAAGCTGTGGGCGGTCATCTCTGCCCAGACGGCCCTGAAGGCCCCGGGCAGGCTGGAGGAGGACGGCTACCTGGAGTACTACTCGATCACAGGCCCCACTGCGCAGAATATCGCCACGCAGGACACGGAGACCTATCTGTCCTACACACGGACGGACAAAAAGACGGATACGATGACCCTCAGCTGGAACCCGGAGGAGATGGAGGAGGGCGAGGAGTACTATATCTACATCGTGCTGGCCTCTAACAATTCGGAAAAAATGTCTAACGTGTACATCTACAACTTTATTTCCGGCGTGGCGGAGAAGCCGAAGATGCTGGTGAACCAGAACCTGAGGGAGTTCACCGTGGATACCGACCAGCTCACCACCCCCTTTGTCGAGGCTGACCTGAGATGGAGAATTTTCCATCGGTCTGACGCGATGACCGTACTCGGCAAAACCTTTACTTCAAGCGATGCGGATGTCCCTGGCGGATATCCGAATGTCAGTACCATACTGCAGGCCCTCACCACCACCTTTGATTCTGACCAGTATTATGGCAGCAGTTATGGGGGAACTAAAAAGTTTGGGGCCGGCTACAACGGGCTCAGCGTGTTCGATGTGCTTGCCAGCGATTCGGACAGGAGAGATGTGTACACCCTGATCGTGGGAAGCAGCGGTTTGATAGTGTACGGCGGCGACGGCGAAGGAGGAACGACAAGAAACTACTCCTGGAGGAAAAACTGGTATGACATCGTCAAAAAGAACCACCCGGACGAGAATATCGAAAAGACCGAGTATCTGATCCTGGTGGGCGGCTACGACAGCCAGCTGGGCCAGGCAGAGGACGCTGATATCTCCTATGATAAGTACAGCTTCCGGGCACTTTTGGTCGATCTGGCCAACAAGAGCGCCCCACAACTGCAATACGCAGTAGGCGGCATTGAGCTTGGCTGGGATGCGACCGCAAAGCGCGCGACGGCGTCGGGTTCGGTCAACCTTCAGTTTGAATCCGACAAGCCGGTCTATTGGCGGCAGAACAACGCCGGCACGTACTACCTGGTAGGGTCGGGGAGCGGTATGCCCAGCGGCTCCGGGGATAACGGGACGGTCGGTTTGCTGTACGGCGCGACAAAGAACCATCCTTTTACCAACGCGACGGGCGGTCCTACCTATTTCAGCCTTGCGTTCAGCGGGGCGACGGGCGGGAGCTACACACTTTTGCCCAACGGCAGCCTTTACGCCAAAGACGGCAACGACCCAGGCGGACCGCTTGTAGTCAAGTTTACCGTGCAGAGCCGAACAAATAGAGATGACCCCGCAAATCCGTTCACGGAATGGAAAGGCCGGTGGGACGTTACTTATCGGGTCGGCGGCACGACAACAACTGTTGGCACTGAGGAAACCGATTGGATCCCCGAGACCGCACTCGGCGGCGCTGCGGCAACCTCGCCGGAATTGATAGAGGCCGATATTGGATTTAGCGGCAGCATGGCAGCGTCAGGCGGTACTGTCGAGGCGACGATCGAGCTCAGGTTCAGCAGCGCGATTTTCAGTGATGCCGCTGGAACCACCCGTATTACCAATTTACTTCCCAGTACTGATTCCCCCGATATAGTCGTTGCGACCGGCGCGAGTGGAGTTACGGTCACCCAGCTGCCAGTTGGCGGCGGAAGCACAACAGTGTACAAGATCAAGGTGTCGGATATAAAGGCGAACACCAATTGCAATGTTACATTGCTGCCGAAATCCACTATTTACGGACCGGCGGGATCAAAGCCAACGCAGGAAAAGGTGTGGTTTGAGGTGGATATTACGGAGACGGGAGGTCTGGCTAGCGCCAAATATCCCCATATAAAGGTCTGGTTTGGCAGTACACCGATAAGAGAGAAAACACAGTCCTGATTATGTTTCCCCAGCGGGAGCGGGCCCTGAGCCTGCTCCCGCCGGGTCTTATCCAAACCCCGATGAAAAAAGGAGTGGTTTACCATGAAAACGACCCATGGGCGGCGCTGGCTGGCCCTGCTTCTGACGCTGGCTCTGTGCCTCAGCCTGGCCCCGGCGGCCTTCGCGGAGGGCGTGGATGATCTTGTTATCAAATGCGTGCAGGAAGGCAATGAAGTGGAGTTCCCCAGTACAGCCGCGATTCTGGTGGAAGAGGAATTAACAATTGAGGCGAAAGCCTATTGCGGCGATGTTACTTTGTGGGGCAGCGATCCCAAAGTAGCCTATCAATGGACGAATACGGATCAAGCCGGCAGTGTGATAGAGGCCATAGGAGCCAACAGCCGTGAGTATACAATTACCGGAAAGGCTGGCGGCCGCGTCACTGTGACCCTGACGGTGACATACACCGACGCTGATGGGAAAGCCCATAGCAGTGCCCGCTCCTGCGCTGTTACCGTCGAGGAAGAGATGGAGCGGGTGGAGATCAGCCCCTCCGGCCCCTTTGTTCTGGAGAAGGGCGGCAGTCGAGGCCTCACGGTCACCACCTCTCCGGAAAACCAGCCCGTGACCTGGAAGAGCTCTGACGAGAGCACGGCCACCGTGGACAGCCGGGGGACCGTTTATGCCAAGAACCCCGGTGAGACAACCATCACCGCCACCATCGGCTCCGGAGAAAATACGGCGTCCGCTAGCGTCCGGGTAGAGGTCAGCGGCATCAAGCTGGAGCCGACCTCCATCACCCTGAAGGAGCAGGAGAGCGAAGAGCTGCCCGAGGCTCAACGGTTCGGCGTGGCCGGGGGAAAAACTGTGAGCTGGATGTCCATGAACCCCGATGTGGCGGAGATCATCGACGGCCGGGTGATGGGCGTGGGCCCTGGCAGGACCACCATCAGGGCCACCGTAGACGGCGGCGTCTACGAGGCCACCGCCAACGTGGAGGTGACGGTGGGCAGCTTTACCATCGACCGGCGGGACAAACCGATCAGCGTCACCGGCACCCTGCGCTTCAGTGATCTGTGGTCTGACTTCAACAAGCAGGGCGGAGACGGGGGCCTGTCCCATATCACCGGCCTGCGGGTGGACACCGCCCAGGGCACCCTGTACTACAAGTATTACTCCGAGGCCGAGCCCGGTTCCGGCGTGGCCCAGGAGGCCAGCTACTACCTGAGCCCCAGCGGTGGTCAGAGGGGACTGTCCGACATTACCTTTGTCCCCAAGCCCAACTTTGCCGGCGGCATGGTGACCATCTCCTACACCGCGGTGTCCAAGAACTATGACAATCAGCAGTGCCGCATCCTGCTCACCGTGGAGCCCCGGGGCAGCGTGCCCACTGTGTCCCTGTCCACCCCCTACGACACCCCCATTAAGCTCAGCAGCGCGGAGTTTGACCGCATCTGTCAGGAGCTCAACGGCGTTGGGCTGAATACCGTCACCTTTGCCCAGCCCTCCAGCCGCCAGGGCACCCTGTATACCAACTATGTGGGTCCGGGCAACTACGGCAGCGTGGTGTCCACCAGCAGGCTGTATACCCGGCAGGAGCTGGACGACATCTGGTTTGTCCCCGCCCCCGGCGTCTCCGGCCCGGTGACCATCTCCTACACCGCCCGGGGCCGCGGCTCCACCGGAAGCGTCTACACCGGCAGCCTGACCATTACGGTTGGGGATCGGAGCGACGTCAAGGAGGGCGGCCCGATCTACACCACCGCCAACGGCGGCCCGGTCACCTTCGACGACCGGGACTTTGAGGACTACCGGGCCAAGGTGCTCTCCGATGGCAATACCCTGAGCTACATCCGGTTTGACAGCCTGCCCGCCACCTCCCAGGGGATTTTGTACTACGACTACCGCACCACCGGCAGCCCTGGCTCCCGGGTCAGCGAGGGAACCAGCTACTACTACAATACCCGCACCCCCCGGCTGGACCGGATCACCTTTGTCCCGGCGGAGAGCTTTACCGGAACAGTGCGCATCCCTTTCACCGGCTGGGACCGGGACGGCCGCCGCTTCTCCGGCGAGGTGGAGATCGCGGTGCGGGGCAGCGGCGGCAGCGGTGATATCCGCTATACCTGCTCCCCCGGACGGTCGGTGAGCTTCCTCAACAGCGACTTCACCAGCCTGTGCCGGGAGCTGACGGGCCGCACCTTGAATTACATCGTGTTCCGGGGGCTGCCCGACCGCTACAGCGAGGGCTCTGTCTACCACAATAGCAGCCGTGTCAGCTCCACCGGCACCAGGTACTACGCCAACACCTCCAACTCCTACCGAATCAGCCGACTGTCCTTTGAGGCCAACAGCGGCTTCTTCGGCTCGGTGGATATCCCCTTTGTGGGCTACGCCTCCAACGGGGACTCCTTCGACGGCGTCATTACCATCAGCTCTAGCGGCGTGAACGACTGGACCATCCACTACCGTGCAGACAGCAGCACGGCGGCGGTCTTTGACCGGGACGACTTCGACAGCCTGTCCCAGTGGGACACCAGAGAGAATGTGCGCTCGGTGCGCTTCCAGGTCCCCTCCACCAGCCAGGGCGACCTGTACCGCAATTACCGGTCCTCCTCTAATCAGGGGACCCGGATTACCACCAGCAGTACCTCCATCTCCCGGAGCAGCCTAGACCAGGTGGCCTTTGTCCCGGCCAAGGGCTACACGGGCATGGTGTACATCGACTTTACCGCCACCTCAGAGGACGACTCGGTCTTTGACGGCACGGTGGAGATCTCGGTGGAGCGGGGGGCGGCGGATGCCACCGCCCAGTATTACACCCAGAGCGCGCCGGTCCAGTTTGACAGCCAGGACTTCCGCCAGGGGACCCGGACGCTGTCCTCCATCCGGTTTGACGGCCTGCCCTCCTCCGGCGAGGGGCACCTGTACTACCGGTATACCAGCCCCCTCCGGCAGGAGGGAGAGGCCGATACCCGGACCTCCTACCGGGCCAGCGGGAGCGGAAACAGTCTGATTTCCGACCTGACCTTTGTCCCCCGGGCGGGCTACACCGGCACGGTCATCCTGCCCTACACCGGCACCAACTCCAGCGGCTCCACCTTTGAGGGAGAGGTGGCCATCACGGTCTCTCCCACCCGCAGCTCCACCTACTTCAACGACATGGGCTCCTACAGCGACGCCCAGCGGGCGGCGGTGGACTTCTGCCGGGAGAACAACATCACCAGGGGGATGTCCTCCACTCAGTTCGGTCCGGAGAACTCCATCCGGAGAGGGGATTTTGCCCTGATGCTCTACCAGGCCATGGAGCTGAACCCCCGCTACAACAGCAGGCCCTTCCAGGATGTGTCCTCCGGCGCCTACTACAGCGAGGCGGTGAACACCCTGCGGGCGATGGGCATTGTCAGCGGCGTGGGGAGCGGGCGCTATGCGCCGAACAGCACACTGAGCCGCCAGGACGCCGTGTGTATGGTCCAGCGGGCCATGCGGACCCTGGACATGGGAGGCTATGACGGCAGCGCCAGCTATCTGAACGGCTACAGCGACGCGAACCGGGTGGCCGGTTACGCCCAGGGGGCGATGGCCTTCGCCGTGCGGGAGGGCTATCTGCCTACCAACAGCGGCCGGCTGGACCCCTACCAGCCCCTGAGCCGGGTGGACATGGCCCAGATGCTCCACCGGGTGCTCACCTACTAAGAGCAAAAAATTCCCCGACCGTTTCGGTCGGGGAATTTTTTGTTTAGAAGCGGTGTACCCAGCCCGAGAGGAACCAGACAGGAAGGAGCCAGGTGAGCATGTAGATGAGCAGATTTAGGGGGGACAGGGAGGTGTAGGCCCCCACAGAGGTGAGGTAGGCACACAGGAGCATCCCCAGCAGTGAGGCCGCGCAGCATAAGACGGCCCCCAGGCGGGTGGCCCAGCGCAGGCGCTTGGCGGTGGTGATGGCCTCGGCAAAGGGGAGCAGGCCCTCCCGGCACAGCAGGGCGGTGAGAATACCGTCGTGGGTCTGCTCCGGGTCGGACAGCTCCCGCCGGCGCTCCACCGGAGGGAAGGCCATCTTATCCGCTGCCAGCTTGAACCGCTGCTGGAGCATGGCGGGGATCAGGTTGAAGTCCCGGGTGGCCAGCACCGGCTCCACCTTCTCCAGCATCAGGGCGTCCAGAGCGGGGAAGACGGTGTCGGGCAGGGCATAGCTCAGGGCGAAGATCCCCGCCAGCTTGCCATCGATGGCGCAGAAGACGGCGTTTTTCACGTTTAACCCCTGGGGCAGCCGGACCTTCATCAGCTTCATAAAGGCGGCGGAGCCCACCAGCACCTCGTCTCCCCGGATGGTGGAGGACAGCCCGCCCCCCTCGTGGCAGGTGAGTTCGCCGGCCCGGCGGAGCAGGCCGCCCATGGACCGGAGCTGGTCGTGGAACAGCTTGGCCAGTCCGCAGCCCGAGTCCCGGATCAGGGTGGCGGTGTAGGCCACCACCCGCTCGGCGGGGTAGTCGGGCATGACCTTGAACCCGTTGAGCTCCACATAGCCGGGGGGAAAGAGGTCGCCGTCGGTGAGCAGGACGCAGGCCCCCCGGCGGGAGGCAGAAATGCCGGGCCAGCCGGCCAGGGCGGCGCCGATGGGGGTGAGCCGCCGGGCGGATTTGTGGAAGGCGCGGCCGTAGGCCAGGGTGCCGCCGAAGGCGGCGGTGGCGGCAAACAGGGCGGACAGAGCCCACAGCAGTCGCTCCGGGTGCTCCCCGCCCACCGAGACCATCAGGGCAAAGGCGACGTCCCCCAGCAGCAGCAGGGGACAGAAGCGGCCAAAAATGCGCTGAGCTCCGTCGTCGGCCTGGATCTGGCTGCCGAACTCCTCCTCGGTGCCCGACCACTTGGCATAGGCATCCCGGTCGCTCCATTTGCGGCTGTCCAGGGTGACCCGGTAGGGGGTGGCGGAGGAGGCGGCGGTGCGGCAACTGAGCCGCAGAGCGCAGCGCTTGTGGTAGGCGCCGTGGAGCAAAAAGAACAGTCCAGCCAGGCAGACCGGTGTGTAGGGCAGGCGGGCGACCTCTTCGGCAGAGCGGGCCAGCTCTATGGCGTCGGCCAGAGTAAAGCCGCAGGCCAGAGCGGCCATGGTGTCCATCCCCAGGCGCAGGCGGAAGGCCCGGCCCAGGCCGGTGAGCAGCACATCGGCCGACAGCAGCATGCCCGCCCCCAGCAGGCAGGCGCAGATCCCGTATTGGACCTGGGGCTGGTCCAGGGGGGGCAGCCAGACCAGCCCCACCATGGGCGTGACGATCTGGCACACAGAGAGCAGGGTCAGAAAAAAGGTCAGCAGTACCCGGATACGCATCCATTTCAGGCCCTTGCCGTATTTTCGGGCCAGCTCCTGGGGGGGCGTGTCCGGAAATACGGGCTCCGGCCGCCTGGGGAGGTGCCATTGGGGGGGAGGGGGTACGTCGTCCACCTCCTCCCGGTCGGTGCCGGGAATGAGGCGCTCCAGACGGCGGACCTCCTTCTTGTCGATGGCCTCGTCCTCTTCAAACATGTGGTCGGCGTAGTCGTCCGCCTTCTGGCTCAGGTCCCGGAGGAAGGAGGTCAATACGTTCTCCTCCTTGGGGAAGGGGATCACCGGGGCGGATTCCTCCGAGGGGGAGGGGGCCTCTTCCGGTTCCTCCTCATGGGGGAGGGGCTCGTCCGGCGTCTCTGGAGAGGCCGCTCCTGGGAAGGCCACCACCTTGCCTCCGGTGGGACCGGACTGCGGCCTGGAGGCGGGGCGGGGGAGCTTGGACAGGTCGATGGTGTTGAAGCGCTCCTCCGATTCCTCCGACTCTTCCGGTGGGGGGGCGGGGTGGCCGAATTCGGCCAGAATGTCGTCTAGGGAGTAGCCCCCGCCGTCGGCGTCCCCAATGAGGGATTTTATGTCGATCAGTTCGCCCTTGTTCAGTTGTTTGTCTTTGTCGCTCATGGGCGGGGCTCCTTGGTCAGTTCATTCTTTGACGTACCGCTTCGTATAACAGCACCGCCGCGGCGGCGGAGGCGTTGAGGGAGTTGATCTTGCCGAACATGGGGATGGACACGGTGAAGTCGCAGTTCTCCTCCACCAGCCGGCCCAAACCGGACCCCTCACTGCCGATGACGATGGCGGCGGGGCCCTTCAGATCGGCCCGGTACAGAGGGGTGGTGCCGCCCATGGTGGCCCCGAAGACCCAGACACCCTCCTCCTTCAGCTCCTTGAGCAGGGCGGGCAGGTTGGGCACCCGGGCTACAGGGACATGGGCCACCGCCCCGGCGGAGGTCTTGCCCACAATGGCAGTCAAACCGGCAGAGCGGCGCTTAGGGATAATCACACCGTGGGCCCCAGCGGCGTCGGCGGTGCGGATGACCGCCCCCAGGTTGTGGGGGTCGGACAGCTCGTCGCACACCACGATGAGGGGCGCCTCCCCCTTCTCCCGGGCGGCGGCCAGGATGTCGTCCACGCTGGCGTACTCCCGGACGGCGGCCTGGGCAATGACTCCCTGGTGGGAGTGAGTGCGGCTCATGCCGTCCAGCTTGCGTCGGTCGGCGTCCACCACCACGATGCCCTTCTCTCGGGCGGCGGAGGCGATGTGGCCCAGGGCGGAATCGGTTTCCCCTTTGGCGATAAAAATTTTGTCAATGGTCACCCCGGCCCGCAGGGCCTCGATTACGGCGTTGCGGCCCTCGATGATGCCGTCGTTCTCCTGCTCCACGGGGGCGGAGCGGCGCAGAGGGGGGCGTTTGTTCATAGGTATCCAGTCCTTCCGGCGTCGAAATCACATATAAAGACACTATACCACATTTGTCCCCCGGTGGGAAGAATAAATTTTTGAAATTGAGGCCCGCGGACCATCAGGTCCGCGGGCATGTGCCTCTATCCGGCAGCCTGCTGTTCACCAACCGCCTGCTTGAGCATGTTTTCCGCCAAAATGCCGTAGCCCCGGGTGGGATCGTTGACCAGTACATGGGTCACTGCCCCCACCAGACGGCCGTTTTGAAGGATGGGCGAGCCGCTCATACCCTGGACGATGCCGCCGGTGGCCGAGAGCAGGTCCGGGTCGGTGACCTCTACCATCATGCTCCGGGTGCCGTCCCCCGCCGGGTACAGATGGGTGATCTCAATGTCGAACTCCTCCACCTCATCCCCGCGGATGTTGGACAGGATGGTGGCCGGGCCGGTCTCCACCTGGCTCCGGGAGGCCACCTCCACCGGTTCCACCCCGTCGCCCACGGTCTGGCTGGGCATTTGGCCAAAAATACCCAGATTGGTGTTGGCGTACAGGGTACCCAGGTCCCGGGTCAGGTCGAACTGCCCGTGGAGCTCGCCGGGGGCGCCGCTTTCCCCCCTTTTCACCTCGGACACGCTGGCAGGCATGATGCTGCCCGACTCCAGCGGCATGAGCATGGAGGTATCCACATCGTTGATCCCGTGACCCAGGGCGCCGAACACGCCGCTGGCCGGGTCATAGAAGGTCATGGTGCCAATGCCCGCCATGGAGTCCCGCAGCCACACCCCCAGCTGATAGACCCCCTGGCTGTTCTCCACCGCCGCCGCTTTTAGCTGGAGCTGCCGCTGGCCCCGCACCGCCTGGATGGTGAGGGGCTCGTCCTCGCACTGGGCCACCAGGGCCTGGACCTCCTCGATGGTGTCCACCTCGCCGCCGTTGATGTGGGTGATCACGTCCCCGGTTTTCAGTCCGCAGTCGCGGCCAGGGTAGGAGGCGCCCGCCTCCGTCTCCACTGGGGACAGACCTACCACCAGCACGCCGTCGGAAAACAGCTTGATGCCCACCGCCTTGCCCAGCGGAATCACCTTGCGGGCCGTCCCCGCCGGCCGGGCTAACCCGGGGAGCTCCACGGTCGCGGAGGCCGTCACGGCCGCGGCGTCGGCCCGGTGTCCCGACAGGGACAGGGCCAGGCAGGCCGCCACCCCCAGCACGACCAGCCAAAGCACTCCCGGACCTTTTTTCTTTTCTTGTTCCATCATTCCACCCCCTTGCCGAAAATAAAAGAGCGGACGGACTGCAACCGCCCGCCCTCTCATTATGGCCGGAGTTTTCCCGATTCAACCGTGGGGAGGTATACCACTGCTTCCAGCAGAATTTTTTTCATTTTTTCCTTGAAATGTCCAGGAATTTGCCCCAAAAATGGGGACAAATTATTCTTGAGAAAATGTTTCAGCCAGCATTTTCAGCTCCCCCAGAGTGGACACGGTGATATTGCTCTCCAGCAACCTCAGCTGAGCCTTGGCGGGCATCTGGTCCCAGTAGGACAGCAGGGCGGCGTCGTGGCCCACCACGTCCTGGGGCAGGCGGTAGTACTGCTCATATTGCTCCATGTCGTTCCCCTCCTCCTCTTCAGTCTGCCCGGAGGCCGGGAGTTCCATGCAAAAACATAAAAAAGACAGCCCGGGCGCGGGCTGTCAGCTTATTCCGGCTTGTGGTCAAACCGGCTGTAAAATTCTTTGACCAGGTCGATAAAGGTGCGGGCGGCGGGGGAGAGGAAGCCGTTTTTCTTATAGACCACCGCCAGGGGGCAGGTGAGAGGCGGCTCGCCCAGGGTGAAGCAGGCCAACCGGTCCAGATAGGGGGTGCGAGAGACGCCGCTCTCCTGGAGGAAGGCGAAGCCCAGCTTCTCCGCCGCCAGGTTGATGGCGGTGGTGGTGTTGGTGGTAATTAAGAGATTTTGGGGCTCCACGCTGTGGACCGAGAAGGTGTTGTACAGCAGCTTGGACAGCCGCCAGGCGGGGGGCAGCATCACCACCCGCTCGTGCTCCAGCAGCCGCAGGTCGGGGAAGGGCTGGGGGTCGTCATAGCCGCTGCCCAGCCCCTGGAGGAGGGGATGGTCCCGGTGGCAGACCAGGAAGATCCGCTCCTGCATCACCGGCTCGTAGGTCAGCTCGGCCAGGTTGTCAGGGGGCTGCATGACGCAGAAGTCAATGACGTTGGCCTCGGCCAGCTCTCCCAGCTCGGGCACCGGGGCCTCGTGGAGGACCACCTGCACATCGGGGTACTGCTCCTCGAACAGGGGCAGGATGTCGGGCAGGAGGGTGGATCCCCGCCAGGGGGATACCCCGATGTGGAGCACCGGCCGCTTCTTGTCCTGCAAGTCCCGCAGGTCGCTGACAAGCTGCCGGTCCAGAAAGCTCTGCCGCTCCAGATAGGCGTGGAACAGCTCCCCCGCCGGGGTGAGCCGGAGGGGGGAGTGGGAGCGGTCCAGCAGGACCACCCCCAGGCTATTTTCCAGCTTGGCCAGGTATTGGCTCAGGTAGGGCTGGGACAGATACAGCCGCTCCGCCGCCTTGGAGATGCTCCGCTCCTTGACGATGGTGAGAAAGTAGTCCGGATTCTTGACGAACATGGCAGGCTCAGCCCGGAGGCCAGGTCATGTCCCGGCCGGCCAGGACGTGGAAATGTAGGTGTGGCACGCTCTGTCCCGCTTGCTCCCCGATGTTGGACACCACCCGGTAGCTGTCCAGCCCCAGCTCTTTGCACTGCTGGGCAATGACGGTGAAGATGTGGGCCACGGTGGCGGCGTTGGCCTCCGTGACCTCGGCCACCGAGCCGATGTGGGCCTTAGGGATCACCAGAAAATGGGTGGGAGCCTGGGGGTCGATGTCGTAGAAGGCCAGGCACTTCTCGTCCTCGTAGACCTTGTTGGACGGGATCTCCCCGGCGGCGATCTTGCAGAATAAACAGTCGGACATTGGGAAAACCTCCTTTGTTTGTCGGTAAAATCATTTTACCCCATTTTTTGGAGATTGCAAGGTTTACTTTTCGCCTTGTTGCGGATTTTGTCAAACAATGGTATAATGATTCCGCCGCCCTTCTCCCGCGCTGACACTTAGGCAGCAGAAGGAGGTGAGCGTCATGGAAGAAATCCTGACTAATTTTCTTGTGTCTGTCATAGCGAGCGTAGTTGGCAACTGCGTGAGCAAATGGCTCGGCAGGCACCGCAAGGGCAGGTGAGCATCGGTACATAGCAGGACCCCGGGGAGGCAACCCCCGGGGTCTTTTTTTGCATGAGCGCCATGAATCTCCTGACCAGTTTCTTGGCAATGTTTATTATACCACCGCTCCCCAGTATATGCAAGAGGGAATTTTCTATTTCAGTGCGAAGGTCTGGCCGAAAAGGGAGAAGGAGACCACCTTTTCCGGGTCGATGAACTCCACCGGGTACAGGCCGACATGGTTGATCCCCTCGCCGCTCTCCGAAGCTGTAGCGGAGAGGCCAAAGTTGTCCTTCACCGCGACGGAGGAGCCGTCCGCCAGGTTGATGGCATAGGCCCGGGCCTCCTTATCATAGAGAGGGATGGCATAGCTGCTGGGCAGCTCGGGGGAGCGTTGGAACTCATAGGCCAACTCCAGGGGAGAGAGGTAGATGGTCTTCAGCTCCACCTCATGTTCTGCGATTTTCAAGGGTGTCTCTATGCTGTACAAGCTGCCCGAATCGCTCTCCGACAGAGTAATGTCATAAGACCACAGCTCTGCCTCCTCCGCAAAATAGACGGTCTCATGGGTGCTGCGGAAGGTCATGCCCTTGGGAATGATGCTGACCCTGGCGCCTAACAGCTCATCATTTGCGTAGTTTTGGAACTTAGTACCCCGGACATACTTCCACATCACGGAGATACGCCCCTGTTCCGGTTCGCTGTCCTCTAAATACAGGCAGTTCGCAAGACCGTCTCCCTCTTTCTCATAAGACCAGCTTTCCACTGTATACACTTTCAATCCTCCGCCCTCACTGACACGATCCGGCTTTACTGACCTCGGAGCATCCTTCAGGGAGGCGATCAGGTTTCCGTCCTTGTCCTCGATGCGGTAGTCCACCATCAGGGTCAGTTCCCGGGACAGCTCGGTATCCTCCGGGATGGGCAGAACCATTCCCTCCGGCGC
This sequence comes from Bacillota bacterium, assembly GCA_021770445.1. Taxonomy (GTDB): domain Bacteria; phylum Bacillota; class Clostridia; order Oscillospirales; family Oscillospiraceae; genus Lawsonibacter. Next base: position 41,727 of record JAETQY010000005.1, on the reverse strand, counting down.
GGTGAAGTCGATCAGGGCCGCCACTATATAGCGGTCGGACAGGACCTGGCTGATCTGCACCGTCCAGCCGCTGTTGTAGGTGTGGGACACCGGGTCTTGGGTGGCAGCGGCGGTAGAGAGCTGTTCCGCCTGCTCCGGGCTTGCGCCGAAGTAGTCCGCCAGCCGTTGGTCCAGCCCCGTCACCACGGCGGCGGCGCAGGAGATGACCATCAGCGCGGCGGCAATGCCGAGTACGGTCAGCTTTTTCAGTTTCTTCATTGAGTTGCCCTTCCTTTCCGTCTGGAGAAGGCGGTCCAGCACGGCCTGCTCCTGCTCCTGGGTGGGAGCAAGGGCGTCAAACATCCGGTTCAAGTCACGTTGTTCCATAGCCTTCCGCCTCCAATCGTAATTTCAGTTTTTTCCGCGCCTGGACCAGCCGGGAGCGCACCGTGGAGGGGTTGTCCCCTAGCATTTGCGCGATCTCATCGGTGGCGTACCCCTGGTAGTAGTGGAGGAACAGCACCAGCCGGTGCTTGTCCGGCAGGGCGGCCACCTGGTCCCAGACCAGGCCGTCCTGGGGCTGTTCCCAGACCAGGGCGTCCAGGGCGGAAGCGTCCTCCCGGCACCTGCGCCACCAGTGCTTGAGCTGGTCTCGGCACTCGTTCCGGGCGGTGACAATGAGCCAGGCCTTCTCGTGCTCCGGATCACGAAAAGGCGTGTCCCGCTCCATCACCCGGCCAAAGACAGTCTGAGCGGCGTCCTCGGCGTCGGGCACGCTCTTCATCATCACCAGGCAAATCTGATACACCAGCTTGAAATTCCGCCGGTAAATAGCTTCGATCTCCTCCCGGGAGTACACGCCCATCCGAAACCGCCTCCTCTCTGTCCTTCTGTCTGTTACACGATTGGGGAAGGGAAAATGTTGAGCTTTCCCCCAATATTTTTTTAAAAACCGGCTGGTCATAAACCAGCCGGTTTTTGTCAGATAAATTGATTGCGCTCAGGACTGTAGACGTAGTTCACGCCCTCCAGCTTGCGGACCAGCTCCTCCTTGTCGGCATCCAGGTCGTCGCACAGCGCGTCCAGACTGGAGTAGTTGTCCCGGAGCTTGGTATTCACATAGCTGAGCAGAATGATGGGGTCCTGGGGTAACATAGTAAGACCTCCTTACAGCCCCAGCTTCATAGAGACGACATTGTCCACCATAGCCAGGGCGTTGTCCACCATGAGGGGGTCCTTGCCGCCGCCCATGGCGGAGTCGGGCTTGCCGCCGCCGGAGCCGCCGGCGATGGCGGACACCTGCTTGATGATATCCCCGGCCTTGACGCCCTTTTTTACCGCTTCCTTGCCGCACACGCACAGGAAGGTGATCTTCTCCCCGCTGACGGCGGCCAGCACAGCCACCACGTTGGGCTCCCGGTCCTTGAGGATGTCCCCCATCTGGCGCAGCCGGGCCCCGTCCGCCTCGGGGACGGTGGCGGTGATGACCTTCAGCTCACCCACCTCGTGGGCGCCGAAGAGGATGCGGTCGGTCTCGCCGGCGGCCTCCTTGGCCAGCAGCTTGTCGACGCGCTGGCGCAGGGCCTTCATCTCGGCCATGGCGGCCTCCGCCTTCTCCCGCAGCTCGCCGGACACCCGGCCGGTGGTGGCCTCGATGCGGCGCACGCCGCTGGCCACGGAGAACTCGCTGGTGATGTGGAACACGCCCACCTTGGCGGTGTTGTCCAGGTGGGTGCCGCCGCAGAACTCCACGGAGAAGCCGTCGCCCATGGACACCACCCGGACGGTGTCGCCGTACTTCTCGCCGAACAGGGCGATGGCCCCCTTCTGCTTGGCCTCCTCAATGGGCAGTACCTCGGTGTTCACCTCGCTGCCCGCCAGGACCATGTCGTTGACGATGGCGCTCACCTTCCCCAACTCCTCGGGGGTCATGGCGGAGAAGTGAGTGAAGTCGAAGCGCAGCCGGTCGGGCTCCACCAGGGAGCCGGACTGGTGGACGTGGTCGCCCAGGACGGAGCGCAGGGCGGCGTCCAGCAGGTGGGTGGCGGAGTGGGCCCGCATGACGGCGGCCCGGCGGTCCGTGTCAATCTGGGCGGAGACAACGTCCCCCACCTTGAGTACGCCCTCGGCCATCCTGCCGTAGTGCATATACTTGCCGCCCTTGTTCTTCTGCACGTCGGTGACGGCAAAGCGGCCCTGGCCGTCACAGTCGATGGAGCCGTGGTCGGCCACCTGGCCGCCCATCTCGGCGTAGAAGGGGGTCTTGTCCAGCACCACAATGGCCTCCACGCCGGAGACAATCTCGTCCACCTGCTGGCCCTCGGCCACGATAGCCACCACCTTGGCGTCCAGAACCGTGTCCTCGGTGTAGCCTACAAACTCAGTGGCGGGCACCTCCTTGCCGAACTCCACGCCGGCCCAGCCCAGGTCGCCCAGGGCCTCCCGTGCCTTCCGGGCCCGCTGGCGCTGCTCCTCCATGAGCTGCTTGAACTCCTCCTCGTTAAGCTCCATGCCCTGCTCCTCCACCATCTCCAGGGTCAGGTCCACGGGGAAGCCGTAGGTGTCGTAGAGCTTGAAGGCGTCCGCCCCGGAGAAGGTCTTTTCCCCCTTCTCCTGGTGGCCCTTGAGCATGTCGTTGAAGATTTTCAGGCCGCCGTCGATGGTCTTGGCGAAGTTCTCCTCCTCCACCCGGATGACCTTGGTGATATAGTCCTGCCGCTCCCGCAGCTCGGGGTAGTGGCCCTCGTTCTCGTGGATGACGGTGTCGCACACGGTGTACAGGAAGGGCTCATTGACACCCAGCAGCTTGCCGTGGCGGGCGGCCCGGCGGAGCAGCCGGCGCAGTACATAGCCCCGGCCCTCGTTGGAGGGGAGGACGCCGTCGCAGATCATGAAGGTGGCGGAGCGGATGTGGTCGGTGATGACCCGGAGGGACACGTCCTTCTCGTGGCTCTCGCCGTAGTGGGCGCGGGTAATCTCACTGACCTTGTTGGTGATGTTCATCACCGTGTCCACGTCGAAGAGGGAGGCCACCCCCTGGCAGACGCAGGCCAGCCGCTCCAGGCCCATGCCGGTGTCTATGTTCTTCTGCTTCAGCTCCTCGTAGTGGCCCTCGCCGTCGTTGTCAAACTGGGAGAAGACCACGTTCCAGACCTCGATATACCGATCGCAGTCGCAGCCCACGGTGCAGCCCGGCTTGCCGCAGCCCCACTGCTCCCCCCGGTCGTAGTAGATCTCGGAACAGGGGCCGCAGGGGCCGGAGCCGTGCTCCCAGAAGTTGTCCTCCTTGCCGAACTTGAAGATGCGCTCCTTGGGGATGCCGATCACTTCATTCCAGATGCGGAAGGCCTCGTCGTCGGCGGGGGTGGTCTCGTTGCCGGCAAAGACGGAGGGATACAGCCGCTCCGGGTCCAGGCCCACCCACTCGGGGGAGGTGAGGAACTCCCAGGCGAAGGGGATGGCCTCCTTCTTGAAGTAGTCGCCGAAGGAGAAGTTGCCCAGCATCTCGAAGTAGGTGCCGTGGCGGGCGGTCTTGCCGATGTTCTCAATGTCGCCGGTGCGGATGCACTTCTGGCAGGTGCAAACCCGGTGGCGGGGGGGCTCCTCCTCCCCGGTAAACCAGGGCTTCATAGGGGCCATGCCGCTGTTGATGAGCAGCAGAGAGGCGTCATTCTGGGGGATGAGGGAGAAGCTGGGCAGCCGGAGATGGCCCTTGCTCTCGAAGAATTTCAGGAACATCTCCCGCAGCTCGTTCAGGCCGTAGGGTTTGGGTTCTTTCATGTTGATTACCTCCGTAAAAAATGTGTTGTTTTATCGTACCTTGATCTCAATGCCCATCAGCTCCATGTCGGTGCTGTAGGCGACGCGGTAGATGACGGACTTCTTCTCATGCTTGCAGTACAGCACCGCTGTGCCATACTCCTCACCGGTGTCCTTGAGCGTCTGCCCGGTGGCCATGGCCTCGTCCTCCGACTTGTAGGCCCCGGCCTTGTCCAGCCGCTGGGCCATATAGGACTGGATGGCCTCAGGGCTGGAGGTCTCCTTCGCGTCGGAGCGCAGCAGGTCGTAGACCTCCTGCCAGCCCTCGCCGTTGAGCAGGGCCACCACCTCCCGTCCCTCAGACAGCACGGTCTCCTCCTCCATTCCCTCCGGCAATGGGTTTCCGGATACCTTGCAGCCGGACAGCGTAAGCAAAAGCCCCAGTGCCAGCGCCAGCAGGAGCGCTCGTTTTCTCATGATCTTCCTCCTTTCCAGAAAAAACCGCCCTTGACACTTCCTGTCAAGGGCGGAAAAATCCACGGTACCACCTTGGTTATCCCCGCAGAGCGGGGCATCTCGTTGGTCCGTAACGGGGACAGGCCGTCCCGGTCATCCCGGGCCGCTCCGGAGTGGCCCGCGCGCTTCTGCTGGGCCGAGGGCTCTCACCGTCCCCTCTCGCTTGCGGCCGCCGAAACACGCTTAGCTCCATCATCGCATTTTGCGGGACTTATTCTATCATATTTTCGGCGGTTGTCAACAGTTTTTTATAGGGGTTGTACCCCGGGCGGTTTTGTGTTACAATCACGTCATCCGAATAAACAGAGAGGAACATGGACCGATGAGTTACGCCGATCAGATATTTATCCAGAACTGCAAGGACATCTTATCCCGGGGCGTCTGGGACACCGACCGGGAGGTCCGCCCCCGCTGGGAGGACGGCACCCCCGCCCATACGGTGAAGCTCTTCGGAGTGGTGAACCGCTACGACCTGCGAAAGGAGTTCCCCATCCTCACCGTCCGGAAGCAGTATATCAAGTCGGCGGTAGACGAGCTGTTGTGGATCTGGCAGAAGAAGTCCAACAACATCCACGACCTGAACAGCCACGTCTGGGACGCCTGGGCGGACGAGGCGGGCTCCATCGGCAAGGCCTACGGCTACCAACTGGGTGTACGCCATCATTACCCCCAGGGGGACATGGACCAGGTGGACAAGGTCCTCTGGGACTTAAAGCACGACCCGGCCTCCCGGCGCATCCTGGCCATCATGTACAACCACCACGATTTAAGCGAGATGGCCCTCTACCCCTGCGCCTACTCCATGACCTTCAACGTGTCGGGGAACACCCTCAACGCCATTTTGAACCAGCGCTCTCAGGACATGCTCACCGCCAACGGCTGGAACGTGATGCAGTACGCCGTGCTGCTAGCCATGATCGCCCAGGTCACTGGCTTTGAGGCCGGGGAGCTGGTCCACGTCATCGCCGACTGCCACATCTACGACCGCCACGTCCCCGTGGTGGAGGAGCTCATCACCCGCCAGCCCTACGACGCCCCCAAATTCAGCCTGGACAAGTCCGTTACCGACTTTTACGACTTCACTCCGGCCAGCGTAAAGCTGGAGGGCTACCAGGCTCACCCGCTGGACCAGAAGATCCCTGTAGCGGTATAGCGCCTGAGCCGTCGCGAAGGACGTAAACGGAAAAGAGGAATAGCATGAACGTGATCGTTGCTGTGGACCGGGACTGGGCCATCGGAAAGGACGGCGACCAGCTGATCTACATATCGGAGGACTTAAAGCACTTCAAGGCCCTGACCACCGGCCATTCGGTGATCCTGGGCCGCAAGACCCTGGCCACCTTCCCTGGGGGCCGTCCCTTGAAGGGACGGCGCAATCTGATCCTGTCCCGAAATCCAGGCTTCGCCCCAGAGGGGGCGGAGGTGTTCCAGGACCTGGAGACCCTACTGGCCGCCGCCCCGGAGGACGCCTTCGTCATCGGCGGGGCCTCGGTGTACGCGGCCCTGCTGGACAGATGTAACACCGCCTATGTCACAAAAATAGGCGGCCGCTTTCCCGGGGCCGACTGCTTTTTCCCCGATCTGGACGCCCTGTCAGAGTGGCGTGTGGCGGAGGAGGGCCCGGAGCTGGAGGAGGAAGGGGTCAAGTTCCGCTATGTGACCTACAAAAGAGCATGAAAAAGCCGCCTCGGTGGAGGCGGCTTTTGGTTTACAGTCCCAGGGTGAGGCCCTCCTGGTCGGACAGGCCGTCCTTGGCCAGCATCCGCTCCAGCACCTCTACATCGGTGGTGATGTCCATGGCGTCCCCCTGGAAGAGGAGGTCCAGCTGCTTCTCGAAGCCCTCCACCACCTTGTCCATCATGCCCTCGATGCGCTGCATAGCGGCGGTGATGTTGGAGCCGGACACCTCCTGGTCCTCCAGCTGGGCGTAGGCCCGGAGAATTTTCAGAGTGGTGGGCAGGTAGTAGCTCAAAAAGCTGTGGAGCTGGACGGCCTTGTCCGGGTGGGTCTTCTGGTAGTCCAGGATCTTGGCGGTGATGACCCCGATCCGGTCGATCTGGGCGGACATCTTCTCGTTGTCGATGGCGTCGTTCACCGCCTTGATCTCGGCCAGGATGGCGTTCTCGTCCTCCTTGGGGGGCGGAGGGGGAGCGGGCTGCTCCTTGGGCGGCTGGGCAATGCCCTCGCCGGTGAGCACCAGCCGGTCCCCGCCGTAGTCCAGATAGCCCTGGGGGAGCAGGCCGTCGTCCAGCATATCGGCCAGGTCGTCCCGCACCTTATTGGGGGACAGTCCGGCGGCCGAGGCCAGGGCGGAGATGGAGACCGAGCTCTGATTGCCCACCATGGCCAAATAGTTGCGGAAACGGCTGGCCTGCTTGCGCTTGCGCAGGCCGGCCCACACAAAGCCCAGCCCGCCGGCGGCGGCGCAGGGCAGGACCATCAGGCCCATTAGCTCCTCGATAAAGAAGGCCAGATTGCCGTCGAAGAGCCAGTACAGCGGGTCGCCCAGGCTGCCGACAAAGCTGATGAGACATAGGGCGGCCACAGCGCCGCCGATGACGGCCCAGCGCTTGCCCCTGGCGTCCAGCTCAGAGATCAGGTCCCGGCCGGGCCGTTTCTTCTTTTTGGGTTTGGCAGCCTTTTTGGGCGCCTCCCAGGAAGGCGCGGCCTGGGAGGACTCCTCCCAGGAGGCTCCATCCCAAGCGGTCCGGGCCCCTATGCTCCCCGACTGCTGCTGGTAGTAGGGATGGCGGCCCTGCTGACGCTTCTTTTTGCTGTCTCCGCTGAGCATCTTCATTACGATCATCAACACACCCACCGGAGCGGCCACGCCGGTAAAGATCAGCCCCAGGGCAATCAGCCAGTAGAAGCCGTCGCCGTTGTTTTTCCGGTCCTGATAGTCAGCCATCTCATATCCCCCATATCCATGATCGGCGCCGCGCACTGGCCGGCGGCCCCTGAAGCGAGAAAACTTTATTTTACTGTGTTTTCCCCGCCTTCGGCGGGGAAAACACCCGGTCCCTTACCATAACTATAACAGAAAATTCCCAAAATGGAATTGATTTTTTCTTAAAATTTCGTGAAGAGCGCCGCCGGCGCGCCTTGAATTCTATCATAGCGCACCAGAGAATAAAAGTAAATGCCCTGTCCAATTTTTTCTCTGGAAACAGCTTGAAGATTTGGGGAGATTTTCGGGGGAGTTGTAACTATTCTGTAATTATTTCGAGGGGACTGCGTGCTATAATATCAACAATTGCCGCAAAAGCGCTTCGTAACAGTTATATATGAAAGGCGCGCGGCGCCGGTCCGAAAGCGGGACCGGAGAGGAAGGTGAAAGCGATGAAGGGACGACGTGAGGCAAAAAGCGAGGGCGGAAGCAAGCTGCCCTGGATTATAGCCGGAGGAGTGGTCGGAGTGCTGGCCGCGGCCTATCTGGGGACATGCGCCTGGGCGGCGGGCCGGGAGACCATCCTGCCCAACGTGTCGGTGGCTGGCATCGACGTGTCCAATATGACGGTGGAGCAGGCCCAAAGCGCCGTGGCCTCCACCGTGGAGCAGAAGGGCGGGGATTTCCCCATTATCATGGCCTATGAGGACATTGAGGAGCGCCTGACCCTGGACCAGTTGGCGGTGGACGCCGGCCAAAGCGCTCAAAATGCCTGGGACATCGGCCATGGGAACTTTTTCACCGGCGGCCCGCAGCTGGTGGGCCATATGCTGGGGATGTCTAGCGAGGTGCCCGTAGTCCTGCCCGAGGACGACCCAGCCGTGACGGGCCTGATCGACCGGATGAAGGAGCGGATCAGCGCCGCCACCCAGAATCACGGCTATGAGGTCACCCAGACGGAGCTGGTAATGACCAAGGGTGCACCCGTCATCACAATAGACTGGGAAACTCAGAAGTCCGACCTCTTCGACTATAGCCTCCCGCAGGCCTTTCAGGCGCTGGCGGGAGACGGTGATGAGTACCGGGTGACCTTCCAGGCCGAACAGAGCGAGACCGAGGAGCCCGACTTTGAGGCCATTCACAGAGAGGTGTACGCCGAGCCCAGGGACGCCGCCCTGGACGTGAACACTATGGAGGTCAGCGACCACGCCGTGGGCATCGACTTCGACGTTCAGCAGCTGAAAACCGCCTATCAAAACGCCAAAAGCGGCGAGACCGTCATTATCCCCCTGACCGTCACCCGGCCCAACGTGACCAAGGACGACCTGGAGGGGCGGCTGTTCCGGGACCTGCTGGGGGAGGCCACCACACGGGTGGGCGGAAGCTCTGCCCGAAAGACCAACGTGAAGCTGGCCGCCGCGGCCTGCAATGAGAAGATTCTCCTGCCCGGAGAGGAGTTCTCCTACAACAACACCACCGGCAGCCGCTCCCCCGACAAGGGCTACCTCCCCGCCCCCATCTACGCGGGGGGCCGCTCCGAGGACGGCGTGGGTGGAGGTATCTGCCAGGTGTCCTCCACCATCTACTACGCCGTGCTCCACACCACCCTGGAGATCGTGGAGCGCCACGACCACCAGTTTGCCGTCAGCTACCTGGACCCGGGGATGGACGCCACGGTGTACTACGGCAGCCTGGATTTCCGCTTTAAGAACAACACCAATTACCCGGTGAAGGTAGTCACCCGGAGCTATGACAACAGCAAGGGCGTCCGCTATCTGGAGGTCCAGCTGTACGGCACCAACGAGGACGGCCGCTACGCCAAGCCGTCCCACGCCGTCTTTGACAAGGTGGCCCCCAGCACCGCCTATAAGCCCGACCCCAATGTGGCCCGAGGCACCCTGGTGCTGGACCGGGAGCAGTACGCCTACACCGGCATGAAGGCCCGCGCCTACCGCACCATCTATGAGGCGGATGGCACGGTGGTGGAGAAGCAGGACCTGGGCGTGAGCACCTACAAGATGCGGCCCAACACCTACTTCTACAACCCGGCCGACGGCGACCCCTCCACCTGGGTGGACGGCAAGCCCCCCGCCCCGCCCTCCACCGATCCGGGCACGGCCACCGACCCCGGCACGGCGGACCCGGGGACCGAAACGCCTACCGATCCCGTCACCCCGCCCCCCTCCGACTCGGGAATCAGCCCCATCGACCCAAACGGGGCGGCGATGTGAGCACAGATAGAGAGGTAACATTATGTTTCAGGGCTACACCCAGGGCGCCATCGACTTTTTGTGGGGGTTAGCCCTGAACAACGAGCGCGCCTGGTTCCAGGAGCACAAGGAAGAATTCATCACTCTGGTGGATCGGCCTACCCGGGAGCTGGCTGAGCAGCTCCGGGACGAGATGACCGAGCTCTACCCCAAGCTGGGGCTGGAGCTGAAGGTGAGCCGTATCTACCGGGACGCCCGGCGGCTCTTCGGCCGGGGGCCCTACAAGGACCACCTGTGGTTCTCCCTGCGTAAGCCGGGGGAGCACGACGGGCAGATCCCCTGCTTCTGGTTTGAGATCGCCCCCGACCACTACGGCTACGGCATGGGCTGCTGGGAGATGCCTCCTGTGGTCATGGCCAAGCTCCGCGCCCGCATCGACCGGGACCCCAAGCCCGTGGAGAAGCTGGCTCGGGCGGTGGAGAAGCGGGGGGAGTTCCATATGGACGGGCACGTCTACAAGCGCCCCAAAGGGGACCCGGGACCTCTGCTCTGGCCCTGGTATAACAGCAGGCAGATCAGCTTTGCCCGGGACTGCAACTGCGAGGGCGTGTTCTTCACCTCCGAGCTGGCCGGACAGGTGCTGGAGGGCTGGAAGTCCCTGGTACCCCAGTACCAGTTTCTGTGCTCCCTCCCCGGCGACCCGGAGCCCGAGAATATGTAAAGAGTGCCTTCCCTTCCGGGGAAGGCACTTTTTTCTGGACAAACCGCCCCGGCTGTGGTAAAATGCCTGCTGACGAGTTTAATACCATCTCGTCCAAGCGCCGAAGCGTCCGAGCCGTCGTGAACAGGCGGGGCGTGACACCGGTGTTCGTTCGGGGACGATCTGCGTCCGCCGTTCTCTAAACAAAAAATGGAGGTTTTTTTATGCGCAAATTTACTGTCCGGGACCTGACCCTGGCCGCCCTCATCGCGGCGGTATACGCCGTCCTCACTATGGGGCTGCCCCTGCCGCCCTACGCCGGCATTCAGCTTCGGGTGGCCGAGGCTATGACGGTACTGCCCTTCCTGTTCCCCGCCGCCACGCCGGGACTGGTGGTGGGGTGTTTTATCGTCAATCTGTTCTCCCCCTACCCCCTGGACCTTGTGTTCGGCACCCTGGCAACCCTGCTGGCCTGCCTGATGACCCGGCGTGTGGGAAATCGCTGGCTGGCCCCTCTGCCTCCGGTGCTGTGCAACGCCGTGATTGTGGGGGCGGAGATCGCCTGGTATTTGACAGGCTTCGGTCCCGGTTTTTGGGCCGCTTACGCCTACAACGCCTTTACCGTGGGCGTGGGGGAGTTGATTGCCTGCGTCATCCTGGGCGAGCTGCTGCTCACCGCTCTGCCCAAGGTGCCCGTCCTGCGGCCCTTCATCCCGGAGAGGCGTCTGGCCCATCTGTAACGAACAAAACCGCCCCGACCGGGGCGGTTTTGCATTAAAGTTCTTTTCGGTTCCTTTTCTTTCAAGAAAAGGAACATCACTCCTCGTTCTCCAGGAAGTAGGACGCCTCCATGTCCGCCGTGGCCAGGGCGAAGGCCAGAGGGTACATCCGCAGCGCCTGGCCCACCATGCGGTTGTCCTCCGGGCCGGAGAAGCCCATGTGCCAGCGGATAGCCATGGCTTCCTCCCGGCTGAGGCGGATAAAGCCGTTGGTGATGTACACGCTCTTCTCCCCGTGGCCGTAAGGCAGGGGGTCGTCGAAGGTGTAGGAGGGCACCTTGCTCCACTGGCCGGTGGCGTCGTCCTTCACGTTGCGGAAGGTCTTTTTGTAGCAGCCGATCTTGCATAGATCATGGCACAGGGCCACAATGGCGATGGACTCGGCGCTGTAGTCCAGGCCGTAGAGCTCCTGCACCCGCTCCCGCTGGAGGTAGTCCACCAGGCAGTGGTACACGTTCAAGCTGTGCTCGCACAGCCCGCCCTCGTAGGCCCCGTGGTAGCGGGCGGAGGCGGGGGCGGTGAAGAAATCGCTCTTGTGCTCCAGGTAGTCCAGCAGCTTGTCGGCCCCCTCCCGGGTGATGTTGGCCTTAAAAATCTCGATGAATTCTTCTTTACAGGACATGGTTGTTCTCCTTCCCAGATCAGTTTTTTGTGTTCAGCAGAGCCACCGCCCCCAAAATGGCGGCCATACCCAGCAGCTTCCAGGGGGTAATTGCCTCCTGGAAGAGCAGGATGCCCAGCCCGGCGGCCACGAAGGGCTCAACGGTGGCCAGGATGGCCGCCCGGCCCGGCTCGGCCTCCTTCAGGCCGGTGGTGTACAGGTGGTAGGGCAGGGCGCAGCACAGCACTCCCACCCCCAGCGCCCCCACCCAGGCCCGCCAGTCTCCCAGGGAGGTCAAATTGGCGTGCAGCCCCGAGATGGGCAGGGAGAAGAGGGCGCAGAACAGGATGGTGTAGAAGGTGACGGTGGCGGGGGAGTATTTTTTCAGCACGAATTTGCCGAAAATGGAGTACAGGGCGTACCCGAAGCCGGAGCCCAGCCCGAAGAGGATCACCGGCAGGGAGACGGTCTCTTGGCCCAGGGGGAACAGCCCTGTCACCAGCACGCAGCCGGCGAAGGTCATTGCCAGAGCGGCGAGCTTGACGGGGGTGATCTTCTCCCGGAAGAAGAGGGCCGACATGAGGGTGACGAAGACGGGGGAGGTGTACAGCAGCACCGCCGCCACCGACATGGAGCTGCGGGTGATGGCGTTGAAGTAGCACCAGTTGAAGAACAGCAGGGAGCATACCCCGGTGCCAAAGAAATAGTACCAGTCCTTGGGTACGATAAACAGGGCTTTTCGGTCGGTGAAGAAAAGGAACAGCCCGTAGAAGATGACGCCCACCACGCTGCGCAGGGCCACCCCCTGCATAGAGGTGAGGCCAGCGGCAGTGAGCAGCTTTAAAAACAGGCCGATGCACCCCCACAGGGCGGCGGCCGCAATGATTTGTAGATAGGCTTTTTTCATGCTTGTCTCTCTTTTCGGAATGGGGTATGATAGGGGGAGGCTTTTGGCCGCCCCTACATCATACAGAGAAACGGGAGAAAAGACAAGATGGTCTACGGAAAAATTTTGCCGGGGGTCTTTCTGACCCGGCCCAACCGCTTTATTGCCCATGTGGAGATCAGTGGGCAGGTGGAGGTCTGCCACGTGAAGAACACCGGCCGGTGCCGGGAGCTGCTCCTTCCTGGGGTGAAGGTCTGGCTGGAGGAGAGCGCTAACCCCGCCCGAAAGACGAAGTACGACCTGATCGCCGTGGAGAAGGAGCGGGAGGCTGGCCCTCTGCTCATCAACATGGACTCCCAGGCCCCCAACAAGGTCTTTGGGGAGTGGGCGGCCGCCGGCGGGCTGGGGTTTACCCCCGCCCTCCTGCGGCCGGAGATGACATATGGCAATTCCAGATTTGATTATTACTGGGAGTTTTCACAAGAGGGCGGCCTGCGCCGGGGCTTCTGGGAGGTGAAGGGGGTCACCCTGGAGGAGAACGGTACGGCCCGCTTCCCGGACGCCCCCACCCTCCGAGGGGTGAAGCACCTGGAGGAGCTGATCCTTGCCCATCAGGCGGGCTATGAGGCAGGGGTGTGCTTTATCGTCCAGATGGCGGGGATGGAGCATGTGGAGCCCAACGACGCCACCCACCCGGAGTTCGGCGAGGCCCTCCGCCGGGCGGCCCGGGCTGGGGTGGAGGTGCTGGCCCTGGAGTGCCGGGTGGAGCCGGGGCGGCTGGAGGTCAGCGGGAAACTTCCGGTGAGGCTGTGAGGGCTAAAGTTTTCGGACCTGTCTGCCGATATCATAATATAAGTATATAAGAATCTGAAAAGGAGGCTGTTGCAGGGATGAGCCAGGACACCTTTGTTCCCTCCGGGGAGCAGGCCCCTTCCGGCGGGATCGCCGCCCCGGGGAGAGCGCCCATCGACCGGTTCGAGATGAAACAGCAGTTTTTAGAGCGGTCGGAGGAGGCGCAGGTAGAGGCGGCGGCCGATCTGTATGAAAAAGCGGCCCGGCAGTGGATGCAGGGGGACGCCGCTCCGGATGAGTCCCAGCCGCTGGACGAGGAGGAGCTGGCGGCCATGTCCCAGGAGCTGAAGCTGAAGCAGATGTGTCAGGACATCGCGGCCTTAAAAATGGTGGACGAGCTGGAGGACAGCTCCGACGACGAAGAGTAAGACAAACCGCCCGGCCATTGGCCGGGCGGTTTTCATATCTCTCTGCGGCCCTCCAGGGCCCGGACCAGGGTGGCGTCGTCGGCGTACTCCAGGTGGCTTCCCACCGGGATGCCGTAGGCCAGCCGGGTGACCTTCACCTGGAAGGGCTTGAGCAGTCGGGACAGGTACATGGCGGTGGCTTCCCCCTCGGTGTCTGGGTTGGTGGCCATAATCACTTCCTCGATCCCGCCGGCGGATACCCGTTCCACCAGAGACTTGATATACAGGTCGTCGGGCCCCACCCGGTTCATGGGGGAGAGCACCCCGTGGAGGACGTGGTAGGTCCCGTTGTACTCCCGGCTGCGCTCCATGGCCACCACGTCCTTGGGGTCGGCCACCACGCAGACAGTGGAGGCGTCCCGCTTGGCGCTGGCGCAGATGGGACAGGGGCCCTCCCCCTCGGTGAGGTTCTGACAGACGGGGCAGGTGTGGATGTGGGCTTTGGCGTCGGTGATGGCCTTGGCGAAGGCGGCGGCCTCCTCCTCGGGCAGGGACAGTACGTGGAAGGCCAGCCGCTGGGCGGACTTGACGCCCACCCCGGGCAGCTTGGCGAAGTGCTCCACTAAATTTTCCAGTGCGGGGGGAAAATACTGCATAGTCGTTACCCTCTCAGTGCCGCGATGGCGGCGGGAATATCGGCCGCGCCGTAGACGGCGGAGCCGGCCACCAGCACGTTGGCCCCGGCCTCAGTCACCAGGGGGGCGGTTTTGGGGGCAATGCCTCCGTCCACCTCCAGCTCGCAGGCGGGGTTGTATTTCTCGATAATGGCCCGGACCTTGCGGATGGTGTCCAGCTGGTCCTCCATGAAGGCCTGGCCGCCGAAGCCGGGCTCCACCGTCATCACCAGCACCATGTCCAGCTCCTCGATATAGGGCAGGACGGCCTCCGCCTTGGTGATGGGCCGCAGGGCCACGGCCTTCTTCACGCCGCACTCCCCCATGATTTTGAGGGCCTCGGCGATGCGGGTGGGGTGGTCGGCCTCCAGGTGGACGGACAGCAGGTCGGCCCCCGCCCTGGCGAAGGCCTCGATGTACCGCACCGGCTTTTCCACCATGAGGTGGACGTCCAGGAACATATCGGTGCATTTTCGGATGGATTTCACCACAGGAACGCCGATGGTGATGTTGGGCACAAAGGCGCCGTCCATCACGTCCACATGGAGGTAGTCGGCGGAGGACACCTTTTTAATGTCCCGCTCCAGGTTGGCGAAGTCGGCGGATAGGATCGAGGGTGCAATTTTAATCATAACAGCTCCTCCTTGATATGGACAGGCGCTGGGGACAGGCCGGGCGCATAGGATAACTCAGCGGAGAGAGGCCCCGGGGCCGGGGAGAGTGCTCCAGGCCGGACCCACGGCCCAAACCCGTCCTCCAACCTCCGGCCGGTCCACCGCTTTCAGATAGCCGTCCGTCGGGGACATCTCGTCCCCGGCGGGCGGCAGAGGATCAGTTATAAAAATCCCCGGTGTCGGCCACCTCGGCCTGGAAGCCCTGGGCCCGGAGGGCGGACAGGATCTGCTCCTTGTGCTCGTGGCCGAAGGCCTCCAGAGTGACCCGCAGCTCCACCCCGGACTGGCGGTTGATGTTGACGAACTGATTGTGCTCCAGCTTGATGACGTTGCCGTTGTTGTCGGCCAGGATCTTGGCCACGGCCAGCAGGGAGCCGGGGCGGTCGGGGAGCTGGACAGCGAAGGTGAAAATGCGCCCCCGCTGGATCAGTCCGTGCTGGACCAGGGAGGACATGGTGATCACGTCCATGTTGCCCCCGGAGAGGACACAGACCACATTCTTGCCCTCGTACCCCAGATGGCGCAGGGCGGCCACCGGCAGCAGACCGGCGTTCTCCACCACCATCTTGTGTCGCTCCATGATGTCCAGGAAGGCCTCCACCAGCTCGCTGTCGTCGATGGTGATGACCCGGTCCACGTTTTTCTGTACATAGGGGAAGACCTTGTCCCCGGGGGTCTTGACCGCCACGCCGTCGGCGATGGTGGTGGCGGCGGGGAGGGTGACCACGTGTCCTGCCTCCAGGCTGGCCTTCATGGAGGCCGCCCCGGTGGGCTCCACGCCGATGACCTCCACATGGGGGTTGAGTAGCTTGGCCAGGGTGGACACCCCGGCGGCCAGCCCGCCACCCCCGATGGGCACCAGGATGGCCTCCACGTCGGGCAGGTCCTGGAAAATTTCATAGGCAATGGTGCCCTGGCCGGTGGCCAGGGTCAGATCGTTGAAGGGGTGGACGTAGGTCAGCCCCTCCTCCTGGGCCATTTTGGCGGCCAGCTCGGCGGCATCGTCAAAGACCTCGCCGTGGAGCACCACCTTGGCCCCGTAGTCCTTGGTGTTGTTCACCTTCACCAGAGGGGTGGTGGTGGGCATGACGATGGTAGCTGCCACCCCGGCGGCCTGGGCGGCGTAGGCCACCCCCTGGGCGTGGTTGCCGGCGGAGGCGGTGACCAGTCCCCGGTCCTTCTCCTCCTGGCTCAGAGTGCTGATCTTATAATAGGCCCCCCGGAGCTTGTAGGCCCCGGTGGCCTGCATATTCTCCGGCTTGAGATAGACGTTGTTGCCGCAGTTTTTGGACAGGTAGGGGGAGTGGATCAGCGGTGTGGGCCGCAGTACGGCCTGAAGGACGCTCCGGGCAGACTTGAAGGATTCCAGGGTGAGCATATGGCAGTCTCCTTATCAGAAAGTTTCAAACTTGTTTTTATCATACTCAATTCCGGGGCACAAGTCAATGCAAACCGGGAAAAATCAGTAAAAGTGCCATTGACATAAAAATTTGATTCCTCTATAATAGGCTCCTGGACAAAAAAGAGCGAAAAATTGCGTATTCCCTCCACGGGCGGCAATTTTTTATGGAGGAGGAATTTTTGTGCCCGCGCAGGAAAACAAGATGGGCGTCATGCCCGAGAACAGGCTGCTGCTGAACATGGCGCTGCCCATGATTATTTCCATGCTGATCCAGGCCTGCTACAACATCGTAGACAGCTACTTTGTGGCCAAGCTGAGCCAGGACGCCCTCAATGCGGTGTCGCTGGCTTTCCCTGTGCAGAACCTGATGATTGCAGTGGCGGTGGGCACCGGTGTAGGTATCAACGCCCTGCTCTCCCGCAGTCTGGGGCAGAAGGACTTCACCCGGGCCAACCGAACCGCCATGAACGGTGTGCTGCTGGAGGTGGTCAGCGGGCTGGTGTTCACCGTGCTGGGCCTGACCTGCGCCCGGCTGTTCTACACCATCCAGACCGACATCCCCGGCATCATCTCCTACGGCACCGACTACCTGACCATCATTGCCGGGTGCAGCATGGGCATTTTCGTGTCGGTGGCCTGCGAGCGGCTGGTCCAGTCCACCGGGCGGACGGTGTACGCCATGATTATCCAGGGGACAGGCTCGGTCATCAACCTGATCCTGGACCCCCTCCTGATCTTCGGCCTGGGCCCCTTCCCCCGGCTGGAGGTGGCGGGAGCCGCCGTGGCCACGGTGGCCGGCCAGATCATCGGCGGGCTGGTGGGGCTCTATCTGTCCCTCACCCACAACCCGGAGATTCAGATGTCCTTCTCCGGCCTGCGGCCCAGCAGGGACATCATCGGCGGCATCTACAGCGTGGGCCTGCCCTCCATCATCATGCAGTCCATCGGCTCGGTGATGGTCTTCGGCATGAACCAGATCCTCATCGCCTTCACCTCCACCGCCACCGCGGTGTTCGGTATCTACTTCAAGCTCCAGTCCTTCATCTTCATGCCCGTCTTTGGCCTGAACAACGGCATGGTGCCTATCGTGGCCTACAACTACGGCGCCCGAAAGCCGGAGCGGATCATCAAGACCGTCCGGCTGGCGATTACTTACGCCGTGGGCATTATGGCGGTGGGCTTCGCCCTGTTCCAGCTGTTCCCCGACGTGTTCCTCAGCCTGTTCGAGGCGGAGGGGGAGGAGGCCGGCGACCTGCTGGCCATCGGCGTGCCCGCCCTGCGCATCATCTCCACCAGCTTCCTGCTGGCCGGGTTCTGCATCGTCGCGGGCTCGGTGTTCCAGGCCCTGGGCCACGGGGTGCTGTCCCTGGCGGTGTCGGTGGTCCGTCAGCTGATCGTGCTGCTGCCTGCGGCCTTCGTTCTGGCCCGGCTGGGCGGACTGCATGTGGTGTGGTGGTCCTTCCCCTTTGCGGAGCTGTTCTCCACCACCCTCAGTGCCCTGTTCCTCTACCACGTCTACAAGAAAGAGGTTGCCCCCATGCGGGAGACGAAATAACGAACACAGCCCCGTCCGGTCGGACGGGGCTGTGTTATGTCAGTCCAGCCGCAGAACCTCCCGGACCCTGACCCCCTGAGCCTGGAGGGCGGCTAAGTACAGGATCAGGGCAAAGGCCAGGGTGGCCAGCCCGGCGGGGACGGGGTCCAGGCCGCTGTCCTTGAGTACCCGGAAAAGCAGATTGCCTGTCAGCCCCGCCAGGGCGGCGGCCAGGCCGGGGGCGGCCATCCACTGGAAGGGACGCACCTCCAGCCCGGTGGCCCTGACCACCTGCCACAGGCACAGCCCCAGCTCCAGGGCGGTGGCGGCCACCGCCCCGGCCACATAGCCCGCCATCCCCACCCCGGGGAGGGGGACCAGGGCCAGGGTAAAGCCCAGCTGCACCGCCCCGCCCGTCAGCGAGATGACGGCCACCGTCCGCTGCCGCCCCACCCCGTTGAGGGCGGAGGCCAGTACCGAGGTGCCGCAGCTCATGGCCATGACGCAGGCCAGGGGGAACAGGTACTCCCCCACTCCCTCCTGGTGGAACATGGCCTTTCCCAGGTCGGGGCCCACCACTACCATGAAGGCCATACAGGGCAGGGTGAGCAGCGACACCGCCGAGATGGTCTGGGAGATGAGCTTTCTGGCCTCCGCCGGGCGGTTCAAGGCCCGGGCCCGGGCCAGACGGGGCACCATCACCAGGTTCAGCGCCCCCAGAAAGACGATGGGCAGGGACAGCATGGGCATGGTCATGCCGCACACCACCCCGAACTGGGAGACGGCGGCGGACCTGTCGATGCCCCCCTCCACCAGCTTTTGGGGGATGAGGGCGGAGTTGGCCGCGGAGAGCAGGTTGCCCAGCAGGGCGTTGAGCCCCACGGGCAGGGCGATGGAGAAGATGCGCCGCCTCCGTACCCGGCCCTCCTCCCCCCGTCCGGTGAGGGGCCTCCGCCGGCGGCGGTAGAGGATGACCAGGGTGCAGGAGGAGAAAATCTCACAGATGACCATGCCGGTCACGATGAGGCCCACCACCCGCTCCGGGTACTGGGGCAGGAAGAGGACCAGTAAGGCGATCACCGCGAAGGTGCGGACGAACTGCTCCAGCAGCTCCACAATAGCCGGTGGGCGGACCACCCCGGAGCCGTAGAAGAAGTGCTTGTGGCAGTTCTCCACCCCCATGAGGGCGACGCAGGGGATGAGGAGGATCAGCCCCAGCTGGGTGCGGGCGTCCCCCAGGAGGTACACGGAGATGGCGTCCGAGCCCAAGATCACCACCGCCCCCACGGGGAGGAGCAGGAGGAAGAAAGCCTTCAGGCAGGCGGAGAGCGTTTGGTCCGCCGCCCTGCGGTTGCCCAGGGCCAGGTGCTGGGAGGTGAGGTTGGACACCGCCGCCGTCAGCCCCACGGCGGTGAGGGACATGATCACCGAGGACACCGGCATGATGAGCTGATACAGCCCCATCACCTCCGCCCCCACCAGCCGGGACAGCACCACCCGGTAGAAAAAGCCCAGCACCTGGGAGATGGCGCTCAGCGCCGTGAGGAACAGCGCGCCCTTCCCGGCGGACAGCATTTTTTCAGACAAGACGATCCCCCCTCCTGACAATCTATTCGGGAGGGGGAGAGTTTATCCTTGCTCTTTCCCTGAATATCCGCTATAATGGGAGCACCACTAAAAAACAAGGAGGAATTTTCCTATGTTTGTTACTCTGGAGAAGAAGGGCCCTGTGGGCGTCGTTACCATGAACCGTCCCGAGGCGCTGAACGCCCTGGACAAGCAGGTGCTGGAGGACCTGAACGCTGTACTGGACCAGGTGGAGGCCGATCCTGAGATCCTGGTGGCCGTCGTCACCGGAGCGGGCCGGTCCTTCGTGGCCGGGGCGGACATCGGCCAGATGTCCGGCTTCACCGCCGTGGAGGGCAAGGCCTTCGGTGCCTACGGCAACGGTGTGTTCCTCAAGCTGGAGAACCTGACCAAGCCCACCATCGCCGCCGTCAACGGCTTCGCGCTGGGCGGCGGCTGCGAGCTGTCCATGGCCTGCGACATCCGCCTGGCCAGCGAGAAGGCCAAGTTCGGCCAGCCCGAGGTGGGCCTGGGCATCACCCCCGGCTTCGGCGGCACCCAGCGTCTGGCCCGGATCGTGGGGGTGTCCAACGCTATGGAGCTCATCCTCACCGCCAAGACCATCAAGGCGGAGGAGGCGGAGCGCATCGGCCTGGTCAGCCACGTCTACCCCGCCGAGGAGCTGATGGACAAGGCGATCACACTGGCCAACGCCATCGCCGCCAACGCCCAGGTGGCGGTGCGCCAGTCCAAGGCGGCCATCCGCCGGGGGCTCCAGACCGACATGGCCACCGGCGCCGCCTTCGAGGCCGAGGCCTTCGGCCTGTGCTTCTCCACCGAGGACCAGAAGGACGCCATGAAGGCCTTTGTCAACAAGGAGAAGGTCACTGCCTTCAAGAACCGCTGAGCGAAGAAGAAAAAGGACCTGAGGCGAGAGCCTCAGGTCCTTTTTTTGTTTGTTGGGGATGCTGATTACTTCAGCTCCACCTTGGCGCCGGCCTCTTCCAGCTTCTTCTTCAGCTCCTCGGCCTCGTCCTTGGACACGGCCTCCTTCAGAGTCTTGGGAGCGCCCTCAACGGCGGCCTTGGCCTCAGCCAGGCCCAGACCGGTGATCTCGCGGACGGCCTTGATGACCTTGATCTTGGCGGCGGCGTCGAAGCCGGCCAGGACCACGTCAAACTCGGTCTTCTCAGCGGCGGCCTCAGCGGCGGCGCCACCGGCGGCGGGAGCGGCCATGGCGGCGGCGGACACGCCGAACTCCTCCTCCAGAGCCTTAACCAGCTCGGACAGCTCCAGAACGGTCAGAGCCTTGACTTCCTCGATCATCGCAGTAATCTTCTCACTAGCCATGATAATAAACCTCCTAATTGTGTTATTTTAAATTTTGTAGTCTCCCATCCCGGGAGCGGGTCTGCCGCTTACTCGGCGGCGGGAGCCTCCTCAGCGGGGGCGGCCTCCTTGGCGGCGGGCTCGCCGCCCTTCTCGGCGATGGCTTTCAGCACGATAGCCAGGCTGGTAATGGGAGCCAGCATCATGCCCAGAGCCTGAGCCTGGAGCACATCCTTGGGGGGCAGCTCAGCCAGGGCCATGATCTCGTCCAGGGAGAGCACCTTGCCGTCCATGAATCCGCCCTTGATGTTGAACTTGCCGTCGCCCAGCTTCTTGGCGTGCTTGTTCACCACCCGCATGGGGGCGATGGGGTCGCCGGAGCTGGTGGCCAGGGACGTGGTGCCGTTGAGCACATCGTCCAGCTCCTTCAAGCCGGCGTCGTCCAGGGCAAAGCGGACCAGAGTGTTCTTCACCACGGAGTACTGCACGT
Source organism: Bacillota bacterium (assembly GCA_021770445.1). GTDB lineage: Bacteria > Bacillota > Clostridia > Oscillospirales > Oscillospiraceae > Lawsonibacter. The sequence continues at coordinate 20,542 of JAETQY010000005.1, read as the reverse complement.
CGTTCTGACGCAGCTCGGCGCGCAGAGCGGTGTCCTCGGCCACGGTGATGCCCTTGTAGTCCACCAGCACGCCGCTGGCGGCGCCCTTCAGCTGCTCCTCCAGAGCGGCCACGATGGCCTTCTTCTCGGAAAGGACCTTTGCGTTAGGCATTTTTGGTTTCACCTCCAGAATTTCTTGGTGCGAAACAAAAAACCTTCCGTCGTAAAGACAGAAGGACAGTACCATCAAAAGAATATTCCTTTGAAAGCACTCTCGGCAGGAATTATGCCCGAAGGCCCCTGCTGTCTTTGAACGCAAAGCGCATTATATCCCAGCGCCGGGGCGTTGTCAAGCAGTTTCACAAAAAAACTTGCAGCTTTTTCTGTTTTGGATTAAGATAGGGATATCCTGGAACCCTATCACCGAATGGAGGTATTCCAAATTGAACTATGAACAGACATTGGCCCGCCTGTGCGCCCTGTCCGGGCCCAGCGGGTTTGAGGAAAACGTAGCGAAGGCGGCGGCGGAGCTGCTCCGACCCCTGACGGACGAGGTGTACTTTACCCGCCTGGGCAGCGTGGTAGGGGTGCGCCGGTGCGGGCGGGACAACGCCCCCAAGCTGCTGCTGGACGCCCACCTGGACGAGATTGGCTTCATCGTCACGGGACACGACGAGGGCTTTCTCCGCTTCGCCGCCCTGGGGGGCGTGGATCCCCGGATGCTCCCCGACCGGGAGATCACCCTGATGACCGAGCCCCCCGTCACCGGGGTGGTAATCTGCCTGCCCCCCCACATCCAGGAGGACGGGGATATGGACAAGACTACCCCCATCAAGGACCTGTGCATCGACGTGGGCCTGTCCCAGGAGGAGGTAAAACGCCGCATTCCCACCGGCACCCCAGGCACCTACCGGGGGAGCTGTACGCCCCTGGGGGAGGAGCTGCTGTGCGGCAAGGCCCTGGACGACCGCTGTGGCTTCGCCGTCCTGCTGGACGTGCTGGAGCGGCTGAGGGATAAACAGTTAAATGTGGACCTGTACGTGCTGGGCTCCACCCAGGAGGAGACCCACAGCACCGGAGCCATCACCGCCGCCTATGAGATCGCGCCGGAGTGGTGCGTGGCGGTGGACGTCACCCACGGGGACAGCCCGGACGCCTCCAAAAACGAGACCTTCAAGCTGGGGGGCGGCCCGGTGATCGGGGTGGGTCCCAACTGCGCCCGGTCCCTGTCAGAGCGGCTCAAGGGGCTGGCCAAGGAGCTGGACATGCCTGTCCAGATTGAGGTGATGGCGGGCTCCAGCGGCACCAACGCCTGGCCTATCCAGGTCAGCCGGGAGGGGGTGGCCACCGCCGTGGTGTCCGTCCCGGAGCGGTATATGCACACCCCGGTGGAGGTCGTGAACAAAGAGGACTTGACGGATACCGCCAGGCTGCTGGCCGCCTTCGTGGAGAGCCTTGGAGAGGGGAAGAGGACATGCTGAACACCTTAAAGGAGCTGTGCCTGCTGAGCGGTGTGTCCGGGGACGAGGGCGAGGTGCGCCGGTATATTGAGGAGAAGGCCGCGTCCTGCGCTGACAGCGTCCGCACCGACGCCCTGGGCAATCTGATTGTATTCAAAAAGGGCAAAAAACCCACCGGGAACAAGCTGATGCTTGCCGCCCACATGGACGAGGTGGGGATTATCATTACCCGCATCACCGACGAGGGCTTTCTCAAATTTGACTTCGTGGGTGGGGTAGACCGGCGGGTGGCCATGGGCAAGCCGGTGATCGTCGGGAAAAACAAGGTCCCCGGGGTCATTGGCCTAAAGGCCGTCCACCTGGTGAGCCGGGAGGAGCGGAAAAAGGTCCCCAAGACAGAGGCCCTCTATATCGACATCGGTGCGAAAAACAAGGAAGCCGCCGAGAGAAAAGTGGAGCTGGGGGACTGCGGCTGTTTCGTGTGTGAGCCTGAGGAGCTGGGGGACGGCCTGTTCAAGGCCCGGGCCATCGACGACCGGGTGGGCTGCGCCATCATGCTCAAGCTGCTGGAGGAGGACCTGCCCCTGGATGTGACCTTTGCCTTCACCGCCCAGGAGGAGGTGGGCACCCGGGGGGCCTTCGGGGCCGCCTTCTCGGTGACGCCTGAGATCGCTCTGGTGCTGGAGACCACCACCGCCGCCGACCTCCCCGGGGTGGAGGCCAGCCGCCGGGTGTGTTATCCCGGCAGGGGGCCGGTCATCTCCTATATGGACGGGGGAACCATTTACGACCGGGAACTTTTTGACACCCTCCGTCGTCTATCAGAAGAGAAGGGTATCCCCTGGCAGACGAAAGAGTATATCGCCGGGGGCAACGACGCCCGCACCATCCAGCGCTCCAAGGCGGGGGTGAGGGTGGCCGCCGTGTCGGCCGCGACCCGCTACCTCCACGCCCCGGCCAGCGTGGGCAGTGTCGCCGATTTCGAGAACATGCTCAGGCTGACCAGGCTGTTCCTGGAGGAGATGGGGGCATAAAAATCCCGCCCCCAGGGGGAGCGGGACGGACTGTCCAAAGCCTCCCTCCTTGAGGGAGGTGGCACGGCGAAGCCGTGACGGAGGGAGTTTTCTACAGAAAAAGTTACAAAATTTTGCTGTTTTACTCCCTCAGTCACCGCCTGCGGCGGCGACAGCTCCCTCAGAGAGGGAGCCTTCAGGGCGGGACGGAATTATTCCAAAGCTCGCAGGATCATGGAGGCCACCTCCTGGCGGGAGGCCAGATCCTGGGGGCGCTTACCGTCGGTAAAGCCCAGGGTCTTGGCCTGCTCCAGCTCCCTCTGGCCCCACTCGGGGGCGGGGCGCTCCGACAGCTCCTGGCGGTAGCGGGCCATAAACTCCTTCCACTGCTGGTAGGTCATGTCCGCGTCACCTCCCTCCGGCTCCTCGGGGTCGGGGGACTGGCCGTCCTGCATCAGGGCGGCCACGTGGGCGCGGAAGTCGTTCATGGACTTGCCCATTTTGGGGAACCAATGGAGCACGTCCCCGTGGTTGGAGGCCACGCCCCGCTCATGTCCCTCCGCGTGGCAGATGACTACCCCGTCGGCCAGGGGGTCCAGGCCGAATTTTTGGCACAGCATGGCGGTGAGCTCCGCCGCCTCCTGGTAGACCTTGCCAAAGTAGACCGGGTCGTCCAGGCCGTCCTCACAGATCTCAAAGCCGATGTGGGTGTTGTTGGCCGCGCCCCCCGCGTGCCAGCCCCGGTGCTCCCAGGGCAGGGTCTGGACGGTCCCCACCTCCCCGTCAGCAAAGCTGCCCACAAAGGCGTGGACGCATTTGGTCAAGCCAGGGCGGTCCCAGTGGTTGCCGGCAGTGTTGCGGCCCATCTCCTCGTCACCGGGCACATACCGGCAGACGCGGGGGTTGTTGGCCCCGGTGGAGTGGACCATGACGCCCCGGACAGAGATGGTCCGGTCCGTCTGGTAGCAGTCATTTTTGGTAAGGTACTGGCTGCGCAGTCTCATTTTCGCTCCTCCCGGACCTCGTGGTCCTCCTGACTCTGGGTGCCGAAGTAGAAGGAGATGATGACCGCGTAGATGGTCATAAAGTCCTGCTGGATTTCACCCCGAAAGGCCAAAACGGCGAACACGGCGGTGAGGATCAGGGTAACGAGGCTCTTGACGGTCAAGAGCCTGGAGATCCGCTTGTGAAAGAGATCCATATTCATTCTCCTTTTGCTTGCGCTGTCTCCCCCACAGCATTTTATGGTGGTCGGCCAGCCGCCGTTCCCCCTGTTTATTAAATTTGGATACTTTTCCCGTTTTAAGTATTGCAAAAAAAATCGGTATCTGGTACAATAATAAATTGTCTGGATATTAGGATATACCGGAAAGTTTCAATTGGACCGCAGCGGTCCGCAGTAAGGAGAATGAACACGCATGGATAAGAAACAGAGAGAAGAACGCCGCCGTCAGGAGGATATCGCGCTGCAGCGGGGTCTGCTGTGGGTGGTGGGGGCGATCGGATTAGAGGCTCTGCTGGTGCTTGTCAATCGCTTCTATATTAACTTTACCCTTACCGACGCCGGCGTCAATGCCTATTTGGGCCTGGGCCAGTGGCTGCCCATTCTGCGCAATGTGGCCCTGATCGGGGCGGCGCTGGCCCTGTTGTGGACGGCATGGAAGCTGAAGAAGGGCGAGAAGTTCGGCTGGCCGCTGATCGGAGCCATCGCTCTGGGCGCCGTCGCCATCTGTGCCCACGTCACGGTCAAGTACCAGGGGCCCGGCGTGAACATGCTGTTCTGGCTGGTGGCGGCCTGGGCCGTGCTGGCTCTGGTGTATTATATCTATCAGCGGGAGTTCTTCCTGGGCGCCGCCGCCTGCGGCATGTCGGTGCTGGGGCTGTGGTTTGCCCGGTACGGCGCCTCCGGGCGCCTTGAGGCCGGCCTCCTGACGGCCGGCATCGTGCTGGTGGGGCTTGCAGCCCTGTGGCTGAAGAAGAACGGCGGTGTCATCCCCGCCCCTACACCCATCCAGTTCCTGCCCAAGGAGGGAAGCCACAGCGTACTGCTGGTCACCTGCCTGGCCAGTCTGGTCGCCATGGCCGCCGGACTGGCGGTGGAGAGCCTGGCCTACTATCTGCTCTTTGCAATGGCGGCATGGCTGTTCGCCCTGTTTGTCTACTATACGGTCAAGTTGATGTAAGCCACAACTACCAAGGCCTCCCCGCTGGAACCGGCTGGGGGGCCTTTCTGTATGAGGAGGGAAAAAAGCATGGGAGAGACGGCGCAGGCAAGGGTGGCGGTGGTGGTGCCCTCCCTGAACCCGACGGACAGGCTGACCGATACCGTGGACGGACTGCTCCAGGCGGGATTTTCCCAAATCGTCCTGGTGAACGACGGCAGCCGGCCCGAGGCTGGACCCTTTTTTGAGGCTGCGGCCTCCCGGCCCAGGATCACCCTCCTGGGCCATGAGGTCAACCGGGGCAAGGGGGCAGCCATGAAGACGGCCTTCTCCTGGCTGCTGGAGCACTGTCCCGACTGCGCCGGCGTGGTGACGGTGGACGGCGACGGCCAGCACCATCCGGAGGACGCCATGGCCTGCGCCCAGAAAATGCTGGAGGAGCACCGGCTGATCCTGGGGTGCCGGGACTTCTCCCTGCCCGACGTGCCGCCCCGGTCCCGGATGGGCAACCGGATTACCCGGGCCGTGTTCCGAATTTTCTGTGGTCTGGCCATCTCGGACACTCAGACCGGTCTGCGGGCCATCCCCATGGAGTACCTGTCCCGGCTGACCACTGTGGCCGGGGAGCGGTATGAGTACGAGACCAATATGCTGCTGGCCCTGAAGGACCTGGACATCCCCTGGGACGAGGTGAAGATCCGCACCATCTATCTGGATGAAAACAAGGAGTCCCATTTCCACACCGTCCGGGACTCCTGGCGGATCTACAAGCTGATTTTGGCCCGGTTTTTCCGCTATACCCTCAGCGCTCTGGCCAGCGCCGCGGCGGACACCGGCCTGTTTGCGCTGCTGTCCGCCCTGCTGGCGGGGCTGCTGGCCGGGACGGCCCTCACCGCCGCCGCTGCCATCGGAGCCCGGGTGCTGTCCTCCCTGCTGAACTTTACCTTGAACCGGCGGCTGGTGTTCCGGAGCGGCGCCCCCCTGGGCCGGGCCCTGGGGCGGTACTACGCCCTGGCCTTGCCCCTGCTGTTGTGTCAGTTTCTGATGACCGAGGGGGCGCTCCGGGCCGCCCGGATTGGCGACAGGCAGACCTTCCTGCGCACAGCGGTGTACGCCGGGGTGATGGTTGTCCTGTTTGTGGCCAGCTATGTGATCCAGCGCCGGTGGGTCTTTGCCCGAAAAGATAGAAAGGAAGAATCGACATGAGCGACGAGCGCGGGGCGAGGGGCCGGCGGGTGGCCCCCAAGTCCCAGAAGGGGGGCGGCCGGGTCCTGCGGTATCTCCTGCGGGGGCTGATCGCCCTCCTGGCGGTGGCGGCCACCCTGGTGCTGGGGCTGTGGATGGTGATGGACGAGGTGTTCAACGGACCCTCCGAGACTGCCCGGAATCGACTGACTATGTCTCTGCTGGAGGCCAGCGCCACCAAGTGGGTGCCGGCGGTCTTTGTGGGGGAAGAGACGGTGGAGGAGATCCGCGCCAAGGTGGCCTCCGACCTGCCTGACGAGCAGTCCGACCCCTCTCAGGTCATCATCCGCACTGACAGCGTGCTGGAGGACGACGAGTGGGCGGAGTACCCAGACGGCCTGCGGGTGGAGCAGGTCAGCGGCGACACCTACAACGCCTACGTGATGCTGGTCCGGGACCCCTCCCGGATCTATCTGTCTCCCTCCTCCCGGAGCTATTCCAGAAGCGTCCCCGGGAAGCGGATCAACCGGCAGATCGAGGCGGAGGGGGCCGTGGCCGCCATCAACGGCGGGGCCTTCTTTGACAATGGGACCATCAGCCCAGAGGTGGGCAGCGTCCCCTGTGGGCTGGTGGTGTCCGAGGGGAAGGTCCTCTGGGACGACGGCAGTTCCTACTACGGCTTCGCCGGCTTTAACGAGGACAATATCCTGGTGGTGTCCAAGACCATGTCCGCCGACGACGCCCGGCAGGCCCGTATTCGGGACGGCTGCTGCTACGGCCCGGTGCTCATCCTCAACGGGGCCGTCAACGAGGAGGCCTACAACACCAACTCCGGCTTCAACCCCCGCACCGCCATCGGCCAGCGCTCCGACGGCACGGCCATTCTGCTGTGCATCGATGGCCGTCAGGCGGGCAGCCTGGGGGCCACCTACGCCGACATCATCGACGTGATGGTGGAGTTCGGCGCGGTGAACGCCTGCAACCTGGACGGCGGGTCCTCCACGGTGATGCTGCTCCGGGACCGGGAGGGGCAGGTACAGTATGTGAACAACGTCTCTCTGCTCCAGGAGGAGCCCCGGCGCATGCCCACCTTCTTTATGGTGCGCCCCGCAGAGGAGAATGGATGATGAAGACGAGAAAGATCAGCCTGTTTTATAAGGTGCTGCTGGCGATCGTCCTGGTGCTGCTGGCCGCCTTCTGCTATATTCGGTTCGGCCTTCTGCGCCCCTGGCTCACCCGGTTCGAGGCGGCCCAGCCCAAGCACACCAGCCAGGAGGTCTTTAACGACCTCTTTTCCCCGGCGGACTGGGGCCGGGTGTACGACCTGGCTGGGCTGGAGGCGGGTCTCTACGGGGACCGGGAGGGCTTTGCCCGGTCCATGGAGGAGCTGACCTCCGGACAGGAGCTGACCCTAGTGGAGACCTCCGCTGGCCTGTCCGGCGCTCGGCGGTATATCGTAAAGGCGGGGGGCGACAGCGTGGCGGCCTTTACTTTGGCCGGCAGCGAGACGGAAGAGGGCCGGACCGTCTGGGAGCTGGACAAGGTGGAGCTGTTGCTGGGCCAGACGGGCACGGTGTCCGTCCGGGCCCCTGAGGGCTGGAGCGTGCAGGTCAACGGCGTCCTGCTGGGGGAGGACTGCGTGGCCCAGACGGTGGAGACGGCCGCGGAGCGCTACCTCCCGGAGGGAGTCCATGGCCGGCGGACCGTCCTGTGGCAGACCCAGGCCAGCGCCATCCGCCAGGCGGAGGTCAAAGTGCTGGATCGGGATGGCCAGAGTGCCCCGCTAAGCTACCAGGACGGCTGCTTCATGGCCGGGGAGCGGTCGGAGGAGCCGGACGAGGAGGCGCGGGCCGCCCTCCTGGGGGCGGCGAGGACCTACGCCCGGTTTATGATCCGGGAATCTACCTCCGAACAGCTCCGGCGGTATTTTGACAGCGAGAGCCAGATCTACAGCACCATCCGTCAGAGCGAGATCTGGGTCAAGAACACCACCGACCACAGCTTTGACAGCGAGGAGATCAGCGAGTATCGCCGCTACAGCCGGTCGCTGTTCTCAGCCCGGGTGAAGATGGATATGAACGTCAAACGGACGAACGGCACCCTCAAGGGCTACCATGTGGACAGTACCTTCTTTTTCCGTCAGACGGCGGCGGGCTGGCGGGCCTATGAGATGACCAACGTGGATGTCCAGCGGGAGATCACCCGCACCCGCCTGATTTTTATGGACGGCCAGAAGGAGCTGGGGAGGTTCTTTGTCTCCTCCGAGGAGTGCAGCTTTACCCCGCCCGCGGTGACGGCCCCGGCGGGCAAACGCTTCGCCGGCTGGGCCGTCCGGGAGAAGTCGGGGGACAGCGTCACTATGACGGTCCGCTTCCGGCCGGAAGCGGACGGGACAGCCTCCCTTCCGGCGGGCTGGACTCCGGAACCCATGACGCTGTATGCCGCCTTTGAATGAGGCGCGGCGGGCGGCCTTTGGAAAAGCCGCCCGCTTTTTACGTCAGAGAAATGCAATTTTTCCCCATTTTCTCCCATCCCTATTGTTGACTGCGGCAGAAAAATCTGATAAAATCAATACCCGCGGGAGGCGCGGCCTCCCCTTGATGAAATGAAACGGGAGGCATCGTTATGACAGACCATTCCCCTGAGTACAATAAGGAACAGCTTACTGAAATGATTACGGGCAAGCTCCAGCGCAACTTCGGCTGCACGGTGGAGACGGCCAACGAAAATCACATGTTCAAGGCCTGTGCCCTGGTGCTGCGGGACATCATGTCCCGCCACCGTATGGAGACCAGCAACCAGGTGTGGGAGAAGCAGCAGCGGCAGGTCCACTACCTGTCCCTGGAATTCCTCATGGGCCGCTCCCTGGAGAAGAACGCCTACAACCTGGGGCTGCTGGACACCCTGAAGCAGGCCCTGGAGGGCATGGGCTTCTCCGCCGCCGACCTCTTTGAGTGCGAGCCCGATGCCGGCCTGGGCAACGGCGGCTTGGGCCGCCTGGCCGCCTGCTACCTGGACTCCATGACCACCTTGGAGATTCCCGCCACCGGCTACTCCATCTGCTATGAGCTGGGCATCTTCAAGCAGAAGATCATCGACGGCAAGCAGCAGGAGCTGGCTGACAACTGGCTGGGCCTGGGCGACGCCTGGCTCATCCCCAAGATGGAGGAGGCGGAGGAGGTCCGCTTCGGCGGCCAGATCATCGACCGCTGGGAGAACGGGGTCAACCATCCCGAGCATGTGGGCTACACCGCCGTGCTGGCCATCCCCCGGGACATGGAGATCGCCGGCTATAAGACCAAGCATACCAACACCCTGCGGCTGTGGGACGCCAAGAGCCCCCAGCCTGTGGATATGTCCCTGTTTTCCAAGGGCGAATATATGAAGGCGATGGAGCAGCAGGCTATGGCCGAGGTCATCGCCAAGGTGCTCTACCCAGACGATAACCACGCTGAGGGCAAGTCCCTGCGGCTGAAACAGCAGTATTTCTTCGTCTCTGCCACCGTCCAGTCCATCGTCCGCCGGCACAAGGCCCAGTACGGCACTCTGCGCAACTTTGCCCGGAAGCACGTCATCCAGATCAACGACACCCACCCCACCCTGGTCATCCCCGAGCTGATGCGCATCCTGCTGGACGAGGAGGGCTACGGCTGGGATGAGGCCTGGCACATCGTCGCTGACTCGGTGTGCTATACCAACCACACCGTGCTGGCCGAGGCCTTGGAGCGCTGGCCCCAGAAGCTGATCCAGGACCTGCTCCCCCGGATCTGGCAGATCCTCACCGAGATCGCCCGCCGCTACCAGTATGAGCTGGAGCACCGCTACGCCGGCGACACCGATAAAGTGGCCCAAATGGCCATCATCTGGGGGGGAGAGGTGCGCATGGCCAACCTGTGTGTCTGCGCCTGCCAGTGCATCAACGGCGTGTCCGCCCTCCACTCTGAGATCTTGAAGCGGGAGGTATTCCGGGATGCCTACCAGGCCGAGCCCGGCAAGTTCAAGAACGTGACCAACGGCATCGACCACCGCCGCTGGCTGTCCCAGATCAACCCCCAGCTGGACGCCCTCATCCGGGAGTGTACCGGCGGGGACAAGTACCTCCTCCACCCCGAGGCCCTGAAGGAGTTTGAAAAGTCGGCGGACGACAAGGCCGTGCTCCAGAAGCTGGAGGACATCAAGCTGGACAACAAGCGCCGCTTTGCCGCTTGGGTCGAGAAGGAGTCGGGGGTGGTGCTGAATACCGACGCTGTCTTCGACGTCCAGGTGAAGCGCCTCCACGAGTACAAGCGGCAGCTGCTCAACGTGTTGCACATCATCCACCTGTACAACCAGCTGCGGGACAACCCCAACATGGAGTTTACTCCCCAGACCTTCCTCTTCGGCGCCAAGGCGGCCCCGGGTTACCATGTGGCCAAGCAGATTATCCAGCTCATCAACTCCCTGGCCGCCCAGATCAACGCCGACCCCATCTGTAAGGACAAGCTGCAGGTGGTCTTTTTGGAGAACTACCGGGTCTCTCTGGCCGAGAAGCTCATGCCCGCCTCTGAGATTTCCGAGCAGATCTCCACCGCCGGCAAGGAGGCCAGCGGCACCGGAAACATGAAGTTTATGATGAACGGCGCCCTCACCATCGGCACCCTGGACGGCGCCAATGTGGAGATGCACCAGCAGCTGGGGGACGAGAATATCTTCCTCTTCGGCCTGACCACCGAGCAGGTGAACCAGCGCAAGCAGGATGGCTACCGTCCCCACGAGATTTACCTCCACAACCAGGCCATCAAGCGGGTGCTGGACCAGATCTCCGCCGGGTTTGCCGACAAGGTGTCCTACTCCGACCTGACCCAGCGGCTGCTCTTCGGTGCGGGCGGCAGCCAGGCCGACGAGTATATGTTGCTGGCCGATTTCGACAGCTACTGCGACGCCCACCAGCGGGCGATTACAACCTACGCCGACCGGGAGCGCTGGAACCGGATGTCCCTCATCAACATTGCCCGGTCGGGTATCTTCGCCGCCGACCGGTCCATCCAGGACTACGCCCGGGATATCTGGCATGTGCCCACCAGAAAATAAGTATAAAAAATCCGGACCCCGTAAGGGGTCCGGATTTTTTACGGGATTCAGGGGACGGGCACGGCTTCCACGGTGTAGCCCAGGTCCTTCAGCCCCTGGACGATGCCGGTCTTGCCAATCATGTGGCCCGCGCCCACGGTCATCAGGCCGGTGTGAGAGCCCTCCTGCTTCAGGTAGCGGTCCGCCCAGGCGATCATGTTGGGGTCACGGCCCTCGAAGAGCTTGGCGTTCAGCTCGTCGGTGGTGTTGGACTGAATGTCGTCCTTGGGGTAGTCCTTGGCGAAGCCCTGGGTGTCACGGGTCTTCCACTGGTCCATCCAGCGGTCCACCATGGCGTCCTGCTCCTTGAGGGCGGCCTCAAGCTCCGCCTTCTCCGCCGCGGTCAGACCCTCGGCGGCGTCGATTCCCTGGTACATGGCCAGAGTGGAGGCCAGGTAGTTCTCCTGATACTCGGCGGACAGGTTCTCAAAGATGCTGCCCTGGAAGGCGTAGGTCTCCACGCCCTCGATCTGGATGCCCGCGTTGGCCGCCTTGGCGTTGATATACAGATCGATGGCCATGGCGTTGTCGCTGCTGGTCTCGTCCAGCATGGACAGGGCGGTAAAGGAGTTGGCCAGCGCCCAGGGCTTGAACTGGGCCACCTGTGCCTCCGGCATGCCCAGGGGAGCCAGAGCCTCGATAACCTCTTGATACAGCTCAGCGCTGATGTGGTCCTTCAAGGTGGTGCCGTCGGAGTAGATCTGCATGGCGGAAAACTCGTCGATCCCCTCCTGGCTGTTGAAGTCCAGCTCAAAGGCGGCCAGCTCGGAGTTGGTGATGATATCCCGGAGCTGCTTGTGGAAGGGGTAGAGGTTGTTCCGGTCGGTGTGGATGGAGCCCAGCAGGTACAGGGTATTGCCATTCCCCTCCGCCTTCCACAGAAGACCCAGAGAGCCGGCGTTCTGCTGATCGTAGAGGTTGAGGATCAGCCGGTCGGCAAAGGCGGCCGCCTCCATCAGAGTGCAGGGGCGATCCAGCGCCAGGCCGGTGTTGTCACCCCGGACCACCTTCATGGAGCGCATAAAGTCCACCGGTCCGACGTCGACGCCCGGGAAGGCGTAGGGGAGAACCTCCATATACAAGGCGTTGAGCACGCCGCCCCGGGTGGTATCAAGGACGAAGGAGCCGGCGCTGGAGCGCTGCTCCACCCCCAGCAGGGCCAGCTTGTCCGCCACCACGCCTGTGATTTTGTCCAGCTGCTCCTGAGTGACGGTCTTGTTGTGCTGGGTGTAGATCTCATCCCCGAACAGGCCCAAGGCGTAGCCGTCGGCCAGCTCCTTGTAGGCCCAAGCAGGGATGGGGGCGGCCTGGGCGACGTCGGTGGTTACCACCACATCGTTCCCCTCGCCGCCCAGGGCGGAGGACTCCGCGGCCATGACAGGGGTGGTACTGCCCAGCAGGCCCAGAGCTAGCAGCAGAGTAAGTAATCGTTTCATCGAATCATCCTTTCTTGGGACAGCGCCCAACTTCTCCAGCTTATTGTAGCACCGGACAGGCATAAGTCAAATTAAAATTTTCTTAAAACCTGCCATTTCACAATAACACTTATTTCCAAAAATGTCAATTACAAATTGAGTTGAGTTTTTAATGCAGTTTGTGACATGGATTAAATGTGTAGATTCACCCTATAATGTACTCAAAAAGAGTGAGAAGTGAGGCATTATGGAAAAATTTATCATTACACCCCGGGAAGATAAGACTGTTACCATGACGATCCGCATTGATAGAGCCCTTCAGGAGCAGTACAACGACCTTTCGGCCCGGACCAATCGCTCCCGGAATGAGCTTATTGGTATGGCCTTGCAGTATGCACTGGACCATATGGAGCTGAAAGACAACAAAAGGCCGTCCTCCTAAAAGGAGGACGGCCTTTTGTTCTGGTTAGAGCCCCAGCCAGGCCGCCAGGTCCCACAGATCAGGGGCGATGTGGTCGGTGGGGAAGGGGGCGAAGTCCTCTGCCGGGGTGATCCCGTTGAGGACGGCGGCAAAGTGACAGCCGGCGTTTTTCGCCGCCCCAGCGTCCAGCACGGTGTCCCCGCAGAACAGGGTCTCCGACCGGGTGACCCCCAGCCGGTCCATGGCGGCCAGTAGACCCTCCGGATCGGGCTTGTGGCGTTTGACGTCGGCGCTGCCAATGACCAGGTCCAGGGCGTCCCCCAGGCCGTGGTTGGCCATGACGATCTGGATGGTGTCCCCCCGCTTGGTGCTGACGATGGCCGTCTTGACGCCGCGGGCCTTTAGGCCCCGGAGCAGCTCGGCCGCGCCGGGGAACAGGGTGGTCTCCTTCCGTTGGCGCTCCACCGCCACCTCGGAGAACAGGGCCCGGAATTTGGCCTGACGGCCGGGGTCGCTGTCTCCGGTGAGCATAGTGTAGGCGTCCTCCAGCAGATAGCCGATGGTGGAGCGCACCGCCTCCCGCTCCGGGGCGGGCCAGCCCAGGCCGGTGAGCCCGTGCTGAAAGCCGGCCACGATGGAGTCAGTGGAGTCCCCCAGGGTGTAGTCAAAATCGAAGCATACCGCCTTGAACATGGCATTTCCTCCGTTCTTCGCCCTGAAGGGCGCTTTCCCATCTTACCACAGAGAAGTATTTTCCGCAACCGTTTGACCCGGGGCAGGTTTTCCTGTATAATAGGCACAAAGCCCCGGGAGAAAGCAAGGAGGAGCATGATGGAAAAGTCAAATGTGAGATATGACGCCTACATCCGTATCCTGGAGGAGGAGCTGGTGCCCGCCATGGGCTGCACCGAGCCCATCGCCATCGCCTACGGCGCCGCCAAGGGCCGGGAGGTGCTGGGCGCCCTCCCCGACCAGGTGGTGGTGGAGGCCAGCGGCAACATCATCAAAAACGTGAAGAGCGTGGTGGTCCCCAATACCGGCGGGCTCCACGGCATCGAGGCCGCCGCCGCCGCGGGGGTGGTGGCCGGAAAGCCGGAGCTGCTGCTGGAGGTCATCTCCCAGGTTACTCCGGAGCAGCAGGAGGAGATGCGGACCTACTTGAAGGAGCACCCCGTCCGGGTGGAGTTCCTGGATGGCGAGCTGGTTTTTGACATCCAGATCACCCTGAAAAAGGGGGAGGACACCGCCAAGATCCGCATCGCCAACTACCACACTAATATTGTCCACATCGAGCACAATGGGAACGTGCTGCTGGACCTGCCCGTGGAGGCCGACGACGAGAGCGGCCTCACCGACCGGACCCTGCTCAACATGGCGGACATCTACGACTTTGCCCAGACGGTAGAGCTGGGGGACGTGCGGGAGATCATCGGCCGTCAGATCCAGTGCAACATGGCCATCTCTCAGGAGGGCCTCACCCACAGCTATGGGGCCAATATCGGCCAGGTGATCCGGGCCACGTCCCCGGCGGACGACCCCATCGCCAAGGCCAAGGCCGCCGCCGCCGCCGGGTCGGACGCCCGGATGGGGGGCTGTGAGATGCCTGTTATTATCAACTCGGGCAGCGGCAACCAGGGGATGACCGCCTCGGTACCGGTGATCGTCTACGGCCGGGAGAAGGGCGTGAGCGAGGAGAAGCTGTACCGGGCGCTGGTGCTGTCTAACCTCATCACCATCCACCAAAAGACCCGCATCGGCCGGCTGTCCGCCTACTGCGGCGCTGTGAGCGCCGGGGCCGCAGCGGGGGCGGGTATCGCCTACCTGGACGGCGGCGGCTACGAGGAGGTCATCCACACCGTGGTCAACGCCCTGGCCATCGTGTCCGGGATGATCTGCGACGGGGCCAAGGCCTCCTGCGCCGGAAAGATCGCCGCCGCCATCGATGCCGGGATACTGGGCTACCGGATGTTCCAGAACGGCCAGCAGTTCTACGGCGGCGACGGCATCATCTCCCACGGGATCGAACACACCCTGGACAATGTGGGGCGATTGGGAAAAATCGGAATGCGCTCCACCGACAAGGAAATTTTGCAGATTATGCTCCAGACCTGAACCAACGCAGTCTGCGCCAGGGGGGGAAGCATATGAAGGTGAAAACAAAGCTGTTGTCTGGACTGTCGCTGTTCCTGCGGGGCTGCACCATCCTGGCTTTTGCCCTGTTTCTGCTCCGTTTGCTTTTGTTAGGGCCTGTACAGCGGGCGGACGCCTCCGCGCCTCCCGCGGAACGCCCGGCCTTTGTTCCGGCCCCTATCGGGCAGGTGTTGGAGGGAAAAGATCACATCTATATTCTGTATGACAACAGCAGTGCGGTGAATGTCTACGACAAAACAGGCACTTTTCTCTGGTCGGTGTCGGCCCCCTGGCATGATCACACCGGAGATTCCCAGATCGGGGCAAAGGACGGTTCCCTGTTCCTCTGGCAGGATCGCTATATGGTCTATCAGTACGATCTGAAGACGGGAGCGTATCAGAACGCCTTTCCCCAGGCGGAGCATGAGGCGGAATTTCCCGCGCAGAAACCGCCGGCTGAGCGGATATCCGAATCGGAGTTTACAGAAGGGGCACTCTGTTATAACGCCCTCACCGTCTACCGGCAGACTGCGGAGGGGCTTGTCCCGGTTGTCCCCCGCGGTGGGTGGGTTCGGCTGCTGTTTTTTGGGAACATCTGGCTGATTGGATTTTCTTCGCTGTTGATTCAGGTCTTTTGGGGGATGCTGTCTGAGCCGCGGCGAAAGTGGCGGGAGATTGCCGCGTCCTCTGAGGACGGCAAAGCTTCCACACCCAGGGCCAGAACGGCAAAGGGAAAACGGCTGTGCAGGCTGGCCAAGGGGATGGTTCTACTATGCGTCCTTTACGCGGCGGCAACGCTGGCTGCCGCCGGCCTGTTTCACAGTCCGATTCTCTTCATTGGCATCATGCCGCTGGCGGTCTGTTTTATTCTTCTGGGGTGGTATCTATACGACGCCCCAGTTCCCCATGGCGAGGACACCTATGCGGTGCGGCTCTGGACCGCCCGCATGTGGGCGGCCATGTTCGCCGCGTTCTTCTCCGTTGTCGTGGGCGTGATGCTGATTTGACGTTTACATCGGCTTAACCTTTGCATAGGTTCGGACAGAATGAGCCCCCGGCTTAAAGCCGGGGGCTCATTTGTGCTCTAATGGTTGGCCATCTCGTAGATTTTCAGGAAATCCGCCTCCCGGAGCACCTTGGCGGCCCCCTTTTTGCCACCGGAGGCGATGTGGAGCATGTGGGCCATGGTGACCATCTGCTCCCGGGTGGGGGAGATGCCCAGCTCGGAGAAGCAGGTGGGCATGGCGATGGAGCGGTAGAAGTCCTCCATGGCCTCAATGCCCGCCAGGGCGGTCTCCTCCGGGGTCCCGGCCTCTGCTACCCCCATCACGTTGACGGCGAACCTGACGAAGCGGTCCAGGCAGTCCCGATACACATACCGGGCCCAGCTTCCCCACACGGCGGCCAGGCCGGCGCCGTGGGTCACGTCGAACATGCCGCCCATCTCGTGCTCCAGGCCGTGGCAGGCCCAGTCGCCGCCGTCGCTGCCGCAGCCGGTGAGGCCGTTGTGGGACAGGCTGCCCGCCCACATGATCTCCGCCCGGGCGTCGTAGTTTTGAGGGTCGTCCCGGAGGATAACGGCGTTTTTCATCACCGTGCGCATCAGCCCTTCGGCCAGGCTGTCGGTGAGCTCCATAGTGCCGTTGGGGGTGAAGTACCGCTCCATGGTGTGCATCAAAATGTCCACGCAGCCGCTGGCCGTCTGGTAGGGGGGCAGGGTGACGGTGAGCTCCGGGTCCATGACGGCGAAGCGGGGGCGGCAGATGTCGTCGTTGTAGCCCCGCTTGATGCCGCCCTCGTCCTTGGTGATGACGCTGCTGTTGCTCATCTCGCTGCCCGCGGCGGCGATGGTGAGCACCACGCCCACGGGCAGGCAGGCCTTGGCCCGGCGGGCCCGGTCGTAGAGCTCCCAAACGTCAGCTTCCTCGGCCAGG
This sequence comes from Bacillota bacterium, assembly GCA_021770445.1. Classification (GTDB taxonomy): domain Bacteria; phylum Bacillota; class Clostridia; order Oscillospirales; family Oscillospiraceae; genus Lawsonibacter. The sequence continues at coordinate 3,734 of JAETQY010000005.1, read as the reverse complement.
CCGTAGGCGATGGCCTTGGACGAGTCGATGACGCTGCCGCCTCCCACGGCCAGGATGAAGTCCACTCCCTCTTTTTTGCACAGTTCAATGCTCTGGTACACCAGGGACAGCCGGGGGTTGGGCACCACGCCGCCCAGCTCAACGTAGGCCACCCCCGCCTGGTCCAGGGAGGCCTTGATCCGCCCCAGCAGCCCGGACCGGACCACGCTGCCGCCGCCGTAGTGGAGCAGCGCCTTTTTGCAGCCCTGCCCCTTGACCAGCGCGCCGGTCTGCTCCTCCGCGCCCTTGCCGAATACCACCTGGGTGGGGGTGTGATAGATGAAATTGAACATAAATTGTCCTCCTGTATCCTTGATGGACCCAGTATAGCACCAAAGCGGCCGCACTACAAGGAATTTTCTGCATTGCCAAAGCGGAGAAGGTCTGATATAATCAGAGGACAATCATAGAGAGACGGAGGAGAACTATGGAAACGATTTTGATTTTGGACTTCGGCGGCCAGTACAATCAGCTCATCGCCCGCCGGGTGCGGGAGTGCAATGTTTACTGCGAGGTCAAGCCCTACAACACCCCCCTGGCGGAGCTCCGGGCCATGGAGCCCATCGGGATTATCTTCACCGGCGGGCCCAACTCCGTCTATCTGGACAGCTCCCCCCGGGTGGACCCGGAAATTTTCAGCTGGGGGGTGCCCATCCTGGGCATCTGCTACGGCTGTCAGCACCTGGCCTACTCCCTGGGTGGGCAGGTCACCCCCGCCCAGGACGACTCCGCCCGGGAGTATGGCAAGACCCTCACCCGCTACGACACCGGCTGTAAGCTGTTCAAGGGCCTGCCGGAGGAGGGCGTGTCCTGGATGAGCCACGGGGACTATATGGCCAAGGTGCCCGAGGGCTTTGCCCTCACCGCCCGGTCCGACGCCTGCCCCAACGTGGCCATCGCTGACGAGAAGCGGGGGTTCTACGGGGTGCAGTTCCACCCGGAGGTCAACCACACCCAGCACGGGGTGGATATGATCCGAAATTTCCTCTTTGAGGTCTGCCACGCCAAGGGCGACTGGACTATGGGGGACTACAAGGATACCGCCATCGCCCGGCTGCGGGAGAAGATCGGCACAGGAAAGGTGCTGCTGGCCCTGTCCGGCGGGGTGGACTCCTCCGTGGCCGCCGCCCTGCTGGCCGAGGCAGTGGGGTCCCAGCTCACCTGCGTCTTTGTGGACCACGGCCTGATGCGCCTCAACGAGGGGGACGAGGTGGAGGAGGCCTTCGCCAAGTGGGACCTGAACTTCGTCCGTGTGGACGCCGAGGCCCGTTTCCTGGCCAAGCTGGCCGGGGTGGAGGAGCCAGAGCGCAAGCGGAAGATCATCGGCGAGGAGTTCATCCGGGTCTTTGAAGAGGAGGCCAAAAAGGTGGGAGCCGTGGACTTCCTGGCCCAGGGCACCATCTACCCCGACGTCATCGAGTCGGGAGCGGGAGACGCCGCCGTCATTAAGAGCCACCACAACGTGGGTGGCCTGCCCGACTATGTGGACTTTAAGGAGATCGTGGAGCCCCTGCGGATGCTCTTTAAGGACGAGGTCCGCCAACTGGGCCGTGAGCTGGGCCTGCCCGAGTATCTGGTCAGCCGCCAGCCCTTCCCGGGGCCCGGCCTGGCCATCCGTATCATCGGAAACATCACGAAGGAGAAGGCAGATACCCTGCGTCAGGCCGATTTCATCTTCCGGGAGGAGATGGCTAGGGCCGGCGAGGACAAGCACGCCAACCAGTATTTTGCCGTCCTCACCAACACCCGCTCCGTGGGCGTCATGGGGGACGGGCGCACCTATGACTATACCCTAGCCCTCCGGGCGGTGACCACCTCCGACTTTATGACCGCCGACTGGGCCCGCCTGCCCTATGAGCTGCTGGATCGGGTATCCACCCGGATCGTCAACGAGGTGAAGGGGATCAACCGGATCGTGTACGATATTACCAGTAAACCCCCCGCCACAATAGAATTCGAATGATTTTCAGAAGTCTCAAACCCGTTGCGGCGCAAGGAATAGCAGATTTTGCACCCCTCTTTTGATAACGATTTGATAACGTCCCCCATAAGCCGCATCATTCTGTATCTCCGGTGGATTGCAGGTGAAAAGTGTTCCTTTGCGGCTTGCGGGTGACAAAATCCATATTAGAAAGCCCTTACCGATGGCAACGTCGGTAAGGGCTTTTGCTGTCTATTCCTCTGCATCAGTATTGTCTTTGAGAGTATCTACCAGGAAGTCGCTCAATTCTTGGGAAGGTACTTTAGCCCAACGCCCTGAGGCATCGTATTTGGGGTAGTTGTAGCGCCAGCGGTTATAGTCCTCCCTGGTGATCTCCCCGGCCTCCAGATTTTTTGCCTGCTCTGCCCAGGCGGACAGCATTTCAAGCATATCAACATAGGTCTTGCCTTTGGACTTGTCCAGCCGCAGGCAGATTTCACCATCAATCTCTCCAATGGTCAGTCCCCGAATGTCCTCTAAAGCAAAGAGGGTGTGCATAAGGCCAATATCGGTGTCTATGTCAGGAATAGTTAGGGCGTTGGTTGATATCCCGAAGAAGTCCGCCAAAGTTTTCGTTAAATCAGCCTTGGGGGTGCGGCTCCCGGTTTCGTACTGCGCCATACGCACATCAGCGGAGCGTTCCGGGAATCCCACCACCTGACCGAGGTACTTTTGCGTGACACCTTTCTTATTGCGAAAAAATCGAATACGTTCACCGATTGCCATAACTGCCAACTCCAATCTATGTAATGGGGACACTTGAAGTATAACAGATATATTTAGAACTGTCAAGAAGAATATAAATAAATTTGTTTATATTTTCTCCTTGGAAAGCCTTGACATAACGGAATAGAGTTAGTATAATAGGGTCAACGTTAAACAAATAGCGTTATTATTCAAGAAAGGAGGAACCAGCATGGAGAACAAGTTTATCCGGGTGGACGAGGTTGCGGACGAGCTGGGCGTGTCGAGGCCCTACGCCTACAAGCTCATCCGACAGCTGAACGAGGAACTGAAAGGAAAGGGCTTCATCACCATTGCGGGGCGGGTCAACCGCCAGTATTTCAACGAACGGCTCTACGGGGCCAGAAAGGAAGTGAACGAAAATGCCGGTATTTAAGGACGAAAAGCGGGGCACATGGTACGTCATGGCGTGGTATCGGGACTGGACGGGGGAGCGCAAGCAGAAGTGCGAGCGGGGCTTTCCCACCAAGCGGGAGGCTCAGGATTGGGAGCGCAGCTTTCAAATGCAGACCGCCGCCGACATGGATATGACCTTTGAAGCCTTTGTGGAGCTTTACACCAAGGATGTGCGGCCCCGGCTGAAAGAAAACACCTGGCTGACAAAGGAGAACATCATCCAGAAGAAGATTCTGCCCTACTTCGGCAAGCGGAAAATCAGCGAGATCACCACCAAGGACGTGATCGCATGGCAGAATGAACTGCTGGCCTATCGGGACGACCAGCGCAAGCCCTACTCCCAGACCTACCTCAAAACCCTGCACAACCAGCTTAGCGCCATTTTCAACCACGCTGTCCGCTTCTATGAGCTTCGCTCCAACCCCGCCGCCAAAGCCGGGAACATGGGGACGGAGGAACGAAAGGAAATGCTGTTCTGGACAAAGGCGGAGTATCAGCGGTTTGCGGAGGCTATGATGGACAAGCCCCTCTCTTACTACGCCTTTGAAATGCTCTACTGGTGCGGTATTCGGGA
>JAETQY010000004.1 GCA_021770445.1 Bacillota bacterium | reverse complement strand
TGCCGCCCCGGTTTTTATGATTTCGCTCCGCTGTCGGTTGCCTCCGCCTCTGAATCTCCCGGCTACTCAACGGCGGCTGTCTCGGCCTGATCTTCGGCCCTGGCCCGGTTATACTGTCGGTAGTTGATGATATTCACCGTCTGACCCTCGCTATCCCTCACGGCTATCGTCTTTTCATACGTCAGCGGGGCCGTCCCGATGATCTCCTGCGCCTCCCCCTCCGTCATGTGCAACACTTCGGGCCGCTTCACGCCTCGGGAACAACGATACAGATTGATGCCGCTGGGGTATAGGTGGAGCCTTGCTCCCTTTATTACCGCCTTGCTTTTATCTTTGCTCTCTCCCAGCCGCCCCGCCTTAAATTGTCCTGCGTTCACCGCCTCCGTCAGTTCCATGTCCCCCAGGTATGCGGTCAAATACAGGCCGGGGTTGTCCACCCCCTTTAGGCTCTTGGTCTTGGTAAAGCCGTGGCCCCACAGCGTTGCCATGTCCCCGTTTGGGATATACGGGGCCTTTTCCGGAAATAGGAGCAGCACATGGAGGTGCCATGCTCCCCGGCCTTGCGGCTCGGCGGCTGCTATGTACTCGGTAGGCAGGTGGCCCTCTCTTTTCAGATAGCGGCGCAACCGCTTGATAAAAGCGTGGAAGTCCTCATAAAGCCGCTGGGTATCTCTCATGTTCTCCCGGTACGTCAACGTCACCCACAGGGCCGATTCCGGGTCCGTCAGGTTACTATTGATGATGTCCCGGAGATTGCGGAGGCTTTGAGCAACGCTGGCCTTGTCCTCGGCTCGGCTGGCGGCGTGTTGGAAAACCTCTACGCTCCCTGTTCGGAAGTCTAAATATTCATCGGCGTTCAGCTTTTGTATGGTAATTTTTGGAGAGCCGCTGAAGCTGTGACGTATCTCTATAACGTTGCCGCACACCTTTACTGTGACGGAGGCTTTTGGGGTTGGACGTTGGTTGTCTATCCGCTGTATTTCCATGCTTCCTCCTGGCCTTGCGGCCCAATGTTCATAAATAATATAATCAAGTTAATAGGAGCGGCCCCGCTGGGGCCACTCCGGGGCGGGCGGCTTTCGCTTCGCTTCGCCGCCCCGCCCCGGTTTGTCCGTTGAGTGCTTCATTCTCTGCTTAACGCTTCAAGGCAGGTTTGCCGCATACGGGCTTCATCCCGGACGGCGGGGACTTTGAGATAGCGGAGGGTGGAGCCTTGGAGCAATACCACCCCTTCGCCCCGTCCGAACTGTCGCCCCTTGACTTGCTCCATGTGGTCAGGTAATAGCATTTCGTAGATAGAGCGCACCGCCGCCCCGCAGACAATTATCACGCCATAGTTCAGGCGGCTTCCAGCAGGAAAAGCTATGGCGTCGGCCCTCTGACAGGAAATGGAAATTCTGACTGACAATGAACGGCCTAAAAGGAGAATCTCGCTGACCTTATTCATCATCACGGCGGCGGCCTTGCGATCTTCGTTCATTAAGTTGAGGGCCTGGGCCATGTATTCATCCCAAACCAGCGTGACCGGGTTTCTGGTGGCGTCTTCCCCAGACTGACGGGCGATCAGGCGGGAGTGGACAATATCCAGAGCGGTCAGCGTATTCTTGTAGGTGTAGTACCGGGGGCAGCCCCGCAGATAGCTAAAGCTATCGTCCCCCTTGTAGTCGGCGAAATAGTATTCCCCGTCCCGGTCTTGCTCAGCCCGTATCAAGCGGTACAATAGTTGATGCTCCTGGTAGGATTTACCAGAACCTGACATCCCGCATAGCAAAATATGGGAATTTTCGCTTGGGGATATGTCGATTTCGATAGGCTCTTTCTCCCTGAAATTTGCCCAGGCGTCCAGGTCATACCCCAGGGCCAGGCGGGGCGCTTTAGAGTTCATCATCGGTGAGTTGTTCCTCGTCGTCCGCTTCGATCAGCCGCTCTCGCTCCACTTTATCCAGTAGGGCGATTGCCGCCTGGTTCACTCGGATAACTTCCAGCAGGACGCTTTTCTCGCTCTTGACCGGGATACAACGGATTCCCTGGATCGCTGTGTGCGTCTCGTTATCCTCATCATAAAATACCGGGTTTGGGTGGCCGGGGAGTTCTCCTGCGTTCAATTTTTGCGCCATTCGGTCAGAGAACCGCCCCAGGAATTTTACCGGGTCCAGTTCTCCCGCATAATGCAGCCTGACTGTTACGACCGCTACGCCGTCCTCTATACGGATACAGCGTTTTTTATCCGGATAGGCCAATTCCCCCTTGGTCCTCGGGCTATATATCTCCGTCTGCTCAGCCAGGCTCTCAACTACAAGCAGGATATGGTCCAGCAGGGCGTCCAGACCTTGTTTGGCGTGTTTTAATACCACTTTTTCATTGGGGGGATTCACAGCTGGCGGCTTCTCTCCGCCTTTTCGATGGGACAGCCACCAGATACCAGACACTACCAGCACCAACGGCACCAGATTTTTATTTACAAATGCTACTATTGCCGCCGCTGCCTGGTTCAGTAGACTTATTATCCACAGCACCAGCTTTATCGTGACACCCACAGCGAGCAGCGGCAATAAAATACTTGCGATGACCTTAATTGGGTGTGTGCGGCAGTATTCCACCGCTTCCATTAGTCGCTGTTTCGTCACTGCCAGCACGTTCTTGAATTTATTTTTCATCCTCTTTTCCTCTGTTCTTCTTTGCGTCTTTTCGTCTGCGCCACCACTCACTTGTACATACTTTCACAATGCAAATGAGCGCAATCAAACTAATGTTAAAATATATGCCGTAAAGGTACATCTCTGCGTTTGCCGCTGCGGTGGCTGGGTCTACAACCAAAAATGCCGCGGTAAAAGATGCCAGGGTATAATTTAACAAAACGCTTAAAATAATACCCAAAATATAAAATGTAATAATCCATGCAAGCATTTGTTTCTCTCCCTTTTCCAGACCCTTACCTGGCTTTTTCCCCTCTTTTTCTCTGTTTGCATTATCTTGCCATTTTACACTCATATACTACTCCTCCTCTTTATGCGGGCGGTCCTGTCCTGTTTAGCCAGGACCGCCTGACTAATACGCTTGTGGAGGAGGGGATGGCCAGGATGGGCCGGGCCGTCCCCTCCGTTGCGGCGGTCAGGACTTGGGGCTTGCGGAGCCGGGGGCGGTTAGGTTCAGAAACTCCACGCCACTGGCGGTTCCCTTGTAGCGAATAGCACCGTAATCGCCGCCGCTATAAGAAATCACCAGATTGGTAAAACGAGCCTTGAGAAAATCCATCTTCATGTTCCGCTCCGTTACCACTTCGGGACCGGGCAGCTTGGAGGCGTCCAGTCCGGGGATGGTGATAGGGACCTGGGCACAGTTGTCGAACAGCAACAGGCCGTGACACTGAGCTCCAACAATGCGCCGATTTTCTCCTGTTCCCTCATATTTGGAACCGATCTTTACCACGGAAAAAGTGTCGCCGTGGGCTGCAAAAGGTAAAATCGCCATTTTATAATCTCCTTTTTATGTTATTTTCAAAGTTCATGTCTCTGTCCGGCAGCGGCAACAGAGGGGGAGCACGGGCCTGGTCTGTCATAGTGAGATCTTCCTTTCTATGTGCGCCGGGGAAAGGTTTTCCTTGCGTTTACATCTACAGCTTACACCCCTCTAAAAGCACACTTTATCAGCGGATTTTCCATCTCCATTTTGTCCCGGCTGGCTTGGCTGGGCCCGGGGTGCCTTTGCCGCTTTCTCCCTCATTATGCCTTATGTTACAAGACACCCACATAACGGAATTTCTCTCTTCGTTTTGTTCAAGAAAACAAAAAACAAGCGGCGACATGTTCTGTCGCCGCCCGTTGTGGGTAGTCCGTTATTCTATTGTCAGGAACCGCTCTCGTTCCTCCTCTGCCAGACAATACTTGAACAGGAGAAGTAAATCTATATCCTCCCGCATGGGCAGCTGAACCTCGATTTTTCCATCCGTGGCCTCTCCCTTGGCACAGGCCACCTGGAATGGCGTTATAAAAAACCAGGCTGTCATGGGGAACTGCCAAGGCGCAAGTTCCCTAAATTTCTCGCTGAACTGTGCCCAAGGCTCCTTTGCGTTTCGGGCGGTATCTCTGTAGTCCCTATCCCTCAGATTGACCCAGCACCGCATTTCCTCGTTTCCCAGATTAGCCAGCATTATCCCGGCATCTACCGTGGCTCCCTGAAGCATAAGCCTCCTTTGTGCTTCCTTTTCCTCCGCTGTCATGCTCTGAATATTGCGCCAAAAGGTGATGTCCTCTGTTGTCACAGTGGCAATGGCGGCGAAGTTGGCTTGTATTTTGTATTGAATCGCTTTATCCAATAATCCGAACACGGGTTTTAATTCATCCAAAAATTGCTGCTTGTACGCTTCCGCGTCCTCGAACAACCTGCGTCCATGCTCCGGAAAATCCTCTACCCGTTCCGGTGCGTCCAGGTCCAGAAAGAACAGACGGCAAAGCGCCTCCTGTGTTTCCTTCTCCTGTTCCCAGATTTCGGCGGCATGAGGGGCCAGGGATTGGCCAAACTCCTCATATTCCAGATAATGGCCCACTGCTTCTTCCACCATGCTCCAGAACTGGCTAAACGTCCACCTCTTCATGGGGGTATCGCCCCGGATATACCGGGTTAAGGTCTTTTCGCTTGTGCCCCCCTCCATCTCCGAAATCCATTCAAGAAAATCATTCTTGCGAAATCCCAGGCGGCTTTCCAGATATTCCGCTATGTACCACAGGGCGAAGCCGCGGATATCCTTTTTCCCTTTCATTACTCCCTCCTTATTTCCTCGTCAATGTCAATTCCACCCCGCCCAATTCGATATACAGCGTATCCCCGAAAATCGTATAGGGGGCCTCGACATCTGCGCTCACGCCCGCCACAGAGGCCGTCAGGGTCAATGTTCCAGCGCCGTCCGTCTCATAGGTGAACGTGTCCCCGCCCAGGCTCAGACCCAGGCCCGACAGCTTCAACGTCCCGTCCTTGGTGAATTTCAGCCCTACGCCGTCTTTGTTCGTCCATGTCCCCACCAGGGCGGCGGCGGGGTCCGGCTCCGGTTCCGGGTCTTGCTGCTGGACCTGAGACGTATCGCCGGGGGCCGGGGCCTTGCTCTGGCCGGGGCGGAAGATCACCACCAGCAGTAGCACCACGATCACCACACCCGCAGCAATCAGCAGCAGCTTCGGGTCTATCTGCATTGGCCCCCACGATGGGGCGGGGGAGCGGGGCCCACTCTGCTCCGGGGCCGTGGCGGTCCCGCAGGACGGGCAGAATTTGCTCCCCTCGGGCAGTTCTTTCCCGCAGTTGCGGCAGTACATTCCTTACCCCTCCCCGCCGTTTAACGGCTTGCCGCACTCCGGGCAGAATTTCACGCCGGGGGTTAGAGGCTTGCCGCAGTTGGGGCAGAATTTCGGGCCGCTGGCCGGGAGGGTCTTTTTTACTGTGGGAACGGTCTGGGGACACTCCGGGGAGATGGTAGATTTGGGCAGCTGAACCTTTTGCATCGGAGGCACGTCTGCTGTCTCGACAGCGGTTTTTTTCCTTTTCAGCACCAGCACCACCGCAGCAATTACAAAAATAACCAATATAGTTGTTCCTATTAGGATATTACGGAACATATCTTTTTTTGCCTGATAAGGTGTACCTCTAAAAGCGTTTTTTTCGACCTTACAGCTCTTTGGGATAGTCACATTAGTCAGACCGGTGCAGCCGTCGAACGCTCCCCGTTCAATTAAGGTCACACTGTCCGGAATGTTTACACTGGTTAAGCTAGTACAGTCACCGAACGCATTAACGCCAATCTCGGTCACACTGCCAGGGATGCTCACACTGGTTAGATTGGTACAAACTGCAAACGCAAAATCATCAATCTTAAGTACATCGGCTGGAACAGTATATTCACCTTGCCAACCTCCAGGGCAATACTTCAAAACTGGATCAGCCGCCGCAAATAGGACACCATTATGTAAAAGATACTGCTCATGATTTTTGGGGATATTGATAGTGGTTAGGCTGGTACAGCCAGTGAAAACCATAGCGGGATCAAAATGAGTATCAATGCCTGAGATGGTTACATCGGTCAAACCGGTACAGCCACTAAAAGCACCAATGTCAATCATGGTCACACTGCTGGGGATGGTTACACTAGTCAGGTTGGTACAGCCACTAAAAGCAGCAATATCAATCACAGTTACACTGCTGGGGATGGTCACACTGGTCAGGTTGGTACAACTTCCAAATGCAGAACCGCCAATCCAGGTCACGGTACTTGGAATAGTTACATCGCCACCAGGGCCAATGTATTCTTTCAAGACAGCACCAGTATCTGATAACTGAAAATCACTTTCAGCGGCAAAAGCCGGGGATGTTAGCCCCACGCAGAGGAGAACCGACAGGGCAAGAGATACTATTTTTTGTTTCATAAATTATACTCCTTGCTTTCTCGTTTTGATTATGGGGAATATTCCTCATAATCATTTGAGGCTATTCTATGGGATAATGGATAAAAAGTCAAGGAGTTGTATCCATGATTTCCTTTCAGCCGCTTCGCAAGATATTGGTAGAACGAAATATCAGCACATATTATCTAAGAAATAAGTGTGGCCCATTCAATTTGGACAGTAAAACAATTCAACGGTTTATGAATGATGAATCTATTTCGACGTATACACTCAACTCACTTTGCAATATTTTGGGGTGTGCTCCCGCTGAGTTGATGGAATTTACACCTGACGAACAGAATGAAGAAAGCCCGGAGGCTTGACACGATTACTATGCCGTCAAGCAAGCCGGACTTTTTGTTATTTAGAAGATGGTGTAAAGCAGTCCAGAGGCCGGGTGGCCCGCCACGCTCGGGGCCTGGGCGCTGGCTGACAGCTTCCGCAAGGCGGGGTCAAAGGTTGGTACGCTCCATGCAATCCCCCGCCGCCACGCTGAGAAATGGGGAGGGCTGGCCCCGTGGGGATTGCGTCGCTCTGACGCCTGCGGGCGTGGGACGGGAGCGGGAGCGGCTGGGGCCGGAAATGTCCCGCCCAGAGGCTTCCCCAGGACGTAAAAAGACAGGGGCCAGCGTTTCAGCCGGTCCCTGTCCTTTTGTACTCCTTGCCCGTCCTGCTCGTGTCGGTTGTCTTTCGTACTTCCTTATCGTACTCAAGCAAATGAGCGCGCTCTGACTTTTGAAAAAAGTCGGAGCAAGCGATATGTAGCTTGCTCCGACGTGGAGCAAGTGCCCACTTTCGAACCATTGGCATCGGCTAAATTGAAAGACTTTCTCAAGTGCTTTTGCTGTGATTTATTTGAGTATCAACACAAATTTTATTCTCAATTGGACACAGTTGACACCCTCGTCGTGTTATCACGCCAGCTTGTATTAATTGCTCAAACAATTCATTTGCCATCTTATATTTATCGCAAACCGCCATGTCTGTTTGCGTGGGCTTTCGTGTTGCTATTGCAAGATTTATTTCATCGAAAATCGACATCACAAAAACCTCCGTGTTTGAATAAAGCGAGACATATTATATTTTTGGATATAGTCAATCATTAATTCATGATATGCAGTGATAGCAGTATATGCGTCTGGATGGTCTTCCAAACGTTCAATTTGTAATTTTAGCTTTCCCAATTCTTCGCGGCTTATAGGTCTGCCATGGGATTTCCATTCCTTATTATCACTCAAATTCTGGGCAATCTCTAATGCACGCGATTGCTTTTCAGTATCAGTTACAGGGACATTTGTAGAATTATGAACTGTCCAATTTTTGAATTTGTATTTTGGTAGCCATTCGACCAACAAATCAACAGCTAAATCACGAGCTTGCTCATACGCACGTAATTCAGCTAAGTCAAAGTCTTTCAAGATAATGAACTCAGCATTAGTCAATTCATTTCTTTTTGCCTTCTCAATAAGTTCATTGATTTTGTCCAAATAGCCAAGTGCTGCAACAAATTTTCCATCCCGATTTCTAACTTGAGGATCAATTGGGCCTAATACACTATAATAATCCATAAAAATTTTGTCGCCGCTACAACACATCACTGTACCAGCACTATATGCATAATCAGGGACAATGAAATTAACTTGTGTATAAAAATTCCGGAATATATTTACCATTCGCTTGACAGGGTTTAAACTACCACCTGTCGTCGTTAATAAAACGCAAAGATCCTTATGTTTCTTCCCGTCTCTACAAATGCTTTCAATTATTTGTTTAACACTTGCTTCGACACCATCAATTAGCTCTCCAAAATAGACAAATACGTCTGCATTAAGTGTCTGTTCCAATGTACTAAATGCCTCAATCATTGCTTGCCGATTAGAATCATTTATAGGAGATTTTATCATCTTTATACCTCCTTACGATATAATCATAGCACATTCGCATAGGAATGTCGAGAACAATTCTTTAGCAAAGGAAAAAGATTATCCTTTTCTCTGCTATCTGATATCATGACGAAACAAAGGCTCACAGCTTTTTTATAAAGACAAGCACTTCATGCCATCGTTCAGTAGTGACGAAAATACCGTAATTAGCTTAGTTTTCCTTTGGTCAAAGACAATTTCAGCAACAGCATTTTAAACTCTGGAGTCAACCATGAGGCAAATTCGCAAGCGATTATTGGGTGTGCAAAGGTTCCACCGAATTTCCCCTGCTTTGAAATGATTCCCGTTGCTTTTGTCTGGTCAATCCACAATTTAGGGGTTAATGTAAAGGATGCCGCCCTCTTTTTATCAAGCAGTTCTTTGTAACCTTCCTCACAGTAATCAGGATTGTTTTCCTTTTCCCACAGATTCAAGAACGCCAAAGTATTTCCGCTTCGCATCCAGCTTTGAATAACATACCCCGGTGCATTATCACTGTGTGCCCGTACGAGCTCTGTCAAAGAAACATAACTTTCGTCTGGCTTGCGGTACTGTGCCACAGTTGAATTTTTGCGAGCAACTCGCTCCAGCACCTGTTCCTTGCTGTGCTGATATCCCGTAAGGATGGAAAGTTTATAATCGGGGAAATCGTTATCCGCTACAATTCGCTGGATAATTCTGTCTCGTTCCTCACAGGTGATAATATCTTTCACTATAAGATCTTCAAGCAAATTACCGATTCCAACCAAATCCACTGGATGGAGCTGAGTTTTCTTATCTTCTGCCACATCGCTCACCCCTTGGCTCTATTGTAGCAGATATTGCGGGAAATTGGAAGACGGATTACATCTGGGGCATGGTAGGAGAAACATAACGAGTTTCTTTCCTCGGTGTACCTGCTTTGTCATAGTCAATATTGCAGCGGGCAGATTTTTCAAACTGTACACTCATGTAGGATTCCAGGCCAACGATAGCAATGTATTTGGAGTTTGAGAGAAGATGATCAATTGCAGCGCGAGTCCATTTTGCCTTCCCAGTAGGGGAAGATATTTGCTTGGCGTAAAGCATATCTACCACTTTCCCCAAGCTGGCTCCGGCCAAATAGTAGTCAAAAATCATTTGGACGACTTCAGCTTCATTTTCTGTGATTTCAAAAGCCCCGGTGGAAGTCAGGTGAAAACCATAAGGTATTCTCATGTTTAATTCCTCCTAAAGTTAAAAAATCCTATGCCATATCTCCGTTCAAGAGATAAAACATAGGAATACATGATATTTTTATTTCTTTGAATTGTTATTTCTGCACAATATCAAAAATTTTATTTGTGCATTTCGTTACAAAAATAGCAAAACCTGCGTATAGTAACCCTATACACAGGTTTTGTCTAAATTGGCGCAGTAGGAGGGATTCGAACCCTCGAGCCCTTATCAGGCTACACGATTTCCAGTCGTGCTCGTTATGACCACTTCGATACTACTGCATGGTCACATTCAACCGTCTCCACTATCGAGACAGCACCATGTATTATACCAGCTTTTTGCCCATAGTCAAGCCCTTTTCAAAAAATAATCTAAAATTTTAACGCCCGTTGGGAAGCAGAGAGGGGAGGAGAGGGCAGCCCCGCCCCTTCGGGCGGGGCTGCTGAATATCAACCCAGAATACGCTGGTAGATATCGATGTACTGCTTGGCGGAGGAGCTCCAGGAGAAGTCGGCGGACATGCCCTCCCTCTGTAGACCCTTCCAGGCCTTTTTATCTTCGTTGTACAGATCCACCGCTTCACGGAGGACCCACACCATGTCGCCAGCGTTGATATTACCGAAGGTGAAGCCGCGGCCGGTGCCCTCATATTTGTTGTAAGGGGTGACGGTGTCCTTCAGGCCACCGGTCTCTCGCACCACAGGGATGGTGCCGAACCGCATGGCGATCATCTGGCTCAGGCCGCAGGGCTCAGACACGGAGGGCATCAGGAAGATATCCGCGCCAGCGTAAATCATGTTGGATATGGGGGCTGAGTAGGTGAGCTGGGCGGAGAAACGGCCAGGATACTGGCTCTGGGCATGGCGGAAGGCCTCCTCATACTGCCAGTCGCCGGTGCCTAGTACCACCATCTGCACCCCCTTGGCGCCTAGACCCATGATCTCCTGGATGGCATCTGTCACCATGGAGAAGCCCTTGTGGCCTACCAGGCGGGAGACACAGGCCACCAGGGGAATATCCGGGTTCTCATCCAGACCCACCGCCTGCTGGAGGGCTGTCTTGCAGGCCGCCTTGCCCTTGGCGATGGTCTTGAAGGTGTAGTTGGCCGCTAGACCCTCCAGCTTGGCGGGGTCGTAGAGGTCTACGTCAATGCCGTTGAGAATGCCCTCCAGCTTGCTGCTCTGCTGGTTGATGACTCCGTCCAGCCCGTGGGCGTAGAAGGGGGTGCGCAGCTCCTGGGCGTAGGTGGGGGAGACAGTGGTGACGAAGTTGGAGGCCATGATGGCGCCCTTCATCAGGTTGACGTCACGGTGGTAGGCCAGCATCCCCTCGTTGAAATAGCTGCGGTCCAGACCGATGACATCCTGGAGGACCTGGTCGCCGTAGCGGCCCTGGTACTCGATGTTGTGGATGGTGTACACCGTCTTGGCGCCCGCCAGCTGGGGAATGCGGTACTTCTCCTCCAGCAGGTAGACAGGGACCAGAGCGGTCTGCCAGTCGTTGCAGTGGATGATATCCGGGGCCCAGTCCAGCTGGCCCGGGGCTTCCACCACGGCCCGGGAGAAGTAGGCGAAGCGCTCACAGTCGTCAAAGTGGCCGTAGAGCTGCCAGCGCTTGAAGTAGTACTCGTTGTCCACAAACCAGAAGGTGACCCCCTGGTACTCCAGCTCGAAGATGCCGCAGTACACCTGCCGCCAGGCTAGGGTCACGTTGAAGTATTTCAGGAAGGTCATCTTGGACCGCCAGTCCTCGCCGATGCCCTCGTACAGGGGCAGGATCACCTTGACCTCGTGGCCCTCGGCCGCCAGAGCCTGGGGCAGGGAGCCGGCCACATCGGCCAGTCCGCCGGTCTTGATGAAGGGGGCGGCCTCAGAGGTTGCAAACAGAATTTTCATAGTAATCACCTTATTCGAGCTTCATTTTCGTATTTTACAGGAGGACGCCCTCCTGGTTGGGGAGGGCGTCCGGAAAGATCAGACGACGGAACCCTTGGCGATGGCCAGAGGATAGGTGGCGTGGCCCATGAGCATACGGCCCTCGTTCACCGCTACGTCCTTGTCGGCAATGACATAGGAGAGAGAGGCCCCCGCCTTGACCACCGTGCCCTGCATGAGCACGCTGTTGGAGACCTTGGCACCCTTCTCTACCACTACGCCACGGAAAAGCACGGAGTTCTCCACCTCGCCCTCGATCTGGCAGCCGTCGGCCACCAGAGAGCTGATGGATCTGGACTCGGGTCCGTAGTAGGTGGAGGGATTGGACTGGTCCTTGGTGCGGATGGGACGGGCGGGATTGAACAGGTCGGCCCGCACCGCCGGGTCCAGCAGCTCCTTGGAGCGCTGGAAGTAGTCGCCTACCGACTGGAAACGGCCCACATAGCCCTTGTGGATGTAAGGCATCATCTTCAGGGATTTCAGGCGGGGCTGGAGAACGCCCCGGCTGAAGTTGGTTACGTCGTGGGCGGAGCAGTAGTTCACCATGTCCATCAGCAGCCGCTTGGACAAGATGTAGATCTCCAGCGACTCCAGCGCCTTGTCGGCGGAGCTGGGGTGGACGGACAGGTCGGTGATTCGGCCGTCCTCGCTGACCTCCACATACTCAGAGAACTGGGGAGCGCCCTTCAGGGTGGGAGTGCAGACCATAGTGATGTCAGCCCCGGAGTTTAGGTGCTGCTCAAAGACTTCGTTGACAGGCAGGTTGATGGCCACATCGCCCCAGGCCAGCAGGACATAGTCCTGTCGGATGTCCTCCAGGTAGTCATATACGCCGGCCAGAGCCTCCATGCTGCCCCGGTACTCGCCGTGGCCCTGCTCCGTATAGCTGAAGGGGGGCAGGATGCGCAGACCGCCGTGCTTGCGGCTCAGGTCCCAGTCCTTGCCGGAGCCCAGATGGTCCAGAAGGGACTGGTAGCTCTGGTGGACCACCACGCCCACGTCGGTGATGCCGGCGTTGACGCAGTTGGACAGCATGAAGTCAATCAGGCGGTAGCGGCCGCCGAAGGGCAGGGAGCAGGTGTTCCGGGGACGGGTCAGCTCCCCCAGGTTGGCGTCGGAGCGGTATGCGAACAGGATGCCGTGGAGATCGTTCATGCCTGCTCACCTCCTTTCACATCTTCGCGGATCATGGCTTTGGGGGGGACGGAGGCCTTTTCGCCGATGGTGACCCCGCTGGCCACCACGGCGATGCCCCAGCCGTCGCTGCCGTCGGGGGCAGAGCCTACGATGGCTCCCGCCTCTACCGTGGCATTCTCGGCAATGATGGAGTAGTACACCTTGGCGCCCTCTTTCACCGTGGCGCCGGGCATAAGGATGGAGTATTGGATGTCGGCCCCCTTCTCCACGGTGACTGAGTTGAAGAGCACCGAGTTCTCCACCATTCCGTCCACCTGGCAGCCGCCGGTGACCATGGAGTGGGAGATCTTGGCGTCAGGGCCGGTGACGTGAGGGGGCTTGATGGGGGTGCGGGCATAGACGGGCCAGCTCTCGTCGTACATGTCCAGGCCGCTGCTGCTGCCGGCCAGCAGGTCCATGTTGGCGTCCCACAGGGAGTCGATGGTGCCCACGTCCTTCCAGTAGCCCGCAAAGCGGTAGGCCATCAGCTTCTCCCCGGCGTTCAGCATGTTGGGGATGATGTTCTTGCCAAAGTCGTTGGAGGAGTTGGGGTCGGCCTCGTCGTCAATGAGGTATTTGCGCAGCTTGGACCAGGTGAACACATAGATGCCCATGGAGGCCAGGTTGCTCTTGGGCTGGGCGGGCTTCTCCTCAAACTCGTAGACCTTGTCGTCGGCCTCCACGTTCAGGATGCCGAAGCGCTTGGC
The DNA here is from genome assembly GCA_021770445.1 of Bacillota bacterium. Lineage (GTDB taxonomy): Bacteria > Bacillota > Clostridia > Oscillospirales > Oscillospiraceae > Lawsonibacter. The sequence continues at coordinate 95,568 of JAETQY010000004.1, read as the reverse complement.
CTCCTCCATGGTGACCTCCAGCACCGAAATGGTGCAGGCCGCCCCGGACTTCTTGTGGAAATCCACCATCTCGGAGTAGTCCATCTTGTAGATGTGGTCGCCGGAGAGGACCACAACATACTCAGGATCGTACAGGTCCAGAAAGCCGATGTTCTGGTAGATGGCGTTGGCCGTACCCTTGTACCAGCTTCCCTTTTCGCCCTCGCCCAGGTAGGGGGGGAGGATATGGACGCCGCCGTCGGACCGGTCCAGGTCCCAGGGCTGGCCGTTGCCCAGGTAGGCGTTCAGCTCCAGGGGCCGGTATTGGGTGAGAACGCCCACCGTGTCGATGCCGGAATTAACGCAGTTGGACAGGGGGAAGTCTATGATGCGGTACTTCCCGCCAAAAGGGACGGCGGGCTTTGCCACGTTGCTGGTCAGGGCGTAGAGACGGCTGCCCTGGCCGCCGGCCAGCAGCATGGCGACAACTTCTTTCTTCATGTTGTTCACCTCTTACTTTTTTGGTGCGATGGCATCTATGGGAAACCAGGGCCGAAGGCCCCGAGGGTGCCCGTTATTTGTCCGTCTTTTTGGGGCGGGCCACCTTTTTGGGCTTGCCCGCGGCAGGGACCGCTTCCGCTTTGGCAGCAGCCTTTTTGGCCGGGGCCTTCTCCGCCTTGACCGGGGACTTCTCCGCTTTGACCGGGGCCTTGTCCTCCTTGGCGGCCTTCTTGGCGGCGGGCTTCTTCTCCGTTTTGGGCTTTCGTACCGGGTTCTTACGCACACAGCGGAAGATCACGGCAGACATGGGGGGCAGGTCCACGGTGAAGGACTGCTGCTGGTCGTGGCAGGGGACCTTCTCTGTCTTGACCGGCTCCTTGTCTCCCCGGCCCTCGCCGCCGTAGGCCTGGTCGTCGGTATTGAAGACCACCGCCCAGGAGCCGCCGAAGGGGGCGCCCACCCGGTATCCGTTGCGGTGCTCGGGGGAGAAGTTGCACAGGACGATAAGAGGGGTCCCCTTCCGGTCCCAGCGCAGGAAGGCCACCGTGTTGGCGTTGTTGTCGTCGGCGCACAGCCACTGGAAGCCCTGCCAGGAGTCGTCCTGCTCCCACAGGGGGGCGTTCTCCAGGTAGAAGGCGTTCATGGCCTTGAAGAAATCCTGGGTCTGGCGGTGGGGGGCGTATTGCAGCAGGTGCCAGTCCAGAGAGTACTCAAAGTGCCACTCGTTCCACTGGGCCAGCTCGGCCCCCATAAAGGTGAGCTTCTTGCCCGGGTGGGTCATCATGTAGGTGTAGAAGGCCCGGACGCCGGCAAACTTCTGGGGATTGTCCCCGGGCATCTTGCCGAAGAAGGAGCCCTTCATATGGACTACCTCGTCGTGGCTGAGAGGCAGGATGTAGTTCTCCGAGAAGGCGTACATCAGGGAGAAGGTGATGTCCCGGTGGTTGAACTGGCGGAAGTAGGGGTCCAGCTTGATGTAGTGGCAGATGTCGTTCATCCAGCCCATGTTCCACTTGAAGTTGAAGCCCAGGCCACCGTCGTCCACCGGCTTGGTCACCTTGGGCCAGGCGGTGGACTCCTCCGCCACCATCAGCACGTCGGGGTGGGCGGCGAAAATGGCGGTGTTCAGGTCCTGGAAGAACTTGATGGCCTCCAGGTTCTCGTGGCCACCGTTCACGTTGGGCAGCCACTCCCCCGCCTTCCGGTTGTAGTCCAGATAGAGCATGGAGGACACCGCGTCTACCCGCAGGCCGTCCATGTGGTACTCCTCCAGCCAGAACATGGCAGAGGAGAACAGGAAGGAGCGCACCTCGGGCCGGCCGAAGTCGAACACGTCGGTGCCCCACTCCTTGTGCTCCCCCTTGCGGGAGTCGGCGTACTCATAGGTGGGGGTGCCATCGAAGTTGTACAGGCCGAAGGCATCCCGGGGGAAGTGGGCAGGCACCCAGTCCATGATGACCCCAATACCCGCCTGGTGGAGCTGGTCGATGAGGTACTTCAAATCGTCCGGGGTGCCAAAGCGGCTGGTGGCGGCGAAGTAGCCGGTGCACTGGTAGCCCCAGGAGGCGTCCAGCGGGTGCTCGGTGACGGGGAGCAGCTCCACATGCGTAAAGCCCATCTCCTTCACGTAGGGCACCAGATAGCCGGTGATGTCCCGGTAGCTGAGGAACTCCCCCTCGCCGGTGCGCCGCCAGGAGCCCAGGTGGCACTCGTAGATGTTCATGGGACGGCGATAGAGGGGGTTCTTGGCCCGGTAGGCGAACCAGTCCCGGTCCCCCCACTGATAGCCGGTGTCCAGGTCGTACAGCTTGCTGGAGACATCAGGACGGGTGGCGGCGTGGAAGCCGTAGGGATCGGCCTTGCCCACAAAACCGCTGCCGTCTGCCTTATGTATGGCGTACTGATAGGCGTCGTAGCGCTGTAGGCCAGGGACGAAGGCCTCCCAGATACCGCCCTCTACCTTAGTCATGGGGGTGGCCTCCAGGTCCCAGCCGTTAAAATCACCAATGACGGTGATCTTGGGGGCGTTGGGAGCCCAGACCCGGAAAAGGTAGCCCTCGACGCCGTTTTTATCCTTGGCGGGATGGGAGCCGAAGCATCTCCAGGCGTGGGTGGAGCGGCCTTCAGAAAAGGCCTCAAGCTCCAAATAAAGGTCATTTGGGGAGAGTTTTTCCTGATAATTGGACATAATAATCACCTCGTGGCATCTTTTGCAGAAAATTGTCGGCGAAAACTAACAAGGGCGCGCCGGAAGTAACGGGGTATATTTATAAAAATTATACAACATCGGGAGAGGGCCGTCAAGTAAAATAGTGGAAAAGTTCGCGAAAATAGAAAAGAAATTCCTAGAGCGGCAAGGGGTGAGGATGCAGGGGCGGCCTCAGACCGCCCCTGCACAAGAGCCCGGACGCTTATCCGGCCATCAGCAGCTTGGAGAGCATCCGGCCAAAGATGCCGGGGACGGACAGCCGGTCCACCCCCTGGGAGGCCAGAATGGGGATGGTGTCCCGCAGCTCGTCCCCTACGAAGACCTCCAGCTGGCCCAGGGTCTGGCCCTGCTCCACCGGAGCCTCCACGTTTTCCGCCAGGGACAGGCGGGTGGACACCTGGCTCTCCTCGCCCTTGCGCACCAGCAGGCGGCAGTCCCGCTGGGGCTGAGGCTGGACCTGGCCCTGGGTGCCCAAAAGAACGTCCACCGGGGCCAGAGGAGCCTCGGGGTAGACAGGCACCAGGGAGTAGCCGGCAAAGCCGTAGTTGAGCAGGGCCTTGGCGTCCTCAAAGCGCTGGTTGACGGAGGGGGACTTCATCACCACGGCGATGAGCTCCATGCCGTCCCGCTCCGCCGTGGCCGACATGCAGTATTTGGCGGAGCTGGTGTAGCCCGTCTTTAAGCCGGTGGTTCCCTGGTAGAAGCGGACAAGGTGGTTGGTGTTGGTCAAGCCGAACTCGCCGTTGCGGATGGAGTCCATCCAGATGGTGGTGTAGTCCCGGATGGAGGGGTGGTTCAGGATCAGCTCCCGGGACATGAGGGCGATGTCGTAGGCAGAGGTGAGATGGCCCTGGGCGGGCAGGCCGGTGCAGTTTAGAAAGGTGGTGTCCGCCATGCCCAGCTCCCGGGCCCGCTGGTTCATTTGGGCCACAAAGGCCCCCTCGCTGCCAGCGAGATGCTCCGCCAGAGCGACGGAGCAGTCGTTGCCTGAGACCACCGTGACGCACTTGATCATCTCAGACACGGGCATCTGCTCCCCCTCCTCCAGATAGACCTGGGAGCCCCCCATGCCGGCGGCGTAGGCCGAGACGGTGACCATGTCGTCCAGAGAGACGCGGCCCGAGTCCACCGCCTCCATCACCAGCAGCAGGGTCATGATCTTAGTGACGCTGGCCGGCTCCAGCTTCTCATGGGCGTTGTCCTCCAGCAGGATGGCGCCCGTCTCCTTCTCCATCAGCAGGCAGGAGGCGCAGGACAGGTCCAGACCGGCGTCCGCCGGAGAGGCCCCCGCCGGAAGGATACACAGGGCCAGCATGGAAGCGGCCAGCGCGATTGAAAGGGATTTTTTCATAAAGGATTCCTCCTGATCCATGAACTTCAGAGCTCCAATTTCGCGTCCCGCCCCCGCGGAGGGCGGGACGGCATATGAAATTGAGAACTGTGGGTATGGTCAGGATGTGGAGCGGGCGGTTTTTCTATTCCCGGGCTTTGAATGGTAATTTTTACAAACAAAGCATAGCGTAAGGATCCGCAGAGGAGAAAGAGGGCGAACGGTGGAGAAGAAAAAATTTTTGTTGGATGTACCGAAATGTACAACTTTTGCCCGCCGCCCCCCACGGTTGTAAGGAGGGATGAGATGGCAAAGATCGGAAAGCTGCCGGACAGGGAGCAGATCATCAAACGGATGTGGAGGCTGGCCAACGCCGGGGCGGGGGACGCCGTCAAGCTGGCCTGCTTCCCTCCCGAGGAGTGGCAGGAGCCGGAAAAGCTGGATCTGGACGCCCTTACCGAGTTCAAACGGGGAAGCAACGGCGTGGTGGAGCTGAAATTTGTGGACCGGGGGCGGCTGCTGGAGCGGCTGCTGGATACCGTGGACCACAGCGGCGAGGACCAGGTGGACCGCTTCCTCCAGGCTATGGAGGGAGAGCGGTAGGTGGTATTTTCGGAAAAACAGAAAAGAGTGCTCACCTGGTGGCGGCCCGGGTCCCCGGATCGGGACAGACAGGCCATCATCTGTGACGGGGCGGTGCGCAGCGGCAAGACGCTGTGTACCGGCCTGTCTTTTTTCTGCTGGGCTATGAGCTCCTTCCAGAATCGAAACTTCGCCCTGTGCGGGCGGACCATCCAGTCGGTGCGGCGCAACCTCCTCTCGGAGCTGCTCCCCCTGCTGGAGGGGATGGGGTTTCGGTGTGCGGAGAAGGTGAGCAAAAACGTCATCCAGGCCCGGCTGGGCGGGCGGAGAAATACCTTTTACCTCTTTGGCGGCAAGGACGAGAGCTCCGCCGCCCTCATCCAGGGCATCACCCTGGCCGGAGCTCTCCTGGATGAGGTGGCGCTCATGCCCCGATCCTTTGTGGAGCAGACCGCCGCCCGGTGCTCCGTGACAGGGAGCAGGCTGTGGTTCTCCTGCAACCCGGAGTCCCCCGCCCACTGGTTCTACCAGGAGTGGGTGCTCAAGGCGGAGGAGAAAAACGCCCTGCGGCTCCAGTTCACCATGGCGGACAACCCGGGACTGTCTACCGAGGTGCGGGAGCGGTACGCCAACACCTTTCAGGGCACCTTCTACCGCCGGTTCGTGCTGGGGGAGTGGGTGGCCGCCGAGGGGCTGGTGTACGACTTTTTCGACGAGAGCTTTGTCCGAGAGGTCCCGGAAGGGTCCTTTGAGGAGTGGTATGTCTCCTGCGACTACGGCACCTCCAACCCCACCTCCATGGGGCTGTGGGGGAGGAAGGACGGGACCTGGTTTCGGGTGAAGGAGTATTACTACGACGGCCGGGCCGCCCGCCGGCAGAAGACCGACGAGGAATACGCCGACGACCTGGCCGCGCTGGTGGGGGACCGGCCCCTTCGGGCCGTGGTCGCCGATCCGTCGGCGGCCAGCTTCTGCGAGACCCTGAGACGGCGGGGCTGGCGGGTCAAAAAGGCGGACAACCAGGTGGTGTCCGGTATCCGGCTCACCGCCCGGCTGCTGAAAAGTGGAAAGCTGGTCATCTGCAGGGGCTGTGACGACGCCATACGGGAGTTCGGGCTGTACCGCTGGGACGACAAGTGTCAGGGCCAGGACCAGGTGCGCAAGGAGCACGACCACGCCATGGACGAGATTCGGTACTTCGCCGCCACCGTGGCCGGAAAAGAGGGCCGGGGCGGCTTTGTCGCCGGAAGCGTGGAGCGAGAGGTGTTTTAGCCTCATCTGTCACGGCCTGCGGCCGGGACGAGTTGAAACGAAGGAGGAAACGTATGAAGTGGTGGAAACAGAAGCGGAGGGAGCCCCCCGCCGCCGTGGTGCAGGTGCGGCGGGGGGAGGGACAGCCCTTCGGGGTGCTGGACCGGTATGTCCCCCTGCACACCGGGGAGATGGCCCTGTACCGGGCTATCCGGGAGGGAGTGCCCATTGTGGACGCCGCCATCTGGAAGCTGGTGCGGCTGTGCGGCGGGGTGAGCGTCCAATGCGCGGACCGGAGAGCCCAGGCGGGGCTGGAGGAGTTCTTCCGCACTGTGGACGTGGGCTGGGGCCAGCGGGGAGTGCAGGCCTTTCTGGACCGGTATCTGGATGACCTGTTCACCTGCGGCCACGGGCTGGGAGAGGTGGTCCTGACCCCGGACGGGACGGACATCGCCGCCCTGCTGTGCGCCGACCCGGCGCAGGTGGAGGTGAAACTGGGAGACAGCCCCCTGGACTTTAAGCTGTGCCGGACGGGACTGGGGGAGGACCGGGAGCTGCCTTATCAGGAGCTGCTCCTCTTCACCCCCTTCCAGCCTACCGGAGACGCCCCCTGCGGGGTGTCGCTGCTGCGGTCCATGCCCTTTATGGCCGGCATTCTGCTGAGGATATTCCAGGCCACCGGCCAGAACTGGGAGCGGGCGGGCAACCTCCGCTTCGCCGTGGTGTGCAGGCCCGGCGAGGGGGAGGAGGCCTTCGCCCAGGAGCGGTGCGGCCAAATCGCTCAGGAGTGGTCCGCCGCCATGCAGGCCGGCCGGGAGGGCTCCGTGAGGGACTTTGTAGCCGTGGGCGACGTGGACATCAAGGTCATCGGGGCAGACAGCCCCGTGCTGGACAGCCAGGTCCCCGTGCGGCAGATTCTGGAGCAGCTGGTGGCCCGGACGGGTATCCCCCCCTTTATGCTGGGGCTGTCCTGGTCCTCCACCGAGCGGATGAGCGCCCAGCAGGCGGATATGCTCACCACCGAGATTACCGCCATCCGCCGCTGCGTGGAGCCCGCCCTGTGCCGGGTGGCCGAGCTGTGGCTCAGGCTCCGCGGCTTCGGGGAGCGGGCGGAGATCGTCTGGGAGGACATCAACCTCCAGGACGCCGTGGAGGAGGCCAAGGCTGAGCTCTACCGGGCTCAGGCCGAAAAATTGAGGAGGGAATTATGAGGATCATCAAGGAGACCGAGGGCGGACAGAACGCCGCCCTCAACCCGGGGGATCTGGAGCTGATCGGAGCGCTGGCCCGGAAGCCCCTGGGTCAGGAGGAGGTGTACACCTTCTCGGTGCGGCTGTGCGACAACGAGATCGACCGGGACTTTGAGCGGTTTACCGTCCAGACCCTGGAGCAGCTGGCCCCCATGTTCGTGGGCAAGGCGGGCATCTTTGACCACCAGTGGTCCGCCCGGGGGCAGGCCGCCCGCATCTACAAGACGGAGATCGTCCGGGAGGCCGGTCGGCTGACCAGGGCCGGAGACGGGTATGTCTGGCTCAAGGGCAGCGCCTATATGGTGCGCACCGACAGCAACCGGGACCTGATCGCCGAGATCGAGGGGGGCATCAAGAAGGAGGTCAGCGTGGGCTGCGCCGTGGAGCACGCGATCTGCTCCGTCTGCGGCTGCGACCGGACCCAGACCGACTGCGGCCACGAGAAGGGACAGGAGTACGGCGGGCAGCTGTGCTGGGCCGACCTGGAGGGGGCAAAGGACGCCTACGAGTTCTCCTTTGTGGCTGTCCCTGCCCAGCCCAACGCCGGGGTGGTCAAGACCGCCCGGTGGGGAGACACTCAGGCCGCCGCCCGGCTGGAGGAGGAGGCCGCCCTGGGGCGGAAATGTATGGAGGAGCTCCGGGGCGAGGTGGTGCGGCTGGCCCTGCTGGCTGACCGGGAGCTGTCCGTCCAGGCTATGAAGTCCCTGGCGGACAAGCTGTCCCACCAGGAGCTGGAGGAGCTGCGCAAGTCCTACGCCCGGAGAGCCGGGGAGCGCTTCCCCCTGAAGACCCAGCTGAGCTATGAGACCAGAAGCGCCACCCTCGACGAGGAAAACAAGGCGTTTTTGGCGTGAGGCCTCATCCGTCACGGCCTTCCCCTGAAGGGGAAGGCTTGCCGCCTGCGGGCGGGATGAAAGAGCTATGAATGAAAAACAGGAGGTATGAAACATGGCATACTACTACGACAATCTGAAATTGGACAAGGGGATGTACCGGGAGGCCGGTAAGTCCTTCAGCCAGGTACTGGAGAGCCAGGACCCCAGCGAGCGCTACAAGGGCACCAGCCTGGAGGGCCTGGACGCCTTCCAGCGCCAGCTCAAGCGGTTCAACATCAAGGTGAAGGGGGAGACCAGCGACCCGGTGGAGGCCTTCTTCCGCACCTCCGACGCCGCGGTGCTCTTCCCCGAGTACATCGCCCGCACCGTGCGCCAGGGCATGGAGGAGGGGGATATCCTCCCCAGCATTACCGCCGCCGTCACCAAGATCGACGGCATGGACTACCGCTCCATCGCCTCCGAGGCCGGCGGCGAGGAGAAGGAGCTCCAGACCGTGGAGGAGGGCGCCGCCATCCCCTCCACCACCATCAAGGTCCAGGCCAACCTGGTCAAGCTGAAAAAGCGGGGCCGCATGCTGGTGGCCAGCTATGAGGCCGTCCGCTTCCAGAAGCTGGACCTGTTCTCCGTCACCCTGCGCCAGATCGGCGCCCATATCGCCCGCACCCACCTGGAGGACGCGGTGGACGTGCTCATCAACGGCGACGGCAACTCCAACGCCGCCGAGACTACCACCATCGCCGCCGGCAAGAGCCTGGACTACGACGCCCTGGTGGACTTTTGGGCCAAGTTCGACCCCTACACCATGAACACCCTGCTGGTGTCCGGCGATGTGATGCTCAAGCTGCTCAAGCTGCCCGAGTTCCAGAACCCCCTCACCGGCCTCAACTTCCAGGGCACCGGCAAGCTGACCACCCCCCTGGGCGCCAACCTGCTGCGTACCTCCGTGCTGGCTGAGAAGACCGCCATCGGCCTGGACCGCCGCTTTGCCCTGGAGATGGTCCAGAGCGGCGACGTAATGGTGGAGTATGACAAGCTCATCGACCGCCAGCTGGAGCGGGCCGCTATCACCACCATTAGCGGCTTTGCCAAGGTGTTTACCAAGGCCAGCCAGGTGCTGAAAACCACCTGATATGACGGAACAGATCTTGGCCCTGTGCAGGGCGATGGGGGCCGGTCAGGAGGAGCTACTGCTCCCCCTGACCTTGGCCGTTGAAAAACAGCTGGCCGGCCGGCTGAAGGAGGGGGTGTCCCCGGAGGACTGCGGAACCGCCTTTCCCCTGGCCGCGGCCATGGTGGTGATGGACCGGCTGTCCGGTGTGACGGGCGGCGGAGGGGCCGGCGAGGTGACCTCCTTTACCGCCGGCGACCTGACCGTCCGGAAGGAGACCGGAAGCGGCGGCGGGGCAAGCAAGTCCCTGTCCGCCCAGGCGGAGGGGCTGCTGTCCCCCTGGCTGAAGGATGCCGGGTTTGTCTTCCAGGGGGTGGAGGGATGATGGAGCGGATGTGGGCCGATATTTTGGCCCGCTTCGGCCAGGATGTGATCCTGCGGGGGGCGGAGACGGTGGCCTGCAAGGCCATGGTACAGCCCTTCCTGGACCGGGGGGCGGAGCAGGAGACCGCCTCCCCCCTGGGGCTGGGACGGCAGGACCGGTTCCGCTATCTGGGCCCCGCTGAGCATCCCCTGGACCTGGACTCTGTGGTGGAGTGGAAGGGAACGGAGTACCGGGTGGGGTCGGCCCACCTGGTGGGGGAGGGCGTCTGTCCCCACTGGCGGGCCGTGCTCTATCCCAGAGAGGAGGTCACGGAATGAGCGTGGGGCTGGAGAAAATTAGCCAGGAGATGGCCAAATATCTCAGCGGCCAGGGCGTTCCCGCCGTCACCGCCTTCCCGGCGGCGCCCAGAAAAGAGGAGACCCAGCCAGTGGCGGTGGTCTCCCTCCGGGGGTGCAAGGCCGCGAGCTCCGGGTTCCAGAACTACCTGGGGGAGCGGTATCAGGAGGAGACCGGCCGGTGGGAGGAGCGGTACGGACACCGGGCCGAGCTCACCTTCGGGCTGGACCTCTACGCCCCCGAGCGGGGGGACGGAGAGGCGCTACAGAAGGCCTTCGACACCCTGGCCGGGGTCCTGCTCCTGGACGGGCCGGAGGGCATGGAGCTGAAAGAGCTGTCCTGCGGCGAGACGGTCCGGGACGGAGAGAGCCGGCGGCTGAAACGGCCGGTAGAGGGGGTATTTACCCTCTATCTCAGCGCCGTGGTGGACGTGGGCGGCGCATTTACCGATTTTGAATTGCGAGGTGTGGTAAAAGAATGAGTATTACCGTACATCAGCGTCCGGGAGTGTATTCCTCCTACGACGCGTCTGGCCTGGTCAGCGGCAGCGGCACCGGCCGGCTGGTGGGTCTGGTGGGCATCAACACCGCGGCCCAGGCGGGGACGGTCCAAACCGTGACCAGCTACGACCAGGCCCTGACCCTCTTTGGGGACCAGGGCTGTGAGGGCATGGCGGAGCTGATCCGGCTGGCCCTGAAAAACGGGGCCTCCGGCGTGGCGGCAGTGGCCGTGGCCGACGCGGAGGGCTACGAGGCGGCCTTTGCCGAGATGGCCAAAACGGAGGACGTGGCTCTGGTGATCTGCGATAGCACCGACGCGGCGGTGCAGAAGAAGCTGCGCAGCAGCGTGGAGGAGGCCTCCGGCCAGCGCCGGGAGCGCCTGTGCGTGGTGGCGGGAGCCAAAAACGAGACCGTGGAGCAGCTCATCGCCCGGGCCAAGGAGCTCAACCACGAGCGGGTAGTGCTGGTGGCTCCCGGTGCGGTGGACGGCCAGGGCGCACCCCTCTCCGGAGTGACGCTGGCCGCCGCTGTGGCCGGGGCCATCGCCGGAGAGAACGACCCCGCCGTCCCCTTGGGGGGCGCCGAGCTGAAGGGGATGGACGGCCTGTCCGCCCGGCTGGAGGACAACGACATCGATCTGCTGATCCTGGGCGGCGTCACTCCGGTGGAGAGCCTGGGCGGTGTGGTCAGCGTGGTGCGGGGAGTGACGACCCGCACCGTCTCCGGCGGCGCGGCGGACACCACCTGGCGGGACCTGTCGGCCATCCGGGTGGTGGACGATGTGATCCCCGGACTGCGCAGCGTCCTGCGGGCCAAGTTCCGCCGGGCCAAGAACACCCAGCAGAGCCGGGGGGCCATCCGGTCCCAGGTGGTGCTGGAGCTGGAGAACAAGCTGGCCCGGGAGATCATCACCGGCTATGACGGAGTGAATGTGTCCGCCGACAGCACGGACCCCAGCCGGTGCCTGGTGGATTTCTCCTTCGCGGTGGCCCACGGGTTGAACCAGATTTGGCTCACCGCCCATATTACGGTTTAAGGAGGAGTTTGAATGAGTATTCCTGGATTTCCTACCAGCAGCGACATCTACCTGGAGGTAGACGGCGTGCGGGTGGCGGTGGTGCAGAGCTACGCGGCCAAGACCACCAAGAGCAGCACGGCGGTGGAGGCCTTCGGCGAGTCGGAGCCGGTGGCTACCTCCCCCGGCCAGGCCACCCATGTCATTGAGCTGAGCCGGCTCTATGCCACCGACCAGGCCATTCGGGACGGCCTGGACTTTTACGCGATGAAGGACTTCTCCCTGGTGATCTGCAAGCCCGACCGGAAGGTGATCTACTCCGGCTGCCAGTGGAGCGCCATTCAGGAGAGTGCCAACATTGGAAGCATGGTGCTGGAGAAGGTCTCGCTAGTGGCCTCCCGGCGCATTGAGATCCAGTCGTGACCGGGATACCGAAGGCGGCCGGCTGGACCATAAGACCGCTGTCGGCGCTGGAGCTGCTCCAGGCCCGGAGAGAGGCGGCCGGCCTGGCCAGGGACAGGCGGGAGCGGGCGCTGTGCAGCAACGCCTGCCTCCTAGCCAGAGTGCTGGAGGACGGGGAGAGCGGCCAGGCCGTCTTTTCCGACGGGAAGGCGGTGCTGGCCGGGTTGACGGCGGAGGAGATCGGCGCCCTGGCCGCCCGGTGGAGCGCCTTTCGTCGGGCCAATGACCCGAGCCTGGCTCGGCTGTGCCCCGACTGTCAGGCCAGGGCGCTGGAGGAGCGTTGCCCGGTGTGCAGCCGGGAGAAAATCAGCCGGGAGGCAATTGTAAACCCCGCTTTTGACACCAAACGGTTCCTGGAGCTGAAGGGGGGAGAGGCGTCTGATTGACTATCTGGCGGAGGCCCTGGAGGGGCTGGAAGGACTGGTTTGGCGACTGCGGCAGATGAGCACAGCAGCGCCGGATGAAACGAAAAATATGGACGATTTCCTGGATATCGAAGAAAAAAGGACAAATGATCCGGGAAAAAGTCGAAATGTAAATAAAATCAAAAAAGAGGTTGACAGACTGGGATTTATTGTAGGCCGTAATAAAAATACGGTTTACGATATAGAGGGAGCCGAAGGACGTGCCCCCTGGGAGGTCGGTCTCGGAGACGGCGGTGGACGGGAAGAAATTCTGCAATCGCCGGGGCTGGAAGAAGTCCCGGATAGGCGGGATGGGGGACAGGACATGGGGCCTGTCCCCCTGAGCCAAACGACGACGGAGTGGGCGGCCGGCGGGGCGCAGACGCCTGGAGCGGCCTCCGGGTGGATTCCCGACGGTGAGGTCCAAACCTGGACGCCGGCGGAAGAGACCGGCCCTGACCTCCCTTCAGCCTCGGGAGAGATGAGATGGGCGGAGCAGGCCGACCGGGCCTTCCGCCGGGACAGCCGCCGGTATGACGGAGGCTTTTACTTATACTGAGGAGGGGTGTAAATGGATCTGTCACCCATGCGCTATAAGGGCTATACTTGGCCCCACAATCCCAGAATTTACTCCATCGACTTTCAGCGGGCCATGGCGGTGCACAAGGTGCCCTTTGGGCGCTACCAGCTCCAGGACCTGGGGATGGGGCACCGGGTGATGAAGGGCTCGGGGGAGTTCGTGGGGCCAGGGGCCTACGAGGAGTTCCAGCGGCTGGCCTGCCTCTTCTATGAGGGGGGGACAGGGCTGCTGGTCCATCCCCTTTGGCAGGCGGCCGACGCCTATTTCGTGGCGCTGCGGCTGGAACAGACTCCCCGGCCCGACTATGTGCGCTACTCCTTTGAATTCTGGGAGGAGGTGGGCCGCTACCGTGGGGTGGCCGACCGGGCGACGGAGCCCGTCCAGAGCTCCTTGGGCACGGTGGCGCAGAAGACGGCCCAGCCTGAGTACCACCGGGTGGTGAAGGGGGACACCCTGTGGGGGCTGGCCAGACGGTACAGCGTAGACCTGAAGGAGCTGATCGCCCTCAACCCCCAGATCAAAAATCCCAATCTGATCTACGTGGGACAGGAGGTGCGGGTGCGTTGACCGCCTATATGACTGACGCGTCCGGAAAGGACTGCCTTCTGCCCGGGCTGCTGGCCTGGCGGATGGAGTATACCGCCGGAGTGCCCTGTGACAGTTTCTGGTTGCGGTGCGGCTGGGATGCGGGCAATGAGGTCAAGCCCGGGGAGTGGGTCGGCTTCCGGGCGGAGCATCAGGGGGAGCGGGTGTTCACCGGAGTGGTGGACGAGTGCGAAGTGTCAGTAAATTCCTCTGGCCGGCTGCTGGAGGTGTCGGGGCGGGGGATGGCCGCCCTGCTGCTGGACAACGAGGCCCTGGGGGAGGACTACCAGTCGGCCACCCAGGCAGACATCCTCCGGGACCATGTGACGCCCTACGGGATCACAGCGGCACCGGGGGCCAGGCTGCCCCCGGTGTCCCGCTTTTCGGTGTCCAGCGGGAGCAGCGAGTGGTCGGTGGTCTACGACTTTGCCCGGTACTACGGCGGGGTGGCCCCCCGGTTTGACCGCCAGGGGCGGTTGGTGCTCTCCGGCTGGGACGACAGTCGGGAGCGGGTGGTGGACGATACCACCCCTGTGATCTCTATGGTCCGGAGGGACAAGCGGTACGGCGTGCTGTCCCAGGTGCTGGTACGGGATCGATGGAGCGGCCGGATTGAGCGGGTGGAAAATGCCGCCTTTCGGAGCGCCGGGGGCCGGGCCCGAAGAGTAATCATCATGCCCTCCCGGAGCAGCTATAAGGCCATGCGCTACTCCGGCCAGTTCCAGCTGACGCGGTCAGCCAGCGATCTGGAGCGACTGGAGATCACCGTGGGCGAGGCCTTCTGCGTCTGGCCCGGGGACCTGGTGACGGTGCAGCGGAAGGGCTGGGACTGGAACGGCCGTTACCGGGCGGCCCAGGTGACCGTGGGGATGGACGAGTCCGGCTACTGGAGCCGTATGGAGCTGGCAAGACCGGATTTTGTGGTGTGACACTTAAGACGCAAGGAAAGTTGTATTCCCCGCCTGACCGGCGGGGAATACATAAAACCGGCAAATATTTGACGAGGTGAAGGAGAATGTGGACAGCGGAACGAAATCGGAATCTGTGCTCAAGCGAGCCGGCGGCGGAACTGGGCTGCGTGACCCTGGGGGGCGACCCGGCCGGGGTGAGCCTGGGGGGCGAGCGTCGGTGGATCGGCGTGTACGGCCCCGGGGGCTATAGCTGGCGGCCCACCGCCGGGGACAAGGTGCTGGTGCTCAAGGCGGGGGCGGAGGGGGAGGCCCCCTGCCTGCTGGGCGTGCCCCAGGAGGAGGCGGAGCTGAAGCCGGGCGAGGTGCGGCTGAAGGGCGGAGAGAGCTCCATTTTTTTGGGAGAGAAACGGCTGGAGCTGGAGGGGGACCTGTATCTCAACGGCCAGACGCTGAAGCAAGTGGTACGGGAGATCTTATACGAGCTGCTGGCGTGACGCTCCCGTTCGGTCCCGTGCTCCCCCGCCGTCCGGGCGGGGAAACGCGGAAAATCCATATTCTTACTGTGAGGAGGAAGGAAATTGGAGTGGAAGCTGAGCCAGGGGGACTACGTCCCCGACGGCGTGGGCGGTCTGACCGCCCTGAGCGGCGGCGAGGAGATGCTGGCCCGGGTGCTGTACCGCCTCACCGCCCGCCGGGGGGCACTGCCCTTTATGCCTGAGCTGGGCAGCCGGCTGTATCTGCTGGGACGGGAGAAGCCCTCCGCCCGGCAGGCCCTGGCCGCCCAGTATGTGACCGAGGCCCTCCGGGAGGAGCCCGACCTGTCGGTGCGGAGTGTGGAGCTGGTCCAGGATGGGGAGAGAGGGCGGCTCGCCGTGTATTTGGACTGGCAGGGAGAGGAGCTGGTAGCTCAGCTCTCAATATAAAGGAGGAAGGCAATGAAAACCGCTGACGAGATCTATCAGGAGCTGCTGGCCAGCTTCGGGGAGCGGACAGGGCTGGAACCCCGGGAGGGGTGCGACCTGTCTGCCCGGATGTATGCCCTGGCCGCCCAGGTGTGTGCGCTGTATATCCAGGCGGACTGGGTGGTCCGGCAGGCCTTTCCCCAGACAGCGGAGGGGGAGTATCTGGACGCTCACGCCCAACTGCGGGGGCTGGAGCGAAAAAATCCAGTGGCCGCCCAGGGGACGGTGCGCTTTACCGCTGGGGAGGCGGCCGAGACGCCCAGAAGCATCCCCAAGGGGACGGTGTGTATGACAGCGGGCCTGGTCCGCTTTGAGACGACGGAGGAGGGCGTGCTGGCAGCAAACGAGCTGACGGCGGATGTGCCCGTCCAGGCGCTGGAGGCGGGGGCGGCGGGCAACGTGTCCGCTGGGGCCATCGTGTCTATGGCGGTGGCCCCCATGGGGATCGCTACCTGCACCAACCCCCAAGCCTTCGCTGGCGGGGCGGACGGCGAGGAGGATGAGACCCTACGAGGGCGGGTGCTAGACACCTTCAAACGGCTGCCCAACGGGGCCAACGCCGCCTTCTATGAGCGGGAGGCTCTGTCCTTTGACCAGGTGGCCGCCGTCGCGGTGGTCTCCAGGCCCCGGGGAGTGGGGTCGGTGGACATCGTGCCCGCCACCCTGGCCGGCGTGCCCGGTGAGGCGCTGCTGGAGCAGCTTCAGGACTATTTTGAGGAGCGGCGGGAGATCGCCGTAGACCTGGAAGTCCGAGCGCCCGAGACAGTGACAGTGAACATCCAGGTCCAGGTGGAGTCCCAGGAGGGCCGGAACACAGAGGAGGTGCTGGATCGGGTGGAACAGGCGGTTCAGGACTGGTTTACAGGAAAGCTGCTGGGCCAGGATATCCTCCGGGCCCGGCTGGGCCACCTGATCTACAGCTGTGACGGGGTGGCCAACTATATGATCACTGCTCCGGCAGGTGATGTGCCGGTGGAGAAGGACCAGCTGCCCATACTGGGTACGCTGAGTGTGGAGGAGAAGGTATGAACCACGCCCAGTATCTGAGAGACCTGCTCCGCCCCCTGGGGGTCTACGACTTGACGGCTCCCTTCAACGGCGGCGAGCTGGACGCCCAGGGCGAGGCTTTAGACGGGGTGCTGGGACGGCTGGAGGACATCCAGAAGGAGGCCTCGCTGGCCACGGCGGAGGGCTGGGGACTGGAGAAGATCGCCTCCCTCCTGGCCCGGCGGCCGGTGGCCACTCAGCCCAGGAAGCTGGCCGCCGCCTTGGCCGCCCTGCTGCGCATCAGCGGGGACAGCTTTACCCTGGCCGCCATCAACGACACCGTCACCGGCTGCGGTATCCCCGCCGTGGTGAAGGAGCTGGGGAAGGGGCAGGCGTCGGTCTCCTTCCCCGGGGTGGCCGGGGAGCCCCAGGGGTTCGAGGAGCTGAAAAAGATCATCGAGGACATCCTCCCCGCCCACCTGGGGATCGAGTACGACTTCTGGTTCCTCACCTGGCAGGAGCTGGAGGACAACTTCCCCAGCTGGCAGTCCATCGAGGACCTGGAGCTGTCCTGGACCCAGCTGGAGACCTTTGTGGAATTTCTGTAAGAAATTGCCTCGCTGCCAAGCAGCGAGGCAATTTTTTATCCCTGATTCTGCGCCTCCACCAGGCGCACGCCGCAGTATTTCTCCCGCAGCTTGGGCTTTTCGATCTTGCCCGTGGGGTTGCGGGGGACGTCGGCAAAGATGATCTTCCGGGGGCGCTTGTACCTGGGCAGGTCCATGCAGAACTGGTTGATCTCGCTCTCGGTACAGGTCATGCCCTCCTTGATCTGGATAATGGCGGCGGCCATCTCCCCCAGCCGCTTGTCGGGCAGGCCGATCACCGCCACGTCGTGGACCTTGGGGTAGGCGGACAGGAAGTCCTCGATCTGCACCGGGTACAGGTTCTCGCCGCCGGAGATGATCACGTCCTTTTTCCGGTCCACCAGGAAGACGAAGCCGTCCTCATCCTGGCGGGCCATGTCGCCGGTGTGGAGCCAGCCGTTCTCCAGCACCTCGGCGGTGGCCTCGGGATTGTGGTAGTAGCACACCATCACGCCGGGACCCTTGACGCACAGCTCGCCCACGTCGCCCTGCTTTACAGGCTGGTTCTGCTCGTCCACAATTTTGATCTTCCAGCCGTAGCCGGGCACCCCGATGGCCCCTACCTTATGGACGTTGTCCACCCCCAGGTGGACGCAGCCCGGGCCGGTGGACTCGGACAGGCCGTAGTTGGTGTCGTACTTGTGGTGGGGGAAGTATTGCAGCCAGTGCTTGATGAGGGAGGGGGGCACCGGCTGGGCGCCGATGTGCATCAGCCGCCACTGGGACAGGTGAAAATCTTCGATTTTCAGGTCTCCCCGATCCAACGCAGCTAAAATATCCTGGGCCCAGGGCACCAGCAGCCAGACGATGGTGCATTTTTCCTGGCTGGCCGCCTGGAAGATGGCGGAGGGGGAGTTGCCCTTGAGCAGGACGGCCTTGCTGCCCGTGAACAGGGAGCCGAACCAGTGCATCTTGGCCCCGGTGTGGTACAGGGGCGGGATGCACAAAAACACATCCTCATGGGTGGTCTCGTGGTGGATGGCCTCCATCCGGGCCGACTGCATCAGGGCGGTGTGCTTGAGTAAGATGGCCTTGGGGAAGCCGGTGGTGCCCGAGGAGTAGTAGATGGCCGCCTCGTCCTCGTCGTCCACCAGCACCTTGGGCGCCCGGCTGGAACAGTTGGCGGTGGCCCGCAGGTAGTCCTCGGCAAAGGCGGGACAGTGTTCCCCCACGAAGAACAGCAGCATCTGCCGGTTGATCTTGGGCTCAATGGCCTCCATACGGGTGATGAACTCCGGGCCAAAGAAGAGCACATCGGCGTCGGCCAGCTTGAGGCAGTAGTCGATCTCGTCGGAGGTGTAGCGGAAGTTCAGAGGGACGGCGATGGCCCCCGTCTTTAAGATACCGAAGTAGATGGGCAGCCACTCCAGGCAGTTCATCAGCAGGACAGCCACCTTCTGGCCCTTGCGAATCCCCCGGCTGAGCAGCATGTTGGCCACCCGGTTGGCCTTCTCGTCAAAGACCGACCAGGTGATCTCCCGGCGGTAGGGGGCGTCGCCGGTGGGCTGGATCAGCTCATACTCCTGCCAGGAGACCCGCTGCTCCTCCCGGACCTCGGGGTTGATCTCCACCAGGGCGGCTTCGTCGCCGTAGAGCTTGCTGTTGCGCTCCAACAGATCGGTGATGGGCATGATACTCGTTCCTTTCCAAGACGGATGTGCTCCGATGTACTTTATTGATTTTAACCGTTAAAGTAGTGTAGCGCATTTTTTCCCCCTTGTCAAGAAAATTCCAACCTGGCAAAAATTTTCGGAGGACCGCTCTTTACTTCTACACTTTCCTGTGCTACACTTTACACAAGTGAATTTCCCCGGGATACAAAACTTGAAAAAGGAGTGTATTGCTATGGCGAAGGCGGAAAAGCGGGAGCGGAGCATGGCCCTGTATGAGACCATCCTGAAGCTGAAGGACCTGGACGAGTGCTGCCGGTTTTTCGACGACCTGTGCACCCCCACCGAGCTGAGGAGCCTGGAGCAGCGGTTCGACGTGGCGGTGTACCTACAACAGGGGCTGGTCTATCTGGACATTTTGGATAAGACAGGGGCCTCCAGCGCCACTATCAGCCGGGTGCGGCGATCCATGCTGGACAACGGAGCGGGAGGCGTGATGCGGGAGGTCATCCAGCGCCACGGACTTCACGAAAAAAACGAGAATGAATGATTGTGAGGAGACCGAGATGAGACAACTGATGCTGGGCAACGCCGCCGTTGCCCGGGGGCTGTATGAGGCGGGCTGCTGTGTGATCTCCAGCTACCCCGGCACCCCCAGTACTGAAATTACCGAGGAGGCCGTCAAGTTCCCCGAGATCTACTGCGAGTGGGCCCCCAACGAGAAGGTGGCCATGGAGGTGGCCTTCGGGGCCTGCCTTGCGGGCAAACGCTCCTTCTGCGCCATGAAGCACGTGGGCCTGAACGTGGCCGCTGACCCCCTGTACACCATGAGCTACACCGGGGTCAACGCCGGCCTGGTCATCGGCGTGGCCGACGACCCGGGGATGCACTCCTCCCAGAACGAGCAGGACTCCCGGCACCACGCCATCGCCGCCAAGGTGCCCATGCTGGAGCCCTCCGACTCCGCCGAGGCCCTGGCCTTCGCCAAGCTGGCCTACGAGCTATCTGAGCAGTTCGACACCCCCGTCCTGCTGAAGATGTGTACCCGGGTGGCCCACTCCCAGTCCCTGGTGGAGCTGTCCGACCGGGCGGAGCCCGAGATGAAGCCCTACGAGAAGCAGATCGCCAAGTACGTCATGATGCCCGGCAACGCCATCCGCCGCCACCCCCTGGTGGAGGAGCGAACCCGCAAGCTCATCGACTACGCGGAGACTTCCCCTGTCAACCGGGTGGAGATGGGTGGCACCAAAATGGGCATTATTACCTCCTCCACCTCCTATCAGTACGTCAAGGAGGTGTTCGGGGACACCGTCTCCGTCCTCAAGCTGGGTATGGCCAACCCCCTGCCCGTCAAGCTGATAAAGGACTTTGCCTGTAAAGTGGAAAAGCTTGTGGTGGTGGAGGAGATGGACCCCATCATCGAGAACCACTGTAAAGCCCTGGGCCTTGCCGTCTCCGGCAAGGATGCGCTCCCCATGGAGGGGGAATTCTCCCAGAACCTGGTGGCGGAAAAGCTGGGCGGCGCAGTCCATACCGGGCGCTCCATCGACGACCCCATCCCGCCCCGGCCCCCCGTCATGTGCGCCGGCTGCCCCCACAGAGGGCTGTTCTACACCCTGAGCAAGAACAAGGTCACCGTTCTGGGGGACATCGGCTGCTACACCCTGGGGGCGGTCGCCCCCCTGTCCGCTATGGACATGACATTGTGCATGGGAGCCTCCATCTCCGCCATCCACGGCTTTAACAAGGCCCGGGGGGCGGAGAGCGAGGGCAAGACGGTGGCCGTCATCGGCGACAGTACCGTCATGCACTCGGGCATGACGGGCCTTGCCAACATCGCTTACAACCAGTCCAACTCCACGGTGATCATCCTGGACAACTCCATCACCGGCATGACAGGCCACCAGCAGAACCCCACCACCGGCTACAACATCAAGGGCGACCCCGCCGGCAAGATCGACCTGGAGGCCCTTTGTAAGGCGATGGGCTTTCAGCGGGTCCGGGTGGTGGACCCCTACGATTTGAAGGCCACCGACGCCGCCATTAAAGAGGAGCTGGCCGCCGATGAGCCCTCGGTCATCATCAGCCGCCGGCCCTGCGCCCTGCTGAAGTACGTCAAGCATGAGGCGCCCCTCACCGTGGACACCGCCAAGTGCGTGGGCTGCCGGAGCTGCATGAAGATTGGCTGTCCCGCCATCTCCATCAAGGAGGGCAAGGCCCATGTGGACGCCACCCTGTGCGTGGGCTGCGGCGTGTGTGAGCAGCTGTGCGGCGTGAAGGCGTTCCAGAGCACCAAAAAGGAGGGCTGAACCATGGAAACCAAAAACATTATGATTGTCGGCGTGGGGGGCCAGGGGTCCCTGCTGGCCTCCAAGCTGCTGGGCCATCTGCTGATGGAGCAGGGCTACGACGTAAAAGTCTCCGAGGTCCACGGCATGTCCCAGCGGGGCGGGTCGGTGGTCACCTACGTCCGCTACGGCGACAAGGTGAGCTCCCCCGTCATCGACAAGGGAGAGGCGGACTATATCGTCTCCTTTGAGCTGCTGGAGGCCGCCCGCTGGCTGAGCTACTTAAAGCCCGACGGCCAGATCGTCACCTCTACCCAGCAGATCGATCCCATGCCCGTCATCACCGGCGCGGCGAGCTACCCGGAAAACCTGGTGGAGAAGATGCGCTCCGCCGGGGCCAAGGTGGATGCCCTGGACTGCCTCAAGCTGGCCGAGGAGGCCGGATCGGCCAAGGCGGTGAACATCGTGCTCATGGGCCGGCTGTCCCACTACTTCGACCTGCCCGACCAGGCTTGGCAGGAGTCTCTGGAGGCCATGGTGCCACCCAAGTTCCTGGAGCTGAACAAGCGGGCCTTTGCGCTGGGCAAAAATGCATAGGTCTCACTGATTTTCCCGCCCCGCCGGGGCGGGAAACAGATATAATCTTACTGCTAATTTGAGAGGAATGATACCCATGGAACAATACTACCAGCCCGAGATCGAGTGCGCGTCCCGGGAGCAAATCAAGGCCTGGCAGGACGAGCGGCTTGTGAAGCAGGTGCGCCACGTCTGGGACAACGTGCCCTACTACCGGAAGAAGATGGAGGAGAAGGGGCTCACCCCCGACGACATCCAGTCCAGCGGCGACCTGCACAAGCTGCCCTTTATCACCAAGGCCGACCTGCGGGAGGCCTACCCCTACGGGCTGGTAGCCAAGCCCCTGAAGGAGTGCGTCCGCATCCAGTCCACCTCGGGCACCACGGGCAAGCGGGTGGTGGCCTTCTACACCCAGCACGACATCGACCTGTGGGAGGACTGCTGCGCCCGGGCCATCGTGGCCGCCGGCGGCACCGACGAGGACGTGTGCCAGGTGTCCTACGGCTACGGCCTGTTCACCGGCGGCCCTGGCCTCAACGGCGGGTCCCACAAGGTGGGGTGCCTCACCATCCCCACCTCCTCGGGCAACACCGAGCGGCAGATCATGTTCATCCGGGACCTGAGCGCCACCATCCTGTGCTGCACCCCCTCCTACGCCGCCTACATCGGCGAGACCATGAAGGAGATGGGCCTCACCCCCGACCAGATCCCCCTCAAAGCCGGTATCTTCGGCGCGGAGGCCTGGAGCGAGGAGATGCGTCAGGACATCCAGAACACCCTGGGGATCAAGGCCTACGACATCTACGGCCTCACCGAGCTGTCCGGCCCCGGCGTGGCTTTTGAGTGCTCCGCTCAGGCGGGTATGCACATCAACGAGGACCACTTCATCGCCGAGATCATCGACCCGGACACCGGCGAGGTCCTCCCCGAGGGGAGCAAGGGCGAGCTGGTGTTCACCTCCATCACCAAGGAGGCCTTCCCCCTGCTGCGCTACCGCACCCGGGACATCTGTATGCTCACCCGGGAGAAGTGCTCCTGCGGCCGCACCCACGTGAAGATGTGCAAGCCCATGGGCCGGTCCGACGACATGCTCATCATCCGGGGCGTGAACGTCTTCCCGTCCCAGATCGAGACCGTCCTGCTCAACCACGGCTACCCCGCCAACTATCAGATTGTGGTGGATCGGGTGAAGTCCACCGACACTCTGGACGTCCAGGTGGAGATGACCCCAGAGATGTTTACCGACAACATGGGCGAGATCGCCAAGCGGCAGAAGGAGCTGGTGGACGGTCTGCGGTCCATGCTAGGCCTGGCCGCCAAGGTCACCCTGGTGGCCCCCAAGACCATCGTGCGCAGCGAGGGCAAGGCGGTGCGCGTCATCGACAAGCGGAAAATTTAAGGAGGGAACGCTATGAGCATCAAACAGATTTCCGTCTTTTTGGAGAACAAGCCCGGTTCCCTGTACGCCATGACGGAGGTGCTGGCCCGGAACGAGATCGACATGCGGGCCTTCTCCCTGGCTGAGACCAGCGACTTCGGCATCGCCCGCATCATTGTGGACGACGTGTACAAGACCACCACCGTTTTGAAGGACGCGGGCTATGTCCACAACGTCACCCCCGTGCTGGGGGTGGCCATCCCCGACGTACCCGGTGGGCTGAACAAGGTCCTCCAGGTCCTTACCGACGCCCAGGTGAATGTGGAGTACATGTACGCCTTCCTGGGCGGAAAGGACACGGACCACGCCTATATGATCTTCCGGGTGGCGGACAACGCCGCCGCCGCTTCCGCCCTGGCCAAGCGAGGTGTCCAGGTGGTGGAGCAGGAGGAAATCGACAAGCTGTAAAGAAATTCCCCGGACCTTTGGTCCGGGGAATTTCTTTATCTTCTATGGGTCCGCCTCACTGCGAGGAAGAGGGCGACACAGGCGACCACAAGTGCGCCGGCCATGACGGTGCCCATCTGAAACAGCGTGTGCCGCCGGGCCTGCTCCCGCTGAGCGGCCTGGGCCAGCGCCTCCTCCTCCGCCCGGGCCTGGGCCTCAGCCTCCGCTCTGGCTTCCTCCTCCGCCCGAAGGCGGGCCGCCTCCTCGGCCTCTCTGGCCGCCTGGGCCTCCGCCTCCAGACGGGCGCGCCGGGCGGCGTAGGTCTCCACGTGCTCGAAGAGGTCGCCTCCCGCCTCGTCGGGACCCACCGCGGTGTAGTACAGACCATACAGGCAGGGGGAGTAGCTTCGGATGTCCGCCGCTCGGGTGATGGGCCGGTCCTTAGTGCCGTAAATCCACTTGTAGAACCAGGTCCAGTGCTGGCTCTTGTGGCAGGCGAAGCCCTCCTGGGTCACCTGGAAGGGGGACTTGCCCCCGAGCCTGTCCGAAGGGACGTCCAGGTCCAGGGTGACGGGGTTCTCCCCGTACAGATGGAGGTACAGCTTGTCCACGGACCAGGGCGCTCCGCTGTCCGGATATTGGTCCGGGGCGGCGGCTTGGATGGCCTGGGTGAGGGCGTCGGCGCACAGCACATGGGCGCCGTGGCCGTACTCTCCGTCCAGGTCGTGGCCCACCACCACCAGGGGCCTGCACCGGCGGATGCAGGACACCAGGTAGGAGACAAAGTCCTCGTACCCGTTTCCCGCCCGGCGGTAGGCCTGCTTGGCCCGCTCCAGGGCCTCTGTCCGGTTTTTGGACTCAGCGTACAGGTCGGGGAAATCGGAGATGATGGGGTAGTTCCGGATGCCCACCGTCCACAGCCCGTCCAGCTGCTCGTGGGGGCGCTGGTGGTCCTGGCGGCCGTTGGCCTCAAAGTGCTGGACGAAGTAGACCACCTGGACGGCCAGCTCCCGCTCCACGGCGTAGTAGGGCAGCAAGCCGGCAAAAAAGAGCTGTTCGTCGTCGGAGTGGGTGGAGACCAGCATCAGGTCGGCCTCCTCCAGGGGAGGCTCCCACCGCTGGACCCAGCCGGGCAGTTCCCCAGGGGAGAAGGCGTAGACCTCCGAGAGGGCGGTCCCCGCCGGGAACTCCAGAGTGAGGCTGTCAGCCGCGCCGCCCAGCAGGGCGGACACGTCCACGTACTGGTGGAGAAAGCCCGCCTCCCCGCAGGTAATGTCCCCATTCAGCGTCCAGGGCTGGGGGAGGCGGTCGAAGAGAAGGTACAGCCCAGCGATGCCGTCGGAGCGGGAGACCGTGATCTGCCCGCCCTCCTGGGCGGAGCTCCAGGTGGTCTGGTCGCCGTCCCACAGCCGTTTGGAATTGGGAAACCCCTCCGCCTCGAAGGCGGCGCCAGTATAGACCGCCTCCTGGGCGCCGACGGAGATGGTAAGGGCGGCGCAGAGGAGCAAAAAGAAGCCGAAGGCCCGGAGCTTTTTCATATCCCTTCCTCCTTTGCCCCAATATACCATAGGGCGGGTGGAAAGGCAACTCAGATGTTAGGCGTCCCCGGCCACCGGGAAGGTCACCGTGGCGGTGAACAGGTCGGCCTGGGTGGCGATGGCCAGCTCCCCGCCGCAGGCCCTGGTGAAGGACTCGGCGATGGACAGACCCAGGCCGGAGCCGCCGTCGGTGCGGCTCTCGTCCCCCCGGACGAACCGGGCGGTGTACTCGGTCCCGGGCTTGAGCTCGGCGGCGGAGGTGTTGCGCACGCTGGCCGAGGTGATCCCGCTCTCCACGGTCAGGTCCAGGTAGACCCGGGAGCCAGGCAGGGAGTATTTCAGGGCGTTGCCGATGAGGTTCTGGAACACCCGGTAGAGCCGGTCGCTGTCGGCGGTGATGGGGACCTCCGTTTCCGGGATAGAGGTGCGCAGGGTGAGGCCGCTGTCCTCGATGAGCTGGGCCATGTCGGCCAGGGTCTGGCGCAATAACCGGGCGTAATCAAGCCTCTCCAACTTAACGGGAAGTTGTCCCGAGGCCGCCTTGCTCACCTCGAACACGTCCTGGACCATGGCCTTGAGCCGCTGGGCTTTCTCCCCCATGATCTGCACATACTCGCTGGCCGGTGGGGCCAACGGCTCCTGGGCCAGCAGCTCGGTGTAGCTGATGATGGAGGTCAGGGGGGTTTTCAGGTCGTGGGACACGTTGGTGACCAGCTCCACCTTCATCCGCTCGCTGTGGGTGCGCTCCTCCACCGCCTGGTGCAGGCCCTGCCGAATGTGGTTCAGGTCGTCGGCCAGCCCGGCCAGGTCGCTGTCCTCCTGTAAGGTCACTTCCCTTTCCAGCTCGCCTGCCCGAATAGCCGCGGCCTGGTCGGCCACCGCGCCGAAGTCGGTCCACAGCTTCCGCTGACGCCAAAAACACCAGACGTACATCGACAAAGCCAGCAGCCAGGGCAGGCCCAGCAGGTTCCAGATGGCCCAGGAGGGCAGGTACACCTCCGCGGTCTGGAGCACCAGGAGCGCCAGCACCTCCAGCCACAGCAGCGCCACCGCCAGCCCCAGCCAGCCGTTCATCCGACTCAGCCGCTTTTGCAGGGGGTACTTGAGCTCCCGGACGGCCAGCATTCCAAATACGCCCTGTTTCCAGGGGCGTTTATTATACCGCCAGTCATTGATAATCAACAGGTACAGCCCCCAGAAGACCGCCAGCAGGCCCGGGGTGTGGTCGGCCAGCTCCCGGAGGTACTCCCGCAGCAGCCAGCCGCCGTTTTCCCGGATGATGGTCACCGCTGTGCCGATGTCGCGCTCCTGTTCCACAGCGGTGATCTGGGCGTAGCTGTACTCCTCCAGAAAAGCGTCCCGCTCCTCGCCGGACAGCTGGTCCAGTACCTCCCAGTCGATGGAGACGTCGCCGGGGACGTTGCCAGGGACAGCCTGGGTGACAGCATCGCTGTAGGCGTAGGTCAGCTCCTGCCAGACCTGCCCCAGGTACTCCGTCCGAGGCATGCAGAAGAACACCAGCAGAATTGCCGCCAGCACCTTGAGCTCAAACCAGACATGTCCTGTGACCCGAGCGACTGCCATGTCGGCCCGTTTTTTGTCCTTCCGCAGCAGGACATATACCAGGAACAGCCCCAGCCCAATCCCCGTCCGGACGGCCTGTTGGGTGAACTGCTCCCGCCACTGCTCCAGCCCCTGCTTGGTGTAGTACAGCTGGTTGTACTGGTCAGAGCCGGTGCTGCCATAGTTGCCTTTGATGAAGATCTGCGGGCTGTTGATGACCGCCATGGTCACCTTGACCTTGCTCCCCGCCTCATCCACGGTGAAGTTCTTGTAGCCAGGGACATACCACTGATAGCTGTCCTCCCGCTCGTCAAAGTGGTAGTAGCCGCTGCCGTAGACGTTCTGCTCCTCGTTGTCCAGCCAGATACGGACCTTCTCCCCGTCGAAGAGGAGGAAAAAGCCGTAGTCCCTGGGAGGATTGGAGTTGCTCTTGGTGGATCCAAGGGCGTCCGAGTTGCTGTAAAGGACCTTCCCCTCCTTCTCCACGCGGTAGAGGATGTTTTTGTCCTCCTTCATCGCGCTGTGAAGGGCGTCAGCCTGGGTCTGCATTGGCGCTAGGCCGCCGGCGGAGCCGTTGTATCGGTAGACCTGTCCTCCGCCCCCGGCCCCCATCATGATGAGCCGCTCCAGCCGGTTGGAGACGAAGTTTTTAAACTCCCGGGTCTGGCGCCAGTCGCTTTTGAAGCTGTCATAGAGCCAGGCGCGGCTGTTGGAGGAGGTCATCACCGTCCCGAAGTACAGCCCTCCCTCCAAAAGCAGGGAGACCCCCAGCAGGAAGGCCACGAAGCCAAGAAATGCCTTACTTTTTTTCCATTTTGTATCCAATTCCCCACACCACCTTTAAATAATCTGGCTCACGAGGGTTGAGCTCAATCTTCTCCCGGATGCGCCGGATGTGCACCATCACGGTGCCCTCGGAGGACCAGGCCTCCTCTCCCCACACCCGGCGGTAGATCTCCTCGGCGGGGAATACCCGGCCCAGACTGCGCATGAGCAGGTCCACAATGCCTGTCTCGATGTTGGTCAGCTTCACTGTCTCCCCGTCGGCGGTGAGCACCCGGTTGTCCGGGTCGTAGGTCAGCCGGCCGTTGACAATCACCCCGGCGGGGGTGGCGTTCACGTCCCCCAGGCTGGTGTACCGCCGCAGCTGACTGCGCACCCGGGCCACCAGCTCCTGCACCCCGAAGGGCTTGGTGACGTAGTCGTCCGCCCCCATGCTGAGACCCAGTACCTTATCACTCTCCTCGCTCTTGGCGGAGAGCACGATGATGGGCAGGTTGCGCTGCTCCCGGATGCGCAGCACCGCGGACAGCCCGTCCAGCTTGGGCATCATCACGTCCATAAGGATCAGCCGCAGGTTGGGGTCGACGGCGTAGTCGACGGCCTCCGTGCCGTCGTAGGCCCGGAGGACGCGGTAGCCCTCCTTCTCCAGGGCGGCGGCGATGGCCCCCACGATCTCCCGGTCGTCGTCCACTACCAGAATGGTCTCTTGGCTCATTGGGTTTGCTCCTTCCTCGTTCGCTGTGGTCAGGATAACAGAAACTTCTTACAAAGCCAGTGGGTTTTCTCTTACAAATCTCTTACATTTTACGCCTCGCGGCCGGGAAGCGCAAGAGGACGGAGGCAAAGCGGCCCGCAAAGGGGCCTTTTTGCAAGCCGGGCCGGGGAATTATGCAAAATGTAAAAATCGGGCCCCTATCTTTGTTAAATAAAACGAACAAAAATCCTTGACAAGATCACACTAGCGTGGTAAATTATAGACAGAACAAGGAAGGGTGAGTCCAATGTACAGGTAAACACCCCAGCAACTGAGACCAGCTGTCCGGTCAAACTATTCTGTGGTAAAACAGCATCGGCCTTGAGAGGGAGCTAAGGAGAAATAACCGAAGTGACCAGAGCGTTTCCGAAATCACGACCGGAAGGACAGAAGGTTTCAGTCAGCGCGAGGCGGCAGACCCCAGCGGCAAGCAGGAAGGCGATCCGACCAAAGGGCCTCACATATGAGGAGTTAGGCCGTAATAACGGCAACAAAAAGGATGGTCGTAGAAGAACCGGAGGATTGTCGAAGGGAATGCAGCGGAGCGTATCCAATAGAAACGGAGGTAGCCATATGATGTTAGATAATAAGACAGAACAGGAATGACCCTTGACTGTAACGGATTACGAAACGGACAGTCAAGGGTCATTTCTTTTTTGCAGGTTTGGACGGCCATAGGGCCGTTTTTGCTTTTTACTCGGAGATGTAGACCTCTTCCGCCTCCCGGCAGGCCCGCTCCAGCGTGATGAGCGCCTTCTGGCCGTCGTGTGCCTCGATCTGGTCCATGGCGTCGGTGATGGCGTTAAATAAAATGTGGTACATTTTTTCGTACATGATACTCCCACCTTCCTTATGTAAGATTATAGGCATATTCTGAAGAATGTCAATCATCTTTTGATGAATTCGATTCTGTTCAGAAAGTCAGAAAATCATCATATACTATTTATGGTGATTTTATGGATATCAGCCAAATCGAAAAATATAAGCTACTGGGCTTGAACGTCTCTTACTATCGGCGCAGGTGCGGTTTGACCCAGGAGCAGTTAGCCGAAATGGTCAACATTGATCGGACCCATGTTGGCAATCTTGAGCTGGCCAGAGCTGGGACTTCGTTAGATGTCGTGTTTCGCATCTCGGACGCGCTGGAGGTGCCGGTTCATAAGCTGTTTGAGTTTCGGGATTAGCACTCTAAATATAAGAGTGCTAATATTTACAATTTGGACACATAGTTTGCAAGAATTGTTCATAAGTGGGGACTATACTAAAGTCAAATTTAAGGAGGACCACAAAGAGGTCCGAAAGGAGTTTTGACTTATGTATATGATCCCTTACACCAACCGCAGTTCTTCCAGTCTGATGGACCTGTTCAACGAATTTGAGCGCAGCGTCTTTGGCGAGAACGGCCGGCGTATGCCCGCCTTCTCCACCGACATCCGGGACGAGGGCGGCCACTATCTGCTGGAGGCCGAGCTGCCCGGCTTCCGGAAGGAGGACATCGACCTGGACGTGAAGGACGGCGTCCTCACCATCTCCGCCTCCCACCAGGAGTCCAACGAGACCAGGCAGGACAACTACCTGTGCCGGGAGCGCCGCAGCGGCAGCTTCAGCCGGTCCTTCAACCTGGACGGCATCCAGGAGGACGGCATCACCGCCTCCTACAACAACGGCGTGCTGGAGCTGACCCTGCCCAAGCGGCAGGAGGTCCTGCCCCAGAGCAGAAAGATCGCCATTCAGTAAACAAGCGCGAAACAGGCGGGCCGGCTGGCCCGCCTGTTTTTGCCTAAGAATTAGCACTCTAAATTTTGAGTGCTAAAAATTCATAGATTGTTCATGAATTCCCCGGCGGGCTGGCTTATACTACAACCAGACCGCAGACTATTCCTGAAAGGAGTGTTTTTTATGAACATGAATCAGTTTACCCAAAAATCCCTGGCCGCCATTCAGGGGGCCCAGGATATCGCATTGGAGCACGGCAACCAGCAGATTGAGCAGCCCCACCTGCTGCTGGCCTTGGTAGGGGACGGGGAGGGCTTCATCCCCCAGCTCCTCACCGCTATGGAATTTACTGTCCCCAGCTTTGAGGCGGCAGTGAAGGCAGAAGTTGAGAAGCTGCCCAAGGTGTCCGGCTCCGGCCGGGAGGCGGGCAAGGTGTACGTCTCCCAGGACGTGGACCGGGCCCTCCAGGGGGCCGAGCAGGAGGCCCAGGCCATGAAGGACGAGTACATCTCGGTGGAGCACATCCTTCTCGGGCTCCTGGCCCACCCCAACGCCGCCTTGAAGGAGCTGTTCCGCACCTACCGCCTGGACAAGGAGAAGGTGATGCAGGCCCTGGCCCAGGTGCGGGGGAGCCAGCGGGTCACCTCCGATAACCCGGAGGAGACCTACAACGCCCTGAAAAAGTACGGCTCCGACCTGGTGGAGCGGGCCCGGCAGAACAAACTGGACCCGGTCATCGGCCGGGACGACGAAATTCGGAATGTCATCCGGATTTTGTCCCGCAAGACCAAGAATAACCCCGTCCTCATCGGTGAGCCCGGCGTGGGCAAGACGGCCATTGCAGAGGGGCTGGCCCAGCGGATTGTCAAGGGGGACGTGCCCGCCTCCCTGAAGGACAAGACCATCTTTTCTTTGGACATGGGCGCCCTCATCGCGGGCGCCAAGTACCGGGGGGAGTTTGAGGAGCGGCTGAAGGCCGTCCTCAACGAGGTGAAGAAGTCGGAGGGACGGATCATCCTCTTTATCGACGAGCTCCACACCATCGTGGGCGCGGGCAAGACCGAGGGCTCCATGGACGCGGGCAACTTGCTCAAGCCCCTGCTGGCCCGGGGGGAGCTGCACTGTATCGGGGCCACCACCCTCAACGAGTACCGGCAGTATATCGAGAAGGACGCCGCCCTGGAGCGGCGCTTCCAGCCGGTGATGGTCAACGAGCCGTCCGTGGAGGACGCCATCGCCATTCTCCGGGGGCTCAAGGAGCGGTATGAGGTGTACCACGGGGTGAAGATCACCGACGGGGCTATCATCGCCGCCGCCACTTTGTCCAACCGGTATATCTCCGACCGCTTCCTCCCCGACAAGGCCATCGACCTGGTGGACGAGGCCTGCGCCATGATCCGCACGGAGATGGACTCCATGCCCACCGAGCTGGACATCATCCAGCGGAAGATCATCCAGCACGAGATCGAGGAGGCGGCACTGAAAAAGGAGACCGACAAGCTGTCCCAGGAGCATCTGGCGGAAATTCAGAAGGAGCTGTCCGACCTGCGGGACGACTTCAACGCCAAGAAGGCCCAGTGGGACAACGAGAAGGGGGCCATCGGCAAGGTTCAGAAGCTGCGGGAGGAGCTGGAGGCGGCCAGCGCCGCCCTGGAGAAGGCCCAGCGGGAGTACGACCTGGAGAAGGCCGCCGAATTGCAGTACGGCCGCATTCCGGAGCTGCGCCGCGCCCTGGAGGCGGAGGAGTCCGTGGCCAACGAGGGGAAGGCCCGGTCCCTCCTCCGGGACAAGGTGACCGAGGAGGAGATTGCCCGGATCATCGAGCGGTGGACGGGCATCCCGGTCTCCCGGCTGATGGAGGGGGAGCGGGAGAAGCTGCTCCACATGGAGGACATCCTCCACAAACGGGTCGTCGGCCAGGACGAGGCCGTCCGGCTGGTGAGCGAGGCCATTCTCCGCTCCCGCGCTGGCATCGCCGACCCGGATAAGCCCATCGGCTCCTTCCTCTTCCTGGGCCCCACCGGCGTGGGCAAGACCGAGTTGGCGAAAACCCTGGCCGAGGCCCTGTTCGACAGTGAGAAAAACCTGGTGCGCATCGACATGAGCGAGTATATGGAGAAATTCTCCGTCTCACGGCTGATCGGAGCGCCTCCGGGATATGTGGGCTATGAGGAGGGCGGCCAGCTCACCGAGGCGGTGCGGAGAAAGCCCTACAGCGTCGTCCTCTTCGACGAGGTGGAGAAGGCCCACCCGGACGTGTTCAACATGCTGCTCCAGGTGCTGGACGACGGCCGGATCACCGACAGCCAGGGCCGGACGGTGGACTTTAAGAACACCATCCTGATCCTTACCTCCAACCTGGGCAGCCAGGCCCTCCTGGACGGCATCGGCCCCGACGGGGAGGTCAGCGAGGAGGCCAGGAGCCAGGTGAACGAGCTGCTCAAGCGGTCCTTCCGCCCCGAGTTCCTCAACCGGCTGGACGAGATCGTGTTCTACAAGCCGCTGACCAGGGAAAACATCACCCACATCATCGACCTGCTGGTGGAGGGGCTGAACAGGCGGCTGGAGGATAGACAGCTTACCGTGACCCTCACCCCTGCGGCCAAGGAGCACATCATCGAGGCGGCCTACGACCCCGTCTACGGGGCCCGGCCCCTGCGCCGCTATCTCCAGCACACGGTGGAGACCCTCATCGGACGGAAGATCATCGCCGACCAGGTGGAGTCCGGTGCACACCTGACCGTGGACGTGCGGGACGGGGAGCTGGCAGTGCAGTAAATTTGACCCGATGGACACAGGCCCGCCTGAGTATATTTACTTGGGCGGGCCTAAGCTCTGCCTGGACAAGGACACAAAAATCCGGTATAATATCCCAAACAACAATTGTAACAGGAGGCCCTTCCATGCTCTACCGCCTGATCTGGATCTTCTTTATCTACGCCTTTCTGGGCTGGTGCACCGAGGTGAGCTACGCCGCCCTGGTCACGGGAAAATTTGTCAACCGGGGCTTCCTCAACGGCCCGGTGTGCCCGGTCTACGGCTTCGGGGTGGTGATCGTCCTGTCCTGCCTCACCCCGCTGGCGGACAACCTGCTGCTGCTCTTTTTGGGCTCCGTGGTGCTCACCTCCGCCCTGGAGTGGCTTACCGGCTTCGTGCTGGAGAAGCTGTTCCATCAGCGGTGGTGGGACTACTCCGACCAGCCCTTTAACCTCAACGGCTATATCTGCCTGCGCTTCTCCATCGCCTGGGGCTTTGCTTGCATGTTTGTAGTCAAGCTGCTCCACCCCACGGTGCTGCTGCTCATCCGCCTAATCCCCCAAACGCTGGGCGTCGTCCTGCTGGCGGCGCTGGGGGCGGTGATGGCCGTGGACCTGACGGCCACCGTATCCGCCATCATTAAGCTGAACCGCCGGCTGGAGCAGATCGACGAGCTGGCCGCCAAGATCAAAGAGGCCTCCAACGAGTTCGGCGAGAACCTGGCCGAGCGGGTGCTGGACGCCGCCGAAAAAGGCGCGGACTGGAAGGAGGACATCGACGAGCTGTCCTTCAAGCTGGCCGAGCGCCGGGCGGAGCTGGCCGACCAACGGGAGGAGTGGGAGCAGCACCGGGAGGAGCAGCGCGCCCAGGTCCGCCGCCAGCTGGAGGAGTGGCGCGCCAGCGTCCGGGAGGTGCTGGACCGCGACTCCTTCGGCCACCGCCGCCTGCTGAAAGCCTTCCCCCGGCTGCGCTCCATCGACCACGGCGGCGCCCTGGAGCGGCTGCGCCGGCGGGCGGAAAATTTGCGGAAGTAGGGGCAGCCCCCCTGGGCGGCCCGTGGAAAAACAGGCACGTGCTCATGAAAACGGGCCCGAAGGCGTCAGCCCTACTTTTCTATTTACAATGCCCGATATTCTGTGATATAATCATGGATACTATATTCGAGAAAGAAGGTCCATTATGGACGAGCTTCAAAATTTAAAGGACCGAATGCAGCAGGAGCGCCCCACCCCCTGGGAGGACCTGCCCGACATCGCCCTGTATATGGATCAGCTTATCTCCTACATGTCCCGGCAGCTGATTCGCTTCGACGAGGGCCCCGCCCTCACCTCCGCCATGGTGAACAACTATATCAAGGACGGGCTGGTGCCCCGGGCGGAGGGCAAGCGCTACGGCCCTGTCCACCTGGGCTATCTCACCGCCGTGGTGGCGCTGAAGCAGGTGCTGTCCGTCCGGGATATCGGCGCGCTGATGGGGGCCGGGCGGGCCCTGGAAAAGACCCCGCCGGAGCAGTACGGCTACTTCTGCCAGGCGCTGGACCGGGCCTTGAACGACACCGCCCAGGCCATCGACCCGGAGGCGGGCCAGTCCGACCTGGCCAAGATGGCCCTGGATTTTGCCGTGCGCAGCTACGCCAATCAGCTGGCCTGCCAGCGCGTTTTGAGCATCCTCCAGCCCCAGGAGGAAAAAAAGCAAAAAAATAAAAGGAGTGCTACCGATGCCTGATTTTGTGATTCTGACCGACTCCTCCGCCGATCTGTCCGCCGACATGGCCCAGAAGCTGAGCGTTGAGGTTCTCCCTCTGGGCTTTGTGCTGGACAACCAGACCTATCGAAACTACCCGGACAACCGGGAGATGGACCCCCATGTCTTTTACGACCGCCTGCGCGCCGGCGACGTGGCCACCACCACCGCCCTTAACGTGGCCGAGTATACCGAGGCCTTGGAGCCCCTGCTCCAGGCGGGGAAGGACGTGCTGGTCCTGGCCTTCTCCTCCGGCCTGTCCACCACCTATAACTCCTCCCGCCTGGCAGTGGAGGAGCTGAGCGCCAAATACCCGGAGCGGAAGCTGTACACTGTGGATACCCTGTGCGCCTCGCTGGGCCAGGGCCTTCTCGTGTGGTACGCCGCCCGGGAGCGGGACCGGGGCCATTCCATCGAGGAGGTGCGGGACTGGATCGAGGAACACAGGCTGAATGTGTGTCACCAGTTTACCGTGGACGACCTCTATTTCCTCAAGCGGGGTGGCCGCATCTCTGCCGCCACCGCCGTGGTGGGCTCCATGCTCCAGATCAAGCCGGTGCTCCACGTGGACGACGAGGGACATCTCATCAACATCGGCAAGGTGCGGGGCCGTCAGGCTGCGCTGAAGGCCCTGGTGGACCGGATGGAGGAGACCGCACTGGATTCCGGCAGCCTCACCGTCTTTATCAGCCACGGCGATTGCCTGGAGGACGCCCAGATTGTGGCGGACATGGTGAAGAAGCGCTTCGGGGTGGAAGAGGTCTATATCAACTATGTGGGCCCTGTCATCGGAGCCCACTCCGGCCCGGGCACCGTGGCGCTGTTCTATGCGGGGACTGAACGATAACAGTGGAAAAGGAAATTTTTATATGGATGAAATAAGATGGCTGGAGGTGGCGGTCAACACAACCCCGGACAAATTGGATGAGGTGTGCGCCAAGCTGGCCGCCGCCGGGATGGACAGCGTTGTCATTGAGGATGAACAGGACTTTCTCAGCTTTCTGGAGCAGAACCGGCAGTACTGGGACTATGTGGACCAGGAGCTGCTGGACCGGATGAAGGGCGTCACCCGGGTGAAGTTCTATGTCACCGACGACGGGGACGGACATGCTCAGCTGGAGCAGTACACCCGGGGGCTGGACTGCGAGTACGCCGCCACCCCCCTCACCGACAACGACTGGGCCTACAGCTGGCAGAAGTACTACAAGCCCCTGGAGATCGGAGAGCGGCTCTATGTGGTGCCGGAGTGGCTGCGGGAGGAGCCCGTCCCGGTTGGGCGGGTGCCCTTCTACCTCAACCCCGGCCTCACCTTTGGCACCGGCTCCCACGCCTCCACCCAGCTCTGTCTGGAGGGGGTGGAGGAGCACACCGTTCCCGGCCGGGATGTGCTGGACCTGGGCTGCGGCAGCGGCATCCTCTCTATCGCCGCCCTGTGCCTGGGGGCCGGGTCCGCCGTGGCCGTGGACATCGACCCCAAGGCGGTGGACGTGGCCTACGAGAACGCCGCCCTCAACGGCATCGGAAAGGACCGGTACACCGTCCGGGCGGGCAACGTGCTCTCCGACGCCGCCCTGGCCGCTGAGCTGGCACAGAAGCAATACCACCTGGTGCTGGCCAACATCGTGGCCGATGTCATCATCCCCCTGGCCCCCCAGGTGCCTGGGCTGATGGAGGAGGACGGGGTGTTCCTGTGCTCCGGCATCATCGACACCCGGGCCCACGAGGTGGAGAGCGCCCTAAAGCGGGCGGGCCTCACCCTCACCCAAAAGCGGGAGAAAAACGGCTGGGTGGCCCTGGAGGCGAAGTTATGAAAATTCTGATTTTCGGGCCCAAGGCCCGCTATGACCTGTATCTCCCCGAATTTGTCAGGGACCTGCCTGTGGAGCCGGTCTTTTGTAGCGCTCCCGCCCCGTCCCTCCAGGCGGCGGCGGACAACCCGGATGCGGAAGTGATCTTCGCCGACGCCATCACCCCCATCGGCCGGGAGATGATGGACCTGCTGCCCAATCTGAAAATGATCCACTCCGAGGGGGTGGCCTTCAACGCCATCGATGTGGACGCCGCCCGGGAGAAGGGCGTCTTTGTGTGCAACAACAAGGGGTGCAACGCTGCGTCGGTGGCGGAGCACGCGGTGATGCTCATGCTCATGGCCCTGCGATGCGGGGTTACCGGCCACCAGGCCGTCCTGGCGGGGGAGCAGATCAGGTTTAAGGAGCGGTTTATGGTGTCCAGCGCCCCGGAGCTGGGGGAGCAGACTGTAGGCCTGATTGGCCTGGGGGACATTGGAACCGCCGCCGCGAAGCTGCTGCGCCCCTTCGGCTGCAAGCTGTACTACTACACCGCCCACCGCCGCCCGCCTGAGGTGGAGGCGGAGCTGGGGGTTACCTACCTGCCCCTGGAGGAGCTGGCCGGGCAGTGCGATATCCTCTCTCTCCACTGTGCCGTCAACGAGCAGACCACCCATATGGTCAATGAGGCGTTTTTGTCCCATGTCAAGCCGGGGGCTATCCTGGTAAACACCGCCCGGGGTCAGCTGGTGGACAATTTGGCGGTCCGCCGGGCGCTCATCGACGGCCGGCTGGGGGGTATTGCCATGGACACCTTAGATCCAGAGCCCACCCCGGCGGACCACCCCCTAGTGGACCTGCCCTCCGAGGTGGCGGACCGGGCGGTCTACTCCCCCCACCTGGGGGGCATCACCGGCGGCGTCTTCCGCCGGGCCCACCGGAACATGTGGAGCTCCGTCAAGCTGCTGCTGGAGGGCCAGCGGCCCAGCTTTGTAGTGAACGGACTATAAATGATAATAAAAACCGCGTCCCCGGAGCTTCCGGGGACGCGGTTTTTATCAATTCAGGGTCAGGTAGTCCGCCGAGACGTAGCCGATGGCGGCCTGATTGTCGGCGTTGCGGAAGAGGATCTGATACCAGCCGGCCTCCTGTCCCAGGACCACCACCCGGTCGCCGTTGCGCAGGCCACCCATCCGGCTGTAGGTGGTGCCCGGTCCAGAGCGCACGTTCAGCCCTAGCTCCGCGTCGGTGACGGTGCCAGTGCGGGAGGCGCTCTGGCAGGTGACGGTGCAGGAGGAGGACAGGCCGTTCCAGGCGGCGGTGATCGTGACCGTGCTGGTGCCCGTGCCGGGGTAGAGGTTGGTGATCATTCCTCGGTTGGTGACGGTGGCGGCGCCGGGGTCGCTGGTGGTCCAGGTGACGGCGGCGCCTTCGGGATTAGGCAGGATGGAGGCGGTGAGGGTGACGCTGTCGCCGGAGGCCAGGGTGACCTGGCTCTGGCTCAGGGCCAGCTTATAGTCGCCCGAGGGTGTGTCAGGTGTATCAGGGGTGTCAGGGAAGGGATCGGTGATGGGGGTGTGCTCCAGCACCCGGTAGACCAGAGAGGCCATCTGAGCCCGGGTCAGGGTGCTCTTGGGGTCGATGGCCCCTGAGCTGCCCGACACCAGCCCCTGGGACACCAGGGTGGCGGTGGCCGTCCGGGCGTACTCGGCCACCTTGTCCCTGTCCGGGAAGGCGTCCAGCACGGACACAGGGGCGTCAGGACAGCTCTTGCCGATGAGGGGCAGGAAGCGGTACAGCAGGGAGAAGGCCTGCTCCCGAGTGATGTGCTTCCAGGGGGAGAACTGGCCGCCGCCGGTGCCGGAGGCCAGCCCCTGGCTCTGGGCCCAGGCCAGGGCGGTGTAGAAATAGTCGTCGGGGGATACGTCGGTAAAGGTACAGGCCTGCTTGACCTCCGGCTTGCCTGCGGCGTTATAGAGCATCAGGATAAAGTCGCCCCGGCGCATGGAGTTCCCCGCGCCGAACCGGGTGGAGCTGACGCCTCGGACGATGCCCTTGGCGTAGCAATATTCCACTGCGTCGTAGGCCCAGTGGCCAGGGGCCACGTCCTCGTGGACGTAGGAGCGGGTAATTTGGATCGTCTTGCTGAGCCCGCCGGCGGAGAAGGTGATGGAGCCCTCCTCCGGGTTCTGGGCGGCGGTAAACAGACCGTTTTTATCCACCGTACCCACATTACCCTGGAGGGTGACGGTCACGGGGCCGAAGTCCCGCAGGGCGGTGCGGCCCCAGTAGCTGCCCGAGACGGTGAACTGGACCTGATCGCCCCCCTTGACGGACAGGGAGGTCAGAGCGGAGGAGCTCCCGGCCCGGCCGATCTGGAGATCGGTGAGCTGGTCCACCACATGGAGCTGGAACTGGCCGGACAAAGAGCCGGAGGTGACGGAGACAGTGTCGGTCCCCGGGAAGGAGCCGGCGGTGTAGACCCCGTCCTGGACAGTGCCCAGCCCGTTCTGAGAGAAGTAGGCGGTTGCGGACAGACTGGCATCCACCAGATTTAGTCCCTGGTCGATGGCCTTGGGCTGGGCCAGGGAGAGGGAGGAGCCGGCCAGCACCACCTGTCCGTTGTCAGAGGAGGCCAGCCGGTCGGCCCGGCCGTCGCCCCGCCGGTCAGTGACCAGCAGCAGGTAGGAGGCGCAGGACCTGGCCCGGCCGTCGGAGGGCTTGTTCAGCAGGTTGGGGCCCGACTGCCCCGGCACCCAGGCGGACAGGGCGGTGGAGCCGCCGCCGTCCAGGTTGACCACCGTAGTGCAGCCCTGGCGGAGCAGCTCCTCGGCCAGGTTGTACTGGGACAGGCCCACCGAGTGGGACGACTGCCGGCCGTCCACGGCGTAAAAGACCATGGTCCCGTCGTTCTTGATCCCCATGGCGGAGCGGGGCTGCCGGCCGTCGGACCGGTAGACCCAGTTGGAGCTGTCGGTGATGGAGCCGTCCCGCACCATGATGTCCCCCACGCCGCAGGCCCACTGGGCCTCAGACAGGCGGGCGTCCTGGCAGTAGGTGGTCAGGATGATCTGGTCTTTCTCGTGGAAGCTGTTGAACACCTCGCCCAGGCCGTCGCCGGCGTCGGCGGTGAGGATGTACTCGTCCGGGCCGATGGAGATGGGCTGGTCAGACAGGATCAGCTCGGTGACCTCCAGGGTGAGGGTGGAGTTGACGGTGAGGCCGGGGGCCCGCCCCGTGGCGGGGTCGGCCGCCGCCTTCATGCGCACGTACCAGCCGGAGCCCTTGCTCCGGGTGGAGACGGTGGAGAAATGCTCGTTGAGCAGATAGAGGCCGCCTGTTGCGGTCCTGGCCTTGTTGAATTGGTTGGGGGTGACAGTCAGGCCGGTGCTGTAGTTGTAGAGGGACAGGGACACCTGGGGCTTGTCCAGGATATCGGCCCAGCCGTCGGTGATAATCAGGGCGTTTTCGCCGTCGTTGCTGGACTTGTAGATCCCGTCCTCCACCACCAGGCCGATGGGCACGCCGGTGGACATGGAGAAGAAATCCGTGTTGATGGCGCCCAACACGTGATAGCCCTGGGCCTGGGCCTGGGAGATGGTGTAGTTGATGCTGGCGCCGCCGTAGATCGTTCCGCTGGCCTGGGCCAGGATGGGCTGGGCGTCGCTGTCCGGCTCCAGCTCTAGGGCAAAGCTCTCCACCCGGCTTCCGCCGTTGACGGTGACGGTATTGCGGTAGGTCAGACCGTCGGCAAGCTGGGCGGTGGTCTGCAATTTTTGCTCCCCCGCAGCGGCGTAGGCGGAGGGCAGGAGCAGAACAAAGGCCAGCAGCGCGGCCGCCGCCCTGCGGGGGAGGGATGTGGTATGTCTCATGGTAAGCTCCTTTTTTGGGTATGTTCCGGATGATGATCTCTCATATTATACCAGAGGGGCCCGTCTCTTTCAATGGAAAAAACGGGAAAAAGGGCGGGGGAAAGAAGTTCACAAAACATTAAGGATTCTCTGGTTGAAAAAACCAGCCATAGGGTGTACAATAGACCGATTATGTCTAAAAGGAGGTGGGCGCTCTGGAGGAGCGGCACGACAGCGCGGCCAGGACCGTCAGCCTTGTGATGGCGGTCACCCTCATCGGCAAGGTGCTGGGCCTCTACCGGGACAGGCTGCTGGCCGTCCACTACAGCACGGGCCCGGCGGCCAACGCCTTTTTCACGGCCAGCCGGATTCCCCGGGTGTTCTTCGACGCGGTGTTCGCCTCCGCCATCGCCGCCTGCTTTATCCCGGTGTTCAGCGAATACCTGGAGAAAAAGGGAAAGCAGGAGGCCCTGCGCTTTGCGGGCAGCTTCCTCACGGTGATCGTCCTGTTCACTGGGGGCATTACCCTGGCGGGTATGGCCTTTCCCGGGCCCTTTGTGGCCCTCTTTGCCGACTACTCTGACCCCCAGACCACGGCTCTGGCCGTCTCACTGACCCGGGTGATGTTCCCCACGGTGCTCTTCTCCGGGGCGGCCTTCTCTTTGGTGGGGGTGCTCCAGGCCCAAGACCACTTTACCGCCCCCGCCCTCATGTCGGCGGTGTCCAACCTGGTGATCATCGCCTATTTCTTCACCCTAGACAGCAAGCTGGGCATCTACGGCCTGGCGGGGGCCTACCTGCTGGGCTGGTTTTTGCAGGGGGCCATCCTGCTGCCTCCCCTGCGTAAATTGAACAGTCCCCTGCGGCCCGGCCTGGACTTCCGGTCAGAGGGGATGAAAAAGGTGCTGCTCCTCATGGGCCCGGTGATGGTGTCCACCTGGGTGCAGCCCATCACCCTGGCCATCAACTCCCGGTTCGGCTCCCGGCTGTACGGCGGGGCGGGGGTGTCCGCTTTGGAGTACGCCTCCAACCTCTACCTGGTGATCGCGGGAGTGTTTGTCCTGTCGGTGACCAATGTGATCTTCCCCAAGCTGTCCCGGCTCACCGCCGGCGGCCGGGAGGGGGACTTTCAGGAGACCGTCCGGCAGACTCTGCGGCTGACCCTGTTCTTCGTCCTGCCCATGTCGGCGGGGCTGGCGGCGGTGGCCCGGCCTTTGATCTCCCTGATCTACGGCGGCGGAGAGTTTGACGCCTTCGCCGTAGACATCACTGCCTCCGCCCTGGGCTGGATGTCTCTGGGCATGGCGGGCTACGCCCTCCAGAATATCCTCAGCCGGGTCTATTTTGCCCGGCAGGAGGGAAAGACGCCCCTGCTGGCAGGGGGGGCGGCCATCCTGTCCAATATTACGCTGTGCTGTCTGCTGGTGGACAAGCTGTCGGTGGCGGGGCTGGCCCTGGCCTCGGCCGCTTCGGCCACGGTGTACGCCCTGCTCCTGCTCCTGCCCCTCCAGCGCCGGGAGGAGAAGGTGCTGCCCGGCCCCGTTCTGGCCGACCTGGCCAAGATGGCCCTGGCCGCCGCCGTCATGGGGGTGTGCGCCTGGGGCCTTTCGAGGGCCCTGGCCCCCCTGCTCCCCGGGGGAAAGGCGGGGGAAGTGCTATGCCTGGGGCTGTGCGCCCTGGCCGGCGTGGTCCTCTACTTCCTGCTGACCCTGGCGCTGCGGGTGGAGGAGACGGGACTGTGTATGTCCCTGGTGAAAAAGACGTTGAAGCGAGGTTGAGCCATGGAACGAGCAAAAAACATTTTAAACGCCAGCTTCCTCTGGCGCTGGCTGATGGCCCTGTGTGGCTGGTTCGGGGAGCAGTGGCAGAGAAGCGGCATAATCCGGTGGTTTCTCCACCCGGCGGGGTGGGGCCCGGAGCTGTCGGAGGGGAGCGTCTTTTACAAGCTGTGGTCCTGGGTCCGGAGGGCGCTGTGTTGGCTGTATGAGGCCCTGCACCTGGAGCGGCTGTTCAAGGGCAGCGTGTTCACCAACACCTGGTTCTGGTGTCTGATGCCCGTCATGCTCTCTCCCGTGATGCCCACCATGGCGGTGCTGGGGATGACGGCAGTGAGCTACTGCGCCCTGCTGCTGGCCCTGGTGCGCAGCCGGGAGCGGAAGCTGGTATGGACCCCCGTCAACCGGTATATCATCCTGTATGCCGCCGTCTATATGGCGGGGACGGTGTTTTCCGTCAACCTGCGTACCAGCCTGAGGCCCGGCCTGCTCACGGTGGCCTTTATCCTCTTCTCCGTGGTGCTGATGAACGCGGTGGACAGCCGTACCCAGCTGGACGCCCTGCTCACCGCTATGGTGCTGGCGGCGGCGGCGGTGTCGGCCTGGGGCATTTTGCAGTATATCTTCCGCTTTGGCTACCAGTCGGCCGCCTGGGTGGACAGCGACATGTTTTCCGGCATTGAGTTCCGGGTGGCCTCCACCCTGGACAACCCCAACATGCTGGGCCAGTACCTGATCCTGGCCATCCCCATCGGCGGAGCCAAGCTGCTGTCCGCCAAGAGCTGGACCGGCCGGACCCTCTACCTGGTCTGCTGCGCCCTCATGTGCCTGTGCATGATTCTCACCTTCTCCCGGGGGGCCTGGCTGGGCCTGCTGTTCGCCGGGGCGGTGTTCTTCATCCTGCTCAATCCCCGGCTGATGCTGCTGATCCCGCCCGCTCTGGCGCTGATGTGGTTTACCCTGCCCAAGACCGTCATCGACCGCTTTGCCAGCATCGGCAACCTGGCCGACGCCTCCACCGCCTACCGGGTCCACATCTGGATGGGCACTCTGGCCATGCTGAAGGACTACTGGCTGTGCGGCATCGGCCCGGGGGCGGAGGCCTTCAATACGGTCTATCCCGCCTACAGCTACAACGGAATTGACGCCCCCCACTCCCACAATCTGTTCCTCCAGATCACCTGCGACGCGGGGGTGGCGGCCCTGGCCGTTTTCCTGATCCTGCTCTTCGTCTACTTCCGCATGATGTGCGTCAGCCTCAGCCGGGAGAAGGACTGGACCAACCGGCTGTATCAGGTGGCCTTCATCGGGGGAACGGCGGGCTTTCTGGTCCAGGCCATGACGGATTACTCCTTCTACAACTATCGGGTACTCTTCCTGTTCTGGGTCTATCTGGCTCTGGGGGCGCTGTGTGCCAAGCGAAAGGAGCTGCCGGAGGGGAGGCTGCTGGCCCTATGATCCGGGTGATGAACGTCATCAGCGACACCAACATCGGCGGGGCGGGCCGGGTGCTGCTGAACTACCTGCGCTACGCCGACCGCAGCCGCTTTGAACTGCTGGCCGCCCTACCCCGGGGGAGCCTGCTCAAGGCCCCTCTGGAGGAGGCCGGAGCCCAGGTCTATGAGGTGGACGGCATCGCCGACCGGTCCTGGGACCGGGGGGACGTGGGGGTGCTGAAGGAGCTGTTCCGGGAGGTGAAGCCCGACCTGGTCCACACCCACGGCTGTCTGTCCGGGCGGGTGGCGGCCAGGGGCTGCCGCATCCCGGTGGTGTACAGCCGGCACTCCGCCTTTCCCGTCCCCGCCAAGCTGCGGTATCCCCCCGGCCGATGGATCAACAAGCTAATCAACGAGCGGTACGCCGACCGAATCATCGCAGTGAGCCCCGCCGCCCGGGACAACCTGGTCCAGGGGGGCGTGTCGCCGAAGAAGATCACGGTGGTGATGAACGGCACCGCCCCTGTGCCCCGGACCTCGGAGGAGGAGCGCTCCGCCCTGCGGGAGGCGCTGTCCCTTCCGCCGGGGGCGGCGGTTTTCGGCATCCTGGCCCGGCTGGAGGACTACAAGGGCCACCTGTACCTGGTGGAAGCAGTCCGCCTGCTGAAAGAGCGGGGACGGGAGGATTTCACCGTCCTGGTGGCCGGTACCGGCCCCTTTGAGGAGGAGCTGGCCCTGGCCGTCCGGGAGGCCGGCGTGGAGGACAGGCTCCGCCTGCTGGGCTTCCGGTCCGACGTGGCCGCCCTGCTGAACATCCTGGATGTGCAGCTCAACTGCTCCTACGGCACTGAGGCCACCTCTATGGCCCTGCTGGAGGGGATGAGCCTGGGGCTGCCCTCCATTGCCAGCGACTACGGCGGTAACCCCTGGGTGGTAAAGGACAGCGAGACTGGCCTGATTTTCCCCAGCCGGAACGCCGCCGCCCTGGCGGAGGCCATGGAGCGGCTGATGGATTGCCCTGAGGAGCGGGAGTCCATGGGCCAAAGGGCGAGGGAGCTCTATGAGAGCAGCTTTACCGGCGAGGCCTTCGCCCAAAATACAGAGAACATCTACCTGGATATTCTGAAAGGAGCCGAATAAATGGAACAGAAGAAATTCCGCCTGCGCCTGAACCTCTTTGACGGTATCGTTCTGGTGCTGGCCCTGGCTGTGGGGGCCTTCCTGCTGTGGAACGCCATGAAGCCCCGGTTGCCCGAGGAGGCCGTCCCCGCGGCCACCTCCAGCGTCC
Organism: Bacillota bacterium; assembly: GCA_021770445.1. Classification (GTDB taxonomy): domain Bacteria; phylum Bacillota; class Clostridia; order Oscillospirales; family Oscillospiraceae; genus Lawsonibacter. The sequence continues at coordinate 51,458 of JAETQY010000004.1, read as the reverse complement.
GGTATACCGTCCGGCTGCAAAAGTGCATCCCCGGCACCAGCGAGCTGATCCGGGAGGGGGACCAGGTGGCCGACAACATCAAGAACTATGTGGTGGGCAAGGTGGCGGCCGTGGAGGCAGTCCCCTGCCGCCGGCGGGTGATGGACGAGGAGAACCTCCGGAAGGTGTGGGCGGAGACGGACCAGTTTGAGGATATCCTGCTCACTCTGGAGTCCCCCTGTCAGATCACTGACAGCGCCATTGTCCTGGACGGCGGCTACGAGCTGCGGGTGGGCAGCACCGCCTATCTGCGGGGGCTGGGCTACATGGGTGCCGGGCCTGTGGTGGCGATTGAGGAGGTGGCGAAATGAAGATCATAGACAGAGACGGCCGGCTGTTCGGCAAGATCAGCGTCATCGACCTACTGGTGATCGCCGCGGTGGCGGTGATCGCTGCGGCGGTGTACGTCAAAAACAACGCCACCCCCACCGGCTCCGGCACGGTGAAGGAACAGTCCATCGTCTTTCAGATCCGGGCCTCCGGGCTGGAGGATTACCTCACCGATGCCATCCGGGTGGGAGATAAGGTCTATGACGCCAACTACTCCAGCGGCAGCGGGCCGGTGGGGGAGATCACCCAGGTCCAGGTGCTCAACGACCCTGGCCTACAGCTCTACGAGGACATGACGGACGGGACCCTGCCTCAGATTGAGGTGGAGGGCACGGTGGACCTGCTGGTCACCGTCAAGGGCTCCGGGGTGAGCGACGGCCGGAGCTACACCATTAACCGGGTCTACGAGGTGGGGGTCAACTCCTCCAGGACCTACCGGACCAACCGCGCCACCTTTGTGGGCAGCGTGGTTGAGATCATGGACTGAATTGGAGAGCTCTGATTCTACCAGGACAGGAGGGGCGGTATGAAGATCCTAATGGCCACAATGGGCCTGGATATCGGCGGGGCGGAGACCCACATTGTAGAGCTGTCCAAGGAGCTGAAGAGCGAGGGCCACGACGTGGTCATCGTCTCCAATGGGGGGGTCTATGTCCCGGAGATAGAGGCCGCCGGCATCCGCCACTACCAGGCCCCCTTGCACCGGCGCAGTGTGAAGGATATGCGCCGGGCCCGGTCCATTCTGCGCCGGGTGCTTCGGGCGGAGCGGCCCGACGTGGTCCACGCCCACGCCCGCATCCCCGCCTTTCTGTGCGGCGGGCTGTGCCAGAGGATGAAGCTGCCCTTTGTCACCACCGCCCACTGGGTCTTTGACGCCAGCGGCGCCCTGCGCTATCTCACCGACTGGGGGGAGCGCACCGTGGCGGTGTCCGACGATATCAAGGCCTATCTCATCCGGGAGTACGGGCTGCCCGCTGAACACATCTCAGTGACCATCAACGGCATCGACACTGGAAAGTTCTCCCCGGATATCTCCGGGGAGCGGGTGGTCAACCAGTTCGGTCTGGACCGGGACAGGCCCATCCTCTCCTACGTCAGCCGCATGGACGAGGACCGGGCCCTGGTGGCCGGCCAGCTTATCGACCTGGCCCCGGAGCTGGACCGGGCGGTGCCCGGGATCCAGCTGCTCATCGCCGGGGGCGGCAACGTCTTCGACAAGCTGAAGGCCCGCTCTGAGGAAATAAACCGCCAGATGGGCCGCCCCTGTGTCACCATGACCGGCCCCCGCACCGACATCAACGAGATCGTGGCGGCGGGGGATTTGTTCGTGGGGGTGTCCCGGGCGGCGCTGGAGGCCATGGCGGCAGCCAAGCCCGTCATCGTAGCGGGCAACGAGGGCTACCACGGCCTGTTTACCCCGGACAAGCTGGCCGAGGCCCAGGCGGGCAATTTCTGCTGCCGGGGCCTGCCCCTGTCCGACCCCAAAACCCTGCTGGCCGACGTAATTGCCGCCTTCCGTCTGTCCCCGGAGGAGAAGGCGGAGCTGGGGGCCTACGGCCGGCAGGTGATCTTCGACCACTACTCGGTGCGCCGGATGGCGGCCGACTGCCTGGCCATGTATGACCAGGTGCGGAGAAGAAAATACAATGTGGTCATGAGCGGCTACTACGGCTTCGGCAACGCGGGGGACGACGCCATTCTGGAGTCCATCCACCGGGCCATCCGCTCCGCCAGTGACGACGTGTCGGTGACGGTGCTGTCCAACGACCCGGAGCAGACCCGGGGCCAGTACAAGGTGGAGGCCGTCCCCCGGTTCCAGGTGTGGCGGGTGTTTCGGGCGTTGGCCCGGTGCGACGCCCTGCTGTCCGGAGGCGGGAGCCTGCTCCAGGACGCCACCTCCACCCGGTCACTGCTCTACTACCTGTCCGTTATCCGCTGTGCCCAGCTGCTCCGCAAGCCGGTGATGCTCTACGCCAACGGCATCGGCCCGGTGCGCCGGCCGGCCAACCGCCGCCGGGTACGCCGGGTGGTGGAGAGCGCCTCCCTGGTCACCCTGCGGGACCACGCCTCCGCCCGGGAGCTGGAGAGGATGGGGGTCACCCGCCCCGTTCAGGTCACCGCCGACCCGGTGTTCCATCTGGAGCCGGTGGGGGAGAAGCGGAGGTCGGAGCTGCTGGCCGCCGCCGGGCTGGAGGGGACAACCCCCTTCGCGGTGGTCTCCGTGCGGGAGTGGCGGAACGTGGGGGACTTCTGGGTGCAGCTGGCCCGGCTGTGCGACCACCTGCACCGGACCTACGGACTGAATATTCTGTTTTTGCTGATGCAGCCCGAGCGGGACCGGGAGGTCACTGCCCGGGTCCAAGGGCTGATGGAGGAGCCCGCCCACGTGCTGGACGTCTCCTGCACGCCCCGGGAGCTGATGGGGATCCTGGGCCGCTCCCGGCTGTGCGTAGCCATGCGGCTGCACACCCTGATTTTTGCCGCCCGGATGGCCGTTCCCGCTCTGGGGCTGGTCTACGACCCCAAGGTGGCCAGCTATCTGGAGGAGCTGGACCTGCCCGCCGCTGGCGATGTGGAGCACTTCGACGGCGAGGAGGCCATCCGTCGGGCGGACGCGCTGATGGCCGATTACGACAGCGTGCTCTCCCGCCTGCGGGAGAAGTCCGCCCAGTTGGCCCGGGCGGCCGGGGAAAATGAGCGGCTGCTGCTGGAGCTGCTGGAAGGTAAGCTATGAAAAAAACGTCTTTAATCTGTATCCTGACTGCTCTCCTGGTCCTTTTGGTCCTCCCCTTTTGCGGAACCCCGGCGGAGGAGGAGCCCCGGCTGACGGTGGTGTGTACCACCTATCCCATCTACCTGTTCGCCTCCTCCCTTGCGGAGAATGTGGACGGTGTGGCGGTGGAGCGGCTAGACACCGGAACCACCAGCTGCCTTCACGACTACACCCTGTCCATGGCGGACATGAAGAAGATCGAGGGGGCCGACGTCATTGCCCTCAACGGCGCAGGGCTGGAGGAATTCCTGGAGGACGCCCTGGCCGCCTCCGATGCCCAGGTGATTGACTGCTCCCAGGGGGTGGAGCTGCTAGAGAACCTGTCCCACCACCACGACGAGGACGAGGAGGACGAGCACGGACACGACCACGGCCATTGGGACCCCCACTACTGGATGGACCCGGCCAACGCCCGGATCATGGCGGACAACCTGCGGGGAGGCATGGTCCTGGCCGACCCGGACCACACCGCCGAATATGAGAACAACGCCATAAAGACGGAGAAAATTCTCCTCCATGTGGAGGAAGAGGCCCGGGCGCTGCTGGAGCAATACCTGCCCCAGGGCGTCCCTGGCCTGATCACCTTCCACGACGGCTTCCAATACTTTGCCAAAGCCTTCGATCTGCCCCTGCTGGCCGCCATCGAGGAGGAGGCGGGCAGCGAGGCCTCCGCCCATGAGATCGTGGAGATCACGGAGCTGGTCAAGGAGCACGATATCCCGGTGATCTTCACCGAGGTCAACGGCTCCGACGCCACCGCCAAGGCCATCAGCCGGGAGACCGGCTGCCGGGTGGCCCGGCTGACCATGATCATGGACGGCCCTGACGCCTCCGACCCGGAGTTTGGCGGGGTGGCGCACTACGGCCAGCTGCGCTGGGACGTTCGCAGTATTATCAACGGATTTTGCGGGGAAGGGACGGTGCCCAACGGATGAGAAAGATCAAACACGGCAAGCTGTCCGCCGGCTGCGCCGACTCCTGCTGCCTGAAGCTGGAGGGGCTGTCCGTTAAGCTGGAGGGGGACTCCATTCTGGAGGATGTGTCCTTCCACCTCCACTGCGGGGAGATCGTGGCCCTCATCGGCCCCAACGGGGCGGGGAAATCCACCCTCTTCCGCAGCATTCTGGGCCAGATGAGCTACAAGGGGAAGATTACCTTCTCCCCCGCTGGGGGGCCGGCCATCCGGCTGGCCGACGGCGAGATTACCGGCGGGGCCCGGCCCCTGGTGGGCTATGTCCCCCAGGCCCCTAGCTTCGACCGGGGGGACCCGGTGTCGGTGCTGGACTTCTTCACCGCCGCCACCGCCAAATGGCCGGTGTGGCTGCCCATCCCCCAGAAGTACCGGGACCGGGCGGCCGCCTGCCTGGCCCGTGTCCACGGGGAGGACCTCCTCAATCGGCCCATGGGGGGGCTGTCCGGGGGACAGCTCCAACGGGTGCTGCTGGCCCTGGCTCTGGAGCCGGTGCCCCACATTCTGATTTTGGACGAGCCCCTGTCCGGGGTAGATATCGAGGGGGAGCACCAGCTCCTGGACATGCTGGACGAGCTGCGCACCCAGTACGACCTGTCCATCTTCCTGTCCACCCACGACTTCGCCACCCTGGGCCAGTTCGCCGACAAGGTGATTCTCCTGAACCGCCGGGTGCTCAAGTCGGGCGCTCCGGACGAGGTCCTGTCCTCCCCGGAGTTCTTCGAGACCTTCCATCTCCGGATGGGAAAGGGGGGCGGACAATGAGCCTCTGGTATACGCTGGTGGACCTGCTGCCCTTTGAGTGGGCGGAGGCGGGGTCCATGTTCTTCATGAAGAACGCCCTGCTAGCGGTCTTAGTGATTACTCCTCTGTTCGGCATCCTGTCCACCATGGTGGTCCACAGCCGGATGTCCTTCTTCTCCGACGCATTGGGCCACTCCGCCTTTACCGGCATGGCCATCGGGGCAATCTGCGGCTTCCACGAGCCCACCTGGGCCGCCGTGGTCTTTGCTATCCTCTTTGCGCTGCTGTTCAACCTGGTCAAACGCCGCTCCGCTCTGGCCAGCGACACGGTGATCGGGGTGTTTTCCTCCACCGCCGTGGCCCTGGGCATCTTCCTGTCCACCCTGGGGGGGCGGTCCTTCACCCGGTTCAACAACCTGCTCATCGGCGATATCCTGTCGGTGGAGCCGGCCAAGGTGGGCCTGCTGGCCCTGATCCTGCTGCTGGTGGTCCTGCTGTGGCTGGCCTCCTTCAACCAGCTCATGCTCTCCGCCGTCCACCCAGCCCTGGCAGACAGCCGGGGAATCCGGGTGTTCTGGCAGGAGACGGTGTTCTCCATGGCCATCGCCGTGGTAGTCACCCTGTCCATGACCTGGGTGGGCCTGCTGGTCATCAACTCCCTGCTGGTCCTTCCCGGGGCCGCCGCCCGGAACGTGGCCCGGAATATGCGGCAGTACCACCTTTTCTCCCTGCTGGGGGCGGTCTTAGCCGGCATCGCCGGGCTGATGACCTCCTACTACGTTGGGGGCTCCGCCGGGGCGGCCATCACCCTGTATCTGGCGGTGTGGTTTGCCCTCACCTTTGTGGTGCGAAAGAAGTAATGCCGCACCTCCGACAAAGGCCGGAGGCCGGGTAGGGGACCCAAACACGGCGCTGAAGACGGTGGGCGCAGATAAGGGTTTTTAGGGGCGGAGCCCCTAAACGGCGTTTTGGTTACTTTGCCGCTGTAGGCAAAGTAACTCGCCGCCGGAGCGGCGAAATCCTCCCCGGCTCTTGACATTTCCCCCGGCGGGTGATATAGTAGCCCTGTCAAAAATGGCTTTGACGGAGAAGAGGCCAGAAAAAGTGCTCAGAGAGGGACGCCAAGGGCTGTGAGCGTCCCGCGCGGAAGCTGGCCGGTACCACTCCGGAGCCGCCTGTGAGGAACAGGCCGGGCCCTCCCGTTACAGAGGTCACGAGCGACGGAAGATCGTACTTTCCGTAATTAGGGTGGAACCGTGGAGCCTTACCGCTTCACCCCTGAACTTTATCAGGGGTGGAGCGTTTTTTGTTGCCTGCCCCAATACAAGGAGGAATTACCATGTCTGAAGAAAACAACCAGTATACCTTTGAAAACGAGGAGTACCGCAAAACTTATTGGCACACCTGCTCCCACGTGCTGGCCCAGGCCATGAAGCGGCTCCACCCAGAGGTACGCCTGGCCATCGGCCCCAGCATTGACAACGGCTTCTACTACGACTTCGACACCCCCGAGCCCTTCACCGAGGGTCAGCTGGAGGAGCTGGAGGCGGAGATGCGCAAGATCTGCAAGGAGAAGCTACGCCTGGAGCGGTTCGAGCTGCCCCGAGCGGAGGCGATCAAGTTCATGGAGGAGAAGGGCGAACCCTTCAAGGTAGAGCTTATCAACGACCTGCCCGAGGACGCGGTCATCTCTTTCTACAAGCAGGGGGAGTTCACCGACCTGTGCGCCGGCCCCCACCTGGACTCCACCGGCCGGATCAAGGGCAACGCCATCAAGCTCACCGCCTGCAACGCCGCCTACTGGCGGGGCGACAGCAATCGGGAGACCCTCCAGCGCATTTACGGCGTGGCCTTCCCCAAGAAGGACGAGCTGGACGAGTACCTGGCCAAGATCGAGGAGGCCAAGAAGCGGGACCACCGCCGGCTGGGCAAGGAGCTGGGGCTGTTCATGCTCCGGGACGAGGGCCCCGGCTTCCCCTTCTTCCTGCCCAAGGGCATGACCCTGAAAAACACCCTCCTGGACTACTGGCGCAAGGTCCACAAGAAGTACGGCTACGTGGAGATCTCCACCCCCATCATGCTCAACCGGCAGCTTTGGGAGCGGTCGGGGCACTGGGACCACTACAAGAACAACATGTACACCACCGTCATCGACGACACCGACTTTGCCATCAAGCCCATGAACTGCCCTGGCGGGATGCTGGTCTACGCCAGTGAGCCCCACTCCTACCGGGAGCTGCCCCTGCGGGTGGGTGAGATCGGCCTGGTCCACCGCCACGAGCTGTCCGGCGCCCTCCACGGTCTGTTCCGGGTGCGCTGCTTCAACCAGGACGACGCCCATGTGTTCATGACCCGGGACCAGATGCAGGATGTCATCCAGGAGACGGTCCGCCTCTTCGACGAGGTGTACTCTGTCTTTGGCCTGAGCTACACCATCGAGCTGTCCACCATGCCCGAGGACCACATCGGCACCGTGGAGGAATGGGAGCGCAACCAGGACATCCTCAAGGCCGCCATCACCGCCATGGGCAAGGACTTCGTCATCAACGAGGGGGACGGCGCCTTCTACGGCCCCAAGCTGGACTTCCACCTGGCTGACTCCCTGGGCCGGACCTGGCAGTGCGGCACCATTCAGCTGGACAGCCAGCTCCCCGAGCGGTTCGAGCTGGAGTACACCGGCGAGGACGGCCAGAAGCACCGCCCCGTGATGATCCACCGGGTGGTGCTGGGCTCCATCGAGCGGTTCATCGGCGTCATCACCGAGCACTTCGCCGGGGCCTTCCCCGCATGGCTGGCCCCCGTTCAGGTGAAGGTGCTCCCCGTTACCGACCGGGCGGAGGAGTACGCCGAGGAGGTCTCCAAAAAGCTGGACGCCCAGGGCTTCCGCGTTGAGGTGGACGGCCGCAACGAGAAGATTGGCAAGAAGATTCGGGAGGCCACCCTGGAGAAGATTCCCTATATGCTGGTGGTGGGCGACCGGGACATGGAGAACGGCACTGTCTCCGTCCGGCACCGCTCCGGCGAGGACCTGGGGGCCATGACTTTGGACCAGTTTGCCTCCCTGCTGGGGGACGAGGTCAAGGAAATGACCATCAAATAAGCAAAAAACAGCCCCCGGCCGCTGGCCGGGGGCTGCTGCTTATACCTGATTTACAATTCCGATGAACAGAGGGATGTCCTGGGTGCGGATAACAAAGAGGAAGGGCCGGTCCAGGTCCATGACGCACACCTCTGTGGGCTGGGGCGGGAGGTTGAAGTTCTTGACGGAGATGATGGTGACAGCGGCGGCCTCCACCCCCTCCTCGTCCACCTTCACCCGGGCCAGCTGCTTGGCGTCGGAGAGGTAGGCGGGCAGGTCGGTGAGGGTGGACAGGTCGGCCTTCTCCGGGACCAGCAGGTCGGTGATCCCCAGGGAGGTCAGGGCCCCCTTCAAATCCAGGCCGGAGTTCACGTCAAACTTGGGCACCGACCACTGGACCTCGCCCCAGGTGGCGGCGTCCCCGTAGAACTCCAGGCGGGAGAGGAAGTCCGGGTCCTGGAGCAAGGATTCAGGGGCCGTCCCCTCGTCAGGCAGGATAAAGACCATCTCCCCCAGGCTGGTGGTCAGCCGGGCGGCCTGATAGCCGTCCCGGCGGATAAAGTCGTCGTCCACGGTCTTGTGCATGAAGTCCACCTTGGTCTCATTCCCGGCAGCGTCGGTAAAGACGTCCTCCTTAGTACCCTCCGGCTGGAACTTGTCCCTCCAGCCGGCCTTGTAGTACAGGGAGGAGGCCAGCAGGGCCAGAATATCCGCCTGCGTCTGGACCACCGGCTGGTCCCCACCGATGAGGCCGTTGGTCTGCTTGCTCACCCAGTCGGTCACCGCCCGGTCAGCCGCGCTCTCCCCCATGGGGACGGCGTAGGCCCCGGCGTAATACGCCTCCGCCAGGGTGTCCAGGGTCTCCCGGACATAGGCGCCCTCCATGCCGCTGTTGAGCCAGATGGAGTTGGCCAGGATCAGGGCGCTCTGCCCGTCGTCGGTGTACAGCGCCCGCCAGATTTGGGACACCTGCTCCTGGAGGAGGTCCACGCTGTCCGAGCCGATGGCGTCCAGCACCTGCCGCCGGCTTTCACCCTCGGCGCACTGGGCCAGCATGGACAGGGCCGACCACAGGGACAGGGGGGAGTAGACCGCGTTCTCTCCCGTGCCCTTGGGCAGCACCAGAGGGGTGCTCCTGGCGGCAAAGGCGTTCAGCGCCTTCCAGTGCGCCTCCGTCAGCTCGGGCGTCTCCCCCCGGAGGGCCGCCAGGGCATCCTGATATTTGTCATAGGCCTCCATATAGGCCTCCCAGCCCCCTTCGGGGCCCTCCTGAGGCATCACGGGCTGCTTTGGAAATTCCGGATACACCGGCTCGGCCAGAGTATAGCTCATTTTCTCGGGCTCCTTTCTGTCGGGCTCGCCCGCACCGCCGGCGCAGCCGACCAGCAGCAGGGCGGCGGCCAGGGCAAGGGATAACACTCGTTTCATGGCGGAATCTCCTTTCTCAGTTGAGCTTCTACCGGTATAGACGAATTTTTTCAGAAAAAGTTTCCGCTTTTCGGAAATTTTAAAAGGGCGGCCCTAAGGCCGCCCTTTTCACTCACATACGGGAGGAGCTCACTCCTCGGGGTCCTCCCCGGGCTCCTCATCCTCATCGTCGCTAAGCTCCATGGCGTAGCGGGTCCCGCAGGAGGGACACTCCACCTCGCCGTCAGCCAGGGCCTCGTCGTCCACCAGGATGTCGGCCCCGCAGGAGGGACATTCCACCTCAAACCAGTCGTCGTCGTAGTCCTCGATGTCCTCGTCCTCGTCAAAGACCACCTCTTCCACGTCGGCCAGGTCGTCAGATAGCACGTCGATCTCCTCACCCAGGTTGAGGGCGTTTTCCTCCAGGTCCTCCACGGACATGGCCAGCTCCTCCAGAATGCCGATCATCACAGAGATGAGCTTGCCCTCCTTGGACTTCTCGGTGTCCAGGTTCAGCCCCTCGGCCAGGCCCTTCAGATAGGCGACTTTCTCGGAAATAGTCATAGTAGTTTCCCTTTCTGAGGATAAAACCTCAATTAAGCCTTACATCTTTCGAGATACTCTCCGGTGCGGGTGTCGATCTTGATCTTGTCTCCGGGGTTGACGAACAGGGGGACCTTGATCTCGGCGCCGGTCTCCAGGGTGGCGGGCTTGAGCACGTTGTTGGTGGCGGTGTTGCCGGCAAAGCCGGGGTCGGTCTCGGTGACCTCCAGCTCCACGAAGTTGGGGGGCTCCACGCCGAACACGCTGCCCTTGTAGGACATCACCTTGCAGGTCATGTTCTCCTTGACGAACTTGAAGCTGTCGCCCAGCAGGTCCTTGCCGATGGGGATCATGTCGAAGGTCTCGGGGTCCATGAAGTAGTACAGGTCGCCGTCGCTGTAGCTGTAGTCCATGTCCTTGCGCTCCACGAAGGCCTGCTCGAACTTGGCGGTGGGGTTGAAGGAGGTCTCGGTCACGCCGCCGGTGATGACGTTCTTCATCTTGGTGCGGACGAAGGCCGCGCCCTTACCGGGCTTGACGTGCTGGAACTCCACCACCTGCATGACCTTGCCGTCCATCTCGAAGGTCACGCCGTTACGGAAATCGCTGGCAGAAATCATTGGCATAGGAATCATCCTCCATTATAAAAACTGGTTAGAATTTTCAACTAACTTATTTTACCCTATTTTTTCTTCCTTGGCAAGGGGTTTTCAAGAATTGGGGGATTTTATCTAAATCTGTTCCGCCGTCCCGGCCTGATTTGCTCCCATCCGCACGTTTTCGTCCTTGTAATTTTAATTGGAGTAGCTTATAATATTGACCAGCAGAACCAGTTTACAATTTTTACATAAAGGAGAGCTTATATGACAGCCAGTGAGAAAAAGCAGCTGATGGCCACGGCCTGCAAGGTGCGTATGGGCGTCATCGAGGGCACCCACGGCGCCAAGGCCGGCCATCCCGGCGGAAGCCTGTCCGCCGCCGACGTATTTACCTACCTGTACTTTAAGGAGCTGAACATCGACCCCAAGAACCCCAAGTGGGAGGACCGGGACCGGTTTGTCCTGTCCAAGGGCCACACCGCCCCGGGGCTGTACGCCGCCCTGGCTGAGCGCGGCTTCTTCCCGGTGGCCGACCTGCCCACCCTGCGGCACATCGACAGCTACCTCCAGGGCCACCCCAACATGAACACCGTCCCGGGCGTGGACATGTCTACCGGCTCTCTGGGCCAGGGCATCTCCTGTGCTGCCGGCATGGCCCTGGCCGCCAAGCACCAGGGCAAGACCTGCCGGGTGTACGCCCTGCTGGGCGACGGCGAAATCCAGGAGGGCCAGGTGTGGGAGGCCTTCATGCTGGCCCACCACTACCAGCTGGACAACCTGTGCGCCGTCATCGACAACAACGGCCTCCAGATCGACGGCCCGGTGGACAAGGTGATGAGCCCCTACCCCATCCCCGACAAGCTGCGCTCCTTCGGCTGGAACGTGGTGGAGATCGACGGCCACGACTTCGACCAGATCGAGGCGGCCTTCGCTAAGGCCAGGGAGACCAAGGGGGTCCCCACCGCCATCGTGATGAAGACCACCAAGGGCAAGGGGGTCAGCTACATGGAGAATCAGGCCGGCTGGCACGGCAAAGCCCCCAACGACGAGGAGTATGAGATCGCCATGACTGAGCTGAAGGCTCAGCTGGCAGAAGTGGAGGCGATGTAAGATGGCGGATGTGAAGAAAATCGCGACCCGTGACAGCTACGGCGCGGCTCTGGCCGAGCTGGGCAAGGAGCACGACGACCTGATCGTCTTTGACGCCGACCTGGCCGGCGCCACCAAGACGGGCACCTTTAAGAAGGCCTTCCCTGACCGCCACTTTAACTGCGGCATCGCCGAGGGCAACATGATTGCCGTGGCCGCCGGGGCCTCCACCATGGGGTTGGTGCCCTTTGCCTCCTCCTTTGCCATGTTTGCCGCCGGCCGGGCCTTCGAGCAGGTGCGCAACTCCATCGGCTACCCCCACCTGAACGTGAAGATCGGCGCCACCCACGGCGGCATCTCCGTGGGCGAGGACGGGGCCTCCCACCAGTGCTGCGAGGACTTCGCGCTCATGCGCTCCATCCCCGGCATGGTGGTCATGTCCCCCGCCGACGATGTGGAGGCCAGGGCCGCCGTCAAGGCCGCCTACGAGTATGTGGGCCCTGTCTATCTCCGCTTCGGCCGTCTGGCCGTCCCCGTGTTCCACGACGAGGCCACCTTTCAGTTTGAGATCGGCAAGGGCGAGGTCCTCCAGGACGGCACCGACGTGGCCATTATCGCCAACGGCCTGATGGTCAACGAGGCCATTGAGGCTGGAAAAGTCCTGAAAGAGGCCGGTGTCTCCGCCCGGGTCATCAACCTGTGTACCATCAAGCCTCTGGACGAGGAGCTGGTCCTCAAGGCTGCCCAGGAGTGCGGCAAGGTTATCACCTGTGAGGAGCACTCCATCATCGGCGGCCTGGGGGAGGCGGTGTGCGCCCTGCTCAGCGAGAAGTGCCCCACCCCCGTGCGCCGCATCGGCGTCAACGACGAGTTCGGTCACTCCGGGCCCGCCGCCGCCCTGCTCAAGCAGTTCGGCCTGTCCGCCGACCATATCGTGGAGGTGGCCAAGGACTTCTGCGGCAAGTAAAGCAAAAAAACGCCCGTGCGGCTGCACGGGCGTTTTTTTATCCTCTCAGCAGCAGAGGCTGGAGCTGCCGGCCCGCCAACGCCGCCTGGGCGGCGTCGGCCACCTGGGAGAAGTCGGCTACCAAAGAGGTGGGTTTGTTCTGAAAGTCGTCCTGCCCGAAGGGGACGAAGTAGATGTATTTCCGGGGCAGCAGGGCGCCGATACTGGCGGCGGAGGCGGCTAGGCCGTCGTTGGTGGAGGGGGCGATGAGCACCGGGCGCTCGTTGCGCAGGTGGGCCTTGGCCGCCATAGTGACGCTGGAATCGGTGACCCCGGCGGCCAGCTTGCCCAGGGTGTTGCCGGTGCAGGGGCAGATAATCAGCAGATCCAGCAGCTTTTTCGGTCCGATGGGCTCCGCCTCCCGCAGGTCGGAAATGACCCGGCGGTCGCAGATGCGCTCCATTTCTCGCATCAGGTCGTGGGCGGTGCCGAAGCGGGTGTCGGTGCCGGCCGTTGCCTCCGAAACGATGGGCACTACCCGGGCAAACCGGGCCTTCACCTGCTCCAGCGCCTCCATGGCCCTGGCGTGTGTACAGAAGGACCCGCACACGGCGAATCCAACAGTTTTGTCTTCCAAAGAAAGCAGTCCTTTCCGATATAAATGGAGGAAAAACGCAGTTTTTCCAAAAGTTTTCCTTTGGTTCTTTCCTTTTTCAAAAGGAAAGAACACTCACAGCCCAATCTCCCGCAGCATGTTGTAGATGGTGTCCCGGATGGCCGCGCCGGCAGTGACGGGGGCCACCTTCCCGGGGAGGGCCAGCGCCCAGACCACCGTGAGGCCCAGCTCGCCGGCTACCCCCAGGTCCACCCCGCCCGGCTTGGAGGCTAGGTCCAGGATGAGGCAGTCGGGCTTCACGTCCTCCAGCTCCTCCCGGCCCAGCACCTGGACGGGTACGGTGTTGACAATCAGGTCGTAGCCGCACAGCCAGCCCCTCAGGTTGGACAGGTGCTCCCCGCCGAAGCCCATGGCCTGGGCCCAGGCCAGCTGCTCGTACTTCCGGGCGGCCACACTCACCCTTGCCCCCAGGGCCTGGAAGCGCTGGGCGGTGAGCCGCCCCACCCGGCCGAAGCCGACCACCAGCACCCGGGAGCCGTGGATGGTGATGGGCAGGTGCTCCATGGCCAGCTGGACGGCCCCCTCCGCTGTGGGGACGGCGTTGGCCACCGCCAGCTCCTCCCGGGCGAAGTAGTCGTGGATGGTGAGGCCCCGCTCCCGGGCCAGCTCCTCGGTCTCCCGGTCCACCCGGCCGCCGCAGAGGAACTGCCGGGGAGAGAATTGATCCAAGATAGGGGCCAGGGGGTGTTCTGTCAGGGAGAGGGGCGCGTTGAGCAGCCCGTTCCCGGAAGTGACGGTGAGGGGCAGAATGACGCAGTCCGCCCGGTCGGCCTGGCGGAGTGCGGCCTCGGCGGTGAGACCGGAGACGGGCTCCTGGGGATGGCCCAGGGCGTAGGTGTGGACGGTGTGACCATCCTCGGCCAACAGCTGAGCCAGCTTGGCCTGCCGCAGGTCGCCGCCCACCACCCAGATGTTCAGTTCATGTTTCATAAAATACCTCCAGGACCGCCGGCAGGGCGGTGGGTTTCTAATCCATTGTATGGGAGGGGGACTGGGATGGTGAGGACAAAAAAGAGCGCCCATCCCGTTTGGGACAGGCGCTCTTGATGTTTGTAAAAGCCCTTACTTGGCGGCCTTGGCGGCCTTGATGGCCTCGATCAGCAGCGGGGTGACCTTGAACAGGTCGCCGCAGATGCCGTAGTCGGCGATCTCAAAGATGGGGGCGGTGTCGTTCTTGTTGACGGCGATGATGCACTCGGAGTCCTGCATACCGGCCTTGTGCTGGATGGCGCCGGAGATGCCCAGAGCGACGTAGATCTTGGGGTGGACGGTCTTGCCGGTCTGGCCCACCTGATGGTCGGCGGACAGCCAGCCGGAGTCGATGGTGGCGCGGGAGCCGCCCACGACGCCGCCGAGGACCTCAGCCAGCTCCTCGGCCAGCTTGATGCCGCCCTCCACGTCCTTGGAGATGCCGCGGCCCACGGAGACGACCACGTCGGCGCCGATCAGGTCGACCAGCTTCTTGGCGGCCTTGACTACCTCGACGACCTCGGTCTTCATGTCGTCAGCGGTGAGGGAGAACTGGGGCTTGATGATCTCGCAGGCGTCGGCCTTGGCCTGATCGAAGGCGGCCTTCTTCATAACGCCGGGACGGACGGTGGCCATGGCGGGACGGAACCGGGGGCAGATGATGGAGGCCATCAGGTGGCCGCCGAAGGCGGGACGGGTCATCTTCAGGTCGCGGGACACATCGTGCTTCTCGCCCAGTACCACGGCGCTGTTGGTGGCCTCGATGCGCTCGGGAGCCAGGGTGGAGTTCTCCTTCAGGAAGTCCTTATAGATGCCCATATCCACGTCCAGGTGGGTGCAGTCGGCGCACAGACCGGTGTGCAGGCGGGCGGCGCAGCGGGGGCCCAGATCGCGGCCGATGTTGGTGGCGCCGATGAGCATGATCTCGGGCTTGTACTCCTCGATCACGTCGCAGATAACCTTGGTGTAGCCGTCGGTGGTGTAGTTCTTCAGCAGGGGGTGGTCGCAGACGTACACACCGTCGGCGCCGTAGCCGCCCAGCTCCTTGGCGATACCCTCGATGCCCTCGCCCAGCAGGATGCCGTACAGCTTGGTGCCCAGCTCGTCGGCCAGCTTGCGGCCCTCGGAGATCAGCTCGAAGGAGGTGGGCATCATGCTGCCCTGGCGCTGCTCACAGAATACCCAGACTCCGCCCTTGAAGGCGGCGACGTCGGAACTATTAAAAGTAGACATATTCTTCTATCTCCCTTCTCAGATCAAATGCTTCTTGGCCAGAATGCCGGCCAGAGTATCGCAGGTGTTCCTGTCGGCGCCCTCCAGCATCATGCCGGCGCCCTTCTGGGGAGGAGTGAAGGAGGTCAGGATGTTGGTGGGGGAGCCGCTCAGGCCGATGGTGTTCTTGTCGATGAAGGGATGATCCTTCAGGGTGTTGTAGTCGAAGATCTCATAGGGCTTGGAGTAGCACTCGAAGACGCCGCCCACGCTCATGTACCGGGGGGTGTTCAGCTCCTTGATGCAGGTGATGAGGCAGGGGGTTTTCACTTTGATGGTCATGTAGCCGTCTTCCAGCATCCGCTTGACGGTGAGGGTGTCGCCCTCCTTGGTGATCTCGGCGGCGTAGGACACCTGGGGCAGGCCCAGCTTCTCGGCGATCTGGGGGCCCACCTGGGCGGTGTCGCCGTCGATGGCCTGCCGGCCGCACATGACGATGTCGTCCTTCTCCACGCCGATCTTGTCGATGGCGGCGGCCAGGATCTGAGAGGTGGCGTAGGTATCGGAGCCGCCGAACTCACGGGCGGACACCAGAATGGCGCGATCCACGCCCCGGGCCATGACCTCGCGGAGCATACCCTCGGCGGGCGGGGGGCCCATGGAGACCACGATCAGCTCGGCGCCGGTCTGCTCCTTCAGCACCAGGGCGGCCTCGACGGCGTTCAGGTCGTCGGGGTTGGTGATGGCGGCCATGGAGGCCCGGTTCAGAGTGCCGTCGGGGTTGACGGCCACCTTACCGGAGGTATCGGGGACCTGCTTGACACAAACAATAATTTTCATTTCAATCTGCCTCCTATCTTATTTCACGCCCAGGTGGCTGGAAATGACCATCCGCTGGACCTCGGAAGTGCCCTCGTAGATCTCGGTGATCTTGGCGTCGCGCATCATGCGCTCCACGGGGTACTCACGGGTGTAGCCGTAGCCGCCGAAGAGCTGGACGGCGCGGCGGGTCACGTCGGAGGCGGACTCGGCGGCGAAGAGCTTGGCCATGGCGGCGTCCATGGAGTAGGGCTCGTGGTTCTGCTTCTTCATAGCGGCGGCGTACACCAGGTACTGGGCGGCCTGCATCCGGGTGTGCATGTCGGCCAGCTGGAACTGGGTGTTCTGGAACTGGCTCAGACGCTTCTTGAACTGCACGCGCTCCTGGGTGTACTTGACAGCCTCGTTGATGGCGCCCTCGCCCAGGCCCAGGGCCTGCGCGGCGATGCCGATACGGCCGCCATCCAGGGTCATCATGGCGATCTTAAAGCCCTTGCCCTCCTGGCCCAGCAGGTTCTCCTTGGGAACGACGCAGTCCTCAAAGATCAGGTCGCAGGTGGAGGAGCCGCGGATACCCATCTTCTTCTCGTGCTTGCCCACGGAGAAGCCGGGGAAGCTCTTCTCCACGATGAAGGCGGAGATGCCGTGGTTGCCCAGCTTTTTGTCGGTCATGGCGAACACCACAAAGGTCTCGGCCACGGTGCCGTTGGTGATGAAGCACTTGGAGCCGTTGAGCACCCAGTCGCCGTTCTCGTTGCGGACGGCGGTGGTCTGCTGGCCGGAGGCGTCGGTGCCGGCGTTGGGCTCGGTCAGGCCGAAGGCGCCGATCTTCTTGCCGGAGAGCAGGTCGGGCAGGTACTTCTTCTTCTGCTCCTCGGTGCCGTGCTCAAAGATGGGGGCGCAGCACAGGGAGGTGTGGGCGGACACGATGACGGCGGTGGTGCCGCACACCTTGGCCAGCTCCTCCACGCACATGGCGTAGGAGAGGACGTCGCCGCCGGCGCCGCCGTACTCCTTGGGGAAGTAGATGCCCATCATGCCCAGCTTGGCCATCTTCTCCACGGTCTCCATGGGGAAGCGCTCCTCCTCGTCGATCTCCTCAGCCAAAGGCTTGACCTCGGTCTCGGCGAACTCGCGGTACATCTTGCGGACCATCTCTTGCTCTTTCGTCAGATGAAAATCCATTTTGCAGTCCTCCTAGTTTAAATTACTTGACACTATCGTGAGCGCCCCACCTGTCCCCCGCAGCCTTCCAGATCGGGGACGGAGGGGCAAAACGATACATAAGGCGCGCCAAACCCGTCTGCCCATCTTTGTTAGATTTTTAACAAAGAAAAGGCGAAAAAAGAGCAACACGGGCCGGTCCCGGCGTTGCGGTCTTATCAGCTCTGGCATTATGTAGTGTCTAACCATTGAAATTATATCGGGTTTTTGAATTGAAAGCAAGTGGGACAGCCCTGTCAATTTGTACAGTTTTTTCCCTGAAAATTTGTGTAAAAAATAAAAGACCGTAAATACTGACCAAAATCATTGGGGAACCTGCATAGTTTTGCCATTCAGGCCGAGGGGAAGGGGGCTGACAGCGAAAAAAAGGGTTCGTCATTTTTCAGTAGGGTATTGACTGTAAAGCCCCTTGATAGTGTATACTCGCCTTAAAAGAGAGGAAAGAGGGGGTATTTATGACCATCAAAGAGGTGGAGGCCCGCACCGGGCTGGCCCGGGCCAACATCCGCTACTACGAGGAGCAGGGCTTTTTCTCCGCCGTCCGGGGGGAGAACGGGTATCGGAACTACTCGGAGGAGGACGTGGACACCCTGCTGAAGGTAAAGCTGCTCCGGCAGCTGGGCTTCTCTTTGGAGGAGATTCACGAGCTCCAGAACGGGGAGCGCTCCCTGGAGCCCGCCCTGGAGCGGCGGGAGGCCGACCTGGAGCGGGAACAGCGGGAGCTGGACCAGGCCATTGCTCTGTGCCGGGACATGCGCTCAGACCGGGTGAGCTTCTACACCCTGGACGCCCGGCGCTATCTGGACCGGCTGGCCCGGGAGGAGGCGGTGCTGACCAGGGACCAAGACCCGGTGCGTATCTTCCCCTGGCGGCGGTACTTCGCCCGGAACCTGGACCTGGGCATCTACACCACCCTGGTAACTGTGATCTTACAGCTCACCGCCCATATGAACTTTGTCCGTACCGGCACGCTGCTGCCGTCGCTGCTGGGGCTGTTTATCATGGCGGGGGCGGAGATCTTCATGCTCCACCGCTGGGGGACCACCCCCGGCAAGGCCCTGCTGGGCCTGAAGATCCTTCGGGAGGACGGCACTCCCCTCAGCCTGGAGGAGGCCGCCCAGCGCACCCTGCTGGTGATGGTGTTTTTTGGCGGCGGCCTGCTGCTGGGGCAGATCCCCGTCCCGCTGTTCGCCCTCGTCAGCCTGGGCATGGATATCTGGGCCTGCTGGCGGGTGTACCACGGGAAGCCCCTGTTCTGGGAGGGGGACGATCAGCTCTACCTGGACGGCAGCACCCGGGAGGGGGCCTTCTGGGACAACAACAGGAACTGGCTGCGAGTGGGGGGTTGGCTGGCGGCCACCGCCGCCTGCGTGGGCCTGACGGTGGGCGGTCACCTGCTGGCCTCCCTGCCGCCCCATCGGGGCCAGTCGATCACGGTGGAGCAGTTTGTGGACAACTACAACCGCTTTATGGAGTTCTCCTACGGGAAGGGGAACCTGTCCTGGTATCTGACGGAGTCGGGCGCCTTTGAGGAGGTTCCCGACGACAGCGGAGCGGTGGTCATCCACATTTTGGGGGAGTCTCCGGTCCCTAAGGAAGAATTCCGGTTCACGGAGGAGGGCGGCATCCTCACGCAGGTGACCCTGGTGCGCTCCTATGACAGCGGCGGGCCCATCACGAAGGAGGGGACCTATGGCGTGGGCATCCCCTATGAGGAGATCGCCGTGGCCGCCCGGTGCTTCCTTTGGAAGCCCCTGGGCTATAACAGTGTGGCGGAGCTGTACCGGGAGCTGACAGAGCAGAACGGGAATCTGATCTGGGAGCGGGACGGCATCCTCATCGACAGTCAGGCCCACTTTACCGGTTACCGTCCCTCCGGTGACGACGCCCTCTTCGCCCAGGAGGGGGAGAGCCAGTCCTATTTTGTGGAGTGCTCCATGAGACGGACCGGGTAACATATAAAACACGCCGCCGGAAACTCCGGCGGCGTGTTTTATATATTATAGTGGGGTTCAGAGCAGGACAATGTTTTCCGCCCGGCGGGTGTAGTTCTGCTCCAGCATGGCCACATGGGAGAGGAAATCCGGGTCCTCGAAGTATTTGGCGCGGCGGGTGCACTTGCGCACGCAGGCCTGGCACTTGATGCACACCCCTACGGCCTCCATGGTCTCCCGGTCGATGCTGCCCATGGGGCAGAACCGGGCGCAGGCCCCGCAGCGGGAGCACTTGCTCCAGTCGGTGAGGGGCTTGGCCTTCAGGAATTTGGCGGGAGTTCCGTCCTCCTTCAGGGGGGTGTAGTAGGGGCCGATCTCGCTGCGGTCCATCTCCAGCAGAGGCAGGCTGTCCTCGGACAGCTTGTCCGCCGCCTTGGCGGCGAAGGCGGCGATCTCCTCCAGGTCGTCCCTGTCGGGTCGGCCCTCGCCCACCTTGTCGGAGAAGGCGTGGCGCCCGGCAAAGGCGGCGGCCGCCGCGATTTGGAAGCCGTTGCCCTCCAGCAGCAGGACCAGCTCCCGCAGGGCCTCGTCGGGGCTGCGGTTGCCAAAGACGCACAGAGGCACGGCAGGGGTGCCCTCCCCGAAGATCCTGGCCTTGTACTCGGGCATCAGCTTGTTGGGCAGGCGGCCGGCGTACACCGGAGAGGCCATCACCAGCAGGTCCTCGGGGCCGAAGCGGTATTCGGCCTCACGGCCCGCCGGACGAGTGAAATCGAAAAATTCCTGGTCCAGCCCCAGCTTGTCCGCCAGCTCCCCAGCCACCGCCCGGGCGATCTTTTCCGTGCCCCCGGTGGGGCTGAAATAAAGGACGCACACTCTCTTTAGCCGCATGACACAAACTCCTCACATCATCAATTTTGTCAGGCCTCCCGGCTGGGGGACAGCCTCCGATGAAACACAGTCTATCACCCGGCGGCGGGCCCTGTCAACCCTCCGGGCCGCCCTTGATTTTTTTCCTTCGGTGGGGTATGATAGGAAAAAACAGCGGGAGGGACCGCCATGCGCCTGTTTGATACCCACGCCCATTACGATTCCGGAGCCTTCAACGCCGACCGGCTGGAGGTGCTCTCCTCCATGCCCGAGCGGGGGGTGGAGCTGATTCTCAACCCCGGCTGCGACCTGGAAAGCTCCAGGACGGCGGTGGAGCTGGCGGAGAAGTTTCCCTTCGTCTACGCCGCCGTGGGGGTCCACCCCTCCGACTGCGAGGGCTTTTCCCCGGACACCGTGGACGCCCTCCGGGCACTGGCCGCCCACCCCAAGGTGAAGGCCGTGGGGGAGATTGGCCTGGACTACTACTGGAAGGACAACCCGGCCCACGACTTTCAGCAGAAAGTCTTTCACACCCAGCTGGAGCTGGCGGAGGAGCTGGGCCTGCCCGTGATTGTCCACGACCGGGAGGCCCACCGCGACTGCCTGGAGGCGGTAAAGGCCCACCCCAAGGTCACCGGGGTGTACCACTGCTATTCCGGCAGCCTGGAGGACGCCAAGATTCTGGTGAAGCTGGGCTGGATGCTGTCCTTCACCGGGGTAGTTACCTATAAGAACGCCCGGAAGTCCCTGGAGGTCATCGACTGGCTGCCCATGGACAGAATTATGATTGAGACCGACTCCCCCTACCTCACCCCGGAGCCCTTCCGGGGGAAGCGGAACGACTCGGGCTATGTCCACCTGGTGGCCGAGACTATCGCCCGGGTGAAGGGGATCACCCCCGAGGAGGTCGCGGAGGTCACCCTGGAGAACGGGAAGCGGTTTTTTAGAATTGAGGAGGAAATGCTATGACCATCACCTATGAATACGAGGGCGCCCTGTACGTCAACCTGACCAACAAGTGCAACTGCGCCTGTGCGTTCTGTCTGCGCCAGGGCAAGGCCCAGGGGTCCATCTACACAGAGGACTCCCTGTGGCTGGAGCGGGAGCCCACCCGCCAGGAGGCTCTGGACAGCTTCCTGGCCCGGGACGTGTGCTCCTACCGGGAGATTGTCTTCTGCGGCTACGGTGAGCCCACCTACCGGCTGGACGACCTGCTGTGGCTGGTGGATCGGCTGAAGGAGAAGTTCGGCGACAAGCTGCCCCCCGTGCGCATCAACACCAACGGCCACGCCAGCCTTATCAACGGCCGGGACGTGTGCCCTGAGCTGGAGGGCCGCATCCACACCCTGTCCATCTCGCTGAACAGCGACAACGCCGCCGACTATGTGGCCCTGTGTCACCCGGTCCAGGGGGAGGCGGCCTATCAGGCCATGCTGGACTTTGCCAAGAAGGCGGCCGCCTATGTGCCCGATGTGGTGATGACCATTGTGGACAAGGACAAGAGCCCGGAGGAGATCGAAAACTGCAAGAAAATTGCGGCGGAGCTGGGGGTGCGGCTGCGCATCCGGAGCTTTATCGACTCCTGAAAGAGAGACGGGGCGGAAAACCTTCCGCTCCGTCAAAATTTTTCCTTGCAAATGGGCGCGGGGTGTGGTATAGTATAGAGGCGCTGAAAACCGCAGGTGTAGTTCAATGGCAGAATGTCAGCTTCCCAAGCTGAACACGAGGGTTCGATTCCCTTCACCTGCTCCAAGCAAAAACCCGCCGAAAACCTTGAAAATCAAGGACTTTCGGCGGGTTTTTGTTGTGCTTGGTTTAAGAGCAACAGGGTAAAAATAGGCGCTTTTGGGCGCTTGGGTGCTGGTACTGCTGCTGGGACTGATCTGAGCTAAACGGGCGTACCAATCTCTGCGAGGAGCGCGACCCGTCATTTATTCTGCTTAATGCTGTTGATCTGCTCCAGGGTCTGCTTCAGTTTATCAAAACCAAACATAGCGGCATAGGCCACGAACACGCCCAGGATAATAGCGGCCACTACCATATACCACGTCACAGCCACGCCCATGATTTGGCAGGCAGCAAAGAACGCCAGCAGCGTCACCACCATAGCCACGGCAAAGGCCAGGATGTTTGTGGGCAGCTTGCCCCAGGTCAGCTTTTTCAGCACCTCCACGATGATGTTAGTTACCACCATCAAGGCCAGCACCACCGGCAGCACCAGCGCCGCCGCCATAGGGATGTTTTGAATCAGATTTTCCATAGATGTTTCCTCCTAAATTTTTTTGCAGAAATCCAGAGACACCCAGCCGAGGCCGGATTTCAGCTTGCCCCAGAGGGTGGCGCCCTTGCCTGTGGCCTCACTGACGATGGTGTAGACTCCGGGGGCGATGGCCTTCTGGACGATGGCGGCGTCGGTGCTGGGGCTCTGGCGGATGTGCAGGTCGGTGGCGGCGATACGGACCTTGTACGGGACCTTGCTCACCGGGGCATCAGGTGCCGGGGACGTACCAGAGACCCCCAGCTTGGCGTTCACCTTGGCGGCGATGTCGCCGAGCCGCTGGTAGATGTAATCCCCAGGACAGGCTTTGTTTGCGAACCAGCGATGGACAGTCAGATTTTGCTGATCCACCTTGCCCACCAGTGTTTTGTCGCCTTTCCAGAGAAGCCGCTTGATCCCGTTCCGCTTGCAGATGTCGGCGCACAGCTCAATTAGTGCGGTCATAGCCTTGTCCGTGATGGCGTAGGGGTGCTTGTTGTCGCTGGCCACCTCGATGGTGACAGCCTGGTAGTCGTTGGACTTGCCTGATATGCCGTTCACCCGGATCGGGTTACCCTGTTTGTCATACCCCCCGGAGCACCAGGATCGGTCCTTCTCCTCCACACACAGGCCGATTTTACCATCGTAGCCCACGACGTAGTTACAGGACGCCTGCCGCTCCTTTTTAGCGAAGCCACTTAGACCCCGTTCGGCGGTCACCTGGCCGACATAGCAGTGGATAGTGATGGTATCAATGACGTGGTTCCGGTTTACGGTCCTGTTGGGGGAGATCAGTGTCACCGCAGCCAGCGGGCTGTTGGAAAATCCCATGCTGCTACCACTTCCTTTCTTCGCATACTTGTCGAAATACTTCTGGCCGAAACTGGCCCTCCGAGCCTTCGCCGCCTCACTCTGATCGGCGGGGCGCTCAAACTGGAGCAGTACCATGTCGGATGCCGCCTGCACAGAATCGGTCTTTTTCAGTACAGCCAGCACTGCAGAGAAGCTTTCGGCCAACTCTTTCATCAGAAACTCAAGCTGGATATTCAAGTCGCCGATGGACTTACCTGCACTTTTTGCAAAAAAACGCAGGTTCTTCTTCCGGGCCGGGTGCGTCCACTGACATAGCCCGTATCCAGCCCGGTCTGTATCGAAGTTCTTATATTTCCCGTTGTCCACTGCCGCCGTGTAGGCGGCGTCTGTATACCCCAGCTTCTTTTCGCAGCTGTTCTGGAGATTGTTGGGCCGAAGCCCGCTTTCTGTGTAGAGATTGCCCATCAGCCCCGCCGCGCCGGCATCGGTGAGGCCTTGGACCTTCAGAAAACTCCAGATTTTTTCTTCTGTGTTCACTATCCGACTCCTCCTTCATCCCCACCCTCATCGGCCGGATCATCTTCTGTTTTGCTCTGGCCAAACACAATACCCTCGTTGTGCTCGAAAATGTTCTCCACCACTTTCAAGACGCCGACGCCAAGAATGGTCCTGACAGCCTCGCTGGATAACTCCTCAGCGGGAAACGGCTGCATCAGCACAACGGTCGAGTAGGTGGCAATTATATACGACCATGTAACCCACACGATTGCGAATACCTGTGCGGTGACGAACAGGAACCTTGTAATCGACCGGAGCAGGTTTTTCGGATTCTTCCCGCCGGCGGTTCGCAGCTCCTTCACCCGGCGGCGCAGGCGCCGTATCGTCACCGTACTGTATGTGATACCCAGAACGACGCCCGCCACCAGCGACCCGACGGCAATCAAGATGGTCGTCATGGCGTCAGCCTCCCTTATGGAAACTCTCTAAATCGTCAATCCGGTGGTTGGCCACCTTGATTTTCTCCTCCTGAAGCTCTGTGCGTTCCTCCAGCTTGTACACCCGGTCGATCACCCCGTTATGTACCTCCACCTTCCGCTCCAACTGCTCCAGGCGGTATTGGGTCAGCTTGGAGGAGACCAGGATGCCCCCAAAGGCCCCGGCACCAGACCCGGCCAGCCCGATCAGCGCCACCATGACAGCCTCGCTCATGTCAGTCCTCCTCTCCGGTGTCCAAGTTGGGTACCGCCTCCCAGTTGGCGGGGTAGTCGACGGGGGAGTAGGCGTTGTTATCTACCTTGGAGCGTAAGACCTGCCCCTCCCAGACACAGCACTCACCAGTCTGGTACAGCCCCCGGCTTCCCTGGGGTGCGACATAGGGCTTGGCCCTGGCCGGGTCAGTGGTGTGGCAGATGTCCCAGAGGGAAACCGCCTTGTCCGGGCTCCAGTCCGGCTGTGCCGTGGCGTCGTGCTGCTGCCACAGCTTGTAGACCTGTCCCTGCCATTTGTAGGGGGTGCCCACAGGCACGTCGGAAAAGTCCCGCTGCCGCCAGGTGGGGACCTTCTCCTCCTGCTCGATCAGTGCGGTACCGTCGGCCTCCCCTGCCACGGCCTGAGCCGCCAGTGTCCGGGCGTCCTGGGCCCCTTTGCTCCACATGGCCTCCTGGGCCAGGGTGATGATCTCAGCCATTGCTCTCCACTCCTTCCTGATAGGCGGCCTCCAGCTTCTCCTCCACCTGGGCGGCGGTGCCGGCCGCCTCCAGCGCCTGGATGGCCTCAGCTTGGGCCTGAATGGTCTGTTCCTGCTCCTGGATCGTGGCGACCTGACTGGCCACATCCGCAGTCAGCTCATCCACCTGGGCCTGGAAGCCGGCCACATCCCCCAGGAACTGTTCCGCCACCTTCAGCGAGACAGTGTAGCTCCGGGTGTTGGAGCTGTAGGAGATGTCCTCCACCGTGAAGCCGTAGCCAACGGGCAGAAGGGTGTCTCCATTGATGATAGGCTGGGCCCAGTTTATGGCCTCGATCTCCTCTAGGCTGGCCCGTTCCCGCTCGAACACTGCCTGGTAGCGCCCGTTGGCGGACCCCCGCATCACCATGGCGCAGGGCACCCCGCAGATATGGGCCTCAATTCCGTACAAACTCATAATAATTGCTCCTCTCTTTCCGGGCCGGATGGCCCTTTCTTTATTCCTTTGTAGCCCCCGGTTTGTTGCATGAGGGCGTACAACTAAGAAACGGCATCAGCCCCAGGGGTCGCACCTTGCCAGCTTTTCGGTAGCCCCGGCGGGCGGCCTCCTGTGTTCTGGCCGCTTTCGTCTCTCTGGCCCGCTCTGAGGCTTCTTGGCGCTCCTCGGGGCACAGGAGGACCACATCCACCAGGTTGCCCTCCTCGTCCACCACAGGGCGCAGAAACGGGTAATAGAGACGTATTCGCCGGGCCAGCGAGCTCCGGGAGGGGATTTCCCACCAGTCCTCCGGGTTATCTACGTCAGAGGGGACCGCCGGGCGCTCCACGGGGTTCAGGATACCATCCGGGCCCCGGGTATGCTGACCAGTCCAGATACGGTCCAGGATGCCCATGGTGGCTTTATGCACCAGCACAGCCCGTCACCAGCCTTTGCAGCTTCACGTAGGTCTCCGGGTCCAGCCGGGCGCCGATGCTGCCGTCCTTGGGGGCCGGGATGTGCCCAACTTGGACACATTGCCGTTTGAGCCGGCCGTAGGCCGAGCGTACCGTTTTGGGCTTCAGCCCCAGCTCCCGGGCCGTCTCCTCCGGAGCGATACCGGCCTCCCGGCGGCGGGACAGCTCGTAGCTGTACCTGGTAACGCCGCCCACCGACTGGCCCCGGAAGCAGAAGCGGTAGTAGAAATACAGAGGCATTCCGGTCTGAAGCGCCAGGGAGAACTTGTCCGCCTGGTCCCAGCCCCGAATCTCCGGTCGAGAGAGGGGTGGGCCGCCCTGGACATCCAGCCGCCGAATGGTGCGCCCCGCCTTAGCCAGCGTCCGGCTGACAGTGCTTTGCTCCAGCTCCAGCTTGTTGGCCAGCTCCTCCTGGGTTTTGGGGAGCCGGGAGAGCACCAGCAGCATGAGTTGCCGCTGCCGGTCGGTAAGAACAGGCACCTGGGCCAGATACCGGGCCCAGTCAAAGCCGCCCTTGCCGTCTGCGCAGGAGGCGATCAGCTTCTTGGCCTCCACCCACTCCTGCATCCTGGCCATACCGTTCCGAATCACCCGGGACACAGTGGATTTGTCCGCTCCCTGTTCCCGGGCGATACGTTCCAACGAAAGCCCTTGGTTGTAGTAGGCGTCTATGTAGAGCCTCTGGCGGTCGGTTAGCCTTTGGGCCCCCTCGGCTAACCAGTTTTGCAGCTGGTCTATGCCGGTACCCAGCTCCACAAAGTCTCCGGCCTCCACCTGCTGCCAGCTGTGGCCCTCGATGTCGCTCCAGCAAGCGCCGGACCGCTCGAAAAAGTCGAAGCTCAACGCCCCGATATCCAGCCGCTTCCGCTGTGCCTTCCTGGCCTTGCGGATCGCCGGCGGGTCCAGGTGATCGATCTGCACCTGCACATCCCGGATAGCCGCCCGGTAGGAGGATATCTTCGCTTTCAGCGTCCCCCGTTTCTGAGGGTCTGTCTCCGCCTTCAGCTGCTCCTGGTACTCTTTCATCCGGGCCTGAAGCCTGTCCAACTGGGCCCGGTTCTCTTCCAGGGCGGTCATCCGACTACCATCAATTCGCCGGCGAAGGGACTGCTCCCCTCCAGGACCAGCTCTTTTGTCTCCAGGTCCCAGTATGTCCGGCTTTCCATTGCCGACCAGGTGTTGGCGACCATAGTGCCGTCCAGGTCATACCTGGTCACAGTCCCAACGCCAGTAGCTTTCCTGCGCAGACGCAGGCCCTGAAGCACGGCGGCAGTACACAGGTTGTCCAGCCCGGTCGTTGCCCCGCCCAGAGCGGGCAGATAGGCGGCAGTGAGTA
This sequence comes from Bacillota bacterium, assembly GCA_021770445.1. Lineage (GTDB taxonomy): Bacteria > Bacillota > Clostridia > Oscillospirales > Oscillospiraceae > Lawsonibacter. The sequence goes on along the minus strand of JAETQY010000004.1, from coordinate 24,188 downwards.
CCGCATCCAGGGTGGCCGTCTCCGGGGCCCCCGTGGTATCCCGGTCCTGCCAGTTGAAGCCCTTTTCACTGGCCTTAGAAGCGGCGGCCTCAGCCGCAAGCAGCGTCCCCTCCAGGATGTAGCACTGCACTTGGCTCCAGGTCAGCTGCACATGGCCGTCCTCTGCCGTAGGGTATGTGCCGGGCGCGGAGCTGTTGGCATTGAGGGCGGCGGTAACCGCGTTGGTAATAGATGTGCGTCCCTGGGCGGCGGTCTGCTCCAGATAGTCCAGGGCGGTCCTGCCCACCCGTTGGTGCAGGGTGCCGATACACGCACTCTGTCTGGGCTGGATCCCATGGGTCGCCTGGGGTACGCGCAGTGTCCCGTCCGTCCAGTCCTCCGGCTCGAAGATTCGGCTGTAGAAGTGTCCATCGAATACGCCGGCCTCCTCCTTTGGCACTGTGGTGGGGACATCCAGCGTGAGGGAATAACTTCCGCCGTTCTCCGTGGCCTCTACAGTACCCCGGGCGGACCGGCCGTCCAACTCGGCGGTGACAATATAAGTTCCCGCAGTGGGCAGAGTCAAGGAGATGGAGCCATCTTCTCCAGCGGCCCCGCTGACACTCTGTCCCCCGCAGACGGCGGTCACAGAGGCGCCGGGGCTGGTGGTGACCGCCAGTACAGCGGAGAAGGGGAGCAGCGAAGCGGTGTACTGCCCGAAATAGGGCCCGGTGACCACAGCGGAAGAATATTCCTCACCCTCTGTGTCGGTGCAGCGGATGGTATAAGTCGTGCCGCACTGCTTCAGCTTGATCTGCACGACCAGGCCCTCGGGGACAGTCCCGGTGTAGCTCTCCCCGCCGCCGGAAACAGTATAGGTCTGCCCGGCGAATACCTCCGCAAAGGTGATCCGCAAGGCACAGCCGCCGGAGTTGTTTTCCGCTGCCTGTACCGCGCTGTCCGCCGTCCGTTTGGCTTCCGCAGCAGCGTCCGCAGCGTCATCCGCAGTCTGCTGGGCCGTCTCGATTGCCTCCCGCAGTGTAGGGTGGGCGTCTGCTGCCTGGTTGTGGTTGACAATCTGATTCTGGGAGGCGGTCAGCAGCTGGGGCAGGAGGGTGGTAATACAGTAGTCCTTGATGTCGTCTATGGTCATCACCACGCCGGGCAGCGAATCGTCCAGGTCTACCTTTACCGACGGGGCCAGACGGATTGAGACCGGGTAACGGCGCACATCCAGATATCCCTCCTCCCAGGGGGCAATATACTGGGGGTAGTCGGCCAGACAGCCATAGTAGATGGCGATCTTCTCCTCCCCGTCCCAGGCCTGGATCAGAAATTCCCGGATGGTCATGCCGTCGGGCAGATCCTTGTTCAAGTCGGACCGGACCTCCACCGTCATGTTGACCGTGGCCCCATTCCGAATTGGCTCGCTGCACGTCCCGACGCCCACCGGCTCTACCAGCTGCGTCATGTCCCCGATATATACATCATCCGAAACGATGCCCGAGCCAACCAGCACGCCGGCAATGCGCAGATGGTCCTGCGTGAGCGCCAGCTTGGTAAACAGCTCCAGGCCCTGCTTGGTAGGAGCACCGCCATATTTGCGGGGCTTTTCCGCCTCCAGCGGGGTCAATCCCGTTTGATTCTCATTCATTGCGATTCCTCCCTGTTCAGTTCCGGCAGCGCTGTTATGGTCAGGCTGCTCTTCAGCAGACCCCGCGCCGCCAGGGGCCTTTCACGAAATGCCGGCGGCCGCTCAGGGGGCTGGATGGTGGAGATAAGGCCTTGTATTCTGGAAGATACCGGCACCGGGGTATCCTGATAAAACGGGTCCCGGACCGGCAGCTCTGTACTGGAGAGGCACAGGCCCAGCCCAGCACCCACCAGGATCGGGTCCGTGTCCAGCTGGGTGACAGTTATGGTGTCGTCCCACCAGCTGGACAGGCGCTTCACACTGGCCAGTATCCTGCGAAAGCTGGCCAGGCTCTCCTGTGTGACTGGCCGGCCGGTCATCTCAATGTAAGCCCGGAAATGGTGGGGCTCCCCGCCGTACTCATACCACTCCTCAATACGACCGTCTGAAAAGATGATCTCCAGGATCCGGTCCGCTGCCGCTGGGGTTCCCAGGCTGGTATAAAAGGTCATGGTTCCCTCGATCAGAGCCCGCTTCACCTCGACCGGAAAACTCTGGTCATAGGCGGGGGTACGCAGCTCCAGGGCCAGCACATCCAGAATCTCCTCCGGAAGCTCACTTACAGCGGCATAGACCCTTGCCCGGTCCGCCCAGGCGCACAGCCTCTCCACCTGCCGCCCCAGGGCGTAGGCAAAAGCCTGGGTCTCCAGCTGACTGGAGAGATTTTCGGGCAGGATGTCGGTAAACCGGCTGCCCCGCAGATCAATCATCCTCCAGCCCTCCATAGCGGACCTTGGGTGCTCCCTCCAAGCTGGCCACTCCAGTCCGGGCAACCGGGGTAAAGGCAGGTGCGGACAGTTCCACCCGCTTGGCCCCCGCTGCCATGATTTGCTCTGCCAATTTGGACGGGTTAATATCCCGGCCAATGGTCCTCTGCCAGGTAATATAGGCGTCCACAGCGGCATTTACCGCCCTCTGAATGGCCACCGCCCGGTTGCTGTCGCTGCGGTTAATGTAGTAGGCCAGGTCAATCGAGTACGGCACATCCGCCGGCGCGGATACCGTCACCAGGTCGGTCATGGGCCGGATCTGACGGTCCCGCAGGTAATTCTGGAGCCCTGTCACCATTTCGGGACCGGGCGCGGAGCCGTCGTCCATCAGGAAGTAGACTTCCACAGACCCTGCAGCCTGGTCGCTGGCCACCACCACATCACCCACATTTGCGTTGTAGGTCTTGGCGTGGTACAGGTAGCTGGCCTCCGGGCCCGCCGTGGAATAAGACCCAGGGAACAGATAGATTCGCTCCGCCAACTCCTTATCACTCTCCGTATCTGCGCCGCCCTCTGAAGCTGTGATGTTGGACACACTGGCGACATAGGGCAGCGGGTCCACGATCTCGGCCAGGGTCCCCGGGGCCAGACCATTCCCGGCCGAGCCCGGCACAACGCACACCGCCGCCACATCCACACTGCGCTCCCCGGCCGGAATCTCCGTGTACTGCGTGGTCTGGAAATACAGCAGCTCACGGGTGGCGGCACGCGTGCCGCTGGGGATCCCGATGGCGGTGTCCCGGGTGGCGGAGGCGGTAAACCGGAGCGTGGTGACGGCGGAGGCGGCCGGCCGGCGCGTCAGGCCCTTAAAGGCGGCCAGGTGGTCCAAAAACTCTCCATAGCTGTATTTCAAAAGGTTCTGCTTGCCCGCCCGGTCGATATACTGCATCGCCTGGTAGAGTTGGGCGGCTGCGGCATACAGCTCCATACGGTGAGGGCTGGCTCGGGCCAGGCTCACAGAACTCCCTGTGGCCTGGGTCATATACCGCTCATAATCCGCCACCATCTCCTTGCACAGAGTATCGATGCTCAGGCCGTTGATAAAGCTGACCTCGGGCAGCTTGTCGATTTGCAGATTATCAGGCACGTGTGATCACCACCTTGGGTCTGAAATGTCCCTGCTCAGCAGGGAGCCAAACAACCTCCCGGACCCGCACCCAGGGGATAAACTCAGAGATCTTCTTGGTGGCCTCCGCAGTGTAGAGGCTTTTTACCACTGCTGGGGGCTTGTCCACAAAATCCTGCATAACCCCCAACCTGCGCTCCAGCGGCATAGTACCCTCTATGGTAGACAGTATCAGGGATACCTGCCGGTCCAGGTCGGCCAACCAGTTATCAGAAAAAGTAAATTCCAACTGAAAATCAAAAAGAGCAGAATTCATTATGTGTATTCCTCCAGCGTGATGTTCAGACTGGCCCGGGCCAGTTCACCGCCGTTATAGAGGGTATTCCATGCCTCGCTGGAACTAGTAATACGGAAGGGGTTTCTGCTCACTGGCTTACAGTCAATAATCAGATACTCCGCCTGGCCGCGCTCTACCATACTGGCCACTCGTTCCAGCATCTGCCTGGGGCAGACCCCCAGGGACGAGGACAGGGTGATGGTGAGGGAGACAGTCTGGTTCCCAGGTCCCAAAAATTCCGGCTTGGGCTTGACGCCCATTACCTCATGGTTAGTCCAGCGGCTGGAGATCTCCCGGGTCATTCCGCTGAACGTCAGCACCCGGCTGTCGCTGACTTCAAAAACCAGTGCGGTTCCAAATGTGCCGATCAAGCCTGTCAGCCTCCTATCCTTACGTCCGGGCTTCCGCCGGTAACCGTCCCGCTCCCACTGTGGGGCGCAAGGGCATCACCAAAGCGTGCGGCGGGCAGTCCGTTGATCCGGACTGTTCCGCTCCCTGCGGCCACATTGCCCAGGCTGGAGCCGCAGCAGGAATCCCGCTCCGTAGTGACGCTGGTCACAATGGCGGCCGGCCGGCCATTGGTGCGTACATTAGTAGAGCAGCCTCCGCTGATCTCCCCGGAGAAAGGCAGCGGAGGGTGGGGCGGGATGTGTCCTGTATGCTCCCCCGCGGTCACGCCGGCCACGGCGTCAAGGAGCCGCGCCGCATTTGGCATAGGCCTTCCCTCCTCAATTCAAATCAATGGTTTTGCCGTTGATGGTGATAGCGCCGCCGGCAGTGATTTTCAGAGCGCCGTCGCAGTGCAGGGTCAGCTCCTTGGATTTGCCATCGTAACGGAGCATGGCCGCTCCAGGCGTACGGTCCATGTCCAGGCGGTAGAGCTTTTCCGCGCCCTCCGGGGGCCTGTTTTTCTCGCTCCATGGGCGGCCCAGGACCACCCCCGCTGCCATACCGTTAGACAGGTGGAGGACCAGCACCTGGTCCCCCACCTCGGGCGCCGTGTAGGCCCCAGTGAACGCAATGGACAGGAGGGGGATCATCTGGGTCACTGCGTCATCCTGGTCTGGATAGACCACCCGTACCAGTCCGGCGGAGTGGTCCACGTCTGATATCTTTCCAACCCGGGTATCGTTACGCATAGCCCTCCTCCTCATTCCACCCGGGACAGCTCCAGGTCCATCGTGTAGCCGCCGCCGATGTGGTGAGTAATGCTGTCAATGAAATATTTACCGCCCAGCTGGCCCATCCCCTCCACCATAACGCACTGGGAGGCCACAAGGGCGGCAGTACCTGTCATGGTCAGGGACAGCTTTGTGGCGCCGTGGTTGGCCTGGTGGATAGCCGCCCACAGCTTCCGCTCCGCATCCGCCTGGCTGTCTACCCGGCCGGACTTTTTCAGGATACGAGGGCCGCCGCCTACCTGCACCTTAACCTCTTTCTCTGTGGCGGGATCTGTGTAAGCGTATTCTCCGCCAGTGTAGGTCCCTGTGAGTCGGGATGACCAGCTCCAGGATTGGATCATGCCGGGGGTCAACGTGGCCACCGGGGGCCGGGCTTTGTAGACCTCCCGGTCATAGACCACGATCTTCTGCGCATACACCTTCATGGCCAGGCCGTAGATCTCACACAGACCCATGTAAAAATCGCAGTCTGTCTTTTCTGACTGCTCCTCACTTTTGATGATGATGGGACCACTGTCCACGTCCCAGGCCAGGGAGATTCCCGCCCGGGCGGCAATCTCTTTGCCGATCTCCTCCACGGTGATATTCTCCCAGGTCCGGGTTCGATGGGTCTCCCGGAAGGCGCTGTCTGCGGGCACAGACACGCCTGAAATGTTTCCCGCCACTGGCCAGCCGGAGAAATCGAACTTGTCCAGCACGAAGGAGCCGCAGGGTAGGGAGCGGTTGTCCCCCTCCCGGTCCCAGTCGGTCAGGCGAATCACAGCGGACAGGGTGTCCCCCACCTGGGGAAGCCACGGCCCGATCCATTTCCGGTCCCGGTCATGGAGGGCGAGGTCAAAGCTGTCGGCCTCCCCGCTGGCCGGATCGGTGTAGGTCGCCGAGGTCTGGTATTGGCCCAGTGTCCCTGCGGCAGCCGCCCCATTCCAGGCGATCTCTACAGCTGCTTTTCTCGTATTCATGTGGCTTGCCTCCAGACGGGCACATCCAGGCCGGAGGTGTCTTCCGGCAGCTCCGGCGTCTGGAGTACCACGCCCGCCCGGAACACAAAGGTGTCCAAGTGGGGGTGGTTGTGCTCCATCAGCCAGCCGGTGTACTTCACATCTCCATAGACCCGATGGGCGATGGCGTCCCAGGCGTCTCCCTGCCGGGTGGTATAGGTGTCAGGCATTGTCTCCTCCTAAGCGTAGCTGAGCTGTTTGCGGCGCTCCTCCGATTTCAGCTGGTCATACAGACGCTTGAACTCTGCGAAGCTCAGCCGCCCGGCCTCCACGGCCTCCTCTCGGGTTGTTGGGCCATAGAAATTGAATACCGGGGCAAAGGTAATGACCTCGCTGCCAGTGGCAGGAGGATTTCCGCCAGATGGCACAGGCCCCATGCCTCCCGCACTTCCTGCTCCGGTTCGTTCCGGGCGTTGTGTCCACTCATCCAGCAGGGCGGCCAGCTTGGACAGCGGGAGAACCGCTTCCGGCTCCCCGCCTTCGCCAATCTCCGCCAGGGTGGGCGCCATGGCGACGCCGCCGGCGGCCAGCATGGGGATTTCGGGCAGACTGATGGAAAAGCTTTTGCCTCCCACCACGGGTACCCAGTCGGGGATGGTGAAGCCGCAGGAGTTGATAGCTCCCACCACGGAGTTGATTGCGCCGATCACGGCGTTGATGGGCACTTTGGCGATATTGGCTAGGCCACCGAACAGGTTTCCGAACACGTCGCATACACCCTGCCAGGCCAGCTCCCAATTCCCGGTAAAAACTCCGGTGATAAAATTGAGCAATCCAGTAAATATACCGATGATATTTTCAATGATGGGGGCCGCGATTTGTACGGCGCTCTCCAGGCCGTTGATCAGCGCCAGTCCTGTAACCTGGAAAGCGGGACCCAGGACACCGGCCAGCAGAGAGGCCAGGTCCATCAGGCTGGCGCCCAGGGGCTGCAGCTTGACCCATAGCGAGGTCACAGCGGCCCGGAATTTTTCGCTGTGGTTCCACAGGTAGATAAATCCTGCCGCCAGAGCTGCGGCACCGCCGGCAATCAGGGCCAGCTTTACATTGCCTACGCTCAGCACCTTGGACAGCAGACCCCCGCTCTGAGAAGCCGCGTTGAAGATGGTGGACAGGTTCTTCACAGCTCCGATGGCGGCGGAGGCTGTCCGCAGCGTGTGGAAAGCACCTACCGCGGTCATGACCGCGCCGCCGATGGCAAGGATGATGTCGCGGTTCTCCCACAGCGCCTTGCCGCCCTCAATAATCATGGGGATCAGTTCGCTGATTTTCTGAGCTGCGACTGGCAGGATGTTGTTAGCCAGATATTCCAGCCCCGCCTGGGCGTAGGGGGCCAACTGCTCCCCGATCTGCAGCTGAAGCTCAGACACGGCGGATTGAAAGAGATCGGTCGCGCCCGCCAGGTTGTCGGTGTTGGCCTTGGCTACCTCCAGCAAAACACCGGAGTGGTCCATGATGTCGGTTTCCAGGGCAGACCAGGCGCTCGCCGCACCGTCCGCCCCCTGGGCCACAGCGTCCAGCAGATAGGACATCTCGGTGGCGTAGTTAGTCCCGGCAATCTTGGACAGAGCGGCCATCTTATCATCTGCGGACATACCAGCCATGGCGGCAGAGACGTCTGTCAGAACAGCCTCCAGGCCTCTGAAATTCCCGGAAGCGTCATAGACCGAAACGCCCAGCTGCTTCATGGCCTTTATGGCCACATCCTTGCTGGTCATCCGCATGATGATGGAGTTCAGGGCCGTTCCTGCCTCTGCCCCCTTGGTACCGCTGTTGGCCAGGACGCCCAAGGCAGTAGACAGGTCCCCCATATCCACCCCGGCTGTCTTAGCCGCGCCGCCGCAGCCGATGAAGGCCTCCATCAGCGATTCCGCCGTGGTGTTGCTGGCCCGCTGCGCCTGGACCGCCAGGTTCAGGTAATCCTCCATCCCCTCGACGCCCAGGCCCAGGGCAGACATACTGTCTGTGACCAGATCGGAGGCCCGGGCCAAGTCCATATTGGTGGCCTCACTCAACCGGAGGATCGGCTCCAGCCCGGACAAGCTCTGTTCCACATTCCAGCCGGCCAGGGACATATAGCCCAGGGCCTCCGCCGCCTCCGTGGCTGTTTTGGTGGTGGCGGCGCCCATTTGCCGGGCAGCTGCCTCCATTCGGGCGTAGTCCTCTGGAGAGGCCCGAGCTGTGACGGCCGATGCGTCCATTGCCTGCTGAAAATCGGAATAGGCCGACAGCGAGGACGCAGACACATTCGCTGTAACCGTAGACAGCCCGATCAAAGCTGCAGCGGCTACTTTACCCGCTGCCTTTGCGGCCTTGCCCAAGGTGGCCAGATTCTTCTCCGCCGCGGCACAGGCGGCGCGTAGCGAGCTGTCTGTTTTACCGGCGATTTTGACCAGCAGCTCATAGGTTTTACTTTTTGCCACGGGCCGCCGCCTCCTTTATCGCCTTGGCCAGGTCGCTGGCTGTCTCGGCATACTCATTCAGCTGGTCGACCGGCATGGACAGAAAGAACTCAGGGCTGCCATGGAATTGCAGGGACAGTGCCATGCAGCCTTTGCGGATCACCTCTGGAGTTAGTCCTCCCCATCCCCACCGTAAAGAAAATTTGTAATCAGTGCTTTCAGCGCGATCCCGTCCTTTGCGGGCAGTCTCTGGAAGAACTCGAGGGGCAGCTTTGCCACCCGGCCAGCCAGCATGTGGCAGAAAGGAGTGGACATCTCCAGAACTGCCGGGTTGATGCCTGGATTCTTCTTGCTGACCTGCCGGCCCACGTTCTCCAGCGTACCCGCTGTCACGTTCTCCAGACCGGACAGGTCCAGCTCCTCATAGGTCTTGCCCTCAAACACATAGGGGCGGGTCAGCTTCAGCACCAGACTTTCCTCGACGATCTCCTCGGACGGTTCCTGAGGCGCTTCCTGCTCAGGGGCGGGGTTCAATTTTTCCTTTTCCATAATCAGCACATCTCCTTAATTTCAGCCAGCATGTCTTTTCCGCGAATCTTGAATACCTCGTTCAGCTTGTCCAGCTCCACCATGGGCTCGCCGTCCAGCTCAATGAGGATATACAGCAGGGTCAGGGTAATCTTGACCTCCATCCCGCTGCCGGCCTTGAATTTACCAAGTTCAAACTTGGACATCCGCCCCCGGACCACCACGCGGACCGAGTGGAATACAATATCGCCCTCGCCGTTGGTGGACTGGGCAGAGCCCCGGATCGTCAAGCGGACCGCTTTCCGCTGGTCCAGCATATCCACGGCGTCCCGGTCCAGGACCCGGAAGGGGATCTCCATCTCCTGGTTGGAGAAATAGCCCACAGTGGGGTCGTCGAACTCGCCCAGAACACCGGCGCCGCTTACTGTTTCGCTGGAGGACTCAAAGCCGGGAAGGGGAAGCTCGTCCCCCATGCCCAGCAGCCGTTCACCCTCGTTGTATACGTTGTACTTATTGATTTTGGTCGGGATTTCATTCATGCTCAGTCACCTCCAAGGGCTGATTGAAGCGCGTCCACGTCGTACTCGCGGATGTTCTCAATAAACTCGGCCGGGATATAGGGTGCCAGGAACGTGTGAACCGTCAGGTGGCCGTTCAGCAGATTGGTCACCGGGTTTTCATCGCTGCGGAACTCTACCCTGTAGCCGGCGCAGTAGTCACGGGCCACATAACCGTTGCCCACAATGTTCTGACTATCCACGATGGACTGGATCAGCCGCTTGTTTCCTGGCCTGTCCACCTTTTGCAGATAGGTACGGATAAAGTTGTTGCCGTCCCAGTCGAAGAACCGGCGCACCTTCAGCCAGCGGTCCTTGGGATCGGTGGTAGAGGGATAGGCAGCGGTACTGTTGCCCCAGGCCTTGAAGCCATTGGCGTTGATTGCTGTGATGACCCCGTTGGCATTGAGAACGTCGTTGGCCTGCTGCGGGTCCAGCACAACAGGCGTGCCGTCCGCCAGCACTGTGGCGGTAATGCGCAGGTCCTGGTTGGACGCGTTCTCCGGTACGTCGCTGTTCTGGGCGTCCGTGTAGGCCTGGAGCGCGGCGAACATGGCGGAGTAGTAGTACACCTTGTCGCCCACTGCCACCAGGGGCCAGAGTGCGCCGGCGTGATTGCTGGTAGCCCCCAGCTTCTCTTTGGCCTCCTTGACCTGGGTATAGACGGCCGCTCCGTCCTCTCCTTCGGTGGGAATGTCCAGCAGGCAGGTACAGTTATACACCCCGTTGATACTCTCCGTTTTGGCCTGGAGTGCTGCGGCCACCACAGGGAACTGGCTCCAGCCGGGAGCCAGCAGCAGGCCGGGGACCATACCCAACTTGGGATAGATCTGCCGGACCAGCTCCAGGCCGGTCTCTTTCCCGGTCTGTGCGTCCACCCCGCCTACAATGTCCGCCTGGGTGACGCCGGAAGGATCAAGACTCTTGCTGGACACGGACAGCTGGGCCGCACCCTTTGCGTCCTCGGACAGGAGCGTGATCAGCACGCTGCCGTCCTTGGCATGGGCGGCTATGTAGTCAGTGTCCCTCTCCAGGGTGCTCTCCCCGGCCTGGACCACAAGTGTGTCCAGTAGCACGTAGTTCTCCCGGTACACCGCCTGGCTGTCCGACACGGAGCAGTCCTTTGCGGCGTTCTCCTTAATGTGAGCGGGGTTGCTGGGGTCCAGCACGTTTACCAGGATGATGGGAGCCACGTTGAATACCCGAAAACAGGCGTCCATCGACTGACACAGAGTAAAATTCTTGAAGTCGTCCGAGTACCCCAGCGCCTGCTGGCACTCTGCGAAGGAGTAGCACAGTACAGGGGCATTGACTGCCGCCGCGGGGTCCTTAGTCAGATGAATGGGCGCGGTCCCAAAGATGACCTGAAGCCCAGCGCTGCCCTGGATGGGCGAGGTCAGGCTGGTGTCCACCTCGGAATTGTAGACGCCATGGGGATATGCCATATCACATTTCCTCCCTTAACGAATCTCCTGTGCTTTGCAGTACAGGGTATAATACCGCCCGGCTCTGGCTTGGAGCTGCCGGCGTACCTCCGGGAGATGACCCAGTGGGACCACCAGGGCCTTCAGCACCGGGCTGGCCTGAACCTCTTCCAGCAGCGGGGATGACAGGCCGTGGGTGTAGGTCGTAAATTGGACCGCTTTCCCGGGGATGGTAGGGCCGCAGTAAACCACGGGTGTGGGAGCTCGGGCGGATTTTCTGGGCGGTTGCTGGCCGCCCTGCGGCTTCGCGGCCGCCGTACCCCCCTTGCGGGGAGTGGTGGATTTGCTCATGTTTCCGGCACCTCCTTGAAAATGGCCGGCGCGGCAAGCTTCAGCACCATGCCGGCGAAATAATAGGGATGGGTATCTTCTTCCTGCGTCACCCACTTAATGGGGTGTTGCACCTCATACCGCTGGGCCACAATACCGTTTTGGCCGTAGTGGACCAGGATGGCGTTGACGATGTGGAGCGCGTCCCGGAAGCCTTGACGGTTGGGGTCCGGGTCATAGACGCATATCACCAGAACGAGCTCCACCTGCTGGCGTGTGTCCTGGTCCGGCAGTTCCCCACCTGATATTCGGACAATCACATAGGGCTCCGGTACGTCCTCCGGGGGCTGTACCTCCAGCTGCTCTGGCTCCGGGCCTGTGTCCTCCTCGGGGTATGGCTCCGGTTCAATATCCGCTCCCGCCCGGATCGGCAGGTCCTGGGGGAAAACCTGAATCCGCCGTTCCACGCCTGCGGAATTTTTTAAGGTCTCTCCTTTGAAAAGCTGTTCCAGGTCCGCCACCACAGCGTCCTGCAGAAATTCTTGGGTCACTTGGCTTGCCTCCCATTTTGGTTGTCTCTTCTGGTTTTGTGTGGTAGAATTTGTGCAAAAGGAGGTGAAGTTATGGGACAGTTACCTATTCCAGCGGATATATATTTTCAAGATTTTTCCTTTGATGTGCTGGAGTATAGGGTGTCAGACGGTGAATCTGTTGTCGGTACATATCGCGGTTTATCCAACACGGACGAAATCGGGGATTATATCGGTTTCCTGGTAAAAGATCAGCCGCAAATTTCCGTTGGCAGCACACTTTCCACAGTTGACGGATTAGAAAAATACCAAGTCCGCCAAATTGCCTATGACCGTTACAACGGCCAGCCGGAACTTCTCAAAGCGTATTATTGATTTTCTCTGCTGTTTCCAGATAAAATCTGTGTGAGCTTTGGGCCATAAAGCTGAGTGCTTTCCTTGCGTCGTCTTGTGTAAGGCACTTGGCTTTTATTTTGATTTCTACCTCAATACCATCTTCGCTGCGGTAAGTATTGCTGTACTCTGTCATAAATTCCTGGCTCCTTATAATTTGCTGTTGACGAATATAACCATAAGCTCTAGAGCGCAATGTGAATTTTTCACAGGTGCTCCAGGATACGTTACGGCAACCAATAACCCGCACAGGCGGCCCGCTGGAGCCGCTTTTTTATACCTTGCCCAAGACCTGAGCGATCCGCTTATTTATCTCTGCGTGTAGTGTCTCATAGGCCAGCGCCTCCGCCTGTGTCCTCACCGCCTCACTGCCCAGAATATGGGGAATGGCGGGGGACAGCAGTTTCTTCACCGGCAGGCGGCTCTTACCCTTCCGCTGTACTATGGCGGTGTGGCCACTGGCAAACGTGGTGACAAAGGCTTTCAAGTCATCCATCTCCAGTGGCTTCAAACTGCCAGAGGACAGGATTTTAGCCCTTGCCGCCCCTGTTTTCGTATTGGGCCGAGTCATAAAAGACATAATGTCCTGCATAGGGCCCCTGGAGCGGATAGCGGCGGACAGGTTGGCCGAGCTGGCCGTCAGGACCTTGGGACCGCCCTGGGCCACATCCCGCAGGGCCTTGGTGTTTTTAATGGCATACTCGCCCTTAACGTCCGACACCATCTGCCTGCGCACCTTGCGGGCTGTGGCATTCAGCGCGTTCCTCAGAATATTGGGGGCTGCGATCTGGTCCGGCAGACTGTTCATCTGCTGTATGATCTTTTGCAACTCCTCCTCCACATCAATGCGGATCAGCGCCTCAGTTCCGCTCATGTCTTTGCCACCTCCAGCTCAATGGCCAGGATCCCGGCCTCCGCTGTGCAGTCTCGCACCCGGTAGGCCACCCGGTCCAGGGTCAACGTGGCCTTGATGGCGGGACGGGGGCCAAAATCCTTTTGCGCCACATAGATCAACCGGCGGCTTTTGTAAAGCCCATCCGCATGGCTGCCCAGCTTAGCCTTGTCCCGCTCCAGCAGTTCGTTTTCATCCATCAGCACAGCCATTTTTTTGCCGTTGACAGTGTGGGTATCCGCAAATTCCAGCCGGTTCAAAAAGATGGCGGAGACGTCCGACGCAATACAGTCCTTGAAACTGGGGGCGGCCATCACTGGCCACCCCCGGTATCGTCAGGGGGATCGGCAGAGGACTGAACCTCCGCCGCAGCAAGGATGGCGGCCCGCTCAGCGTTGGTCCTGGCCTTGGAAATATCCACGTCCATAGCCTCCGCCAGCTTTTCCAAGTCCGCCTTTTTCCACTTCTCCAGGTCCTCCGCGTCCAGACGGCCGGTCGACTGGGTGGCGGCTTCGCGGCCCTGCCCGGTTTCACCCTCTCCCGAAGTGCCTGGGAGACTTCCAGGGACAAACAGGGTACGGAGCTGGTCCGTCAGGCTGGATACGCCCACAAACTCGCCGGCGTCATCCTCAATGGCCACGCCCATGGTCCGGATGGCCTCCGCCGCCAGGCCGTTCACCTTGGAGCGCCTGGCGGCCTCCTGGATGACGGCGCTGACAAAGCACTCCATGTCTGTGTCCGTCCATGTTGCGCTGTTGGCTCTCAGCCATGCCTCCACCATCTGGGAGTTTTCAGTGGGGACAGCCTCTCCGCACTTGTAGGTCCGGCCCATGTACTGGATTGGGCGGCGGGCAATCAGTTTTTTCATATCTGAGCCCTCCAATCAGCCCAACAGCTTGACTAGCACACTGGTGGCCGCAGTGTCTGCGTCTGCCGCCGCATAGCCGGCAGGTACGTTGTTCACCGTTTTCGTGGTTTCGCCCTCCGTAACCTCGGAGGAGGCAGCGGTGGTGATTGTGTCCGTGGCCGAGTCGTAGTAGACATCGGCACCCATAGCGATCTTTTCGGTGTTTGCCTTGGTCATGGCGAACACGCCCGTCATCTGGAGAGCGCCCGTACAGCCGGCGGCGATTCCCGCTGCGGAAACCCCGATGCGGCCTTCCAGTGCCACAACGGACCCAGGGGCTACAGACTCTTCAGCGGTATAATTCAGGGTTTCCCCTCTCTGGTAGTAGGTGACTTTCATACTCTGCTCCTCCTTATCCGTTCAGCTTCACGCCGTTGTTCCGCAGCAGGCCCCGGAAGTCCACTGCGTTGATACCCCAGTCCAGCCAGATGTCCCAGAGGAAGCCCAGATAACCGGCCTTCTCGCTCCGCCGGAAGCTGGGAGTGGTGACGCCGTTGAGGTAATCCACCTGCACGCCCTTCACCAGGCGGGGGTCCGCAGCCATGAACCAGGGGCAAGCATTGTCGCCCGCCAGCACGTTCAGCGTGCCCTCCTCGACCACCTGAATCTTGTTCCGGTACTGGCTGTTCAGCACGTTTACCGTGTGGCTGCCGATCCCCTCTACATCGATCTCGGCGGTTCCAAGAATCTGGTTGACCCGCATACCCATCCCCACAGGCACGATGATCTTGGCGGGCTCCACCATGATGCTCTCGCCAAACTGGTCGATCTGCTTGCCCATCAACTGGATCATCTGCTCCAGCACAGTGATACTGGGGGCGGAGCCTGTGGCAATCAGGTTCCTGTGGATTGCGTCGAACAGGGCCGCACCGTCAAATACTGCGGGATTCTCATAGATCAGCTCATAGACCTGGCGGTTGATTTTCCGCTTGGCTTTGCGGGCATACTGGGCGGGCATATTGGCCAGGAACCCAATGTCGTCGTTGATAAAGGCCTCCCGGGTCATGGTAAACTGGGTGCCATAGGTGTCCAGCTTCCGGGTGGGCAGCATCTCGGTCTGGAGGTTGCTGTGCTTCAGTTCGCCGCCCTCGCCGACCTTGGAAAATTCGCCGCCGCCCAGGGCGTACTCGTGCTCCTTGCTGGGCTTGAAGTCGGTCAGCGTCCCCCGGCTGGTCCAGAGCTCAAAGGTACAGGGGACCAGCGCATACTGCTGCACGATGGATTTCTTGATGGCGTTGTCCAGGATCGCCGGGAAGTCTGCGGTGGGGCTGAAGAACTGACGCACCGCCGTATCCCACAGGTCAGCCCGGGACCGGCGCAGCAGCTCGGTTGTGGTGCCCTCGCCGGAGCGGGCCATGCTCTCAATGAGGAAATCCCGCATGGACATACCCCGCAGCGCCTCGGCGCCCTGGGCGGGCTTCTCGACCTCCACACCGGCCTGCATCAGCATGGCGTCCCGGGCGGCGTCTCGGAAATTGTCCTGGTCCGCGTCTCTGGCCCCAACCACCACCGGCGCCCCATGCTTCAGCAGGTGGTCCACAGCGGCCTCCCGGACCTTATCTACAGAATCGCCGTTCTGGATATATGTATCCGGGGCCATACCGGCCTGACGGCACAGCGCAATAATGTCGCTGGCCCGCTGGCGCTCCGCCTCTTGGGCCTGCCGGATCCCGCCCGCAGGATTTGTGCCCAAGTTGGGCACATTGCTCCCGTCGGACGTGGAGAGGTCGCGCTGGCCACTGTCCGGCTCCCCACTGCCCTGGCCGTCCGGATCCGCGTCGATCTGGCGCTGGAGCTGGTCAAATTCCGCCTGCTCCTCCGCCGTCAGGCCCCGCCCGGCGGCGCGGGCGGCGCTTACAATTTCCTGCTGCCGCTTGATCCACTTTTCCTTGTTTTTCATGCTCTTACCTCCATCTTGTTCTGATTGATTTGGATTTGCCTCTCATACACGGACAGGTCCGGCGGGTTGTCATCTGAACGGCCCACGCCTACAGTGGCGTCCGCCGGTACCGACACAATAGACGGTTCCAGGGGAGTCCATTTCCGGGCAATCATGCAGGGGCCATTGAAGCGCCCGTCAGCAGACACAGCCCCCGCCTTGACCTCTTCCCAGACCTCCACAGAGTAGCGCACAGATGTCGCCTTCAAGGTGCCCGATTTGACCTTGCTGAAAATCTTCTCTGCCTCGGCGTCGCTGTCAAACTCAATTTCTGCCATGCCGCGGCCATTCTCCACCCAGGCCCTGAGCACCTTTCCGATTACCTGGTCCCTGTTGTGGTTGAACAGGACCACGCCTATTGTGTTCAAGCGGGACAGATTTACCGCACCCTCGGCATGGTCCAGAATTTCCATGCCGAAATACCGCCGGTACGGCTCCTCGCTGGAAAAACTAATGGTCCGCCGGCGGCTATCCTGTGCTTCCGGACTTTCCGCCTCCCTGGCCAGAATTTCCCCCATGCTCCGGGTTCCCCGGTTTTTTTCCGACTCCGGGGCTGCCCTGTTGGGCTGCTGCTGCCGCTCCTGTTCCAAAAATGACACCTCCCATATCAACTCCGACCTCACGGCCATATTTCAAAACTTCCGAAATCTCACTCACCGCTTCTTTCCAGTCCTTGCCCCGCTCGGCACAGAGGTCTTGGAATGTCTTTTGACCGCTTTGCAGTGCAATTCTATCCGCGTTGGCTTCCTTGACCGGGTCAATCCACTTTTTCGGCGTCTTGATCCAGGCATGGCTCAAATATTCCTCCTTGCGCTTCCAGAAGTCAGGAACGGCGAACAGCCCAGTCAGGCAGCCGGAAATAACAAAATGCTCATATGCCTCAGACATGAACGCAGTAAGAAGCTCGATTTCCTCGGTGTATGTGTTTTCGTCCTCCTGGGCGTTCTGCCGGGCAGAGGAATAGGTCGCACCGTTCATGTCCCGACTGACTGCCTCATAGGACAGGCCCTGCCCCGAACCGATCAGGCCCTGCTGGGTCTTCAGGAACGCCGTGGCATCCGTCGCTGCGCTCTTGGGATCCACCACCTCCACATCATCCCCGGCCCCCAATTCCAGAATCATGCCAGGGGTCATCTTCTTGGCGGAGTAGTCTACCTGACCATCCGGGCCCCGGGATGACGCGCTGCGGCCAGTCCCCCCGGTGGGCAGCGTCTTTTTGATTACCAGGCCCACCAAGGCCGCAATACGCTCCTTAATGGCTACGGCGGTAATAAATTCGTTGGTATCCCGCACTCTGGTGATTGTGGGGGTCAGATCGGACATCTCCCGGAGTTGGCTGGGCCGGTGCTTGTTCTTGTAAAAAAAGATATTTTTGGCCTCGATAAACATCGGGTCCATAACCTGGTATCCATCCAGGTCATACTGCCGGAACCAGTAACCCACCGGGCGGCGGTACTGATTGTACTCAATGCCACCCACCACCCGGTTACCCCGATATCGCGGAGAAGAGTGGGTAATATCCAGCTCATCCACCTCCAGGCACTGGAGCTTGAAGGGGACCAGACCGCCGGGGGTATAGCAGAAATGGATCAAGATCCCGCCGTCGTATTTTTTCCGTTCCACCATCATGCGCAGGATACTGTTGAAGGACTGCTCTCCGGTCACATCGCAGTTTCGGGCTTTGCACCAGCGCTTCCAGGCCCGCTCAATCTGGTTGTCTAGGCTGTCGTCGCCCGTCATGGCCCGGAGGGTGTAGCCACGCCCGACGACATTTCGTTTATAGGCGTGTACCACAGACTGGGCAATGTCGCTGTTACGTTCCAGGTCGCGGGCCCGAGCCCGGACCACATCCCGGCTGTACCTGTCTGTCAGCTCCGCGCTCTCATTTACCACGCGCCACCCAGCATTGACACGGCTGGAGCTGGCGGCGTCGTAGCTACGGACCTCCTCATAGGCCTGACGCCACATCGTCCGCTCATAGGCCCAGCGGGGGGACACTGCGGCAATCGTATTATCCAGCCAGCCCATACAGATCATCTCCCATCAAAATAGGCTACATAGGTCCGTCCCAGCAGGCAGCCACTGTCCTCATCGGCCAGCTGGGCCTCCAGATCGTCTCGCATGGATTTCAGCATAGCCAAATCCGCCCGGGTCAGCGACCGGCTGCCGATTTTGTAACTCTGGCCACCGCACAGCACCTTGGTGATGGCGGTATTGACCTGGGCCAGCATTTCAGCCGGCGTCATGCTTGTTTCGTCCATATTGCCCCCTTAAATCCAGTCTTCATGGGTCCCGATCCAGTTTTCCTCCAGGGTGGTCTCCGTTTGCCACACCGGCTGGGCGGGCTTCTCCGGCTGCTGGTCCGCCTGCCCCGGATTCTGAAGGACCAGGGACCGGACCTCCATCACGTCCGCCGCCGCCGCAGCATACACCTCGCAGTCCAGGTAATGGTTATCACCGTGAGAGTGTTTCGGAACCCAGCGGTAAGACACCTTGCCGTTCTTCCGCTCAGTGATTTTATGCTCCGCCGTCACTTGCTCGGCATACTCCAGATCACAGTCCTTATGGACCATCCAGGAGCCCGTTCCATTGGGCCGGCGCATACGGGCGGCGATCATGTCCTTGTACTTGCCGCCGTCCACCAGCACCAGCTGCATTCCGTTGGCCCGGCTGCCAGCCTTATTCACGGTAGATATTCGGTAGTAGCCCTGTAATGACACAGAGGAACCCTTGCAGGCCCGCACCCAGTCGCCATTGATCAGGCAGAAGTCATACACCGTGTCGGTCTGATCGCTGCTGTCCATCAGGGCCAGCTCCACCATGACTTTCTCGCCGGACGGCATCAGAAAACGGGTATTCATGACCCGCTCCACCTCGGTCATGGAGAGAGCCTGACCATGGGCGACGTTCTGGCTTGTCATAAAGTCGCCCCAGGCCCGGATCACCCAGTACACGCAGTTCTCCTGTACGTCGATTCCGCCGGTCAGCAGCTTGGTCCATTCCGGCAGCTCCCAGGCGGGTATCTCCGTCTGACGCTCCAGAACCAGGTCCGCATTGGTTTTCAGCTTGGTATCTTCCCAGGGCTCCGCCAGCCAGGAGTTTACAAAATTCTGTAACAGCTCCGGGTCATCCTTGGAATCCATAAACGCCTGGGCAACATCAGAGAAGCGGGTAAAGGGCGAGTACAGGGTGGACATCCAGTAGGCGACGCTCTTGGGCGTCTCCGTTCTCTCACGTACAAACTGCCAGCGGCCCGCCTCCAGCATCCGGCCCTTGTCCCGGTCGGTGATTACACCCTCGCACACCTGGCACACATATCTTGCCATGTTTGCCCGCGCTGTACTGTCAGGAACATCATCCTTGCTGGGCCACTTGAGTTGAGCGAATTGCAGTTCGATGTATGAGCCACAGTGAGGGCATGGGACAAAGTAGTGCTTTTCCGCCTCCGCGCCCTCTTTCGCCCGCCAGATATGGCCAGTTTTCAGCGTGGGGGTGGAGGTCATAAAGATCTTCCGGTTGATGGTGTAAGACTTGGTGCGCTCGATGGCCAGCGAAACCGGGTCCGACTCTTTTTTGCTGGCCCCAGGGTATTTATCCACCTCATCCAAAAACAGATACCGGATATTGGTACTGGACAAATCCGCAGGGCTGTTCGCTCCGTTCAGATACACGGTCATGCTGCCGAATTTCAGCTGAAGCTTCTTGCTGTCCGTCTTCTGGTACAATGCCGCCAGAGGCTTACAGCGCCGGATCATCGGGTCCAGCTTGGCGTCTACGGTCCGCTCCGCAAGGTCATCCGACGGATACACGATCATAGTGGGGCCGGGGTCCTGGTCAATCAAGCTGCCCAGCATGTTCTCCATGGCCGAGGTGCCGCCCACTTGGGTAGGCTTGACGAAGATGATCTTCTCTACCGACTCGGAGTTAAACGTGTCCATGATCTCCGTCAGATAGGGCGTCACCCGGTTGCGCCAGGGGCCGGGGATGGAGTTCCCATCAGGGAGGATCCGGTTTTGCTCCGCCCACTGGGACACAGGCAGCCGCTTCCGGGGACGCAGCGCCGCCACTGCCGGCATGATCCAGCCCGGCACCTCATACGGTTTCACCCGATACCGTTTCACCGACTAGCCCCCTCTCCCAGCGCCAGCATAGCGGCGTCCGCGAACAGGGACAGCATGTCCTCCAGCTCCTTGCGGGTGCTTTTCTCAATGGCCCGGGCGGTGGCGGCGTCGGTATAACCGGCCACTGTCCCCGCCACACGGCTGGGGATATTCAGGGCGAAGTGCTTGAACGTATCCATGAACTCCGTCAGCTGCTGTGCGGCGGAGGCGGTCTCGATATAGCGCCCCTCCGCAATGTCGGCCTTGATGCTGGCCAGCTGGCCCTGGCTCTCCTTCAGCTTGACCTCCGCCTCCAGCTTCCGCAGGACCAGCTCCTTGGGGTGCTCCTGCTCCCCGGCTTTTTGCTTGACATGGGCGATATACTGCTGGACCGCCTTGCAGGTGCGGTATTTCTGCACCTTGCGCCCGGGCGGCGTCTCTTTTGTCAGCACACCTGAGCGGGTCAGATTCTGAATCTGACGGTCGGACAGACCCACCAGCATTCCGATGGCCGCAGCATCCGCCCAGTCGGGAATGATGGTGAGGATAGCCGGGGCCTGCTCCGTTCCAGGCTTGCGCGAGCCCTTTTTTGGCGTCATACACTCCCCCACCTTCTGCGTCCAACTGGATTTCGCATTTTTTGTGCTGTTTTTTTGGGTTTATACCCCTAAAGGGGTATGCTTTTGCATTTTTTTGAAAGGTCGGAAATGAAATCACCGAAAAATTTTTATTTTTCTGGACAAAAACACCGCGCCTTCCTTGCCCCGCGCCGCGTTTTTGCCCAGGACACGTTTCCCGTGTTAGTCACTGGCCTTGGCTCTCAAAGCACGCGCCCTTGTTGACGTCGATCAGTATTTCGTTTTTGCAGACCCGGCAGTAGGCAATCAGCCTGCTGCCCTGGGTGTCTGGCCGGACCTTCATCAGCCGCTTGTTCTTACGGCACCTGGGGCAGGTCAGCCAGCCATCACTTACCGTTATCATTTTACCATGTTTGGACTCGCCTTGCAAGGCTTTCCACTCCTTTTCCCATAAGTTAATATATTCCTCAAGACCGAAAAAATATAAAAAAGGTCATGGCTGCTTCCGCCGGCGCCGGCGTTTGGCCTTGGGTCTGGGGCCGATGGTGGTCTCCCACCCGGCGGCCAGATACTTGATATATCGGTAGTGGCCGTAAGCGGTAGTAACGTCGCCCGTGTCCTCGAAGGTCAGCGACGCACTCTCCGGCACAGACAGCGGCGTATCGTTTGGCACCCGGAAGCACTCACGCTCCGGCTTGCGCAGATTCCGCGAACCGGACCACAACCGCAGCCCCACCTTATCCCGCTGCTCCTTGCAAAAATACCGGGCCAGGGTCTCAAAGTTTTTATCCCGATCAATGCGCAGCTGTTTGAACTCTACACCGCCCTGGCCCCACATCTGACGAATCAAATCGTAGTCCTCGCCGGTGGCGTTGATCAAAGCGTGATGGTGCCAGCGGCCGTCCCCATGTTTGTGCTCGGTGACGTAGAGGTAGCGCAGCTCCTGGTCCTTTTCTTTCCGGGCTTTCCGCAGACGTTTCCAAAAGGCCTGCATGATCTTCCGGGACTCTGCCCGGTTTCGGGGCAGGTGGGCGTCATCGTAGGTAAGGGTCACATACAGGTCCCGGATTCCGAAGTTGGAGGCGATCAGCAGCTCCAGCTTTTGATAGGCGTATTTTAGATTCATTCGCCGCTGGGCCTCTGATGACATTTCCTTTTTCCCGGCCCGGACGCCAACGCTGTCCCTGGGGTTGGGCGCGGGATAGACGCACTCTACTACCAGTGGCCCGGCGACGATGATCTTTTTGAACTTTGCCATGAGGTCTGCCTCCTGTTATCCAACAGACCGTAGCCCTCATGGCCTTCGTCCTCTAACCTTGTATTTTCATCTGCTCCGGCAGCGTTTCCTCCACGGAAACCACCCGGATATTACCGTACGGCTCTGCGGCCATTGACACGGACTCTTTGACGCCAATCACACAGCCCGGCGGGGCGTCCACCTCAAGCACGATCCGAATCATTGCTTTTGACCTCCAGCGCATCCAGCGCTTTGCCAATCTTTTCCCACTCGGCTATATCCATCTTGGGCGCGTCTCCCGTAATAATCATCCGCAGTGTCTCGGCGGACAGACGGTCCGCCTTGAAATGGGCCGTTTTTTCTGCTATCTTCTCTAAACACCCAAGGCCATTTTCCTTTCGATAATCACTCAGCCGCTGAAGAATTGCACGTTTTACCGTCGCATCGCCCTGAATTAAAGATGGAGGACCAGAATTCGTTACAAAAGCCTCCTGTTTTTCTGTTGCCTCAACCTCCACATCTCCAAGCGGGGGCAGCTCCATCACCTCGCAGGTGTCGTCCATCCCCAGAATCAGGACGCCAAGCCTCACGCTTTCCAGGATATCATCCCGCATTTCTTTGTAATCGACCCCCTCCAGAGAGGCCACCCGGACCAGTAAAATGTTGTTTGCCGCCTGCATGTTCAGTCCTCCTTGTACTCAAATCTTTTTCTCAGCCAATCTTTCCATGGTGTACCATCTTTCTTCCGCGGCTCCTCCAGGGTCAGAGGATTGTTGGGCTGCGTTAGATTCCGGAGATCATCCAAGGTCACCCGCTCGGTGCCGTCCTCAGCAAACAGGATGTCCTCATACGTCTTCAGACGGCCTCGCAGGTGGCAGGCCTGGACGGCGAAGCAGTAGGCCAGCCCAATGGGACAATCCGGGAGGTCCATCATGCAGTCGCAGATTGCCTCGTCGATCTCCTCGGGCGTCTCCGCGGAGACCTCCCCACAGCCGTGCAGGATGCACTGGGCCTTAGCCCACTGGGTGAGAGGGACAGCTCCCCCACCGCCGTCATGCCTGATGTGTGCCCAGCCGTCCTTGCCGAATACCAGATTGAGCATGGTCTCAAAATTCCCATCCGGGGTGTCAGTTGTCAGTCGTTTCATGCAGGTCCTCCTTAAACATTCCCGCTACTCCCAGCATCGTCTTCCCTTCAGCTATATAGCTGAGTAGCAGTATCTTCTCTCTGGTAAGCCCCTCCTTGATGGGCTGCCCGCAGCACGGGCAGGGGTCGCCGGGTTTCAGTATCCGCATTGTCATTCCTCCTTTGTGCCCAAGTCGGGCACATTTTATTTAGGTGACCTTTGTGTCCAACTTGGGCACATTTTTCACTCCACCGGCGGCAAGCGCATCCAGCGGACAGCTTCCATGTCGATTCTCGCGCCTACGTCCCCCGAATTAACACGGAAAGTAAAGTGACCGTCAACATAAAAACAATTTTGACGGACAACGGTTCCATCTCCCAAATCAAAATCAGCTACCACTTCACAATCATCTGCAGGGAAAGTCCCGCCAGGCATCCAGCCGCAAATCATCAGCTGCCCCTCGGCCTGCTCCGGCGGGGCAACCTCGCAGTTCTCGCCGCTGCCGAGCAGAGGAACCTCCAGCCAGTGGGTATATTGCAGACCGGTCAGCTCTTTTCGGCGGTCAGGGGATTGGAATTTGCTGCCGTCCCACACCGCCGGCCGGTACTCCGGGCCGTTGTTGGTCATCTGATATGTGAGGATCGGCTTGCCTGTGGGTGGGGTCATACCCCGGCTCTCCCAGCGGATACGGCGGGCGGGCTCCTCCGGTGTGGCCACCTGGTCCAAAGTCTCTGAAATAGCATCCCAGGAATCCGCTGAAGCGGTTTCCTCCTCAAAAGTTTCCACAGGGTCCTCCGGCTCCCCCTGGGCCGGGGCTGGACGGATGTCCTCAGTCAGTCCCAACAGGAAGTCGGCGGAGCAGTTCAGCAACTGGGTGAGTGCCGTAATGTGGTCATTGTTGCATCTACCAGGTACCAGTCTTGGGCCATGCCATCTCGCCGGGTCACCAAATTCACCTGTGGCCCACTGCCGGATAGTCGACACCAAGAGACCATCGTAATAACTCCAGTTGATCTTGGTATCCTCCGGCACTCCTGCGGCGTCGATGGCTCGAAGCAGCCGCTTGGCATAGCCTTGGGTCTCCTTTTGGTATTTCCGCCCCTGTTTCTCTTGGCGCTTATGCTCTTCCTCTTTTTTCTTGTCGCTTGCCTCCTTACGCTGGGCCTTGGCCTTACTGCACATCCGCTCACAGGGAGAATAACTGGCTTTAGCCTGGTCGCA
>JAETQY010000055.1 GCA_021770445.1 Bacillota bacterium | reverse complement strand
GCGGAGCGCGGAGGCGAATGTAAGTAAGCTGGAACGCTCCATGATGAACCTTCAGAAGCAGATCATGGGCATGAAGGGCAAGAGCAAGCTGGAGGTCGCGGCCACGCTGAAGGACATGGCCAGCAAGGGCATCCAGAACGTGGCGAACGCCGGGAAGAAAATCGCCGGGAAAGTCTGGACGGTAACGCTGAAAGCCGTTGACCTTGTCACCGCCCCCTTTAGGAAGGTTTTGGGGCTGATAGCGAACCCCATCGCCGGCGCGGCGGCATTCGCCGGAGTATCCCTGGGTTTGGCGGACACCATCAACACGTTTAAGGACTTCGAGCAGGGCATGGCGAACGTCAAGGCCATATCCGGCGCAACCGGGGAAGAATTCGAAGAACTATCGGCCACAGCAAAGAGGCTGGGCGAAACCACAATGTTCTCCGCGGCGCAAGCGGCGGAAGCCATGGAAAACCTCGCCATGGCGGGCTGGAAAAGCAAAGATATCGTGGCCGGTATGCCCGGACTGCTCAACCTCGCCGCAGCCGGAAGCGTAGACCTCGCAACGGCGGCAGACGTTACATCCTCGGCGCTGGCGCAGTTCAGCATGGACGCAAGCGAAAGCACGCGGGTGGCCGACGTTCTGGCCGCTACAGCTACCAACAGCAAGACGGACATCGCCGGACTTGGCGAAAGCCTAAAGATGGCCGGTACACAGGCGGGCGCTCTTGGGTACAGCATTGAGGACACCGCTCTGGCGCTCGGTCTGATGGGCAACGCCGGTGTGGACGCCTCCAGCGCCGGCACCGCCCTCCGCTCCACCCTCGCCCGGATGAGCAAGCAGGAGGGCATGACGGCGGAGGAAAGCAACGCCATGGCTCTGGCCATGAAGAAGGTCGGCGTGTCCCTAACGGACAGCCAGGGCAGAACCAAGTCGCTGATGACCGTCATGAAGGAGCTGCGGGCGGGCTTCCAGGGGATGACCGAAACGGAAAAGGCCGCCACGGCGGCGAACCTCGCCGGAATGTACGCGCAGAGTGGCCTGCTGGCCATCGTGAACGCCTCCGATGAGAAATTCAACGAACTGGCGGCGGCAATCGAGAACTCAAGCGACGCAGCAGCTGAGATGGCGGGTATCAAGATGGACACCCTGCAGGGCTCCCTATACTACCTGCAGAGCGCCGCAGAGGGTGTGAAGATCGCTATCGGCGAGAAGCTGCAGCCATACGTCAAGGGGCTGGTGGATTGGGTGACGGCGCATATGCCGGACATCCAGAATGCGGTCGGCTCGGCGGTGGACTTCGTACTCGGCAAGATAGACGATATAACCGCCTCCATCAAGGACATGACAAACAGCCCGGAGTGGGCAAACGCAGAAACCCTGTGGGACAAAATCAAAATCGCCTGGGACAAGCTGATAGCGGAGCCTTTTGACGCCTGGTGGAACAGCACCGGCAAAGCATGGATCGCTGAAAAGGCGAACAGCATCGGAGAAGGGCTTGGAACGGCGCTGAAGACCGGCATCCTCGCCCTTCTGGGCGTAGATATAGGCGGTGCGGTCACGGACGGCGTGGACATCGGGAAATCGTTCGCGGACGGCTTCATGGAGGGATTTGACGGCTCGAAGGTCGGAGAAGCCCTCGCCAAAGCCATCAAGGACGGGCTGAAAAGCCTGGTCCTGGACGCGGCGACCCTGCTCCCCGGCGGGAAGGAAGCAAGCGGCACAAGCGGCCTGTCGGCGGCTGTGCTGGGCTATGGCGCGTACAAGACCGCCAAGACAGGCTACAACTTCTACAAGGGTGGGAAAGCCCTTGTGAACGGCGCAAAGGCCGTGGGAAGTGCCATCGGGAACGTCACCGGGATATCCGATGGCTTCAACATCTTCAGAGCCGCCCAGGGCGGCGGGAGCGCGGCCCAGAGCGCACTGGCCATGGCGCAGAACGGCGCACTCGGGCGCGGGATGCAGTTTGGTGCAAAGGCGGCTGGCGGCGTGTCCAAGGCGGGGAAGTTCTTCTCCAAAGCGGCTGTTCCGCTGGCGGCAGTCGGAAGCGTCATTGAGATGGGCGTAGATGCATACCACGGCGTGGGCAAGGCGAAGGAGTGGACAGGCTCGGACAGCACCGGCGCAAGGGTGGCCTCCGGCATAGGAGCGGCCCTCGGCGGCACCGGGGACGGCATCCTCGGAGAGGAAAGCGTTGGGAAAAAGGCCCTTAACATCGGCGGCGGGGCGCTCAAGGGTGCAGGTATCGGCGCGGCGGTGGGCAGCATCCTCCCCGGCGTGGGAACGGCCATCGGTGCGGCGGTTGGTGGCGGCATAGGAGCAATCGGCGCGGCCATCGGCGGCTCGAACATTGCCAAGGCCCTGTCCTCCGCCGGCGCGGCGGTGGGCGGCTTCTTCACCAAGACTGTGCCGGAGAAGTTCGGCGAATTTGCGGAGGGTGCAAAGAGCTTCTTCACCGAGACCGTCCCCCAGGCGTTGAGCAGTGCCGGGAGCGCGGTCAAGGGCTTTTTTACCGAGACGGTGCCGGCGAAGTTCGGGGAGTTGGTAGATGGCGTAGGCGGCTTCTTTACAGAGACTGTCCCATACGCCATCGGCTACGCCGCGGGCAAGGTGCAGCTGTTCTTCACCGAGACCGTGCCGCAGAAATTCGATGAACTGGTGCAGGGGGTAACGACCTTCTT
>JAETQY010000054.1 GCA_021770445.1 Bacillota bacterium | reverse complement strand
CCGCCGCGCAAAGGAAGCCGCTCCCCGTAATTGCGAACCCACAGCCCATCACCGTCATGTCCGCCTTCCGTGGCGTTCAAAGGGTACATCCCCAGCACCTTGGCCAGCTCCGGGACGGTTACGCCCTCCTTCACACCAAGGCTCTCAAATGTCTGGGACTGGTGGCCATAATAGGCATCCACATCCCCGCCGGTGTACTGCGGGTTGTTCCGCAGGGTGCTGAGAACCATGGAACCGCCCAAATAATGGTCGGTCTGCGTCGCGTCACCGGCGATCAGGCTGTCATACTTCAGCGTTCCAGCAGGCCCAGGAACCACCAACGTACCGTCCTGCAGCATCGCCCGCCACAGGGAGCTCTCCGGCCCCTCATCCACGCCCGCAGCGGCGTTGTTGTCCGGGATCACCTGGATCTCGCCGTTCTTCAGCCGGAAGCCCGACACCCACTCCCACACGTTGCCGCACAGGTCGAAGATGCCAGCCGCCGTCTTATCATGCGACCAGGTAACGGGGCCGGAGCCGGTGTATGTCCGACCGACCGTCCCCTCTCCGTAGGTGTAGCTGGGGACACCCTTCTCATGGGGCGCAGCGTGGTTGCAGCCGTAGCTGGTGTTGCCCTGCGGCACATAGCCGTTCTTCCGGCACCAGTAGGCGATGGCCATCCACTCCGCATTGGTCATCAGATGCCAGCCCTTGCCCTTGTTCTGGCAGAACTGCTTGGCCTGGTCAAAGTTGACATAGGCCCGCGGATCCCGCATGGGCAGGCTGTACGCCCGGTCGTTGACCACGATATTGGGGTACTTGGAAATGAAGATCTCCGGGACCTCCACGCCATTCATGATGAAGGCGGGGAAAGTGGCCGTAGAGCCGCCCTCAATCACATCGGAGATCTTGAATTTGGGGATGCGCACCATGACGGAGGGCATCCCCATATCGTCCATCAGGACCGTGTTGTTGGGGTGGACCGTCTCCACCGCCAGCTTCAGTGTGTCGAAACTGTTAAGCATGGTATCTGCCCTCCACACTCCAGAAGGTCAGCGTTACCTTGTCCATGTCCAAAGGCAGCGCGACTTTTTTCTCCTTGCGGTTCCCGTCCTTGTCCACGCCGTCTGCCACATATTTGTAGCTGCGGGGAGGGATGTCGATCTGGACAACATAGCGCTCCGCCGTGCCAGGAATCACACCGGACACCAGGTTGCCGAAGTTGTCGCAGCACAGATCAATGTGGCTGGCCTCATCCCGCTCATACTTTGCAAGGTTCAGCATTACCTCATCATTGAACGTGATGTTGGCGCCGTTGGCTGTGTAGGAAATCTTGGTTCCCTCGTTTTTGTGGATAATGATCATGCCTGCATTCCTCCTGTAACATAATATTTGATGGTCACGCTTGTCGCAGACCCATCATAACGGATTTTGAAACCGTTGAGCTGCTTATCGTACACCTCAACGGTCTGGACATTTCCGAAGGCCGATACGACC
This sequence comes from Bacillota bacterium, assembly GCA_021770445.1. Lineage (GTDB taxonomy): Bacteria > Bacillota > Clostridia > Oscillospirales > Oscillospiraceae > Lawsonibacter. The sequence continues at coordinate 1,189 of JAETQY010000054.1, read as the reverse complement.
TCTGCGTTAACCACATAGTCCAGATTCTGGCGCAACGTGTTCAAGGCCACCGTTGCAACACCGGAGTTGAAGGGATACACCTGATTGTTGGAAATCACAACGTTCCCGGCCTCGAACCCATCTGTCTCCTGCACCTGCTCCTTTGCCACCCTCTGCATATCAGGTCTCAGCTGTTCGCCGAAAAACTCTCCGGCCTGGCTGACCGACACCTGCTCGGTGCCCCTTTCAGTGTTTACGAGCAGTACATCGGTGCCCTGCACAGAGGTGGCCTGCGGCAGTTCGTTTACTTTGATGCTCATTTGGACTCCTCCTTATATCTTTTTAACGGCAGTAATAACCGCACCGTCCATAGTAACCAGTTCCTCCCCGTTCTGCGTGGCCAGCGGAAGCGATATCTCACCCATCATAAGCATCCGAATGAGCCTCTCCAAAATCGCGGGGTGTGCCTCCTGGTCCGCGTTATGCACCGCCACAATTTCTCCTGCCAGTGCTGGGTGGGCGTTGGGATCCTCCTTGTGCGCCTTCATAGCGTCCTCAATGGCCCCCAGCGTGGCAATCCCGGCGGCGGACACGCTGATCTCCAGCCGCTCCTTGTTGGTGACGGTCAGCACAGCATACAGCTTGAACGTATAGAGCTGGTCGGTCTCCGCCGGCACAGTTACACCCTTGCCGCCGCGCTCATCCTCTGTGTCCTCGATGACCATCAGCAGCTTTTCGTCGGCCACGATACTTCCCGGCCCATCGGCACCGCCGGCCGCAGCGAAGATACCGATCTGCTCCAGCTTGTACGGCTCCGGGTTTCCGATGCTGGTCACCTGGATGCACACCGTCACGCTGTCATCGTTTCGGGTGACGCTCTCGATGGTCAGCGGGTGCTCCCGGCCATCGGGCAGCTCCGTCAGCTCCACCAGGTTCCCCCCAGGGTCGCTGACGGAGCCGAATGCGCTGGTGATGGTCAGGAGCCGCCCCGCCGCAAACTCGGTCAGCAGGCTGATACCGGCATCCGTCACCGCTGTTTTGGACCAGCGCACGGTTTTACTCTGTTCCGCCATAGTCTACCTCCTGTAAATTGTTATGGATCTGTGCGGTTTCTTGCGTTGACGCCACCACACCTTTCGCGTGGGCCTGCGCGGTGGCAGTTAACACCTTATCCATGAGGGGGACGGCCTGAGTCACATAGCACTCCTGC
>JAETQY010000027.1 GCA_021770445.1 Bacillota bacterium | reverse complement strand
GGGCTGGGCTACGACCTGGTGGCTGGCGCCAACATCGTGGGCTTCCAGAAGGTGGCCGACGCCATGATGGCTCAGGGTATCTTCTAAGAATCAGGATTTCTCTCAAAACAGACAAACCCCGGGCGCCCTGCAAGGGGCGCCCGGGGTTTTAATATTCGGTCTGGCTTACCAGGGGAAGCGGCTGAAGGGCCACTGATAGTAGTACCCATTGTCCTGCTGCTGTTGCTGCTGGTCGCTGCTCTGCTGGAGCTGGTTGCGACCCTCGGTCTCGGCGTTCTTCTCGTCGAAGGTGATGGTCAGCTTCAGCTCTTGCTGGTTCCGGATGACGGTCAGGGTGGCGGTGTCCCCCGCCTTGTAGCCGGTGGTCAGGGCGGCAGTGAGGGCGGAGGAGGAGTCGATGGCGGTGTCGTCGATGGCGGTGATGATGTCGTTGACCTGGAGGCCCGCCTTCTGGGCGCAGGAGCCCTCGGCCACATAGCTGACCGCCGCGCCGGCGGTGACGCCGTAGCGCTGGGCCTCAGAGGAGACATTCACTACCTGAACGCCCATATAGGGCTTGCCGGTGACATAGCCGTGGGCAATGAGGTCGGCCAGGATCTCCTTCACGTCGTTGATGGGGAGGGCGAAGCCCAGGCCCTCGGCGGTGACGCCGGAGGAGGACTGAGTGTACTTGGCGGTGGTGATGCCGATGACATTGCCGTAGCTGTCAAAGAGGGGACCGCCGGAGTTGCCCGGGTTGATGGCGCAGTTGGTCTGGAGCACATTGAGGGTGGTGCTGGTCTGCCGGCCGTTCTCGTCGGTGCCGGTGGTGGTGATGAGCCGGTCCAGGGCGGAGACGATGCCGTCGGTGAGGGAGTAGGTCAGCTCGCCCAGGGGGTTGCCGATGGCGTAGACGCTCTCGCCCACCACCAGCTTGGAGCTGTCGCCCAGGGTGACGGGGGTGAGGCCGGTGGCTTCGATCTTCAAGACGGCCACGTCGTTGTCCTTCTCGCCCCCCACCAGCTTGGCGTCGTACTTGTCGCCGTTGGCGAAGGACACCTGGATGGTAGTGGAATTGCTGTCGTCCCGGGCCGCCTCCTCGATGACGTGGTAGTTGGTGACGATGTAGCCGTCCCGGCTGTAGACAAAGCCGGAGCCCGAGGCGGCGGAGGTGGTGGTCTGGCCCCAGATATTCTGGGTGGTGTTCACCGTGATGCCCACGCAGGAGGCCAGATTGGCGGCGTAGAGCTGCTCGGGGGTCATGGGCTGGCCGTTGTTGGTGTTCACAATGGTCTGGACCTGGGGCCGGTTCTCCTCGTAGACGGTGGTGGTGTTCTGGGGGCCGGCCATGCGGTTATAGAGGTAGGCCCCGCCCACTCCCGCGCCGCCCCCGGCGATGGTACAGGCCAGCACCAGGGCCACAATCCTGGCCGCCCCGCCCCGCTTCTTCTTCGGGGGCTGCATACCGCCGGTGGCAAAGGGGGTGTTGGGCATCACCGGTTCTGGGTCCACATAGCCGCCGAAGCCACCCCGGTAGCCGTCGTTCTCACTGTTGTAGAAGTTGAATTCATCCATGATTAAACGCTCCTTTCAAAGCGGGGTTATTTCAGATGTTCCCTTGAACTGTGGCTATCATACCGCCAAAATATGAAAAAAGCATGAAGAAAAACGAATATCTTTTTGAACTTTGCGGGGGAAAATTGTGAACAAAAGGGGGAAAACCGTCTCCCACAGGGCCAAGGCTTCTTTTGAAAGGAGGCTTTTTGGGTTACTCCGGCCGCTCGGACAGAATGGCGGCGATATCCCGGGCGGAGGCCTCCAGGTCCAGCCGGAAGCCCCGGAACATGCCCATACCGGCCAGGTTCAGCGCCACCAGCACCACCACCGGTCCAAAGACCATGCCCAGCACCCCGGCCAGCTTCATGCCCACATAGATGGCGGCCAGGGACAGCAGGGGGGACAGTCCCGTCTGGTCCCCCACGAATTTGGGCTCCATCACCCGGCGGAACAGGGCGATGGCCCCCCAGATAACCATCAGCTCCACGGCCGAGGGCAGGTCGCCGGTGAACAGGGCGATAAAGGCCCAGGGGACCATGGCGGTGCCCGCGCCGATGATGGGGATGAAGTCCATCACCGCCAGCCCCAGGGCCAGCAGCAGGCCGTAGGGCTGCCGGATAATAAAGAACCCGGCCAGCAGGATGAAAAACACCCCCACCGACAGGAGAAATTCCGCCTTGAGGTAGCCGCCGAAGGCCCCCAGGGCGGTGGAGCGCAGCTGGCTCAGGAAGCGGAGCACTCCCTCGTCCATGTGCTGGACCGCCCGGCTGCGCAGGTAGGGGTAGTCGGCGGTGAGCAGGAAGGTAGCCATGACAAAGATGATGAGGGCCACCAGGGAGGAGGGCAGGCCCATGGCCTTCTCCCCGGCCACCACCCCCAGATTGGCCAGGGCGGCGGGGGCGGCATCAGACAGCCACCGGAACAGCTCGTCCCCGGTCTCCTTCACAATCTCGGTGACCTGGGGGGGCACCAGAGTGAGGAAGCGGGCAAAGAGTGCCTCCACCTGGTCTATGGCGGACTGGGCGCTGGCCAGCAGGCCGCTCCAGTTCTGGACCAGGGACACCAGCTGTCCCGCGGCGGCGTAGACCAGCAGGGCCAGCCCGCCCCCCGCCAGGCCGAAGAGGAGGATCAGCACCAGGGCGGACAGCAGCTGCCTGTTCCAGCCCAGGGCCTTTTGCAGCTTTTTCACCAGAGGGTTGAGCAGGGCGGCCGCCGCCAGGGCGAAGAGGAAGGGGGCAAAGAGGGAGATCAGTGGCCGTCCGAATTTCAGCACCAGCCACACCGCCAGCGCCGTCAGGATCAGCCTAAGGCCCAGCCGCAGCCAGAGTCGCCCCCGCTGGGGCCAGGTAAGTTGTTTGTTGTTCATCGCTGTCGCCTCTTTTGCTTTTCCAATAGCATACCACAAATGAGATGAATAATCTGTAAAATAAACGTCCAGCCGCGTTAAAACGGCTGGACGGTATTTTTTAATCCCGATAGATGATCCCGATGAGGTTGGGGCCGGCGTTGATGGCGATGACCCCGCCGATGTGGTAGCTGAGGGCGGGCTCCTCTCCCAGCTCCTGACGGCAGACCTCCAACAGCTTTTCGCTCTGCTCAGTGTTGTTGCCCTGGATCATCAGATAGGGGGTGCCCTCTTTTCGCCCGCTTTTGCACATCTCCGCCAGCTTGGCCACCACGGCCTTTTCCCCCCGGACCTTGGCGAGAATCTTAGACTCCCCGTCGGTAAAGGTCATGACGGGCTTCAGGCCCAGGGCCTCCCCCACGAAGGCGGCGGCGGCGGATACCCGGCCCGACTTCTTGGCAAAGCGCAGGTCCAGCGGGGCAAATACCACCCGCACATGGTCCACCCAGTCCTGGATAAAGTCCACCACGGCCTGGGCCTCAGCGCCCTCGGCGGCCATTTTGGCCCCCTGGACCACCGCCCAGCCGTAGCCCATAGTGTAGTTCAGGGCGTCGATGATGTGGATGTGGAAGGTCTCCTCCGCCTCCGGGTGGTCCCGGTAGAAGTCGCCCCGGGCCTGGAAGGCGTTGGAACAGGTGGCGGAGCCCTTGGAGTTAATGGAGGTGTGGATCAGGTCGGTGTAGCCGGCCTCATAGGCCTGTTCAAAGAGCTCCTCGAATACATAGGGGTTGAGCTGGGCGTGGGTGGGGATCTGAGGGGCCGACAGGAGCATGTCGTAGAACTCCTCCGGCGTGAAGTCAAAGCCGTCGGCGTACTCCCGATCCCCCATGGCAATGGGGAAGGGGAGCACCTGGATGGCCAGCTCCTCCCGAAGGGAAACGGGGATGTCGGCGGCGGAGTCGGTGGTGAACTTGATACGAGCCATAGTTTGGCCTCCTTTATCTGTAGGGCGCCTCGCCCGGAGCGGTCTGAAAAGCACAGCCATTATGTCAGAAAATGGCTGGGTTGTCAATTAAAAAACCATTAAGGTTTTTTCTTCTTCAGCTTCTTCCGGGTACCGTCCGGGTACTGGATCACGGTGTTGTCCAGCTGGGCAGTGAGATTGGCCCGGATGGCGGCCAGATACTCCTGGCGCAGAGAGGCCTGCTCCGCCTTCTCCGACTGGGTGAGGCCCCCGTCCGTCTTGGACTTCCGGGCCAGCTCGTTGATGCGGTCGATCTTCGTTTGATCCATTGGGTGCTCCTTTCTATATTCTTTTCTTTTATGAAAAAAAGAAAAGAATCAAAAGAAAAAACTTCTGGAAAAACTGCGTTTTTCCTCTGATGCTTACAGATATCGCTCTATCACCAGCATAGTCCGGCCCTTTTTGGACTGGCCGGGCACCTCTTTCACCACGCACTTGCCCAGCCCCCGGCAGGTGAGCACGTCCCCCTCGCCCACCTGGCGGTCGGCCTTGAGGCACTCCCGGTGGTTGAGGGACACCTTCCCCGCGGCGACGAGGGCGGCGGCCTTGCTCCGGGACAGGGAGAAGCCGGAGGCAACGACCGCGTCCAGCCGGGGGGTGGCCACGGTGTCCCGGATGGTCTTCACCTGGGCGGGCTTGGGGGTGAGCTGCTGTAGGGGGATCTCCGACAGGCTCACTTTATACCGCCCGGCCCCCTCCCACTGGGACAGGAGGATGGGGGCCGCCTCCCGCAGGACCACCACCTGGCACAGTCCGGGCTGAGGCAGGAGGATGTCCCCCAACACCTCCCGTGTGACGCCCAGGCCCATGAGGGAGCCCAGAATGTCCCGGTGGGTGAGGGGGGCGTCGGCGGGGAATTTGGCCTCAATAGCGGTCAGGGGGCCTTCGGGGTCGGTGAGGACGCCGTCCTCCTCCTGCCAGTCGGCCAGGAGGAGGCACACCTGGCGCTCGCTGTCCGGGTAGCCGCCCCAGAACAGGTGCCGGGGCCTGCCCACGCTGTTGAGCAGGTCGGTCACCGAGGCCTGCTCCCCCGGGGAGAGGAAGGGGGTATGGGCGGGAACGCCCCGGTTCTGGGCCAGCTCCAGCTTGTCCAGAACCCGGGCCAGCAGCACCCGCTCCTCCCCGTCCCGGGCACAGCGGTCCAGCAGCTCCTTCTTGTTCACGGCGTGTCCCCCCTTTTTTCTGTGGGGTACAGTATATCGGCGATGGGGCGGAATGTCAAGGAAAAGGCTTGACAAACCATCCGCCGCCGCCTAAAATAGACACCGAACCGCAGTACAATCGAACACAGGGGCGCTGGGAGCACAGTTCCCGGCTGAGATGTAAAAGCTAACATAGCGGCTTTCGGTCCCTCAAACCTGATCCGGGTAATGCCGGCGTAGGAAGTGGAAGAGAGATCTTGCCGTCGTCTCCTCTAAGACCGCACTACACCCGTCCGGATGTAATGCGGTATCTCACTTTATTGGAGGCAACGACAATGACAAAAACGAAAGCCACCCGTATGCTGGCGGAGGCCGGCATCATGATCGCCCTGGCCCTGGTGCTGGGGATGATCAAGCCCTACGAGTTCCCCAACGGAGGCTCAATCTCTCTAGAGATGCTCCCCCTGTTCCTGTTCTGTGTGCGCTGGGGCGTGGGCCCCGGTCTGGTGACCTGCACCGCCTTCGGTGTGCTCCAGGTCTTTGTCCAGGGGGCGGTGGGCTATGGCTGGGTCTCCATCATTCTGGACTACATTGTGGCGCCCATCCCCATTGCCCTGACGGGCCTGGGCAAGGGAAAGCCCGGCGGCATTTACTGGGGCAGCGTGCTGGGGGCCGCCGGACGGTTTGCGGTCCACTTTATCAGCGGCGTTACGGTGTACCGCATCCTGGCCCCTACCGAGCTGATGGGGATGGTGTTTGATAACCCCTGGCTTTATTCCTTCGTGTATAATATCAGCTACATTGGGATCGACCTGATTCTCTGCCTGGCGATCTTTGCGCTGGCGTCCAAGGCTATGGGGAAATACTATCAGGGCGAAGACCTGAAATAAGCCCCCACCGGGGCGAAAGGAGGCCCCATGGGGAAATTCGACGGCATACTTTTAGCCAGCGACTTTGACGACACGCTGTACGACTATCACCTGCGCATTCCGGAACGCAACCTGGAGGCCATCCGGTACCTGATCCGGGAGGGGGGCTATTTTACCGTCTCCACCGGCCGGGCTCACCGCACCTTCGCCCCCCACGCCCCCGGTGTCCCCATGAACGCCCCGGCGGTGCTGTCCAACGGGGCGGCCATCTACGACTTTCAGGCCGGCCGGATGCTGGAGCAGACCTGTCTGCCCGACACCGCCCCCGCCGACCTGGCCAGCCTGATGGAGGAGTTTCCCTCCCTATCCCTGGAGGTCTACCACGGGGAGGACATCTATGTCTGCCACCCCAACCACATCACCCTGGCCCATCTGAAAAAGGTGGACTGCGACTATACGGAGTGCCCCATCCCGGACATGCCCACCCCCTGGGTGAAGGGCATCTTTCACCAGGAGCAGGAGGTCCTGCTCCTGGTCCAGGCCCGGATGGAGGCCCTCTTCCCCGGCCGGTATGAGGCCATCTTTTCCAACCCACGCTACCTGGAGCTCACCCGAAGGGGCAGCAACAAGGGGGGCGGGGTGGCCCGGGTGGCCCAGATACTTGGGATTGCCCCGGACCACATCTACTGCGTAGGGGACAATCAGAACGACATCCCCATGCTGGAGCTGTCCGCCATCCCCTTCGCCCCCGCCAACTCCGCCCCCGAGGTGAAGGAGTGGGGCTCCCGGATCCTCTGCCACTGCGACGACGGCGTGATCGGGGATATCGTGGACATTTTGGACAAGCTGTATTAATGCAGCGACGGCCCCCGGCTGAAAGCCGGGGGCCTTGCCGTACTTACATGTCCATGGCGTCGGCCAGGTGGTCCACGGCCTCGTTGACCCGCTTGGCGGCCTTATGGGCGGCCCGCTTGATCTGCCGGGTGGACGTGGGCGTCATGGTGGCGGTCAGGGCCGCGGCGGCGGCCATACCGGTCACCGCGCCCATCAGAAACACGCCGGTACCATGTCCGTCGCAGGAGTTTGTGCGCATTGTTTTCCCTCCCTTTTTCCGGAGAATTTCGAAATTTCTCCGTTGGGCATAGCATGTCCCGAAAATCAGAAAAACTCGTTGCTAAATCCTGCATCTTCCGCTATAATTTAATATTAGAGTATTATGCTCTGACATGCGCCCTGTTTCAGGCGGGGCGGAGGAGAAACCGGCGCGCGCCGGAAATACTTCGGAGGAAGCTATGCGTCTTTTGATTAAAAACGGCCGGGTGGTCCACCCGGTTACGGGAAACGTCCAGCTTCAGGACCTGCTGCTGGAGCACGGACGGATCGGACTGATGGAGCACGGCCTGACCTGCGAGGCCGACCGGACCATCGACGCCTCCGGGCTGATGGTAGCCCCCGGGCTGGTGGATATGCACGTCCACCTGCGGGACCCCGGGCTTACTTACAAGGAGGACATCCTCACCGGGTGCGCCGCCGCCGCCCGGGGGGGCGTCACCTCCATGGCCTGCATGGCCAACACCAGCCCGGCGGTGGACTGCCCCCAGCAGGTCAAATATGTGTTGGACCGGGCACGCCAGGCCAACGGCGTAGGGGTGTACCCGGTGGCGGCCCTGTCCCTGGGCCTGCGGGGGGAGGAGCCCACCGACGCCGAGGCCCTGAAAAACGCCGGGGCGGTGGCCCTGTCCGACGACGGCAATAACGTGGACAACGCCAACCTCATGCGGGATGTGCTCATCCGGGCCCGGCAGCTGGAAATGCCCGTGCTGAGCCACTGTGAGGACACCTCCATGGTGGCCGGCCGGGCGGTGAACGAGGGCAGCGTGTCCCGGCAGCTGTGGCTGGAGGGACGGCCCGCCATCGCCGAGGAGATCATGGTCATGCGGGACGCCATGCTCTCTGAAGAGACCGGGGCCAGGGTCCACATCTGCCACGTCTCCACCGCCCGGAGCGTGGATATCATCCGGAAGATGAAGAAGAAGGGGGTGCCCATCACCTGCGAGACCTGCCCCCAGTATTTCACCCTCACCGAGGACGAGGTGCTCCGGCAGGGGGCGCTGGCCCGGGTCAACCCGCCGCTGCGCACCAAGGCGGATGTCCACGGCATCATCGCCGGGCTGAGGGACGGCACCATCGACGTCATCGCCACTGACCACGCCCCCCACTCCGCCGAGGAGAAGGCGCGGCCTCTCAGCCGGGCCCCCAGCGGCATGATCGGCCTGGAGACCAGCCTGGCCCTCACCCTCACCCAGCTGTACCACACCAAAAAGCTGGACCTGCCCGGCGTATTCCGCCGCCTGTCCACCAACCCCGCCGATATCCTCCACCTGGCTCGGGGCCACATGTCCCTGGGGGCCGTGGCTGACCTGGTCATCTTTGACCCGGACGAGGAGTGGACCATCGACCCGGAACAGTTTGCCTCCAAGGCCCGCAACACCCCCTTCGCCGGCTGGAAGGTGAAGGGGAAGGTGAAATACACCATTGCCCAGGGCGAGGTCATCTATCAGGACGAAAGGATCTGAAATCATGTCATTCGACGTTTTACAGGATAAGATACGGGCCATGAAGAACCCCACCGTAGCCGGGCTGGACGCCCGCATCGAGTACGTCCCGGAGCACATCCGCAGGGCTGCCTTCGAGGAGCACGGGGTGGGTCTCAAGGGGGCGGCGGAGGCCATCTGGCAGTTCAATGTGGGCCTCATCGACGCGCTGTGCGACATCGTCCCGGCGGTGAAGCCCCAGGCGGCCTATTATGAGAACCTGGGCTGGCAGGGGATGGAGGTGCTGGAGCGCACCATAAAGTACGCCAAGGAGAAGGGCCTGTTCGTCATCGCCGACATCAAGCGGGGGGACATCGGCTCCACCGCCGCCGCCTACGCGGAAGGGTGGCTGTCCGGGGCCAAGATCGAGGGGCAGGTGTTCAAATCCTTCGACGCCGACTGTGTCACCCTCAACGGCTATATGGGCTCCGACTCCATCAAGCCTTTTCTGGAGGCCGCCAAGGGGGAGGACAAGTGCGTCTTTGTCCTGGTAAAGACCTCCAACCCCGGCTCCGGGGAATTGCAGGACATCGTGGCCGGGGACCGGCTGGTGTATCAGGTGATGGGCGACCTCAACGAGCGCATTGCCGCCGGCACCGAGGGCAAGTACGGCTACACCATGGCTGGGGCGGTCACCGGGGCCACCTACCCCTCCGACATCCGGGCGCTGAGAAAACGGCTGGAGCACACCTTCTTCCTGGTGCCCGGCTACGGCGCCCAGGGGGGCACGGCGGACGACGTGCGGTACGCCTTTGACAAGTACGGCCACGGGGCCATTGTGAACTCCTCCCGGGGCATCATGTGCGCCTGGCAGAAGACCGGGGGCGATGGCCACGACTTCGCCGAAGCCGCCCGGAACGCCGCCATCGCCATGCGGGACGATATCAGGCAGTTTGTGACTATTGTATAAGGGAGAGCATATGAAAGTAGAGCGCAAGTGCAGGATCGTTGAAAAAACACAGATGGGAGATGCCATTTACATGGTACTGGAGGTAGGGGACATGGTCCGGACCTCCTTCACCGCGCCGGGGCAGTTCGTCCACATCAAGTGCGGCGACGGGCTGCTGCTGCGCCGGCCCATTTCGGTGTGCTCCTGCCAGGAGTGTGAGCCCTCCGACCTGCTGGCTTTGGTCTTTGAGGTCCGGGGAGAGGGCACAGCCTGGCTGGCCCGCCGCCCGGAGGGCCACACGGTGGACGTGCTGGGTCTGCTGGGCAACGGGTTTTCCATGGACCGGGAGGGCCGCTACCTCCTGGTGGGGGGCGGCATCGGCGTGCCCCCCATGCGGGGCTGCGCCCAGTACACCGGCGGAAGGTCCACCGCTATCCTGGGCTTCCGGTCCAGGGAAAAGGCCATTTTGCTGGACCGCTTCCGGGACGAGTGCGCCAAGGTGGCGGTCGCCACCGACGACGGCTCTCTGGGCTATCACGGCCTTGTGGACGCCCTGGTCCGTCAGGAGCTGGAACGGGACCGGGCCTACGATACCGTTCTGGCCTGCGGGCCAAAACCCATGCTGAAAAGCGTGGCGAAGGTCGCGGCTCAGTTTGGCGTACCCTGCCAGGTGTCCATGGAGGAGCGGATGGGCTGCGGCGTGGGGGCCTGTCTGGTGTGCGCCACGCCGATGAAGGACGGTACCGTCAAGCACGTGTGCAAGGACGGCCCGGTATTTGACGCCGAGGAGGTGGACTGGGATGCTTGATCTGTCGGTCAGCCTGGCGGGGGTCACCCTGAAAAACCCGGTGGTGGTGGCCTCGGGCACCTTCGGCTTCGGCCGGGAGTACAGCCAGTTTTACGACCTGGGAGAGCTGGGCGGCGTCTGCGCCAAGGGACTCACCCTCCATCCCCGGACGGGCAACCCCGCTCCCCGCATCGCCGAGACCCCTATGGGCATCCTCAACTCCGTGGGGCTGGAAAACCCGGGGGTGGACGCCTTTATCAGCCAGGAGCTGCCCTTCCTGCGGCAGTTTGACACAAAAATCATCGCCAACATCTCCGGCAACACCCCGGAGGAGTACGGCGTCATGTGTGAAAAGCTGTCCGCCGCCGGGGTGGACATGATTGAGGTGAACATCTCCTGTCCCAACGTGAAGGCGGGGGGGCTGGCCTACGGTACCCGTCCAGAGCTGGCCGCCGAGGTCACCGAGATGGCAAAAAAGCACGCGGGCAGCGTGCCTGTTATGGTGAAGCTGTCCCCCAACGTGACGGATATCACCGAGATTGCCAAGGCGGTAGAGGGGGCCGGGGCAGACGCCCTGTCCCTCATCAACACCATCCGGGGGATGCGCATTGATGTGAACACCCGCCGGCCCATTTTGAAGATGAACACCGGTGGGCTGTCCGGCCCCGCGGTCCTGCCGGTGGCGGTGCGGATGGTGTGGGAGGTGTCCCAGGTTGTTGATCTGCCCATTCTGGGCATGGGGGGCGTGTCCAAGGGGGAGGACGGGGCCCAGCTCATGCTGGCCGGGGCCTCCGCGGTCGCCGTGGGCACCGCCCTGTTCGCCGACCCCTTCGCCCCCCTCAAGGTCCGGGACGAGCTGGCGGACATCGCCGGACGGCAGGGCCTGTCCGCCGTCAGAGAACTGACCGGAGGCGTGAGGCCCTGGTAAAAGGAGGGAAACACCGTGCTGGAGCACATTATTGAGCTGTGTCTGCCCACCATCATCTCCGCCTGTGAGCTCATGGGCATCTTTGTGGTGGCCGTCACTGCCGTTCAGGCCTTCTGGCTGTACTGCGCGGGGATCATTACCCGCACCCCCAGGAACATCAAGTTCCAGCTGGCCGAGGGTCTGGCCACCAGCCTGGAGTTCAAAATGGCCGCTGAGATCTTAAAGACTGTGCTGGTCCGGGACCTCCAGGAGCTGATGGTGCTGGGGGCGGTGATCCTGCTGCGGGCGCTGCTGTCCCTGCTCATCCACTTTGAAATGAAAAAGGACTGATCCCATGACGACTATCTACCTCATCCGCCACGCCGAGGCGGAGGGCAACCTGTACCGCCGCATCCACGGCTGGTACGACTCCCTTATCACCGACAACGGCTACCGGCAGATCGCCGCCCTGGAGGAGCGCTTCCGGGATATCCACGTTGATGCGGTGTACTCCAGCGACCTGTTCCGTACCTGCACCACCGCCCGGGCGGTCTATGTGCCCAAGGGGCTGGCATTACATACCGACCCCGGCCTGCGGGAGCTGAACCTGGGGGACTGGGAGGACCGGACCTTTGGGTCCGTGCGCCACACCGACCCCCAGCAGATGGAGCTGTTCAACCGCACGGACCCGGACTGGCAGGTGGAAAACGCGGAGCGCTTCTCCCAGCTGGGGGAGCGGGTGTACGACGCGGTGCGCCACCTGGCGGATCGGCATCCGGGCCAGACCATCGCCCTGTTCAGCCACGGTATGGCCCTGCGGCAATTTTTGGGGAAGGTAAAAAATGTCCCGCCGGAGGAGTGGCACAGCATGCCCCACGGGGATAACACGGCGGTGTCCCGTCTCACCTGGGACGGGGAGCGCTTTGCCATCCAATTCGAGATGGACAACTCCCACCTGCCCGAGGACATCTCCACCCTGGCCCGCCAGTCCTGGTGGCGGAAGGACAAGAAGGCGTCGGCGGATGTGAACCTGTGGTTCCGGCCAGCTGTCTGGCCCCAGGACCGGGCACTGTACCCCGAGGCCGAGGAAACTATGACGGTGGCTATGTCAGGGGACCGGGCCGTGGGCTTCTTCCTCACCGACTCTGAGCGATATCGGGAGGAGAAGGCGGGGTATATCAAAGCCCTGTCCCTTCTCCCGGAGGACCGGGGCAGGGGATTGGGCATTCAGCTGGTGGGCGAGGCCGTCTCCGGATACCGGAGGGCCGGCCGGGACAAGCTGCGCCTCCACTGCCCGGCGGATAACGAAGGGGCCCGGCGGTTCTTCCAGAGGTACGGCTTTCGGAAAATCGGCCGGGAGGGCGGCGGGGACCTGATGGAAAAGTACATCGGCTTTGACCGTTAAAATTGCCCCTTGCAGACACAGAAGACCCGTGTTATAATAGAGACGGCGAAAGCTAAGAAGTTATTTAGGTATTCCATAATTCCCACCACGCAAGAACAATCCCCTGGAGAGCGGGCACTCTCCAGGGGATTGTCTTTGCTGAGGCAGGCTCACTGTCTCTTACGATGTCCGTCGAGCCATTTGCTGACGCAGTGGGCAACTACGTTTGCGATGACGGACACAAAGAAGTTAAATAAGTACTCCACAATCCCACCTCCTTCCGCTGCCGGTATAGGTGAGACAGCACTGCCATTATACCAAAATCCGACAGGCCCCGCAAGGCAGATTGACGGATTCCCCGGGTCCTGATATACTGTTGGCATTCCAAAAGAAAAGAGGGCAAACCATGCCTTTTGACCGCGATTTATTCCTCCCCGTGACTCGGGAGGACATGGCCCGCCGGGGGTGGGATTATTACGACTTTCTTCTGATCACCGGCGACGCCTATGTGGACCACCCCTCCTTCGGGACGGCCATCATCGGCCGGCTGCTGGAGGCGGAGGGCTACCGGGTAGCCGTGCTGGCCCAGCCGGACTGGCACAGCGCGGAGGCCTTCCAGTCTCTGGGCCGGCCCCGGCTGGGGGTGCTCATCGGGGCGGGGAATATCGACTCCATGGTGGCCCACTACACCGCCGCCAAAAAGCGCCGCCACGACGACGCCTACTCCCCCGGCCGCAAGGCCGGCTTGCGCCCTGACCACGCGACGGTGGTCTACTCCAACCGGGTGCGGGAGGCCTTTGGGGACATCCCCATTATTATCGGCGGGCTGGAGGCCAGCCTCCGCCGCTTCGCCCACTACGACTACTGGGAGGACAAGGTGCGCCGCTCCGTCCTCTTTGATGCTCAAGCGGATATCCTCACCTACGGCATGGGGGAGAGTGCCACCCTGGAAATCGCCGCCCGGCTGGCCTCCGGGACGCCTGTTTCGGAGATCACCGACGTGCGGGGCACCTGCGTGGCGGCAAAATATCCCGGCGTCTGCGCCTACCCCAGGGTGGAGGTGCCCTCCTTTGAGGAGGTGTCCGCCTCGAAAACGGCCTACGCCCAGGCCAACATGATCGAATATCAGGAGCACGACGCGGTGTCCGGCAAAGCCATCGTCCAGAAGCACGGGGACCGCTTTCTTATCGTCAACCCGCCCGCCTTCCCCCTAAGTACGGAGGAGCTGGACCGGGTGGCCGAGCTGCCCTACGTCCGGGAGCCCCACCCCATGTACGACGACATGGGGGGCGTGCCCGCCATCGAGGAGGTCCGCTTCTCCGTCACCCACAACCGGGGGTGCTTCGGGGCCTGCAATTTCTGCTCCCTGGCCTTCCACCAGGGGCGGACTATTTCCTGCCGCAGCCACGAGTCCGTCATCCGGGAGGTAACCGCCCTGACCGAGCACCCCGGCTTCAAGGGCTACATCCACGACGTGGGCGGGCCCTCCGCCACCTTCCGCCGGCCCTCCTGCCAGAAGCAGCTCAAGAGCGGCATGTGCCGCAACCGCTCCTGTCTGGCCCCGGAGCCCTGCCCCAACCTGGACGCCGACCACACCGACTATATGATGCTCCTGCGCAAGCTGCGGGCCATCCCCAAGGTGAAAAAGGTATTTATCCGCTCCGGCATCCGCTTCGATTACCTGATGAAGGACCCCAGCGGGGAATTTTTCACCGACCTGGTCCAG
Source organism: Bacillota bacterium (assembly GCA_021770445.1). Taxonomy (GTDB): domain Bacteria; phylum Bacillota; class Clostridia; order Oscillospirales; family Oscillospiraceae; genus Lawsonibacter. The sequence continues at coordinate 9,585 of JAETQY010000027.1, read as the reverse complement.
CACCACATCTCGGGCCAGCTGAAGGTGGCCCCGGAGCACTGCGTGGCCCACACCCTGGACTACATGGGCAAGCCCCATATCGAGATCTACGAGAAATTCCGGGAGAAGTATTTCAAGCTCAACCGGCGCTACGGCAAGGACCAGTACCTGGTGCCCTACCTCATCTCTTCCCACCCCGGCTGCACCCTGGAGGACGCGGTACAGCTGGCGGAGTGGCTGAACAAGCAGGGCCACATGCCCGAGCAGGTCCAGGACTTCTACCCCACCCCGGGCACCCTGGCCACCTGTATGTGGTACACCGGCCTGGATCCCCGGACCATGGAGCCGGTGTTTGTCCCCAAGTCCCCCCACGACAAGGCCCTCCAGAGGGCGCTGATGCAGTGGCGCAAGCCTCAGAACCGGAAACTGGTGCTGGAGGCCCTGCGCAGGACGGGCCGAGAGGACCTGATCGGCTACGGCAAGCACTGTCTGGTGAAGCCGGACAAGGCCGCGCCTGTAGGGGGCGGCCGGCCTGCCGCCCCGCCCTCCCGGAGTCAACCCAAGGCGAGGAAGTCCCGCTCCGACACTCGGAACCGCGTGGAGAAAAAGGATGGACCCGCTCGGCCTATCCGGAAGGCGGGCTGGGCAAAACCGAAAAAGAAGAAAAAATGAATCGCGGGCGACTTCTTGCAATCCGGGAAAATTTGGGATATGATAGGGAAAACGGACAAAGGGGGCCCTCTTATGCGAGACGGCTTTATCAAGGTGGCGGCGGGAACGCCAAAAATTCGGGTGGCGGACTGCGAATACAACGCGGAACAGATCATCGAGCTGATGAAGGAGGCGGCGGAGCAGGGTGTGAAGGTGCTGGCTCTGCCTGAGCTGTGCGTCACCGGCTACACCTGCGGCGACCTGTTCTTGCAGGATACCCTCCTCCGGGGGGCGGAGGACGCCCTGGGGCGCATTCTGGACGAAACCCGTGATTTGGACATGCTCACCGCCCTGGGCCTGCCGGTACGCAATAAGTGGGACCACAAGCTGTACAACTGCGCCGCGGTCATCTGTAAAGGAGAGCTTCTGGGGCTGGTTCCCAAGACCTATATCCCAAACTACGGCGAGTTTTATGAGGGCCGCTGGTTTACCTCCGGGGCAGAGCTGGACACCCTGGTGGATTTGTGCGGACAGCATGTGTCCCTGTACAGCAATGTGGTCTGGGAGTGCGAGACCATGCCCAATCTGGTGGTGGGGGTGGAGATCTGCGAGGACCTATGGGCGCCGCAGCCGCCCTCCATCGCCCTGGCCAGAGCCGGGACAACGCTGATTTTGAACCTGTCCGCCTCCAACGAGCTGGCAGGCAAGTCCGCCTACCGCCGCTCTCTGGTGGCGGGACAGTCGGGACGCCTGATCTGCGGCTACGTCTACGCCGACGCCGGCGAGGGGGAGTCCACCACCGATCTGGTCTTTGCCGGGCACAACATCATTGCGGAGAACGGGACCGTTCTGGTCGAAAATCGCTTCGCTGCCGGCCTGACCGTCAGCGAGATCGACATTGACAAGCTGATATTCGAGCGGCGGAAGATGAACACCTTCGCCCCGCCCAGGCGGGACCCCATGGAGGAGGCCCATGCCACTGGAATCGGCCGCTCCAGCTTCACGCTGGAGGTGGAGGACACCGCCCTCACCCGGCCCATTCCGAAAAACCCCTTCGTCCCCGAGGACGGCGCGGACCGTCAGGAGCGGTGCGAGGAGATTTTCACCATCGCCGCCCTGGGGCTGAAGAAGCGGCTGGAGCACACCCACGCCTCCTGCGCGGTGGTGGGGCTGTCGGGGGGGCTGGATTCCACCCTGGCCCTGCTCATCACCGCCCGGGCCTTCGACCTGCTGGGCCGGCCCCGCAGCGACATTCTGGCCGTCACCATGCCCTGCTTTGGCACCACCTCCCGCACCAAATCCAACGCCCAGGTGCTGGCTGAGCGCATCGGCGCCGACTTTCGCACGGTGGACATCGGCGAGGCGGTGCGGGTCCATTTCCGGGACATCGGCCAGTCCATGGAGGACCTGTCCGTCACCTTTGAGAACGGCCAGGCCCGGGAGCGCACTCAGGTATTGATGGACCTGGCCAACCAGCGGGGCGGGCTGGTCATCGGCACCGGGGACCTGTCCGAGCTGGCCCTGGGCTGGGCCACCTACAACGGCGACCATATGTCCATGTACGGGGTGAACGGCTCCATCCCCAAGACCCTGGTGCGCCACCTCACCGCCTACGCCGCCGACCAGGCGGAGGACTCCGACCCCGAGCTGGCCGCCGTCCTCCGGGACATTCTGGACACCCCCGTCTCCCCCGAGCTGCTCCCCCCCAAGGAGGGGGAGATCGCCCAGAGAACCGAGGACCTGGTGGGGCCCTACGAGCTCCACGACTTCTTCCTCTACTACGCTGTCCGCTGGGGCTTCTCCCCACGGAAGGTGTTCCGCCTGGCGCTGTACGCCCTGGGGGAGGACTACGACCGGGAGACCATCCTCAAGTGGCTGAAAAACTTCTACCGCCGGTTCTTCGCCCAGCAGTTCAAGCGCTCCTGCCTCCCCGACGGACCCAAGGTGGGCTCCCTGGCCCTCTCCCCCCGGGGCGACTGGCGGATGCCGTCGGACGCGGTGAACGCCCTGTGGATGAAGGAACTGGAATCTCTATGAGAACAGCAGAAGGCCCCGCCAACCGGCGGGGCCTTTGTGCATCTATTCCGCTGCCGCAGGGACAGCTTCCTCCTCAGACGGGGGAGTAGGAGGCTGCTTTTTCTTCTTCCGGGAGAAGATATGGCTCAAATCGTCGATGACGGAGTAGTACACCGGGGTGAACAGCAGGGTGATAACGGTGGAGACCACCATGCCGGAGATCATGGTGATGCTCATGTCGCTCATCATCTCGGCGGCCCCCTCGGCCAGTCCCAGGGCCATGGGCACCAGGGCCAGGATGGTGGTCAGGGTGGTCATGAGCACGGGGCGGATACGCAGGGGACAGGCGTGGAGGATGGCGTCCACCCGGCTCTCCCCCTGCTCCCGGCGCTGACGGATGTAGTCCACCAGGATAATGGAGGCGTTGACCACCGTACCGGCCAGCATAATAAGGGCCACCAGGGAGATCATGGACAGGTCCCGGCCGGTGAGGGGCAGAGCGAACAGGGCCCCGGTAAAGGCCACGGGCAGGATCATCATCACGATGACGGGCATGAGGAAGGACTCGAACTGGGAGGCCAGCACGAAGTACACCAGACCTAGGGCTACCACAAGGGCCAGCAGCAGGTCGCTAAAGCTGTCCATCATGTCCTCATAGGCGCCGGAGATGGCGGCGGTGTAGCCGTCGGGGAGGGTGTAATTGTCCAAGATCTTCCGAATCTCCTGGGTAATGGCGGTGGTGTCGCCGCTGATGGTGCCGCCGGTGACTGAGATCTGCCGGGACTGATTGACCCGGGTGATGCTCTGGGGGGCCAGCTCAATGTTTACGTCGGCCACGGAGGCCAGGGGCACTGTCCCACCGAAGGCGGAGGGGACGGGCATGGACTTCAAGGCGTCCAGGCTGGCGGCGGAGCGGCCGTCCCCTCGGACCACCACGTCCAGCTCCTTGTTGTTGATGGTGACGGTGGTGGCGGTGGAGCCGGACAGCTCAGACCGGACGGCGGCGCCCACGGTGGCGGCGGTGAGGCCGTACTGGGAGGCGGCCTCCCGGTTCATGGTGATCTTCACCTGCTTGACCTCCTTGGCGATGGAGGTGGTCACATCCACCGCGTCGGGCAGCAGGCTGATCTGATCGGCCAGGTCCCGGGCGATCATGGTCAGGGTCTCGTAGTCGTTGCCGGAGATATCCACGCTGATATCCGCGCCGCTGCCCATGAGGGCGGTCATGTCGGAGGCGGTGATGGCGATCTCACACCCGGCGATATCCGCCGTCAGCTCCCGCATGGCCTGGGCCACGTCGTCGCTGCTGCGCTCCCGCTGCTCCTTGTCGGACAGCACCAGGTTGACGGAGGAGCTCTCGGGCTGGGTGATGTGGTAGACCGACTCCAGCTCGGGGACGTTCTCGATGGCCAGGTCCACGATGCGGTCGGCGATGGCGGCGGTGTCCTTCACCTCGGAGCCCACAGGGGTGCTGACGGAGATCTGCACCATACCCTGGTCCATGGAGGGCATGAGCACCATCTTGGTGGACATGCAGGCGGCGATAAAGAGGGCCACCAGGGCCACGGAGGCCAGCATCCCCACCCACAGGTGGCGGACAAAGTAGCCCAGTAGCCGGGTGTAGACCTCATTCAGCCGGGCGCCCAGACTTTGCTTGCCCTCGGCGTGCCGCTTGGCTTTCTTCTCCGCCTTTTTCAGGGCGTGCTCATGGACCTTCTTCTCGTCCAGCAGAAACCAGCACAGCAGAGGGACCAGAGTGACGGCGATGACCAGGGAAGCCAGGATCAGGAAGGAGATGGTCAGGCAGAAGTCGTCGAAGAGCATCCCGGCCATGCCGCCGGTGAGGCCCAGGGGCAGGAAGACGGCCACGGTGGTGAGGGTGGAGGCGGTGAGGGAGGTAAAGACCTCCTTTGTGCCCTCCACGCAGGACTCCATGCGGCTGTGGCCCTCGGCGGAGTAGCGGTAGATATTCTCCAGCACCACGATGGAGTTGTCCACGATCATGCCCACGCCCATGGCGATGCCACCCAGGGACATCATGTTCAGGGTGAGGTGGAACACGTTCATCAGCACGAACACCGTGAGGATACACACGGGCATAGACACCGCGATGGCGGCGGTGGCGCCCCAGCGGCGCAGGAAGAGGAAGACCACCACGGCGGCCAGCACCACGCCCATCTCGATATTGCTCACCGCGGCGTTTACCGCCATGTTGATGTAGTCGGAGGCGGTGTACAGCACCGTATACTCGATCGTGCTGTTTTTGGCCCGGAGCTCGGCCATCTCCTCCACCACCGCGTCGGCGGTGGACACCTCGTTGGCCCCCGATTGCTTGGACACCTGGAGCACCACGCAGGCCGAGCCGTCGGTCTTGGCAATGGCCTCCGGGTCCTCGGTCTCCAGCCTTACGTTGGCCACCTCGGACAGCCGGACCGTCCCTCCGGTCTGGAGGGGGATAATCACATTGGCCACGTCCTCCACCGTCTGGAGCTTGGCGTCGGTGGTGACGGTGAGGGTCTGGGAGCCGTTGTGCATGTCGCCCCCGGGGAAGAGCAGGTTCTCCGCCGTGAGGATCTGGGCGATGTAGGAGTTGGACAGGCCGAAGCCGGCGGCCCGGGTGGGGTCCACCTCTACGGCGATCTGCTGCTTGACGCCGCCGGAGATGGTCACCTGGGCCACCCCCTCGATCCGCTCCAGGGCGGGGGACACCGTGTCCTCGGCCAGGGTCTGGAGGTCGGCCAGGTCCTCTCCCTGGAGGGCGATCATGGCGGAGGGCATCAGGTCGCCGATGTTGATGTTAATGATAACGGGGTCCATGGCCCCGTCGGGGAGGGACAGCCGGTCAAATTGCTCCCGCAGCTTGGTGGCGGCGATGTCCAGGTTGGTGCCCTCCACGTAGGTGATCTGCACCTGGCTCACCCCGTCGGAGGAGGTGGAGCGCACCCCGTCCACCCCGGACACCGACATGATGGCCGACTCCAGGGGGCGGGTGACCAGCTCCTCCATGTCGGAGGGGGTGGCCCCGTTGAAATAGCACATGACGATGGCGGCGGGGGCCTCCATATCCGGGAGGAGGGCCAGCTGCAGCCGGGTGGTAAAGACCACGCCGAAGATGGAGATCATGATGACCGCCATCAGGGTGGTGACCTTGTGCTTGATACAGAATTTTGCGATATTATCCACCGGCCTCAGTCCTCCCCGGATACAATCCGCACGGCGTCGCCGTCGGACAGATAGGCCTGGCCCACGGTGACCAGTATGTCGCCGGCCCCCAGGCCGGAGGTGACCTCGGTGACGCCGCTGCCCGTCAGGCCAGTGCCGATCTCCACATAGCGGGCGGCGTTATTCTCCACCACAAAGACGTACTGCACCCCGTTGCTGGTGAGGATGGCCTCAGTGGGAATGACGATGGCGTCGGCGGAGGTATCGGTGCGGAAGGACACGTCGGCGAACATGCCGGACAGCAGGCCCTCCACGTCCTCGTCGATGGAGATGGTGACATTGTACAGCTTGGTCTGCATGTTGGCGCTGCGCTCCAGCTTCTTGATGGTACCTACAAGCTGGACGTTCAGGGCGCTGATGGACACGTCCACCTCGTCCCCCTGGGCCAGCTTGGGCACCAGGGCCTCAGACACTGAGACAGATATCTCCATCCGGTCCGCCCCGTCAATAACGGCCACCGGCATGGAGGGGCTGACATAGCTGCTCTCCACCGCGTTCAGGGTGAGGATGGTGCCCGAGACGGGGGCCACCACGTTGCCCTGGCTGTCCACATTCTCCAGCACGGCGGACAGCTGCTCCACATTGGACTTGTAGCTCTGCATCCCCGCCTCCAGCTGGGCCAGGGTGGAGGCCCGCTGGGCCTGGGCCGTCTGGAGGGACAGCTCCGCCTGGTCGATCTCCATTTGGGAGGCGGCTCCGATCTCAAACAAAGCCTTTAAATCACTGACATTTTTCTCCGCCAGGGCGATCTGTTTGTCAAAGATGGCCGCCTGGTCGTTGTAGCTCTGGACGGCGGAGTTGTAGCTGATATTGGCCGCGCTGTAGGAGGACAGGGTGCTGGCCATATCCAGGGTGCACAGCTTCTGGCCGGCAATGACCGTGTCCCCCACGTCCACATAGACGGCGGTGCACTGGGCGTTGGCAGCCACAAAGACCGACTCCTGCCCGTCTGTGACCACCCGGCCGGACACCTTGTTCTCGGTGGAGATGGTGTCCACCTTTACCTCCTGAACCTGGACGGCCACGCCCGCGGCGGCGGGCTCCCCGTCGCTGCTCCCTGTGCCCGCCGCCTGCTGGCAGGCGGTGAGGCTCAGGGCCAGGACGGCGGCCAGGGCAATCGTAATGATTCGTTTCTGCTTCATAGGGCGGTCTCCTTTTAATTCAAGATGCCGTAGTCCACGGCCCAGCGGTAGGTATTGTAGGCGGAGAACAGGTCATTTTCGGCTCCCGCCACCTTCTCCTGGGCCTCTTTTAGCTTATCCCCGGCCTCCAGAAGAGCGTTTTGGGAGAGATTCCCCTGGCTCTGCTTCAGCTGGGCCACGGCGTAGTTGTCCCGCTCCACTGCCAGGGCGGTCCGGGCGGCGGAGAGGATCTGCTGGCAGTCCTTGACCTTGAGATACAGGTTGCGCAGACCCAACTCGAAGTTCTGCACCGTATTGTCATAGGTGTACTTGGCGGAGTAGTAGGTGTGCCGGGCCTGGGTGTAGTCCCGGTCGTTGGCCTTGTAGGTCTGGCCGTAGTCTCCGCCCTTGTCGTTGTAGTCTTTCAGGGCGTCCTTGTGGGTCTCGGAGGCCTCATACAGCGCCCAGCTGTTGGCCTTGGCGGCCGCCAGGTCCTTCTCCAGGTCCATGGCGTTCAGCTCCTCCTGGCTGACGGAGGGCAGCGCCCCCAGGGCGATGTTCCCGGTGATGTCCGCCCCGATGAGCAGCTCCAGCTGGCCCTTGTAGGTGTCCAGGTTCATCCCCAGAGTGGCTAGACCGCTGCTCAGGGCGGCCCGACCCGACCTGGCCTGCTTCAGCGTCAGGGAGGAGATGTGCCCCAGCTCATAGCGCAGGTCCAGCTCCGTGATCTGCCGGTCCAGGGCGGTGAGCTGCCGCTCCAGCCCGTCCTGCTGGATCTCCATGGCGGCCAGAGCGATATAGGTGGCCTCACCGGCCATGACGATCTGGTTTTGCAGATTTTTCAGCTGCCGGATGGTATCTGCGTTGTCGGCCTGCATGTCGCCGTCCTTGATGGCATCAAACTGCTCCCGGACGGCGTCGTAGGCCTGATCCATCCGCTCATAGGCCAGGGTACCGCTCTGACCGAACTGCACCATCATCCACTGGGCCTGGGCCATCTGGTTCAGCTGGAGGCGCAGGTCCTCCTTTAAGTCGTCGTAGTCCAGCTCCTCCAGGATGTCAATATTCTCCTGGATGGATCGCACCTGTAAATTCCCCTCATGCATCCGCCTGGACAGGTTGCCGAAGGTGATGGACCCCACCGGGTCGGGTATGTACTCCTCCACAGGGGTCTGGGGCTCCTCCGGCTCCGCGGGGCCCTCCGCGGCCAGGGCCGCGCTCCCCAGCAGAGACAGGGCCAACGCCGCCGCCAGCGCCAGCGACAGGGTTTGTCTCTTCATATGACTTCCTCCTCATATCCCTCCGCTGCTCCGCCGTAGCGGAGCAGGTCCATACGCACTTTGGTCATCTCCCGGATCCGGGCGGTCCGGCCCGGGGACTGGACCTGGTCCGGTTTCCCGGAGCATTGTAGCGTCTCAACAATGGCAAACGCCAGTACCGCACAGGCCATATGGAATACCTGATCGGCATATTCCCGGCTGCTCTCCCGCAGCTTGGAGGCATCCACCGCTTCCCAGAGCGGATCAGGGAGGAATCGCCGCGGCTCCCCAATCAGGAATCCTTGGTCAGGGCTGATAAAGCTTTGCAGGTCCAGCCCTTTGTTCAACACCAGCAATCTGATAAACAGGGTCAGCATGGGGTCGGTGTGTCCCTGTTGGCTGATGAAGCGGTCGTAGGCTGCCAGCGGCAAAGCAAATAGGTCCCCTCCGGCTTCCTCCAGAATGTTTTGCAACAACGTGATGAAATACTGCCGCATATCCTCTAGAAGATAGCGGATCAGATCCTCCTTGTCGCCAAAATACTGGTAAAAGCTGCCTCGGGGGATGTGCGCCGCCGTAATGATCCGGTTGATGGATACATCGGTGAACCGCACCCGGGTCAGCTCGTCCCAGCAGGCGTCGATCAGCCGCTGCCGTTTCTCCTCTGGCAAACGGTGAAATGTCGCGGTAGGCATGCTCTCCCTCCTTTTGTGACAGGCTGTCGCTTTATGACAGGCTGTCACAAATTATACGGAAGAGGTCTCCCTCTGTCAAGGTAGAAATTGTGAAGGTTTTGTTAATATGCGGGCAACCGGACTTAAGATGGCGCAGTTCCCTTCAACCCTACCATAGGCCCACCAAAAAGATCTGTCAATTCCGTGTGCTGTAAGCGGCTTAAAATTCCCCCTAAGCGGCTATGTCTACCAAAGGTCTACCAAAAAAGCCTCCGATCTCTTGTATCGCAAGAGGTTGGAGGCTTTCTATATTTTAGGACGTCTACCGGATGCCTACCAATCTCACTTTTTTACATCGAATGGAGGCGTTCCCTCCGTTTTCGGACGCTATTTGCAACATTTTTGCCCTGCGTCAGGGGCGTGACACAGGCGTCCGAGGGCGGAAAAGTCGAAGAATCTCGAAATATTTGGGGAAAACAGAGAAAAATGTTTCAAAAAGGTTAAATCCTCGGGTCTACCAAACAGAGACAGCTTTCAATGTTTTTACCCAAAACCGGCCCCTCTCAGGCCGAAAAATTTAGAAGGAGGAAACACTCTATGAGAAACCTGAAGCGGGCTCTCAGCCTGGCTCTGGCCTCCGTCATGCTCCTGGGTATGATGGTC
>JAETQY010000026.1 GCA_021770445.1 Bacillota bacterium | reverse complement strand
AGAAACAGAACACATCCAGTCCTGTCCAAACACAAAATTGTTGTTGGTCAGCACGAAATAGTAATGGTCATCGGTGAGCGGCTGTTCCAGCACATCCATGTTGTACGCTTGGGAGATATCCACCGTCATCACGCCGCTGGTATGCGCTCCGAACTCAGTGCCGCTGAATACAGTATCGCCAGAGGTTGGAACGATTTCTTCGGCGGTAGACCATTGCATCAGTCTCAACTGCGGCTGGAAACTCAGATTTTTATTTGACCGGTTTTCTACTTGAATTGATACGAGGCCATTCCCCTCATAGGTGGCGGAAAGGCTCAAATCATCTCCGTCCAAAGAAGAAAACAGGCTGACCGCAAAGGCAGTCATTGTGAGGCAACACACCATCACAGCCGCCATAAGCACAGAAACTCCGATAGGACGGCGGCGACGGGATACCAATTCAACGCCGGTTTTTTCCTCGAAAATATCTTTTATGTTCTGCAAATTTGTTTTACTGAAAGAACTCATATTGTCCTCCTTCTGAGCGCGTAAGCATCTCACGCAATCTCCGTTTTGTTTGGTACAGCCGGTTGTCGATTTGCTTCACACTCATATCCAGCGCCAGCGCAATTTCTTTGGGCTTTTGATTGTAGTAATACCGGCGAATCAAAATTTCACGATCCGGTTCACCAAGAGCGTTGACTGCCGCGAGCAAGGCTTTGCGCGTCTCCGCCTCCAGAACGGCATCCACAACACTGAGCTGGTCGATAAAGTCTATATCTTCCAGAGGGAGTGTATTGCGTTTTGTTATTTCCCGATATCGGTTCACAGCCTGTGTGCGGGCAACGATAGACAGCCAGGTTTTCAGTTTTCCCCGCTGGTGATCGAATTTTTCCGGATGTTCCCATAAATAGATGAATGTATCAGCAACACATTCCTCCACATCCTGAACTGACCCGACATGGCTCAAAACCGCCTCTGCCACCGACCATAACAGCTTAGAATACTTTGTGATTGTCTCGTTAATCGCTGCTTCGTTTCGATTTTTGATGGCTGTTATTATTTTTTCATCATTCAAAAACTTCACCTCCTGTGTTGATTGACCGGTCATATATAGTACGTTAAAAAATGAAAAAACACTGATAATTTTTTTGAGAACATCTGCCCTGATCCATTTTACACCTATTTCACCCACTATCAATATGGCCATGTGTTTGTTTTCGTTTTCTTTTCATCGTCGGAGGATATCAAGATAATATTTCCGCTCACAAAGCATGCCCTGTGGCGACACATCTACTCTGATCGTATTCCCCTGATCCATTACCGTCCGCCCCCTTCTCCAAACAGCTTTTTCTTGTGCTCCGGGGCGTGAACCTCCAGGAGGTACCGCTCATTGCCGCACTTGAAAAGGCACACGCCGTTCTGCGGGCGGCTGATGAGCTCAAACTCGGATTCCTCCAGCTGGAGGTTGTCCATGTAAAACCGCCTGTCCACGCTGCCGGCATTGAACAAAAACTGATGGGTGGGGATGGCGAACAGGGGCCGGGTCATCTCCCGGACGCCGGGCGCGTCGAAGTCCTCCAGATTCTGCGAGGCCATGATGAGGGAGGATTCCTTCTTCCGCACCCGCTTCAGGGTGTTCCGGATGTACTCCACAGCGGTGGGGTTGGAGAGCCAGATGTACAGCTCGTCCAGCGCCGCCGCCGTGTTTCCCTCCGTCAGCAGCTTGTCGCTGAGGTAGGAGAGGAGGTTGAACAGCATGGCGTTCTTCACCCCGGCGCTGGCGTGGAGCAGCTCCTTCACACCGAACACCAGGAAACGGTGGGACGTGATGTTGGTGTGCCCGTTGAAGAACTTGCTTTCTGCACCCCGGCACAGGGAATGAAGACCCAGCAGGACCTCCTGCAGAAGCTCCCTGGGATACAGCGGGTTTTCCTCCCGGTCATAGTGCTGGTAGGCGTCCTCGATTACGTCGTAGAGGTCGGACAGAATGGGGTAGTCGCCGGGCCGCATGGACCGGAAGTCCGTGTGGTCGTTGAGGCCCCACTTTTTGTACAGGCGCTCCAGCATCAGCTCGATGGTGTCGATCTGCTGGTGGTCGAAGTCCTTGTAGGCGCGGAAGAAGTCCTTCAGGAAGGAGATGTGCTGGCTGAGCCGAGTGCGCTGACGGAAGGCGGCGGGCGCATCGGGATCATCCTCGCCCTCCTCATTCCACAATTTCGGCTCCAGCGGATTGATGATGTACTGCCCGCTCATGATATCCGCAAAGCAGCCGTTCAGCTTCTCACAGAGATAGTCCTGCTCATGCTCTGCGTCCAGGCAGATGACCGACTTGCCCGAGGCCAGGATGTTGCACAGCAGGAGCTTGAGCAGAAAGCTCTTGCCCTGGCCGCTATTGCCCAGGATGAGGACGTTGGCGTTGGTCTTGTCCTCCGCCCTCCGATCCAGGTCCACGATGATGTTGGAGCCGTATCGGTCCTTGCCGATGTAGAAGCCGTGGGGATCGTTTTTGCCGCTGTAATTGAAGGGGAACAGGTTGGCCGCCGACGAGGCCGGGAGCACCCGCTCATAGAGAATCCCAAACACGTTGTCACCCGCCGGGTTGACGGCGAGGAAGCCCTCCCGCTGGCGCAGGAAGATCCGGTCGGCACCGAGCTTGGACCTGGTGAGCATGGCGGTCACATCGTCCCGGAGGGACCTGAGCCCGTCCGCATCCCTGGCGCATAGCTCAATAAACACGGCGCAGTGGACCAGCGGCTCCTTGTTCCGGCGCATGGTGGCGATGAGGGTCTCAACGTCCTGGAGGTTGGCCTCGGCAGTGATACTCTGCTTCATATTGCTTGTGCTGCTCCGATCCATCCGGTTCTTGTTTTGGGCGTTGTGGAGGATAGCGTCCTCCTCGGCGGCGGGGACCTGGCGGATGTAAATGTGGAGGAGCACGCCGCTTTTCTCCCCCAGATGGCTCAGCAGGGCCAGCTCCCCGGTGGAGGCCGGATAGCTGCGCAGGGCGAGGGTACCCCGGCAGGAGCTGCCCAGGACGCTGGAATCGGTGTTGAACCTCACAGCGGCGGGGGCAATCATGTCCAGGAAATCCTTGACCGGCGCCGCCTCTGGTTTTGCTTTCTTCTTTTTCTTCTGTTTTTTAGCCATTGGCGCCCCCTTCCCCATCGAAGCTGACGAAATGCTCCGTGGTCACATCCTGCTGGTAGTAGACGGCCAGAATCCGCTTGACGTCCTGCTCGTCCGCCATGCGGACGTGGAAGCCGCAGTCCCGGATACGCTTTTCCAGCTGCCTCAGAGCGCCGTAATCCTCACCGGACTTGGGGTCGATCCGGTGGACGACAGCAAACTCCCGCGCCGAGGCGGTGGTGGACTGGATCTCGTCCAGGTGGTCCATGTCACGCCGGAGCATCTCCCGGATGGCGGGGACTGTCTCCTGCTCCAACCGCTCCTGATAGTACAGCTTGTTGCTCTGGAAGGACTCGCGGGAGTCCAGCGCCAGCAGCTCCACCGAGTCCAGCCCGCGCAGAAGCTCCGTCAGGGCGCGGACCCGGCCCCGGACGCCCTCGGCGGACAGCACAGAGAGGTTGTCCGGGCTGACTAAATAAAAAACCAGCTCACCTCTGGCCGTTTTCAGGCCGTGCTCGGTGAGCTGGTCGATCCCCATGAGCTGCCGGGTAGACTGACGCTGCCGCAGCTCTTTTTTCTGTTTTCGATTCAAGATTTTCTCTCCTTCCACTGGTAATATTGCTGATGCAGGAACAGGAAACACACGGCGCAGCGCAGGAAGTCCAGGATGCTGGCGCCCTCCATGCGGATGGACAGAAAGGCATAGAGGACCGTCAGCACCAGCAGGAACATCCCCAGCCCCTGGGCCAGGGCCAGGACAGAGAGTAGAAACCCGACTCCAATGACCACGATGTCCTTCAGCTCCCACAGCCACAGTTTTGCTTTCGCTCTCAGGTTGTCTGGGTAGATATAAATGTAAGACACCTCCACAAAAATTGATTTCTTTTCCCGATTCTGTTACAATGCTACATACAAGGGGGCATATTTCATGGGGCAGCATGACCGTTTCCACCGACAAAGCCATAAGACAGCCCTGTGCGGGCTGATGGCCGCACTGTCTGTCGTGATCCTCACCTGGGGGAGTCTAATCCCCTTTGCCACCTTTGCCTGCCCCATGCTGGCAATGCTGTGCCTGATCCCTGCTGTCTGTGAGTATGGGACCGGCACAGCCCTGGTGATGTACGCCGCAACGGCGATTCTGGGTTTTCTACTAAGTTCGGATAAAGAGATTGCACTGCTCTACGTCTTCCTGGGCTGGTATCCCAGCATCCAGGCCAGAGTGAACAGTCTGCCCCGTTTCCCGCGCCTTGCGGCAAAGTGCGTTCTGTTCAGCGTATCTATGGTCGTGCTGTACAGCCTGATTCTGTACCTGTTTCAGTTGGACGCGGTGGTGGAGGAATTTTCCGAGTATTCCACTACTATGGTCGCTGGCATGCTGCTCTTGGGCAACGTAACCTTTCTGCTCTACGACCGGGTTCTGGATAATTTCTCACGACTGTACCATAAAAAGCGGAAAGGATGAAACGAGCCGCGGCACATAAGTCCGCAGCTCATTCACCGGGTGAGCGTCACGCTCCGGTCTCAATCTCCTCCTTCAGCGCCCGCCGGATGCAGTCCAGGAAGAAGGCGTTCTGCTTGATGCCCTTGCGCTCAAGGTACTCCTTGAACTGGTCAAACAGCTCGGTGGATACCTGAAAGGCAACGGTCCTCTGATTCTTTTTCATAGTGGTTTTTCCCTCCTGTTCATAAAATTTTGTGATGAGTTCGGTCATGTACTGACCCAATGTCTGCCCGGACTCCTCCTGCCGCTGGCGGAGCTGCGCGTGGAGTTCGGCGGGGATAGGGGCACAGAGATTTTTGATATTTTCTGCCATAGCATAGTCTCCTCTCCTGATAGTGAAGCAAGTATATCGAAACTCTTGGACAATATCCATTCACACATACCAACAAAGAAGTTCCTTCAAAAGAAACAAAAGCAACATGATTGGAGGTCCCTCATGGAATTGAAACGCTGCCGCTGGGCTGATCCAAGCTCAGAATTGTATATTGCCTACCACGACCAGGAGTGGGGCAGGCCGGAGCATGATGACCGGAAACTGTTTGAGATGCTGATCCTGGAGGGCTTCCAGGCCGGCCTGTCCTGGATCACCATTCTGAAAAAACGGGAGGCGTTCCGCAAAGCCTTTGACAATTTTGAGCCCGCTGTAGTGGCTGCCTACGGCCCGGCGAAGCTGGAGGCCCTGATGTCTGATCCCGGCATCGTGCGCAACCGGCGCAAGATCGAGGCCACAGTTCAAAACGCGAAAGTGTTTCTGAACATCCAGAAGGAGTTTGGCTCCTTTGACCGCTACCTCTGGGGATTTACCCAGGGGCAGGTCATCTTGAATATAGATGATGCGGTTCGTGCCAGTTCGGAGCTGTCGGACCGTATCTCGGCAGATTTGAAGCGCCGGGGGATGAAGTTTGTAGGTACGGTTATCCTCTACTCCTTTTTACAGGCGGTGGGGGTAGTCAACGACCATGAGACAGGCTGCTGGTGCTATCCCCATTAAGCCTCTGCTAAAGGGAAACCACCGTTCCCATCGAACAGGCTTCCCATGGTGAGCGTTATCTCATTTCCATCCCCATCCCGTCTGTGGGAGAATACTCCACGGACAAAACATCCTGTGTGCTGATTTGACGTACCGAGATACCCAATCCCTCCGCTGTTTTCCTCTCTCCCTCCATGCCTGGGCTGACTCGATCTCCGCACAGCCACAGTTCCTGGCATAACTCCAACATCTGATTTCCCATGTCAATACCTAACTGCCGCTCTGCCGGGTCATTATCGTCCAGCATCTGAGGATATAAAAGGTGCGGCGCAAAGGGAGTCACGCCTTGAGATATGGCATACCGGCACGCCTGGCGTGCAAAATCAAGATTCTGTTCTACATCCCCGGATAGAGGAGATGCAATATATACCAACGGATTCATGATGTCCTCCTGTTTTTATTTTGACGTCACCACCTGGGCCACACTGCGGGTGGTATTGACGGCTGCCTGGGCGGTGTAGACGGCGCTCATGATATTGGCTCTGGTGGTGGTGTCCAGGCCGAAGGTCCCAGCGATCCTGGGCACCTCGCCCGCGGAGAGCATGAGGCCCAGCCCCAGCAGGGCGTGCTGACGGAAAACCATCAGGCCCGCCACCAGGATCGTGGACTGGAGGAATGCCGTCAGGCACAGGCCAATCACTTGCTTGATCCACTGGACAAAGCCGTCCACATAACCTCTGGGGATGCTGAACATATAGAGGCTCCCTACCGCGATCTGGATGAGCAGGATGCCGCCCCGTTTCAGGTTAGCGAAAAAAACTTTTATCACGGCGTAGGCCATCATAATGATGCAGAACAGGAGCATGATAGGGCTGGTCAGGACGCTCAGCCCAAAGTTAGGCGCCCCTGTCATATCCGCAAGGCTCTGCACACTGGTCAGTTCTTCGATGATTTTTTCGCCTACAGTGCCGATGCTGGTCCCGGCTCCGGTCAGTCCCGCGGAGAACATCCCTTGCAGGGAAACTGACAGGGAGTAGAGCCGCACCGGCACTGTCGTAAACAGGCTGACAGCCATAAAGCCCTTGACGGCGTTGAGAGCGGTCTGCTGGAGGTTGCCCCGGCCCGTGGAGTATTCGATGCCGAACTCGAAGCCGGAGACCACCAGACTGACGCCGAACAGCGCCCAGCCCAGCTGGGAGAAAAACAGGACGATGGCCTGTACCCAGTCCAGCTCGAACAGCTCCACGCCCATGTTGCCCATTTCGGCAAAGAAATTCCCCAAAAATCCCACCACCTGGCCATAGAACCAATCCACCAGATTGTCCATGATGGTGGATGCTACAAAGTCAAAGATAAATATTGAGAATCACCTCCTAGTTCTGCTAAGGTTCCTGAAATAACCGCAGGTATTCCTCCGTCAAATTCCAGAGTGCGTCTATATCCAAGACGGGCCGGTAAATATCCCACCCGGCGTTTTCCCCATCGTCAGGCATTTCCTTTACGCAATGAGGCACATTCCAGCTGTGGATCGTTACCGTATCTACCGGGCCGTTTTTCCGGTTCAGGATCGTGAGCTGCAGGCCGTCATAATTGCCGCCCTTGGCAGTCAAATTTACCTTGGCCAGGGTTGATTTGTTCAATCGAAAGTAACAAACACTGCCCAGACATACCACGCCTGGGCGATGTTTGCGGATGGCCTCACGCAGTTCTTGCCCGAGAGACATTCCGGTTTCCTCACAGCCCGACGATCTTCCAGACATAGAGCGGAGCGGTGAGGGTAAAGACCAGGCAGGCGAAGAGGATCACCGGACCGGTCCACTCAAACTGGCCATGCTTCTTGTAGTCAAAGTAGCTCATGGCCACCTTGCCGAAGAAGGCGATGGTCAGGACCATGTCCAGGGCCGGGAAGACCACGCTGTCCACCACGGTCTTGATCTGAGCGGCGGCGGCGGTCCAGGTTTCCTTCACCACATCGGCCACGTTGCCATTGCCGGCGGCGAATGCGGGGGCGCAGCACAGAGCGGACACCATCAGCGCTGCCAGCAGGATTTTTGCAAACTTTTTCTTTTTCAAGAGATACACCTCCTAAAAATGGGGAGGATCGTCCCTGAGACGGTCCTCCGTATCTGTTCTTCCGGGATCAATAACCCGTGCGGGGCAGGGGTGTGGTGGGCTTGTAGACCCTGGTGACCCATCTGCTGGTGGCCATGATCCACTGCCCATTGTAGACTCCACCAACATCCGCCTGGTTGACGAACTGTGTCCCGCCGGTGAGCCAGGACACCACATTGCAGTACACCCTGGGGGCCTCCACCTGACGGAAATTGCCGGGGACGATGCCGAAGGAGACCATAAACTCGGTGACATACTCATTGGAGGCCAGCCCCAGCGCGGCGGGCGAGGCATCCAGCACGTAGTTCTGCATGGTGCTCAGGTTGTCGTACATGGTGCGGTACTCACCGTTGAGATTGGTCTTGAACACGATCTTGTAATTCCCCTGCACGTTATAAGTGCCGGTGACGATCTTGTCCAGCCGCACCGCCTGGGTGGGCAGAGTGTCCCGCCAGTAAAAACTGGTGAGCGCGGTGGTGGAGTTGTTGGCGATGTCGGAGAAGTCATAGCGAATCTGCTGGCCGGGCATGACCTCCACAAAGCCCGTCTTCTTAATGGAGACATTGGTGTACAGGGCCTTGTTGGTCATGGCCGTCTTGACGATCTGGCCGGCGTGCTCGATCTCCACCTCAATGGGTGTCTTGTCCAAGCCGTAGAAGTCGGCGGCTTTGGATTCCACCACCTTGTACCGGCCCAGGGGCAGGGGCTTGGAGACGGCGACGCCGTTTTTGTCTGTCCTGACCGTATCCACCAGATTGCCGGTGCGGTAGTGGTAGATCTCAAACTCGGTGCCGGGGATAGGCGTTCCGGCAGGCCAGCCGTTCATGGAGTTGTAATCGGCGCTGGTCTTGAAAATCTGAATCTGCCCGGTGATGGCGGTATTCTCCCAGGTGATCTCGGTCGTGGTGCCGGGAGTGACATAGACCGTTTTCAGCTGGGTATCAACGATATACCCCTCATTTTCCAGTTCCCGCAAATAATACCGGCCGGCTGTGGTCAGATTTTCGATGTACACATATCCGCGGTCATCGCTGCTGTACTGTCCGATGGGATTTTTGTTGGCGTCATAGAGCAGGAAGGTGGCCCCATAGATGCCCTGCTTGGTGGCGGAATCCACCTTATGAATCAGGATTCCCGAGAAGGGCGCATTGGTCACGGTCAGCGTGGTGGTCTTGCCATCCGCCACGGTAAAATAGTGGGGTGTGCTGTCCAGCTTGAAGCCCTGTGCCGCCTCGACCTCCACGCAGTAGTAGTCACCCGCGTCCAGGGAGACATGGACCCGGCCATTGTCTCCGGTGGTCACAGTGTCCACCAGAGCGCCGTCCATCCTGCGGATTTCAAAGGTTACGCCCTTGATCCGCTGGGTCTTGTCCGCCTCAGAGACCTTGATCAGCTCCAGCCCGCCGATGGGCGCGTTATAAAACGTCAACATCTGCACTTCGCCGGACTTGATCTCAATGCTCTGAGGCGTGGAATCCAGCACATAGCCGTCCAGGGTCTTGGTTTCTCTGGCGGTAATGACGGTGCCGGGGGTCAGCCCTTTAATGGTAATGCGGCCCAGCGCATCGGTCTTATAGATGCCATTGTTGGGACCCAACACCGTACCATCGCTGTCGGTGACCAGGAACTCCACTCCGGCCAGAGGCTGATCCTTGCTGCCGGTCACGAATTTCTGAATAACCAGCGCCTGAGTGGGGACGTTGTAGACCGTGACGGTCTGTGTATCATCGGGGTTGACCACGACTGTCTGTGTGCGGTGTTCCTCCTTGATATAGTAGCCGTCAATCGTCTCAATTTCGGTGATTACGACGGTCCCAACAATACCGGAAATTTTGATCTGGCCGTTGCTGTCGGTCACATAGATACCGTTGCTGGAGATTTTGCCGCCGTCCTGGTCCACGTTGGAGCCGTCAGCATAGGTAATCTTGAAACGGACGCCAGCCAGAGGATGCTTGTCAATGCTGTCAACCTTGTTGATGATAAGGTTCCCGGCCCGCTTGTTCCAGAAGGTCAGCCGGGGAGCCTGACCAGCCTTGATCTTGATGGTCTTGGGGGTACCGTCCAGCACGAAGCCCTCCACTGTCTTGACCTCCTGGGCGGTAATAGTGGCGCCGGGTTCCAGGCCCTCAATCACAATTTCCCCCTTGGCGTCGGTGTAAAATACGCCGTCGCTGGGACCGACCGGAGCCCCGGAGCCGTCCACTACCTTGAAGGCCACGCCAGCCAGGGGCTCATTGGCGGTGCCCTCAATGTACTTATGGATCGTCAGCGTCATTTTCGGGTCGTTCTCAAACGTGAGGTCGTTGTCCCCGGAGCCGCTGCCGGAACTGCCGTTGCCGCTGCTTACGGTGTTGG
This sequence comes from Bacillota bacterium, assembly GCA_021770445.1. GTDB lineage: Bacteria > Bacillota > Clostridia > Oscillospirales > Oscillospiraceae > Lawsonibacter. The sequence goes on along the minus strand of JAETQY010000026.1, from coordinate 14,001 downwards.
AGCCATTTTTAACCGTGATGGTCTGCGGGGTCTGGTTGAGCACATAGCCCTCGGGCACTCTGGTTTCGGTGACAACGACGGTGCTGCCGGGGACGAGGCCGGTGACGGTCGCGGTGCCGTCCTTGCCGGTGGTGCAGCGGGCCAGGATGTTTCCGCTGCCGTCTTTGACCACAAACTCGGTGCCGGGGACGGGCTTCCCGCTGACAGAATCCACTTTCTTGATGGTCAAGCTACACAGCGGATCGTTGAGGAAGGTAAGCGTCTGCGTATCCAGGGGGTTGACTGTGACCGTCTGCGTCTGCGTACTCTGGTCGATCACATAGCCGGGAGCTGCCTTGACCTCTTTCACAACTACAGTTCCGGTGATACCGCTGATTCTGATTTCTCCTTTATCATTGGTGGTGTAAAGGCCGTTGCTGGACAGATGGCCGTTGTCATTATCAACAAACCCACCGTTGGCGTAGGTCAGTTGGAACTGCGCTCCCGCAATCAGATTACCGGACACGCTGTCCTTCTTCTGAATCACCAGAGTACCGGCCCGCTTGTTCCAAAACGTGAGCCGCTGCACTTTCCCGGCCTTAATCAGGATATCCTGCGGAGTGCCGTCCAGCACAAAACCGTCCACGGTCTTGATCTCACGGGCCTTGACGGTCGTTCCGGGCTCCAGGCCGCTCAGAACAATTTCTCCCGCTTTATCGGTGTAGTAGCGGCCATCGTCCGGGCCGACAGCGGCCCCGGAGCTGTCCACCACCTTGAAGCACACGCCAGCCAAAGGTTCGTTCTCGGTGCCCTCAATAAATTTGCGGATAATCAGGGTGGTGCCGGGCTGATTGTCAAAAATCAGGCTGTTGGAAATACCAGACTTCACCACAATGCTTTTGGGCGTCTCATCGAGGATATAACCGGTAGGAGCCTTGGTCTCAGACACCATGATCGTGCTGCCGGGTTCCAGGCCGGAGACAATTACTGTACCATCCGTCCCGGTTTTGTAGATGCCATTGGCGGGGCCAACTGCGTGGCCCTCGCTGTCCCGGACAATGAACTCAGCATTTGCCAGGGGTTTGCGGGTCACAGCGTCCCGCTTGGTGATGGTCAGCGTGGCCTTGGGAGTGTTGGTGATAATGACCGTCTGCGTGTCACCATTGGGGCCGATGACCACGTTGGTGCTGGGAGAATCCATGACATAACCTGACGGGACCCTGGTTTCAGTCAGTACATATGCTCCGGGGGCCAGATTGCTGATCCGGATTTCTCCGTTGCTGTCGGTAGTGAACAGCCCGTTCTGCGTGAGGGTGGCGGTTCCGATCACGCCGTCCAGGCCAACCTCACACCCCGCGGCGGTGGTCACCCGGAACTCAGCCCCGGGCAGCGGCGCATTGGTCTGGCTGTCCCGTTTCTGGATAATCAGCTTGCCGCGGGGCTGGTTCTTAAAGGTCAGGCTGACGGTGCGGCCCTCCTTGATCTGGACTGTCTGGCTCTGTGTGTCAATGATGAATCCGGCCGGGGCCTTTGTCTCCGTGACAATCACACTCTTGCCGGGTTTCAGACCCTCAATGCGAATCTCGCCGTTCTCATCTGTGGTGAAAACGCCGTTTCCATCGCCAATCAAGGTGCCGTCCGCATAGGTGATTTTGAACTCGGCCCCGGCCAGCGTAACGCCGGGATTGACGGAGCACACTTTCCTGACAAGGAGATTTCCGTCCGGGGAGTTGGAAAACCTGACGGTAATAACGCTCTGCTCCCCGTTGTCGGCGATGAACACCGTCTCGGAGGAATTGATGATGGAGTAGCCGTCGCCGGGGTCTACCTCTTCAACCACATAGGCTCCGGGCTTCAATCCGGTCCACAGGGCGGTGCCGTTCTTGCCCGTCACCTTCTGCCCGATGACTGTACCGCCGGTGCCGCTGGTGCCCGCCAGATACCGCAGCTGGAAGGTACATCCGGGCAGAGCGGCGTGGGTCACATTGTCGTACTTCTCCACCAGAATGGCGTTTAACGGAGTATTCTCAAACGTGACCTCGGCCAGCTTGTCGTGCTCCACGTACAAAATCTGCTCGGCGGGTTCCTTAATGGTGAATCCAGCGGCGGGCTCCACCTCGACAATTTTGTACCATCCCGTGTCCAGGTTGTCCAGGTGGATGATACCGTTGGCGTCGGTGTAGTAGAAGGTGCTGTCCAACTCCTGATAGGTGCCGTTCTCGGTCTTGTCCTTGGACACATAGATTTTGAACTTGGCTCCCTTGATACCATCGCCCACAATGCTGTCCACCTTGTAGATAGTCAGTCCGGGCTTCTTCTCGTTCTCAATGGAAACTTCGGTGGTTTTGCCGGGGCGCAGATAGACCTCATGAGGGGTCTTGTCCAGGATGTACCCCTCCGGAGCCTGGAGCTCGGTAATGATAAAGTATCCCTCGGTCAGATGGACGTTGGACACGGTAATGCTGCCATCCGGGCCCACGGGGAAGTCGCCGATCTTTACCCCGGCCTTGGTCTTGACCTCGAAAATCGCCCCGGTGAGGGATCTGCCGTTGATATCCACTTTGGTGATTTTCAGGGTGGGCCGCTTGAAATTCTGGAACTGGACGGTCGCCGTCCGGTTGGGGAACAGGGTCACAGTCTGGGGCGTAGTGTCCAGGATGTAATTCTCCGAAACATTTTGCTCCGCGACGGTGTACGGACCGGGCAGGAGGTTGGAGATGGTCACGGTGCCGTCCTGACCGGTGGGCTCGGTGGTGATGGTGGGGCCGTCCGCACCGCGCAATGTGAAGGTCACGCCGGCGATGGGCTTGCCGGTGTCCTTGTCCGTCTTGCGGATGATAAGGTTGGGCCGCTTCTGGTTCTCCACCGTCAGCGTGGAGGTCTTGCCGGGGAACAGCTCCACATGATACTCCCGCACGTCGATGATGTGGTCGGAGGTGGTAGCCGTCTCGCGGACGGAGTACACGCCGGGCTCCAGGTCGGAGATTTTGATCTCGCCGTTCTGGTCAGTTACCCGGTCCAGATAGTGGGAGCCGTCCTCGATCTTGGCAATGCGGAAATGGACGCCGCCCAGCTTAGAGCCGTCCGAGCTGCGCTTGACGATCTGAATGGAGGGCTTGATGGTGTTGGTAAATACGAACTCAGCGTCCTCGTTGCCGTCCAACTGAATGATGCGCTGAGCCTCGTCGATGATGTAGCCCTCGCAAGCTTTTTCCGTCACCACATAGGCCCCGGCGGGCAGCTTGGACAGGTCGATCTCGCCGTTCCGATCAGTACGAAATTCCTCGGGGCCGTAGTCCCCGGCCACGGACTTGATTTCAAAGACGGCGTTGGGGATACCCTTGGAGGGGTTAGCGCTGTCCACCTTCACCAGCCGCAGGCCGGGCTTCACGTCGTTGAAAAAGACCAGCTCCTTGATGCCGTCCCCGGCGTGGAGCTCCACCTCCTGGGGCGTGGTGTCCAGGATGTGGCCATCGCTGCCGGTGTCCACCTCAACGGCCCGGTAGGTGCCGGGCTGGGCGTTGGTAATGAGGATCTCGCCCTGCTGGTCGGTCTGGAAGCGGCCCAGGCTCTCGCCGTCCCGCCAGACCTCAAAGGTCACGTCGGGCATGAGGACCATGTTCTTCCGGTCATATTTGATGATGCGCAGACCGGGCAGCTCCTTGTTGACGATGGTGGCGGTGGACTCCTCGCCGGACACCACAGCCACGGTCTGAACGGTATCGGTTTCAGCGATCCAGCCCTCGATGCCGGCGGTCTCCCGGACCTCCCAGCCGCCGGGCTTCAACTCGGAGAACGTGACCACGCCGGCCTGATCAGTCCTGCCGGTGCGGGTCTCGCCGGTGGCGATGTGCTTGATCTGGACGGAGACGCCCTCCAAATTGTCCCCGGTATCGCTGACCTTATGGACCCGGAGGTTGCCGAAGGGATCGTTGTAGAAGGTCAGCTCCGCCGTCTTGCCGTGGAGGACCGTCACGTTCTGGGTGGTGTGTACCGGAAGCAAGTGAAATTCCGGGGCGGATTTCTCGGTCACGGTGTAATTTCCGGTGATGCTCAGGGGAATGGTGATTACGCCGCTGGCGTTGGTGGAGAAGGAGCCCACCGAGCTGCCGTCCGGGTACAGGACCTCAAACACAGCTCCCTCCAGCGGGGTGTCGGTACCCGTCTCCAGCTTGGTGATCTTCAGCTGAGTGACACCGGAATCTGGCTCATCAGGTTCTTCCGGCTTATCCGGGTCGGCGGAATACTGGCTGATGGCGGAGCCCTCTACCCTTACGTTGGGGTCGGTGTCCAAAAGATAGTCCTGAATGTTGCCGTACTGATCGGTCTCCAGACACTTGGCGTAGTAGACGATATACTGGTCCACCACACAGCTCATGTTCAGGGTAACGGAGCCAGTCTGGCCCTCGATACTGGAGGCGGGATAGACCACCTTACATTTGCCGCCGCAGCCTTCCCCATAGCTGTCCAGCACAAGTTTTGTGATCTCCTGGTCGTTCATGTCCAGAATTTTGGTGCCTGCGGGTGCTCCGTCAGCCAGAGACAGGCGGACCGCTTCAATGGCCCAGGTCCCGCTGTCGATGGTGAACACCTGCTGATAACAGGACTGGCCGTTGATGGTCACCGGGTACGCCTTGTCCCGGTCCGCTGTGGCGGTGAGCTTGGGGGTATACATCTTGTTCCACATCACGCCCCGCCAGTAGATGTCCTTGGTGGCCTGGAGGACGCGCTCCGCCGCCTCCTTGTCAGCGCCGGAGAGGTTGGGGTTGATGCCCAGCTTGTCAATGGACCAGTCGGCCAGGAGATGAATCCAGACGGCGGTCTTGGTGGCGTAGTAGCCCTCCTCCTTTGTCTGGAGGCTCAGGGTCTCCAGAGACTGATGGGGGTAGCCGTTGGAGACGATGCCCACCAGCTTGTAGTCGGACATGGTCTCGCTGGCGCTGTATTTCACAGCGGTCCCGTCTGAAACCAGGACCGGGACGCCCTTCAGGCGGGGGTCCACACAGTAGGCCGGAATCTCTTTGACCTGGCCGGTGACGGGAGATTCGTAGTTGTAGTAGGTGTAACGCTGGGTCTTGACGCTGCCGTTCATGGTCAGCCAGTTGAGCGGCTCATACTTCCCGTAGATATCTACCTCGGCCATAGCCTCCTCCAAAGTGGGGGCGGCGAGGGAGGTCAAGGGCAGGATGCCCAGAAGCATCACAAGCGCCAGAAACATCGAAAAAATACGTTTTTTCAAGGTAGTTTCCTCCTATCGTAAGATTTGGGAATGAAAAAGCCCCCTCTGTTCCCAGAGAGGGCGCGGGGACTGATTTGGTTTTACAGAGAGGCGACACAGTAGCGGGTATATTGGAAGATACCCTTGCTGTAGTAGTCCCAGGCCTCCACATAGAAGTGGCTGTTGGGGCGGCTGTGGACCAGCTTCTCCAGTTCCGAGGCTCGCCAGGGCCAGAAGGTCTGGGTGTATGGCTCGTCCGCCGGGTCGATGGTCAGCGCGATGGTCATCAGGGGCTTGCCATCCCTCCATACGCTGGGCTCCCTGCCGATGGCGTTGTAGATGGTGTACTGCATTCTCCGTGTCTCATAGAGGTTGCGGATGAACATGGAGTCTCCGGTGTCATGGGCGAAGTGCCTGACCTCAACCCTGGGGACCTCCACCTCCGGGAAGGCGCTCCAGTCGCAGGTGGGCTCGGGGAGTTCACCAACAGGTCCCTCAGCGAAGACGTTGTTGTCATAGCGGAGGACGTTGGTGATGGTGTAGTTGGTCCCATCGTCACAGCGGACCACGTCACCCTCCTTCGGGATGTACTTGGAACCGTCCTGGGGAACGTTGATGGAGCCGTCCGCATTGTAGGTCAGCCCTCTGGTGTCGGTCGTGGTCTGAGCCGGGGCAATCCCGGTATAAGGGGCGTCGCTGTCGATCTGAACGGCTTTCCCGTCCCAGTAGACGTTGAAGCCAACCGCCTCCCCGATATCACGGAGCTTGACGTAGTTGTACCCGCCGATGGAGTAGTTCTGCATGGGCACCTGAACCCCGTCCACATAAAACCGCTGGGTGCTGGGGGTGGCGGTGAGCTGCCGGGCCGCCGCGTGGGCGGTGGGCGCCAGGAGCGCGCCGGTCAGCATACCTACCGCGATCAGGGTCATCTCTTTCTTCCTGCTCATCATGTGATCCTCCTTTTATTTGGTATGGATGGTCCTTTTGCAAGTACAACAATACCGAAAGCAAGGCCACAAGTCCAGCAGAATCGAAGCTTAAAACGGAGAAAGAAGCGGCCTGAAACGAAGCATATTAGCTAACCTCCACGGCCTGGACACACCACCGCTGATTCCGCTGGTCCCGGACGCAGGTGTAAAGGGTGAGCATATTTGTCTTGGATGCGGCGAGGCCGCTGCGGTCCGTTTCACCCACCTTAGACACCGAGGTCACCTCGTAGGTGCGGGTCCCCAGCTTGGTGGTCAGGGTGATGGTATCGCCCAGCTCCAGGGTATGGATGTTTCCAAAATAGCAATTTGCACCCCGGTTGTGTCCCGCGATACAGCAGTTTCCATCCCAGATGCTGGTATCCGGGAAGTGCCCCGCACCCTTGGCCAGAGTCTTGCTGTCCGTGCCCTCATAGACCTTGACGTTCACGTCCAGGCTGGGAATCTTCAGCCGCCCCAGATAGTCCCCGGAGTAGTAGAGATCATCGGTAACCTCGGTATATCCGGTAGAGGAGGCGGTGTCCTGAGAGCCGGTCACCGTCACCGTGGATGCGCCGGGAACAAAGACGGAGCCGCTGCCGATGGGAGCTCCATTGACGGTGCTTCCGCTCATGTCGGGCGGCTGGACGGTGGTGGAGCTGCCGTTGACCACAGCCCCGGCAATGGGCTGGTATCCGGGGGCCAGGTTGGGGGTGAGGGGCGTACCGGTGTTCAGGGTGTCGGCGCTGTAACTGCCGAAGGCAGGCGGAGCGAGGGCGGCGTTTTTGCTCACGTCCACATTTTTCTGAGCGCCATTATCGGGAGTGTGGACCACCTCAAAGGATGTGGGCTTGCCGTACTCCGGGTCGCCGGGGCCACTGATGGTATATTCCATGGGGCCGGCGGCACTGACGGGGATCATAAGGGAAGCGGTCAGGCACAGGGCAGAGAGAAAAACAGAAAACTTCTTCATTCGGCATCCTCCTCATTTTCTTTGCGGCGTTTCAGGAACAGGGCTCCGCCGACGCCGGCGCCGGCCGCGGCAATGACGCCCAGGGGCACCAGCAGGAGCGGCCAGTTGAAGCTGGCGGGAGCGGAAGCCTGGCCATCGAGATCGGGCTCAGGCGCCACCGGCTTGAGGGGTGTGCCCTCAAAAATGGCCACATACCGGGTCTTGTTCAGGGCGATCCTGCTGACGGTGCCGCTGTAGTCGGCGGTCACCGTGTAGCCCTTCACATAGCTGCTGGTGGCGGAACCGGTGTAGGTGGCAACGGCGGTATAGCGGTCACCCACCGCGTAACCGTCCATACTGGCGGTGTTGTCGGTCTGCCAGCTGATATTCTGGAGGGTCAGAGTGCGCCCGCCGTCCTGGATGGTCTTAGGAATGTTGGCGGTGTCCTGGCTGGCCAGATTGGGGTAACTCCGGGTAGCGGAAACCTCCTTGGTGGAGCTGCCGTACCCGGCCACCTCTACCTGGACGGTATCCAGCTGGAGAGCCAAAGTGCCGGTGAGGCCGTCCTCGGTAACAAACTCCCTTTCGGCGGGCAGCAAGGCCAGGACGGACTCCATGTCCTTGTTCTTGCTGGGGATGGAGACGGTTTCCGTGTGGAACCGCTCCTCATGCTCCGGAGCCTCCTGCTTGAGCAGGTCCACCAGCGTGTAGCGGAAGCCCTCCTGCTCAAAGTCGGACCGGGCGATCCCGGCGGGGTCCTCCTCCGGGGACAGATCGTAGACCTTGCGGATCTCGGAGCTGTCCTCACTCCGGGTAACGGAGGTGGGATAGCAGGCGGGGCTGGGGGAACCATCTGCCGCGTAAGCGGCGGGGGCCATGATCAGGGTCAGGGCCAATGCTGCGGCACACAGCGCGGATACTTTTTTCATCTTCTGTTCTCTCCTTTACATCGACATTGTGGGCGCGGGGGGCGCTTCCTGCGGGGCCTCCTGCTGCCGCTGGGGGAGCTGGGACAGTTCCTGCCGGTAGGCGGCCACCACCGTGTCGTTGAACTGCTGGTGGAACTCCTTGGTGCAGGGGAAGCAGATGTCCTTGTAGCCGTCCCGGCCCTTGTAGCTGGGCATAGAGACGAAGGGGCCGTTCTCTCCGCTGATGACCTTGACGCCCCGGATGGCGAAACAGCCGTTCAGGGTCACCGAGGCGTTGGCCAGCACGCTGCCGCTGGTGCTCAGGGCGTGAATCTTCACCTCCATCTCCATGGGGGCCGCCCCCCGGACGGGGGCGCTCTGGGGTGTGGTTTTCTTCTGGTTGGTGCTCATAATCTTTCCTCCTTACTTTTTCTTATGGTCAAGCCGCTCCTGTGTGCGGCGTGCCAACATCAGATACTCCCAATGGGAGACCTCCAGCGGAGCAAAGGTCCCGTCCGCCGTCACTCCGTCCACACGGTATTTGGTGACGGCGGGATAGCGGAAGGACTGCTCCGGCGCGGGGTAACGGCGCTTCAGCTCTGTGGGGGATATCCAGCCGGTGCCGGGCAGGTAAAGCCAGCGGATGGCCGACTCAAAAACGCCGGGAACGTCGGGGCAGAGGTACTTGCCCTTCAGCCGTTTGGACAGGGCTTTCTCGCCGGGCGGCGGGACCAGCCTGTCCACACTCAAACACCAGCGGATATCCAGCGCATCCACCAGCTCTCTGGCCGAAACGATCACGCCCTCCTCCTTCTTCCAAAGGGGGAGGGCGAGGAAATCCAGGACCAGGACATTCTCCCAGGTACCGGCGTCGGCAGGCAGACGGCGTGCCAGCTCCACATCCTGTTCTCCGTTGCTGACGCCTATGACCTTGACGGCGTCATCCGGCAGGGATCGGTACTGTTCCAGCGCGTCCCGGAGGTCCAGGAAACGGGATATCCGCCAGCCGTTTTCGCCCTGGGGGTCGTACCCAAGGCGCAGATCATCTATGGTGTAATAGGATAATTTCATTTCATCAGCTCCTCACGTCATACCGCCCATCGAGGGGCCGCTGTTCTGTTCCTGCTGAGGGCCGCGAAGCTCCTCCAACTTCTCCACCGCCCAATCAGGCAGGTACTGCTCATCCAAAACGCCCATAAAATCGGACCTGTTCCAGCGGGTCTTTTCCCCGTCGCCCAGGCAGGTGGCAAAGACCGCCTGCCCTCTGGCGTGAGGGGAGCAGCCAAGGCCCCCCTCGCCCAGCCAGAGCATATTGCGGGGGTCCCAACAGCTCTCCCGGAGCGTATCAAGGCTCATGACCAGCACCTTGCCCTTGTAGTCCTGTTCATGGCGATCACCCCCGCAGTGCTCCGGGCCGAACAGTCCCAGCGCCTGGTATGCGTCCCTGGCCTGACCGATGAATGCTTCCAGCAGCGGAGCGGCGGTGTCTACCGCATAGTAGCGGTTATACTTACCGTCCGGGGGAATGTAGGTCCCACGGCCCCACTGATGAATCTCCTCGCTGGTCAGTTCCGGACAGCCCATCTGCTTCAGGGAGTTGGCCAGGACAAAGTTCACCCGCTTGAAACCGAACTGCTCCAGCACAGACTGGACGCAACCCTTGGCCAGTGACTCGTCCGCTTCGTCGAAATGATCCCGGATGGCCTGTTCGATGGCCCTGGCACAGTCCACGTTCAGCCGGAAACTGTCCTCATGCATTTGCGTCTGTCCGAGACGACGGGCCTCCGCCCTGGAGTTGGGGTAAACGTAGGGAAAATCACTTGCCATAGACGATATCCTCCGTGATCAGGTGCTCCTCCAGCTCGCCCAGGCAGGTACCAGCCTCGGCAAAGGTGAGCAGCAGGTCGGTGGGCAGGTGCTGGAGGGGGGAATCCTCCGACTCCCCGCAGAGACAGCCGTCCGGGCACTCTTCACAGGGGCCGCAGACCCTGTCCAGATGGAGGAGCAGCTCCATGGCGACGCCATTGAGCTGCTCCACTGCTGTCAGCAGCTCCGGAGCGGTCATCTGCTTTTTCAGCACAACGATCACATTGTCCAGCGGGCGGTACTCCACTCTGTCACCGGCCTTAAATTTGGCCAGCCGTGCGGCAATCATCGGGAGCAGGAGCCCCCTGGATGTAATCTCTTTGATAAATTGCATATTGGTTTTCCTCCCATTTAATCGAAAAGATTGAATTGTTTGGGCACATACAGCCCGCGCTCGTTCATATCGTAATTGGCGATGAACACCTCCTCAAACTGGCAGTTGGGATCGTACCGCTGTTTGATGTTGTTCAGCCGGGTGATGGACTGGATCTGGATATTGGGGGCGTCGTACAGATCCCGGACAAAGGCGTCGTCGTTGTAGGAGAGCAGGAACTTGCCTTCCATGGACAACAGCCTGTCCCGCAGACGGATGTGGTCTTTCTCTGTAAATCCGTCCTCTCCGATGTTCTGGTAGTAGCCCTCGGTGGCGTGGTAGGGTGGGTCGCAGTAGAACAGACTGTCCTCCCGGTCATAGTGGCGGATGAGCTGCTCGAAATCCTGGTTTTCCACCAGCACATCTTTCAGCCTTCGGTTCGCTTGCAGGATCAGCGGAAAATCACTCCACATATCGTGAGGCTGGCTGCCATAGCTGAGTAGACCCGAGGCGTAGCTGAAACGGATGACCTGATAAAACCAGGACGCTTTTTGTACCGGCGACGCCGGGACATTCTGGGTAAGCGAGTCCCGTGCCCACTCGAAGTTCTCACGGGAATTGATCACATAGCGCAGGGCCTCGATCAGCTCGTCGGGATGCTCCTGCACACAGCGGTACAGATTGGCGAGAAGGTGGTTAAAGTCGTTGTAGACCTCAAAATCCTTTCCGGGATTTTTGTAGAACAGCACCCAGGCCGCTCCTCCAAATACCTCAATGTACCGCTTATAGCCCAGGGGAAACCGTTTGACGATCTCCTCCCGGAGCGCCTTTTTACCGCCCACCCAGCTCATAAAACTGTTCAGGGGGGATCACCTCCGACACCGTCCATCTCGCCAAACTTCTCCAGGGCTGCCTCCAGTCCGGCGATGGCCTTCTCCAGGCCGGTGACCATCTGCCGCAGCTGGCGGATGGTGGTGTAGACCTCGCCGGCGGTGATGGCGTAGAAGTAACCCTGACGATCACTGGCGATGGGGATACCCTTCCGCCTGAGCCGGTTGACTAACTTACGCAGGTCGGTGCCGCTTAGGCCCAGGGCCCTTTCCAGTTCCGCACCGCTGACCCGGTATTTCCTGCCAGGACAGGCCCCCTTCAGGTAGCTCAAAAGTCTTTCTTCTCGCATAAATGCCTCCTTTTCCGGGGCGTTTTCCCGAAAAAGGGCATAAAAAACAGGGGCCGCTGTCCCTTTCGGAAAAACGGCCCCTTGTCAAATATTTACTGCATCGTCAGCCCGGATTGCTCCGGTTCAGCGGTGTACTCTCGGATAAATTCCCGGCTGTTGCGGGTAATGTACCCACTCTCGCCACCGGTCAGCATATACCCGGAGGTCTCCAGCAGATCCTCGGCGTAATCGTCAAAGTTGATGGTTCCGGACTGGATCAGCTCCTCCGGCACTCCGCAGGAGCGCAGATGGTTTGCCGCAAAGTCCGCCAGTTCCTCGCCGGACACCCACTCATAACAGTGCATATTCTGGGAAATATCCAGGGCAAATTTCAGGGTGCGGCAGTCCTCGTATTCCAGCGCGGCGGCAAACTTCTCCAGCCAGTGAGGCTCCCCCTGACCCTGTTCGTCCATGACATGACCCAGGTTATTTCCGTCCCTGACCAGCTCGCTGGTGCTGCTGTACTGCGCCGTCAGGTCGCCCACTTCGGGCAGGCTGCATTGAACCTCCAGCAGCGTACAGTCATCCAAGGAGTCGGCCTTCAATTCATGGAGAACCAAGTCGATCTCCCCGATGCCATAGTCGGTGTCCAGCGCGTAGTCAGGCAGACGGAGCCACACACCTTCCGGGACTGCGGGGGAGCCCCATTTTCCTGTCGGATGGGTGGGCTGGGCTGTTTCGGGCAGGGCACATAGCAGTGGCCGATGAACAGGCCAGGGTGCTTATCTTCATATTGACGGCCCAGCTCATCCAAATCGACATACGGCAGAACATCCTCCGGGACCTTGATGCGCTGGAGGCTGAACCGCCCCAATTCCTCATAACTCCCAGCCAGGAAGGCGTCGTAGTCCTCCAGAGAGTTGAGGCAGTCCACCGCCTCCTCCGCGTCTCGGGGCGGCGCTCTCTGGAGAACGGCGACGAGGATATAGCCCTCCCGGACGCTCAGCGTCTCCAGCCGTTCTTTCACATACGCCTGGTACTGTGCCGGGCCGGGCAGCGTCGACAGGTCCTTGAAGTCATACATCAGTATCTCATCTCCATCCCGCCCTGACTGGGCTTGTTTTCCATCGTTTGGACCGGCTGATGATCCTCGCGCTCAATCAGACCGTAGGCGGTCAGCGAACCTCCGCACCGCTCAATCAGCGCCTGTCCGTACCGATACAGATTCAGGTGCGGGGCAAGGAACGCTACGTCTGTTTCGCAGAGGATAACAGACAGCTCCCCCTTTGCCACTTCGGCGGGGGAGCTGTACTGCGGGGAGAAGATGTATTCGTCCAGCGAGTCCATAAGCGTTTCGGCGCTCTGGAGGTCCTTGCAGTCTGTGGCTTCCAGCAGAGCCTTGTATGTGCTGAGGGCCTTCGGTTCAAGACCTGCCAGCCTGCGGGCCAGCAGGTCCACGGTTTCCATCCCGGCGCTCAGCCCAATCAGAGACGGTGCGGCGCAGTCCACACAGCGCACCGGCTCTGTCCCCATGGGGTTGTTGGCCGGGAACGGGAACTCCACCATGCTTCCGTCAAATGTCTCCGCCAGGATGGTGTACGCGGGCTTTTTCGGCGTAAGATCCAAGGTCTTGTATACCTGACGCAGTTCATTGTGCCGCTCCACATAGCCGAAACCGGTAAATGTGCCGCCCTCTGCCTCCCGGTATGCCTTTCCAATTTGCGTGTAGTCCAGCAGTTTGCGAGCCTTATCGGAGAGATCCTCCGCTTCCGGGATGAATCCATTTTCCACAAGGAACCTGCCCAGCTCCTCATCGGTCACAGCGTCCTCCACCACATGGCAGCATTCCCCGCTGTGGGCATAGTCGATCAGGCTGCCAATGGGGATCGTTTCTCTGCCTTTCCGGATATCCATGCAGACCAGCCCCTCGAAGACGGCCATGTCTCGTATGTCCAGCTCTGCCAGCCGCTTGGCCAGGGTATTGAGCCGGAAGAGGTCCGTCTCCTGAATGCGCTTGTTCAAATAGTCGTATTCCTCTGCAGCATGGAACTCCAGATACGGGTGCTTTCCGTCCTCCAGCCGGAGCTGTTCCATCGCGTCGAGAAGCTCGTAATCCGTAGCTGGCAGGCCCAGCTCCACTTCCCGATAACCTCCGTTGGGGCTGTTGAACGTGCGGATGTGAAATACCTTATCCAAGGGTCATCCCTCCCGTCGGCGCTCCAGCCTCCATATCTGTGGGGGACTGGAGGGTCTGCTCATAGGTCTTGGGATCAGCGGCAGGGCAGTCCCAGCCATGCATGGACCCGGCCTCCATCGCCAGCCGCTGGGCGGCGGTAACTCCGAGGCGCTGGTTGTTGTAATCCGCCAGCTCCCGGTTCTGGGCAGGATCGCCGGTGTCCCAGTCCGAGGGGTAGTAGCCGCTCTCGCCCCGCTTGATGCAGATGAGCGCCCCGGTGCTGGGGAGGACGGAGAAGCACAGCTCGGGCAAGCCTTCCGCCACCTTCGGCCCGGAGGTCTGGGTATAGTGCCTGGGATCGGCGGCGGGAGAGTCCCAGCCATGGAGACAGCCGCCCAGCATGGCCTGTTCCTGTGCGGGGGAGATGCCGCGGCACTGGTTGCGGTAGTTTGCCATGTGGCGGTT
>JAETQY010000053.1 GCA_021770445.1 Bacillota bacterium | reverse complement strand
ACTGTTTTTCAACATGAAAAATGGGGTGTATGTATGGAAACCGAAAAGCGCGTTTACTGCTTGTACCGAGTGTCCACAGTGGGACAGGTTGAAAAAGACGATATTCCTATGCAAAACCTTGTGTAGATGAAAAAGATACAAGCAAAAAATGCGAAAATAAAGTTATTCAATGCGGAAGAAAAGACGGAGTTGTAACAAATAAAGCGAGAAAAAGTTGGATTTTTCAAAACGACCTCTCGTTTCAAAAATTTTACGCACCAGAGATGCAAAATCCCCCTTTTGCGGACGGAGTAAACTCGCTATCAACCAACCCCAGGGCAGCCGGCCTTTGCCGGCAGCCCTGGGGAATTTACTTTTTCCGCCGTTGTTACATTTGCTTCGTTTGTCTCTGATTCCTTGGTGGTAATGGTAATAGCTTTATCAATACCTTTTGAGTATACTTGCGTTGCAATCAGCGGAAAGGAGAATGATCAGATGGCTACCACAAAAAACCTCTGCGCACAAATCAGCCTCGACCTGCATCAAAAAATTTCCGAGGGCAAAGAGGCGGCGGGCCTGACCACCGCACAGTACATCACCGAGCTACTTACCGAATACTTCAAAATGAAAGAAAATGGAGGGAAAACGACTATGGCTAACAACAGCAGAACGATGGCCTTCCAGATCCCGGAGGACCTCTTCCAGCGGATCAAAGCCCACCTGGAGCGTGAGACCCAGCGCACTGGCCGGAAGCTGACCCAGCGGGAGTTCGTGCTGGGACTGATCGAGGAGGCGCTGGAGGCAGCGGAGCGGCAAGCCGTGGAGGATATCCCGGAGCCGGAGGAGGAACAGCTCAGCGAGGAAGCCGGTGTCAGCCCCTGTGAGGCCCAGCTGGAGGGCAGCGACACCCAGCCCCAGGAGGAGGACGTCCCCGCCGTGTGGGGCGCGTAACGGGCCGTGCGAGGCCATAACAACTGAACAGCGGGTGAGAAGCCCCCAGAGCATCCCGATCACCGGGATGCTCTGGGGGCTTCTTTTCGTTTCGCCGGAAGAAGGAGGTGAATCAACACGAAACAAAATGCAGCCTTTCGCTTCACAGACGAGGAGATGGAGACCGCCAAGAGGACAGATCTGCCGGACCTGCTGGAGCACCTGGGCTACAGCATCCGCCGGGTAGGCAGCCGGTACCACACCACCAGGGAGATGGACAGCATCCGCATCAAGGACCGGCGAACCTGGAAGCGGTACTCCAACGGCACTGGCGGAGACGCCATCACATTTCTGCAGGAATTCTGCGGCAAGGATTTCCGGGAGGCGGTGAACTATCTGCTGGAATTCAACGGACACCGCGCCAGGGATTCCCCCACCCCGCACCCCAGGCCCGCCCAGGCGAAGGAGAAAGCCGCCTTTGCCCTACCCATCGCCCATGCGGATCAGCGGCGGGTGTTTGCCTATCTTCAAAAGAGAGGCATCGCCCCCCAAGTCATCCGGGGCTTCATCGAAGCTGGCCTTCTGTACGAGGATAGCCTTCATCACAACTGCGTGTTCGTGGGCCGGGAGGCCAGCGGTAAGCCGGTGTTCGCCAGCAAGCGCGGCACCTATGACCTGAACGGCTCCGGTTTCAAGGGTGATGCGGTAGGCAGCGACAAGAACGTGGCCTTCCGCCTCCCCTGCGACCCGGCTCTGGATTGGGTGGCGGTATTCGAGGCCCCCATCGACCTCATGAGCTTCTGCACCCTCCACCGGCAGGTGCGGAGCAACGCCGTGGCTCTGTGCGGCCTGTACCAAGGCCCGCTGGACACCTACCTGCGGGAGAATTCACACCTGAAGCGGATCGTTCTTTGCCTGGATGCGGACGGGCCAGGGCGGGAAGCTACAGAGAAGTTCCAAGCGGAGTACGCAGAAAAAGGTTACACCGTATCCGCCCGCGCCCCCGCCCAGGGCAAGGATTGGAACGAGTGCCTACAGCTCGTCATGGCCGGGAGCGCCACCGCCCTGGCCGCAGATGACACGGGTCAGAGCGCCAGCTACTACCCCATTTCCGTGGAGGAGTACACCTACGGCGACTTTGATGAGCTGCGGATCAACAAGACCTATCAGCTCTCCCTGTCGGACGATCCCAGCCTCATCCCTACGGAGGACTTTGTCCGCAATGGCCGAAGGTATTACTTGCTGGACATGACCCGGAAGGACGAGGTGGGCGTGGACATCCAGACCCACACCGAGACCATCACCCAGGCCAGCGATACCAATAATCTGGAGACCATCCTCCAGCGGCTGGATGCCGAGATGGAGGTGACCACAGAGGACGGCTATGTGGGCATCCTGCGGCTGGACCACACCAGCGTCCAGGTGACCACGGACGGCTACGCCACCAAGACCAGCACCCTCACCGCCAGCCGCAGCTATCCCAACCTGTCCGAAGCGGATACCTCCCTCATCCCCAAGAGCATCGAGGACAAGGGCAAGACCCTGACCCTGGGAGATGTGAAGTGGAGCGAGTCCATGGATGTGGACGGTGAGGGCAACCCTGTCACCCGGTACACCGCCACCGCCAGCTACACCGGGACCACTTCCAGCCGGTACGCCACCGGCTACACGGTCAGCGCCAGCTATACCGGCGAGGTGTCCAAGGCCAACTGTGCCGTGGTGACCTACACCGCCATCTTCGGGAGCGAGAAAGCCCCGGAGGAATCCAAAGCTCCTGACGGCGATGAACAGCACGACTCTGACTCCGGCCAGACAGAGGCCCCGGACACCGCCAAAGAGCCTGTGGATCTGTCCGGCCTGAAACGCCCCGTGATGATCGGCGTTGTTGTGCTGGCACTGGCTGGCGGCGGTGTGTTTGCCTTTAAAAAATTCAAAGAGAGGAGATGAAGCCCTTGAAATTCCGCAGTTTTCTGCTGGCCATGATGCTGTGTGCCCTGTGCGTCACTCAAGCCAACGCCCTGGAGTATACCTTTGACGCCCCGGAGGATTACCTGTTTGGCCAGTCCACCAGCGATGACACCATCTACGAGTGGGAGAACCCCAATGTGGACCGGAGCAAGAACACCGCCCTGATCGCTCCTGGCTTTGGTACCCCCACCAGCTATCTCCCCGGCAGCGGCGAGTACCTGACCCCCAACCTCGTCCCCGGCGCGCTGTCTGGCGGGCTGGTCAATCAGGTGGGCAGCGCCAACCTCAACGGAGGGACGGCGGGCAGCTCCGTTGTTCCCGGTGAGTACCCCTCGGTGAGCGGCGGCAGCAACGTCACCATGACCCAGATCCCCGGCGGCAGCCCCACCGACATCGCCCAGGGCAGCACCAGCGGCGGCTACACCGAGGTGACAAGCGATCTCTACTACAGCAACGGCAGCTTGGGAACCCTGAAGATCCCCGCTATCAACCTCACCGTCAAGGTCTACCAGGGGACGGACAGCGCCGCGCTGAAGAAGGGCGCCGGCCACTTCACCAACACCAGCATCTGGGATGGAAATGCCTGCTTCGCCGGACATAACCGAGGGGTGAACAATCACTTCGGGAAAATCCATACCCTGGAGGCGGGCGACACCATCACCCTGACCACCATGCTGGGGACCCGAACCTATGCTGTGACCAGCGTGGAGAAGGTCAGTGTCAACGATTCCAGCGGCACCGCCCCCACCACGGATAACCGGGTGACACTCTATACCTGCGTTATGAATCAGCCGGAGTACCGCTGGTGCGTGACCGCTATTCAGCAGGTATAAAACTGTCTGCGGATTGTGTTCGACTTTCCCCATCTTCTGTGGTATGGTTCGGTTTGCAAAGCCCCACCATATTACGAAACGGAGGAATCGAGCATGAAAAACAGAAAAATCCTGTCCCTGCTCTTGACCGGAGCCATGACAGCGGCCCTGCTGGCTGCCCCCGCCCAGGCAGCGGAGACCCCGCCCATCCGAGTGAGCAGCTACAAGGGGAACACCCTGGAGGTGGGAGAGCGCAGCGGCCTCATCATCGGCCCCAGCGGGATGGACTACATTGTAACCTCCAGCGACCCGGATACGGTAGCGGTGGAGCAGATCACTGGCTTTTGGGTAGCGGTCGCCAAGTCGGAGGGAACCGCAGAGATTACCGCCGCCAACCGAGCCGGGGTGTCTGGAACCCTAACACTCACAGTCGGCTCCGCCAATGCACCCGCCAGCCCAGACAGCGCAATCCAGCCGGACAACATGGAGATACGGCAGGAGCTGATTCGTCTGATCAACCAGATCCGCAAGGCCAACGGCGTGTCGGAGCTGCCTGTCAACGAGGCCCTGATGAACGCCGCCCAGGTCTGCTCCGACCGGCGCTATACCTGGCATCACTCACAGGAGGAGTGTCAGGCCGCCGCCGATGCTGGCTACCCCTACGGCTTCGGGGATAATCTCACCGTGTTCACCGGCACAGAGGATGCCGCCCAACACGCCCTGGACAACTGGATCAACTCGCCCGGTCATTTCCAGACCATGATCGACTCAAGATGCGACTGCATCGGCGTGGGTGTGACCCAGTACGACGGCATCACCTACTGCTACATGTTCGTTGGAATCCCCAACAGCGTCAACTTCTATGCGTAACAGAATCGAAACCGGGAACGGCCTTTCAGCGCAAGCTGGAGGGCCATTTCTTATTCCTCAAAAATGGAAAGGAGCTTTTGATTTATGCGAAAAACCTATTCCGCACTCACCCGCATGACGGCTCTGCTGCTCGTGCTGGTGTGTGTGCTGGGCCTGCTGCCCGCAACGGCTCTCGCCGCCAACCCATCCACCATCAAAATGGATGATTGCGCTTACAGCGGGACCAAGTACGATTCCCCGGCCCTGGGCGAGTGCTATATGCACCAGATGCACTTCAACTACAACGGCAAAAGCACCATGGGCTTCTGTGCCGAAAAAGGAAAAGGGATGGGCTGGTCCCTGAAGGGCCACACCTGGGGCAATCCCCAGCCCATTTCCGACCCCACGGTCAAGACCATGATGGCCTATTTTTACGCCCATTCCACCGGCGTCTTCACCGATCAGGCCAAGGCCCTGGGTGTGGACGATGT
>JAETQY010000003.1 GCA_021770445.1 Bacillota bacterium | reverse complement strand
CCAGCAGGACGGTGACAAGGTATGATGACCGCCCAAGAGCTGGTGGGCCGCTGTGTGGACGTGGCAAAGAACTACAGGACCCTGTATGTCATGGGCTGCTTCGGGGCCCCCATGACTGCCGCCAACAAAAAGCGGTACACCCAGAACCATGAGTACAACCGAGCTGCCGCCCGCACTAAGATGATTAACGCCGCCACGACGGACACCTTCGGCTTCGACTGCGTCAACCTCATCAAGGGCGTTCTGTGGGGCTGGGAGGGCGACCCTGCCGCCAACTACGGCGGGGCGCGGTACGGCTCCGGCGGCGTGCCCGACGTGAGTGCCGACGGGATGATCCGGCTGTGCAAGGGCGTGACTGATAACTTCCGGGATATCGTCCCCGGGGCGGCGGTGTGGATGCCCGGCCATATCGGTCTGTACATCCGGGAGGGCCTGGCCGTGGAGTGCACTCCCAAGTGGGCCAACGGGGTGCAGATCACCGCCGTGGGCAATCTGGGGAAAAAGGCCGGGTACAACACCCGGACCTGGAAGAAGTGGGGCCTGCTGCCCTACGTGAGCTATGAGGAGGAAGAGAGCGTGACATACGAGCAGTGGAAGGAGTTTATGGACCGCTACCGCAAGGAGCTGGGGGAGAAGCCTGTGCCCGCCTGGGCCAAGGATAACGGTGAGTGGGACGCGGCCAGAGTGGCGGGCATCTCCGACGGCAAGCGACCCCAGGACCTGGTGTCCCGGGCCGAGTGTGCCGCCATGGTGCTGCGCAGCAAGAAATGATCGGGCGGGGAACTCTCTATGAGATTAGCCGCAGAGAACTGATGTTTCCGACAAGAAAATAGTATATAAGATGCTATGTCTTCCGACAAGGACTGCGTCGAGGATTTGAGAGTTTACCCCACCCGCTGCTCTCAGGAGGTGATCGACCGAGCCCAGTCCATCAAGGCCGGGGCCGCCGAGCTGCTGTACGCGTACATTGATGTGGAACCGGTCACCTTCAACCGGGGCTTCTATACTGTGGACGTGCGATATTTCTACCGTATCACCGCCGACGCCTTTGTGGGGGCGGCCCGCCCCGTCCAGGTCTGCGGCCTGGCTGTGTTCAGCAAGCGGACCGTGCTCTTCGGCAGTGAGAGCGGCTCCAAGAGCTTTACCTCTGAGGACAACGAGAACCAGGTCCAGTGTGTGCCCCAGTCCAACCTGCCTACCGCGGTAGTGGAGGCGGTGGACCCCCTGATTCTCAGCCTGAAGCTGGTGGATGTGTGCGAGTGCCGCCCCTGCGACTGCGGCTGTGTGGATATCCCTATGGCGGTGGCCGCCTGCTTCGGCGATGAGCTGGTGACCGGAGGCGATCAGCACCGGCTGTTTATCACCCTGGGCCAGTTCTCCATCATCCGCCTGGAGCGGGACACCCAGCTGCTTATCCCCGTCTACGACTACTGCATCCCCACCAAGGACTGTAGCTGCGGCGATGACAACTGCGAGCAGGACCCCTGCGACATGTTCCGCTGCGTCCAGTTCCCTGTGGACGAATTCTTCCCGCCCAACACGATTACCACCACCAGCAGCGCCAGCGGCTGCTGCTGCCAGCGCTGAGCGAAAGGAAAATCCCGGCCTTGCGGCCGGGATTTTTTGCTTACTTGTTGCTCCTTCTCCAGATGCCCATCTTCTGGGCGTCCTGGATGAGCTGTTCCCTAAACTGGGGATCGGCGATGGAGATGATGGCCTCGGCCCGTTCCCAGGTGGACAGGCCCTTGAGGTTAATCATGCCGTGCTCGGTGACGATGTACTGCACGCAGGATCGGGGGTCGGTGGCGATGGAGCCGGGGGTGAGGGTGGGGACGATGCGGCTCTTAACGGAGCCGTCCTTGCCAGTGACGGTGGAGGACATGCAGATAAAGCTCTTGCCCCCCTTGGACAGGTAGGCCCCCATAACGAAATCCAGCTGGCCGCCGGTACCGGAGATATGCTTCAGACCGGCAGACTCGGCGTTGACCTGGCCGAAGAGGTCCATGTCGATGGCGTTATTGATGGAGATGAAGTTATCCAGCTGGGCCAGAACGCGGACGTCGTTGGTGTAGTCCACCGGGGCGGCCATGACGGCGGGGTTGCGGTCCACGTAGTCGTAAAGCTTCTGGGTGCCAGCGGCGAAGGCGTAGACCTGCCGGCCCTTGTCGACGGCCTTATTCCGGCCAGTGAGCTTGCCCGCCAGAGCCATATCCACAAAGCCGTCCACGTACATCTCGGTGTGGACGCCCAGGTCCTTCAGGTCGGACTGGGCGATCATGGAGCCCACGGTGTTGGGCATGCCGCCGATGCCCAGTTGGAGGCAGGCACCGTTGGGGATTTGCTCCACGATGAGCTTGGCCACCGCCCGGTCCACGTCGGTGGGCTCGCCGCCGCCGCCCAGCTGGGCCACGGCGGGGTTGTCCCCCTCCACCACGTAGTCCACGTCGGCGATGTTGATCTCGCTGCCGGTGAGGCCGTAGACCCAGGGCATGTTCTGATTGACCTCCACGATGACCACCTTAGCCTTGTCCAGCATGTCGTGGAGGTGGGAGGCGGCCAGGGCGTAGCTGAAATTGCCGTGGCTGTCCATGGGGGTGACCTGGATCATGGCCACGTCCACGGACACGTTCTCCCGGTAGAACCGGGGCAGCTCGGAGTAGCGCATGGGGGCGAAGAAGCCCATCCCTTTGCTGATGATCTTCCGGTCAACGCCGGAGCAATGCCAGGAGTTCCAGGTGAAGTGGTCCCCGGCGTCGTCGGCCTTGGCGATCTCGGGCATCCACATGGTGACGCCGCCGCGGACCTTCACGTCGGACAGCTCGTCCTTCCGGGCGGCCAGGGCGCGGTCCAATGCCACGGGGTGGTTGGTGCACCAGCCGTAGTCCACCCAGTCGCCCGACTTGACCACCTTCACCGCCTGCTCAGGGGTGGTCAGCTTCTGCTGGTAAAGGGCTTGATAATCCATATTGATCTCCTCCGTATATGTTTTTTATGTAGGGGCCGCCGCCCTCGGCGGCCCGTTTTTATTACCGGTCAATATCCAGATAGTAGGGCTTCATCAGGCTGGCCTGCTCAGTGGAGTCCTTGGGCTGATTTTTCCGAGGCGGCTCGGGGGGCATCCGGCGGCCCTGTCGGGGGGGCTTAGCGGCCCCACTCTTCTTTGAGGGCGGGGGAGCGGCCTTTTTGACCTGCTTCTCCGGGGCGGGCTTTCGGCCCTTCTGGGTCTTGGGCTGCTCCTGCTTTGTCTGTTTCGACTTCCGGGGCTCCTCCGCCTTGGCCTGTCTGGCCTTCTGGGGCTGAGATTTCTTTTTCTCCGCCGGCTTGGGCAGGATGGAGGACAGCAGCGACCGCTTAGGGGCCAGCAGCCGGGCGGTGGCGTCCATGATGGTGTCGCTGTCCAGGGGGTTGGGACGGTGGAACTCAGTGTTGGGCATGGCGTCGCCGGTGTCCAGCAGGGCGCCGGGCCGCACCCCCCGCTTGGGGGCGGTGGGAGGGGTGGGCAGGTAGTCGAAGGCATCCTCCTCCTCAGCGGGGGCCGGGGTGGGACGGAGGACAACCTCCTCTGGGGTAGCAGCCGCCTTCTTTTTCCGGCGGCGCTTCTTTTTGGGCTCGGCTGGGGCGGCCTCGGTGGCCTTGGCCGCCTCCCGCCCAGCCAGCTGGGCGGCCTGTCTGGCCTCCTCAGCGGCCTTTCGGGCCTCCTCCCGCTGACGGCGCAGCTCCCGGGCGGCCTGACGGGCCTCCTGGTCCTCCTCGTTGATGATCTTGCCGTTCTTGTCCCGCTTGGGGGCCTCGAACACCCGCATGGGGAAGGGGTGGTCCTCCACCAGGGGGACCTTTTTGCCGATGAGCTTCTCAATGTCCTTTAAAAGGGGCTTCTCCCCGAAGTCGCAGAAGGCGATGGCCTCGCCCCCCCGGCCCGCCCGGCCGGTGCGGCCGATGCGGTGGACATAGGTCTCGGGCACCTCGGGCAGGTTGTAGTTGAACACGTGGGACAGCTCCTCAATGTCCAGCCCCCGGGCGGCGATGTCGGTGGCCACCAGACAGCGGACCCGCCCAGCCTTGAAGTCGGCCAGCGCCTGCTGCCGGGCGGTCTGGCTCTTGTTGCCGTGGATGGCGGCGGCGGAGATGCCCGCCTTGGCCAGGTCCCGGGCTACCTTGTTGGCCCCGTGCTTGGTGCGGGTGAACACCAGGGCGTTCTTCACCTGCTTTTCCTCCATGAGATGGGCCAGCAGATTGGTCTTGTTCCCCTTGTCCACCAGGTAGACGGACTGGCGGATGACCTCCACCGGGGAGGAGATGGGGTCCACTGCCACCTTCACCGGGTTTTTCAGCAGGGAGTTGACCAGGTCGGTGATCTCCGGGGGCATGGTGGCGGAGAAGAAGAGGGTCTGCTTCTTCTGGGGAAGCCACTTGAGAATCTTCCGCACGTCGTGGATGAAGCCCATGTCCAGCATCCGGTCGGCCTCGTCCAGCACAAAAATTTCCAGGCTGTCCAGGGAGACGAAGCCCTGGTCGTGGAGGTCCATGAGCCGCCCTGGGGTGGCCACCAGGATATCCACGCCCTTCTTCAGGGCTTCCACCTGGGGATTCTGGCCCACGCCGCCAAAGATGACGGTGTGGCGCAGTTTCAGGTACTTGCCGTAGGCGTCGAAGCTCTCGCCGATCTGGATGGCCAGCTCCCGGGTGGGGGTGAGGATCAACGCCCGGATGGGCCGCTTGGGGCCGGTTTTGGCCTCCAGGCGCTGCAAAATGGGGGTGGCGAAGGCACAGGTCTTGCCGGTGCCCGTCTGGGCGCAGCCCAGCACGTCCCGCCCTTCCAGGGCGGGGGGGATGGCCTTCTCCTGGATGGGGGACGGCCTCTTGTAGCCCTGCTCCTCCAGGGCTCTCAGGATGGGGGCGTTCAGCCCCAGGTCTCTAAATTGCACGGATTGCATCGAATACTTCCTTTTCTCATTCACGCAGGAGCCTTTCTCCGGCGCGGCCCGCTCTTCTGCGCCCCGCGGGCTGGGGTGTTTTGTTCAGCCGCCGCGCTCCCTCAGGGCGGTGCGCACCAGCTGCACCGTCTGGTCTAGGGGCTGTCCCGGGGGACAGTCCACAATCAGATCGGCGTATTTGCGGTAAAGGGGGTCACGGTAGGCCAGCACATCGGCCAAAGTCTGGCCCGGCTCCATGGCGATGCCCCGCTGGGACATGTTCCGGATGCGCCGGAGCAGCTCCTCCAAAGGGACGTTGAGGTAGACCATAAGTCCCAGGGCGCCCAGGTGCCGGGCGGCCTTCTCACGGCAGACGGCGCTTCCCCCTGGGGAGATCACCGTATGGCGGCAGTCCAGGCTGAGCACTGCCCGCTCCTCGGCCTCCAGAAAGGCCTGGGTCCCCTGGCTGTCCAGAATCTCCTGGAGCAGGGCCCCCTCCCGCTCCTGGATCAGCAGGTCCACGTCCACAAATTGAAAGCCCAGCGCCTTAGCCAGCAGCACACCGATGGTGCTCTTGCCCGAGCCCGGCATACCGATGAGGGTGATGTTATCCAAACCCGTTCCCAACCTTTACATACAAATTCATTTTATAGTATAGCACAGGCGAACAAAAAAGAAAAGGGGGGAAAAGGAGTGACAAAACAAGTTGAACGTGATATGATTCCCCATAGATTGAAAACGGGAGAGGGAAGTATGGATCTTTTGGCGGCGTTTGGGGTGTTTTTGATCTGTGTGGCGGGGTGTATGGTCAGGGGGCTGTCCCTGTTCTGGGCCCTGTTGGCCGGATTTTTCTGCTTTTTCGCGGTGGGGGTCCGCCGAGGCACCCGCCCCCCTGCCCTGATGAGGATGGCCCTGGAGGGGATGGCTACCTCCATGAAGGTGCTGCGCATCCTTCTGCTGCTGGGGCTGCTCACCGCCCTGTGGCGGGCCGGGGGGACGGTGGCCTACTTTGTCTGGGTGGGGGTCCGGATGATCACGCCGGGCACCTTTGTGCTGGTGGCCTTTCTGCTGTCCTCCACCTTCAGCCTGGCCTTTGGCAGCTGCTTCGGCGTGGTGGGGACGGCCGGGGTCATCCTGATGACCATCGCCCGCAGCGGCGGGGCCAGTCCGGTGGTGACGGCGGGGGCCATCATGTCGGGCATCTACTTTGGGGAGCGGCTGTCCCTCGCCTCCTCCTCGGCGGCGCTGGTGTCGGCGGTGGCGGGGGTGGATCAGCACGCCTTTCAGATGCGGATGTGGAAGACTACCCCGGTCCCTTTTCTGGTCACCCTGGTCCTGTACGGGGCCCTCTCCTTCCGCTTCCCCATTCAGCAGGTGGACGCTGGAATCGTATCCGCCCTGGGGGAGGGCTTTTCCCTCACCTGGCCCGTTATCCTGCCCGCGGCGGCCCTGCTGATCCTACCTTGGATTAAGATAAGCGCTATGATGTCCATTGCGGTGAGCTGTGTGCTGGCGGCGGGCTGTGCCCTGTTTGTCCAGCACCTCTCCCTGGCTGAGATCCTCCAGGCCTGCGTGCTGGGCTACCGGCCCACCCTGCCTGCCCTGACCGAGCTGATGAGCGGGGGCGGTCTGATCTCCATGGTCAGCGTGTGCCTGATCGTGATCCTATCCTGCGCCTACTCCGGAATGTTCAACGGTACCGGCCTACTGACCCCCGTGACCGACAGGGTGGGGAGGCTGACGGACCGGGCCGGCCTATTTGGTGCCCATGTGGCGGTGTCCTTCGGCTGTTGTGCCCTGTTCTGCAACCAGACAGTGGGCATTGTCATGAGCGGGCAGCTGATGGAGGGGGAGTACCGCAAGCGGGACCTGCCCGCCCTGGACCTGGCGGAGAACATCGGCAACTCGGTGGTCAACCTGGCCGGGCTGGTGCCCTGGGCCATCTCGGCCACTGTGCCCACCACCACTATGGAGGTGAGCGCCGCCATCCTGCCCCTGTCCTTCTACCTGTACCTGCTGCCCCTGTGGTGCTGGTTCCGCGCTCTGAGACGGGAAGGGATTGCTGAAAGATTTTCCAAAAAGTAATTGAGTTTTTTGGAGAAGTGTTGTATCATTACACTATTGCCTATGACCTACCGGGTAGAGCCCGGTCACGGCCCGTCCGGGGAGAGCGGAGGGGCCACGAAACCAGAAGGAGAACAATATGAAATTCCATATTGTCAGCGACAGCTCCTGCGATTTGGGGCGTGAGGAAGCGGAGCGGCTGGGTATATCTATGGTGTCCTTTTATGTAGCCATCGGGGATGAGACCTACTACCGGGAGGAGCGGGATATCTCCACCCGGGAATTCTACCGGCGCATGGCGGACGCGCCTGGGGTGTTTCCCAAGACCTCCATGCCCACCATGGACGACTATCTGGAGGCCTTCCGCCCGGCGGCGGCCCGGGGTCTGCCCATTCTGTGCATCTGCCTCAACGCCAGATTCAGTGGCTCCTACCAGTCGGCCCTCAACGCCGCGGAGGAGCTGCGGGAGGAGTACCCCCAGGCCCGAGTGGAGGTGCTGGACTCCACCCTGGCCACCGTACTCCAGGGCCTGCTGGTGATGGAGGCGGCCGCCCTGCGGGACCAGGACTGCACCCTGGAGGAGGCGGTGGAGCGGCTGAAGGCCATCCGCTCCAGCGGCCGCATCTTCTTTACCACCAGCGACCTGGAGTACCTGCGCCACGGCGGCCGCATCGGCCGGGCGGCGGCGGCCACCGGAGCGCTGTTGAAGGTAAAGCCCCTCATCGGCTACAAGGATGGGGAGCTGATCTCCGATGGCATCGCCCAGGGGAGAAAGAAGTCGCTGGTCCGAGTGCGGGAGCTATTTTTCCGCTACCTACAGCGGGAGGAGCTGGACCTGGCTCAGTGGCGGGTAGCCACCGGCTTTGGCCTGGACAAGGAGGAGCATCAGGCCTTTGCCCAGGAGGTATATCAGGGGCTGCTGGACCTGGGCTGGGACCGGCCGGAGATCAGGCACCCTTACCAAATCGGCGTGACCATCGGGGTCCACACAGGCCCTACTCCCATCGGCGTGGGCCTGCTGCGCCGGGCCTGATATTGGCTAAAAGCCCCCGGTCTTGGAAGAGGCCGGGGGCTTGGTGTGTTCCCTGTTTTATTACAAGAAAAGGACCAAATTGAGGGGGAATTGTAACGATTTTGTCACTTGAAATTTATCCGAAATGTGCTATCCTGATTAGGAAAGATTTCGACAGGGTTTGACCTGTCCCCGTTGGGAGGTGCTTGTGGGTGACCAATTATCAGGGGAAGCATGTCGCCCGGAAGCGCTGGGTGGCCGTTCTGCTGATTTCGGTGGCGGTGGTAGTGATCGCTGCGGTGGCAGCGGTGCTGGTCTATCAGAGATATTGGAACACAGTCCCCGGAGCCCCGGATGTCCTCCAGGGGGAAATGTCGGCCGGCAGCGGCGCCGGGCCGGACCTGTCCCAGCAGACGCCGCCGGAAAACACACCCCCGGAGAATCAGCCGGACGACCCGCCGGAGGACAGCGTGCCCGAGGACGTCCCCTACGACTTCTCCCAGCCCGTCCCCCAGGGGGAGGCGGTGGACAACAGCTACTTTGACGATGCCGCCTTTGTGGGGGACTCCCGCACCGACGGCTTTATGATCTACAGCGGCATCGGAACGGGCAGGAACCTGACCTCCAATGGCCTGTCCATCTTCAAGCTGGCGGAGAAGAAGGCGCTGAAAATCGGCGGCAAACAGTACACCCTGCTGGAGGCCCTGGCCCTGGAGGAGTACGGCAAGGTCTACCTCTCCCTGGGGATCAATGAGCTGGGCATCCACAACGACAAGGGCTTTTATAACAGCTACTGCTCCGCCATCGACGAGATCCGCAAGGTGCAGCCCAACGCAGTCATCTACATCCAGGGGCTGATCCCCCTAAATGAGAAGCAGATCGAGGAGTACAACGGGAACAAGTACAACCTGACCAACGAGCACCTGCGGGTATACAACGACTTGATGCGCAAGGTGGCGGAGGAGAAGCAGGTGGTCTACCTGGACCTGTATACTGAGTTCGCCGACGAGAACGGCGCTCTGCCCGAGGGGGTCAGCCGGGACGGCGTCCACCTGGTGAAGGACGCCTGTGTCCAGTGGCTGGACTATCTGAAAACCCACACGGTGGAATTTGACAAGCTGTACCCCGAGGGCCTGCCTGGGGCGGAGGAACCGGGGGAGGCTGTTGAGCCGGGGCAGCCGGATATATCAACGGAAGATGGAAGTGCGCAAGAATGAAAAGGTTTTTCAGTTTGACATTAGCCCTGGCCCTGATTCTGGGCCTGACCGCCTGCGGCGGGAAAGAGAATGACGCTTCCCCGCTCTACAGCACCTCTCATGTGGAGGCCATGGCCAAGGCCGGGGCCTTCTCCGAGGAGCTGGAGGAGTTGGACGCTGACACCGCCTTCGCCCTGTACAAGTTGGCCGACTACGGACTGGCCCGGGAGGATTTGACCGACTGCGCTGTCCTCCGCTCCGCCGGGGCCACCTGCGAGGAGGGGGCTGTGCTGGTGTTCACCGGCGCGGACAAGGCCGAGACGGCCCAGGGCGCGCTGAAGGACTATGTCCAGAGCCAGATCGAGGCCAATACCGACTACCGCCCCGCCGAGATTCCCAAGCTGGAGGAGGCCCTGGTGGACCGCCGGGGGGAGACCCTCCTGCTGGCGGTGGCAAACGACCTGGACGCGGTCAAAAAGACAGTGGGATAACAAAAAACCCGGCCGATGGCCGGGTTTTCTCATATCTGGCAGTAGTCGCAGGGCTCGTCCACCGTGACGGTGTACTTCTCCAGCAGGGCCACCGGGTGGTAGGATAGCTTGCTGGTGCGCAGGCCCATATCTCCGGTGTCGTCCTCCCGGTTGATGAAGGAGACGCCCTCCCCGGCGAACTGCTGGGCGAACTGGGCCACCAGCATCTGGTAGCAGCCCTCGTAGTCCCGGTCGGCCTTCTCGATGTGGGTAAACAGGGTGTCGCCGATGATCTCCCCCAGGGAGAAGCCTACGATCCGGTCCTCCACCAGCAGCACGCCCCCCAGCAGGTCGTAGGTCTGGTAGTTGTCCAGCACCTCATGGGTTTTAGCGATGTCCTCATGGAAGGTGGCTGCCCCCTTGTCCCAACGGGCGGCGTAGCTGTCCAGAAAGGCCTTGACGCCGGGAATATCCTCCGGAAGGATGGGCCGGAAGGACCAGTTGCCGTAGGTTTTGAGGAACTTGTTCACATGGTTGCGCTGGCCGCTGAGCTTTTTTCCCCGGAAATATTTCAGGTCCTCCGCCCGGTAGAGGTAATCGAAGCTGTCCCGCTCCCCTACGGCGGTGCTGGCGGGGAAGAACGCCTGGAGCTCCTCCAGCTCGTCCTTGGGCACGGGGTAGAATGAGATGGGCATATTCCGCCGGCAGCAGTAGTCGGCGATCTGCTTAAAGTGCTCCAGCCGGCCACCCCCCAGGGGCAGGGTGAAGGTGGGTCCCAGGCCGGGGTACTCCACCTTGAAGTAGAGGGAGCCGCCGTATATGGCCCATTCAGTCTTGTAGATGTCCCGCCAAATGAAGACGGTGCCGGGGGTGGTGTCGCAGAT
This sequence comes from Bacillota bacterium, assembly GCA_021770445.1. GTDB lineage: Bacteria > Bacillota > Clostridia > Oscillospirales > Oscillospiraceae > Lawsonibacter. The sequence goes on along the minus strand of JAETQY010000003.1, from coordinate 104,991 downwards.
TCTGCTGCGGCTGTAGCCGAAGAAGGGGCGCAGCCTGGGGAGGTCCTCCAGCCGGAGGGGGTGGAAATCCAACATAAATTCAAATCCTTTGTAAACCTTATTTTACTCCATTATATCCCATAACCGGCCGTAATACCAGCCTGTGACCCCCTCTTTTTTGCACAAAAAACCGCGTTTGGTTTTCCGAACCACCGTCAAAAGCTCCCCAGGGGAGACGGGTAGGCAGTAATCGGTGGAATCCTCGCACTCCAGGCCGCTGGGCCCCTGACGGAGGTACTCATTGAGAATATACAGCTCCCGCCCTGTCTCCAGGTGGCGGCAGAAAGAAAACTCCTCCCCCTCCTCCAGCAGCTCCAGGGCAGCCCGGCCCCAGCGGATGTTCACCGAGTCAGAGCTGGCCTCCTGGCCGTCCAGGGCCCGGGCGGCGGGCAGGCCGTCCCAGGCGGTCCAGGCGAAGTCCACTGCCTCCTCCGAGGGGAGGATCAGGGCGTTGAGCTGGCCGTCCACCTTGAGAACGCAGCCGCCGTCGATGGAGACGATCTTCCGCTTCCGGCTGATAATGGGGGCGGCGGAGGGGATGTGTCCGTCGTAGAGGGTGACGGGCCAGTGGCCTACAATGATCCACTTGTGGAAGGAGCGGCCCTGGCCCAGAAAGTCGTCGTTTTTCATGCACTTCCACCGGTCCAGCTCCTCCATATTGTCCAGGGAGGGGACGCCGCCGTGGACAAAGACCAGGTGCTCTGTCTCCAGGATGGTGGGCATGGCCTTGAGCCAGGCCCACTCCGCCGGAAAGGCGGAGCGCAGGTCCCGGCGCAGCCGGGGCAGGTCGTCCCACTGCTCGAAGCCCCCCTCTCGGGCCATCTGGCGCAGGGTGGACTCCGGGTGCCGGGGGAGGTAGGAGGCGAAAAATCGCCCGTCCAGCTCGTCGGTCTCAAAGAAACGCAGCACCAGCCCGTCGCAGTTGCCGCAGACGGGATACAGGGTGTGGGTCTTGGATAGCTCCATCAGATGGCGCAGCAGGGCCAGGCTGTCCCGGCCCTTCTCCAGCATGTCGCCCAACAGGACCAGGTTGTCGTTAGGGGTGAGCCCGATTTTGTCCATCAGGGCCCGGAAAAAGGGGAGATTGCCGTGAATGTCGCTGACGGCGACAATGCGCCGGCCCGGCGGAAAGACGGGCCGGGCCACGATGGCCTTGTCCATGGGGAGACCTCCTTTCTGGAGCGATCTTCAAAATTGCCGCCGGCGGGCTGCAGGGGGCGACGGCCTCTACACATCCCGGCCGGGGCGCAGGGGCTGGAGGGAGACCCGCAGGGCGGCGGGGGAGTGGGGGAACTGACGGACGAAGGCCCGGGTGATCCGGGCGCAGATCATCTGGCCGTTTTCATAGGTGGCCTGGGGCAGCAGCAGAGCGAACTGGGAGACGCTGCACCGGGTGGCGGCATCCCCCTGGCGCAGGTGCCGGCGGATGATATCCTGTAGGTGGTCCATGACCCGGTCCAAGCTGTGACGGGGCAGAGGGGCGTCTTTGGGCTGAACGGAGATGAGGGCCACATGGAGGGGCTCGCCGCTCCGGGCGGCCATGCGGGCCATGGAGTGGCAGACGATACGGAAGAAGTCGTAGTCGCACAGCAGGGCGCCGGGGCGTGGGGGCTCCTGGAGCCGCTCCAGCAGGGCGACGGGGGAGATGGCCCGGGGGTCCTGGCGGCCCTGGGCCTGGCGGTAGAGCTCCCGCAGCTTGTCGGAGGGCATAAGACCCTGGGCGGCCAGCAGCCGCTCCTGAAAGTCCTCATAGGTCCGAGTGGCCTCCTTGTGCCGCTCCAGGCGCAGGAGAGTCTCCATCCGCCACCGGCACAGGTCCTCCCGCAGGGGCTCCAGGGCGAAGACAAAGCCGGCCAGCTCCGCCGCCTCCTGGGTCTGGCCCCGGCCGTCCAGCAGGGGGAGGACGTGTAAGGCGGTGCGGAGATATTTTTCGTGGAGCTCCTCGGCGATGGAGGCAGCCCAGGGGCAGCTGCTGAGGACGGGCAGAAAGTCGCCCTGGTACAGCTTCAGCGCCCTGATCCACAGTTCCGGCCGGGCCTCCTCAGGAGCATCCTCCCCGGCCTGGATCAGCCGGGAAAACTCCTCCACATCCAGGGTGACGGGCTGCTCCGGGTTCCACTGGCAGCAGCCCTGACGGGTGAGGATCAAGGTCCGGCCCATCCCCTCGCCCAGCTGGTCCAGCCAGCTCCTGGCCCGGTGGAGGATGGCCTTCAGGGCGTTGAGAGAGGAGGAATCAACGCGCTTATCCCGCCAAATCAGGCCGGCCAGCTCCTCACAGGGGACGGGGCGGGGCCGCTCCAGGATCAGGAAGGACAGCAGCAGACACAGCTTCTGGGGGCGTCCGCTGACGGAGAGCTGGGCGCCGTCCCGGGAGAGGGAGAAGCCGCCCAGCATTTGAATGTTCAGGGGAGTAAACGCCACGGGGATACCGCCTTTCTATTGGTACAGGTTCTAAGTCGGCTCAGAGCTCCAGGTCGTCGTCCAGAGGCTTGGCGCCCAGCACCAGAGTGTCGCCAGCGCGCAGCTTCGTATTCTCCCCGGGGGCCACGGTCTGGCCGCCCCGCTGGATGGCTGCCACGATCATGCCCGAGGGCAGGCCCAGGGCCCGGACGGTCCGGCCAGCCCAGGGGTCGGTCCGGGACAGCTCCACCTGGACGAAGCGGAGATCGGTCTCATTGGCGTACTTGCTGAGCCGTTTGACCCGGGAATACTGGTCCACAAAGCCGGCGGAGATAATGCCGGTGGGGATGGCCACCATGCCCACCCCCAGGAAGGAGATGACGATGCCGAACAGCTTGCCCAGGGTGGTGATGGGGTAGATGTCCCCGTAGCCCACGGTGAGCAGGGTGGACACCGACCACCAGATGCCGGAGAAGGCGTTGGTGAACACGTCGGGCTGGGCCTCGTGCTCCAGAGAGTACATGCACAGGCTGGAGGCCAGCATCAGCACCAGGATGATGAACACCGAGGACAGCAGCTGCTGCCGCTTGCTGGCCACCACCTGGGTGATGACGTTGAGGGAGTCGTAGTAGGCGTTGATGCGGAACAGACGGAAGATACGCACCACCCGGAACATCCGGAAGGCCACCGCCCCGGAGGGGAAGAAGAAGGGCAGGCAGTAGGGCAAAAAGGAGAACAGGTCCACCAGGCCGCTGAAGGACAGGGCGTAGGCGAACACGGCCCGGGGCTCAGACAGCTTGGGGTAGAGGCACCGGGCCGTCCACAGCCGCAGGCAGTAGTCCACGGCGAAAAAGGCCACGGTGACGTGCTCCAGGGTGAGCAGGGCCCCGCCCCAGCGGGCGCGGACCTGGGCGAAGGTGTACAGGATGCTGGCCGCCAGGTTGAGAACGATAGCCAGCGCGTTCAGGACATCGTAGAGGCGGCTGGGCCAGTCCTGGTCGTTGCCCACCTCGATGATCTCGCTGATCCGTCTCCGGCGGGCCAGCCATGAATCGCGGTCAGTCATAAAAACCTCCAAAATTCGGGCTTGCCCCAAATTGCTTCCGGGGGGCCGCGTCAGCTTCCATGATACTCCATTATAATCAAAAGAACGTCCTATTACAAGGGAGCTTTACTGCCCCGTCACGATCATATTGGGCCAGCGGTGCTCCATGAAAGCGTCGCCATACTGCCGGTCGATAAATTCCTCAAAGGCGTTGGTCGGCTGGGGCTGGACCGCCCGGGTGTTATACCGCAGCATGGCGGCGCAGGTGAGCAGACCGTTGCACACCATGATGAACACCACCACCCAGGTCATCACCTTTCCGGCCAGAGCGGGGAAGTCCTCGATGAGCCGGGACATGTGGGGGTAGATGACCTTGATCCAGAACACGGCCAGCACCCCCCAGAAGAAGCAGAACAGCACATTGGTCCGCCCACCGATGTTCAAGGGCATGTGGCTGTAGTCCCAGAACACAGTGCCAAAGACCAGCTCGGTGAACACGCTGCACATGTACTCGTAGGTGCCGCCGATGAAGAAGCCGGCGGCAAAGACAAAGAAGGAGTCCCGCTGGGCCAGCCGCTGAAGGGAGATGGTGAGCACCACCGCCCCCAGCCCCCACACAAAGCTGAAGGGGCCGTAGAGCACGCTGGACCGGCTCATCCACTGGCCGTTGACCAGGCCACACCAGAAGGTCTCGATGATGTCTCCCAGCAGGGCGGAGGTGAGGAACACCCACACCAGCTTGTCCAGGCAGACCCCCCTGGCGAAGGTGTAGGTCCCCTGCTCCTCGGGGGTCATCTCCCGGATGCCGGGGTAGGCCCTCTGGAGGCGCCGCCACAGGCTGGCGGTCAGCCTCCCGGCGATCCGGCCCTCGCTGCTGTGGGCCTCCCGCCGCTCATAGGCCTGGGCGCCCCCGGTGCGCAGGGTGTACAGCACCCCTACAAAGTCCACTGCTATCAGGGCGAAAATGGCCCCTACGATGATCTTCTCCGCCAGCGGGGGGATCAGGGTGGTCACCCCCAGCAGAAGAGGGTGGACCACCAGGTAGACCGCGTAAAAGATGGCCGCCACCGCCGCCGAGGAGATCAGACCCCGCAGACTGCCTCCCAGCAGCCGGGGGCGCTCGCCGCCCCAGTTTATCTTAGGACACAACTGCCGGTCCATGTGGTCGGCGACGCTCTCGGTCACCGAGACGATGGCCGTGGTAAACAGAAACTGTACCACATACCGCCCGGCCAGGGCGGGCAGGGCGAGGATCATCAGGTCGAAGGCCACCCCGTAGGACAGCAGGAAGGGGGTGGTGAGAAAGCCCCGGTTGCAGAACTTCCTCTGGGTGACGGCGTAGTACAGTACCTCGGTACACCAGCCCAGGAAGGAGTAAATTTGTAAGTAGAGTGCAAGATCCAGCCAGTTTATCATATAGTTGCCTTTCTGTATCTGTGTGATGTTGATTCCTACAGGTTAGGAGTAGAGCTTAATAATCTCCTCGGCCACCGCCCGCTTGGAGGTGCACCGGTCCATGGCCTGATGGGTGATATAGTGGTGGGCGTCGGGCTCGGACATTTTCAGCTCGCTGATGAGCAGCCACTTGGCCCGGTTCACCAGGCGGATCTCCTCCATTTTCTCCTCGATGGGGCGCACCTTCTTCTCGTATCCCCGCAGCCGCTCCCGAGCGGCGGTCATCCAGTTCAGCCCTCGGAGGATGGCGTCCCGGGGGACGGGCCGGGGCAGGACGAATACCCCGTGCTCCTCCACCCGGGCCTGGACCTGGTCGTAGAGGGCGGCCGCAACGAAGAGCACCGTCACCGTCCCACCGGCCCGGCAGCAGTCGATGGCGAAGCGGATGCCGGCGTCGTCGGGGAGGGGGGAGTTGATAAAGACGAAGTCAAATTCCCGGGCGTTCCGGTCCCGCTCAGCCTGGGCCACGCTGGCCGCGGTAATTACGGGGGAGTAGGAGGCCTCGGGCAGGAGGGGGAGGAGGGAGCTTTGGAATTTTTCCGAGGACGACACGATCAACACGCTGTATACCCGCTCCTGTAGGCTCATGAACTCCCCTCCCCTCTGCTTGAGCTGGTTTTACCGTTTTTTGCAGTACTCTGCCAGGATTTTTTCGCCCACATTCTTTTGAATAAAGGCTGTATTGGCCGCCGTCTGGGCCTGGGCCAGGCTCTGGGGCAACTGCTTGAACTGCATCAGCGTCTCGCTGCCGGCCTGGTAAAGATTGAGATCCGCTGCAGGTGGTAGTTCCGGCTCCGTCAAAATACCGTACAGCCCCGCCAGGATCATCAGGGTGAAGGCCAAATAGGGGTTGGCCATCGGGTCCGGGGAGCGCAGCTCCGCCCGGCGGTACTCCCCTACAGCGGCGGGGATGCGCACCAGCTGGGACCGGTTCTCCCGGGACCAGGTGATGTACTGGGGGGCCTTGTGTCCGCCGAAGCGGGCATAGGACTCCTCTGTCGGGTTGAGAAACACTGTCATGTCGGCCACCTTGTCCAGCACCCCGGCCACCATGGGATACAGGCAGTCCCGGCCGTCCGCCGCCTGGACGGACATGTTGATGTGAAAGCCGCTGCCCGGGGCGTCAGGCAGGGGCTTGGGGGAGAAGTCGGCGTACAGGCCGTTGCGCTGGGCGATAAACTTGACGATGGACTGGAAGGTCATTACGTTGTCCGCCGCAGTGAGGGGGTCGGAGTAGCGGAAATCGATCTCATTCTGGCCGGGGCCCTCCTCGTGGTGGGAGCACTCGGGGGAGATGCCCATCTGGGCCAGGGTGAGACAGATCTCCCGGCGGATATTCTCCCCCTTGTCGTCGGGGGCGATGTCCATATAGCCCGCCCGGTCGTAGGGGATTTTGGTGGGCTCGCCGTTTTCGTCCCGCTTGAACAGGTAGAACTCCTGCTCTGCGCCGAAGAGGAAGGAGTACCCTTTTTCCTCCGCAAAGCTCACCGCCTCCTTCAGAAGCCAGCGGGTGTCGCACTCAAAGGGCTCTCCGTCTGGGTAGACTATGGAGCAGAACATGCGCACCACCTGCCCGTGCTCTGGCCGCCAGGGCAGGAGCATCAGGGTCTCCGGGTCGGGGCGGAGGAGCAGGTCAGACCGGGCCTCGTCCCCGAAGCCGGCGATGGCCGAGGCGTCGAAGGCGATGCCGTACTCGAAGGCCCGGGGTAGCTCCGAGGGGACAATGGAGATGTTCTTCTGCCGGCCGAACACGTCGCAGAAGGCCAGGTGGATGAAGGCGATCTCCTCCTCCCGGACATATTGAAGGACCTCTTCTTTGGAATACTTCATGGCGGCGCCACATCCCTTTTATTGAAATTCCCGGGTATTATACCACAGACCGGGGCAATTTTCCACCACTGTGACCAGAATCTTAAAAATCTGAAAAAAATAGTTGACAGCGGGCCCGTCCGGGGCGTATAATTCGCCCATAAAGGCAAAGACGTCTTTTCAGTTGTTTCTGAAAGGCGTCTTTGCCTCTTTTTATGCGTTTTATCGCGGAAAGGGTGAAGAAAAATGGCAGCAGTACCGGAGTATTTCGGAAGTTTGGTGTTCGACGACAGGGTGATGAAGGCCAATCTGTCCGCTGAGGTATACCAGTCCCTGAGAAGGACCATTGACGAGGGAGCCAAGCTGAATATTGGGGTGGCCAACGCCGTGGCTGTGGCTATGAAGGACTGGGCAGTGGCCCACGGGGCCACCCACTTTACCCACTGGTTCCAGCCCCTCACCGGGGTCACCGCCGAGAAGCACGACAGCTTCATCTCCCCCTCCCCTGACGGGGGGGTCATTATGGAGTTCTCCGGCAAGGAGCTGATCCAGGGGGAGCCGGACGCCTCCTCCTTCCCCTCCGGGGGGCTACGGGCCACCTTCGAGGCCCGGGGCTACACCGCCTGGGACCCCACCTCCTACGCCTTTATCAAGGATAAGACCCTGTGTATTCCCACCGCCTTCTGCGGCTATAACGGGGAGGCCCTGGACAAAAAGACCCCCCTCCTGCGCTCCATGGAGGCCCTGAACCGCCAGGCCCTGCGCATCCTGCGGCTGTTCGGCAACACCGAGGTGAAGCGGGTGAACACCGCCGTGGGCCCGGAGCAGGAGTATTTCCTGGTGGACGCGGACATGTGGACGTTGCGCCGGGACCTGCGCTTCACCGGCCGGACCCTCTTCGGGGCCAAGCCCCCCAAGGGCCAGGAGATGGACGACCACTACTTCGGCACCATCAAGCCCCGGGTGGCCGCCTACATGGCCGATCTGAACGACGAGCTGTGGAAGCTGGGCATTCTGGCCAAGACCCAGCACAACGAGGTAGCCCCCGCCCAGCACGAGCTGGCCCCCATCTACTCCACCACCAACGTCTCCACCGACCACAACCAGCTCACCATGGAGATCATGCAGAAGGTAGCCGCCCGCCACGGCCTGGTCTGCCTGCTTCACGAGAAGCCCTTCGTGGGGGTGAACGGCTCGGGCAAGCACAACAACTGGTCGCTGGCCACCGATACCGGGGTAAACCTGCTGTCCCCCGGCGAGACCCCCTATGAGAACGCCCAGTTTTTGCTGTTCCTGTGCGCCGTCATCAAGGCGGTGGACGACTGCCAGGACCTGCTGCGCATCTCGGTGGCCACCGCGGGCAACGACCACCGCCTGGGGGCCAACGAGGCGCCCCCCGCCGTGGTATCCATGTTCCTAGGGGATGAGCTGGCCGCCATCCTGGGCTGCATCGAGCACGACGCCCCCTACACCAGCATCGACACTGGCAAGGTGCGGCTGGGTGTGGACGTGCTGCCCAAGTTCCGCCGGGACACCACCGACCGCAACCGCACCTCTCCCTTCGCCTTCACCGGCAACAAGTTCGAGTTCCGCATGGTGGGGTCGGCTGACTCCATCGCCTGCGCCAACATTATGCTCAACACCGCCGTGGCCGAGAGCTTGCGGGTCTACGCTGACCGGCTGGAGGGGGCGGAGGACTTTGAGGCCGCCCTCCAGGCTATGATCCGCAAGACCATCCAGGACCACAAGCGGATCATCTTCAACGGCAACGGCTACGACGACGCCTGGACCCGTGAGGCGGTGGAGAAGCGGGGGCTGTCCAACTACCGTACCACCCCCGACTGCGTGCCCCACCTGCTGGACGAAAAGAACGTGGAGCTGCTCACCTCCCACAGGGTGTTTACTAAAGCGGAGCTGGCCTCCCGGTACGAGGTCACCCTGGAGAACTACTGCAAGACTATCATCATCGAGGCGGACACCATGGTGGACATGGCCCGCACCGAGATCGTCCCCGCGGTGGAGGCCTTCGCTCTGGACACCGCCAAAGCCGCCGCCGCCAAAAAAGAGCTGGTCCCTGGCTGCCCCTGCCAGTACGAGACCGAACTGGTGAAGAAGCTGTCCAGCCTTGTGGATCAGATCGCGGCCAAGGCCGACCAGCTGGAGGAGACGGTGCTGGCCCTGTCTGCCATCGGGGACATCGGCGCAGAGGCCGCCGCCATCCGGGACAAGGTGCTGCCCAAGATGGGCGAGCTGCGCCTGCCCTGCGACCAGGCCGAGACCCTCACGGCCAAGAAGTACTGGCCCTTCCCCACTTACGGCGATCTGCTGTTCGGGGTACGGTAAAGGGAGGAAATATTTATGTGTTCCATCATTGGATACTGCGGCCCTGTGGCCGATGAGGCCGCCTTCCAGGCGGGCTTTGACCGAACCCGCAGCCGAGGTCCCGACGACAGCCGGGTGGTGAAGGCCGGGGAGGGCCTGCTGGGCTTCCACCGCCTGGCCATCATGGGCCTGACCCCCGAGGGGATGCAGCCCTTTGAGCTGGAGGGCAGCTTCGCCGTCTGTAATGGCGAGATATACGGCTTTGAGGCGCTGAAGGAGGAGCTGACGGGCAAAGGGTACACCTTCTGCAGCGGCTCCGACTGTGAAATACTCCTCCCGATGTACCGGGAGTATGGCGTGGACATGTTCGCCATGCTGGACGCGGAGTTCGCCTGTATCCTCTACGACGGCGAGACGGGGGAGTTTATCGCCGCCCGGGACCCCATCGGCATCCGGCCCCTGTACTACGGCTACGACAGCGCCGGGACCATCCTCTTTGCCAGCGAGCCCAAGAACCTGCTGGGACTGACAGATAGAATTATGCCCTTCCCCCCGGGGCACTACTATCAGGGCGGGGAGTTTATCTGCTACCGGGACATCGCCGGGGTGGATCGGGTGTGCCAGGAGGATCTGGACAGGGTCTGTGCCAGCATCCGGGAGAAGCTGGTGGCCGGGGTGGACAAGCGGCTGGTGTCCGACGCCAAGGTGGGGTTCTTACTGTCCGGCGGGCTGGACTCCTCCCTGGTGTGCGCCATCGCCGCCCGGCGTAGTAAGACGCCCATCCGCACCTTCGCCATCGGCATGGACATCGACGCCATCGACCTGAAATACGCCAAAGAGGTGGCCGACTACATCGGCAGCGACCACACCGAGATCATCATTACCAAGGAGGACGTGCTGTCCTCACTGGAGACGGTCATTGAGCTGCTGGGCACCTACGACATCACCACCATCCGGGCCAGTATGGGCATGTACCTCATCTGCAAGGCCATTCATGAGCGGACCGACGTGCGGGTTCTCCTCACCGGGGAGATCTCCGACGAGCTCTTCGGCTACAAGTACACCGACTTCGCCCCCTCGGCCCGGGCCTTCCAGGAGGAGGCGGAGAAGCGGGTGCGGGAGCTGCACATGTACGATGTGCTCCGGGCGGACCGGTGCATCTCGGTCAACTCCCTGGAAGCCCGGGTGCCCTTCGGCGATTTGGACTTTGTCCAGTATGTCATGTCCATCGACCCAGAGAAGAAGCTGAACACCTACGGCAAGGGCAAGTACCTGCTGCGCCGCGCCTTTGAGGGGGGCTGGCTGCCCGAGAGCATTTTGTGGCGGGAGAAGGCCGCCTTCTCCGATGCGGTGGGCCACTCCCTGGTGGACGACCTGAAGGAGTACGCCGAGGGGCAGTACACCGACGAGGAGTTTGAGCGGCTGCGGAAGAAGTACGACCACGCCCAGCCCTTTACCAAGGAGTCGCTGCTCTACCGGGAGATTTTTGAAAAGTATTACCCTGGCCAGAGCTATATGGTCGCCGATTTCTGGATGCCCAACAGGTCCTGGGAGGGCTGCGACGTGAACGACCCCTCCGCCCGAGTGCTGGCCAACTACGGGGACAGCGGGGTGTAATTTCCAGGTCCTGGAGTGGAAAACAAACGATAATACAGATGGAGGAACACCATGGAAAAGCAGGAACTGCTCTACGAGGGCAAGGCGAAAAAAGTGTACACGACACAGGACCCCGAGCTGCTCATTGTCTCCTATAAGGACGACGCCACCGCCTTCAATGGCCTGAAAAAGGGGACCATCGCGGGAAAGGGGTCCATCAATAACCGGATGAGCAATCTGCTCATGGCCCGGCTGGAGAAGGAGGGAGTCCCCACCCATCTGGTCCGGGAGCTGAACGACCGGGAGACCCTGGTAAAGCGGGTATCCATCGTCCCTCTGGAGGTCATCGTGCGCAACATCGCCGCCGGCTCCTTCTCCAAGCGGTACGGCGTGGAGGAGGGGGTGGTCTTTGAGCAGCCCACCTTCGAGCTGTCCTACAAGAACGACGAGCTGGGAGACCCCCTGCTCAACGACGACCACGCCCTGGCCCTGGGGCTGGCCACCCGGGAGGAGCTGGCTCTGATCCGGAGGTACGCCCTGGCTGTCAACGGCCTGCTGCGGAAGATCTGGGGGGCCTGTGGCGTCACCCTGGTGGACTTCAAGGTGGAGTTTGGCCGGCTGGGGGATGGCACCATCGTGCTGGCTGACGAGATTAGCCCAGACACCTGCCGGCTGTGGGACGCCGACACCCGTGAGAAGCTGGATAAGGACCGCTTCCGCCGGGATCTGGGCGGCGTGGAGGAGGCCTATGTCCAGGTGATGGAGCGGCTGACCAACAGCCTGTGACCGGCGGAGGGAGAAGGGTATGACAAAGTATATTTTTGTCACCGGCGGCGTGGTGTCCGGGCTGGGCAAGGGGATCACGGCGGCCTCCTTAGGTCGGCTGCTGAAGCAGCGGGGGCTGGGGGTGAAGGTGCAGAAGCTGGACCCCTACCTCAACGTGGACCCGGGCACCATGTCCCCCTACCAGCACGGAGAGGTCTTTGTCACCGACGACGGGGCGGAGACCGACCTGGACCTGGGCCACTACGAGCGGTTCATTGACGAGAATCTCACAGTGAACTCCTCCGTCTCCTCGGGGCAGGTGTATTGGAATGTCCTGAACCGGGAGCGGCGGGGGGATTACCTGGGGGGGACGGTGCAGATCATTCCCCACATCACCGACGAGATCAAGTGCAGCATCTACGCCCTGGACACCCCTGACACCGACGTGGCCATCGTAGAGATCGGCGGCACGGTGGGTGACATCGAGTCCCAGCCCTTCCTGGAGGCCATCCGCCAGGTGGCGGCGGAGCGGGGGCGGAACAACGTGATGTTTATCCACGTCTCCCTCATTGTCTCCATCCCAGGCACCGGAGAGCTGAAATCCAAGCCCACCCAGCACTCAGCCAAGGAGCTGCTCTCCCTGGGCATCCAGCCCGACGTCATCGTCTGCCGCAGTGACGCCCCGGTTCCCGGGGATATCCTGGACAAGATTGCCCTGTTCTGTAACATCCCCCGAGAGAACGCCATCCCCAATCTGACGGCGGACCTGCTCTACGAGGTGCCGCTCATGCTGGAGCGGGAGGGACTAGCCGAGGTAGTGGTCCGGCGGCTGGGGCTGATCTGCCACATGCCAGACCTCACCGAGTGGGCTACCATGGTCCACCGGGCCAAGCACCCAGCGGGGGAGGTGGAGATCGCCCTGGTGGGCAAGTATGTGGCCCTCCACGACGCCTACCTGTCAGTGGCCGAGGCCCTCACCCACGGGGGGATTGAGAATCAGGTGAAGGTGAACATCCGCTGGGTGGACAGCGAGACGGTCACCGACGAAAACGCCGCCGCAGTTCTGGCCGGCGCGGACGGCGTCTTAGTCCCCGGCGGCTTCGGCGACCGGGGGATCGAGGGCAAGATATCTGCCGTTCGGTACGCCAGGGAGAAGAGGATTCCCTTCTTCGGCATCTGTCTGGGGATGCAGATGGCTGTGGTGGAATTTGCCCGCCACGTGTGCGGGATGGAGGACGCCCACTCCAGCGAGTTCTCCCGGGCGACCGCCCACCCGGTCATCGACCTGATGGCGGGCCAGCGGGGGGTGGTGGACAAGGGTGGTACCATGCGGCTAGGGTCCTTCCCCTGCCGGCTCACCGGCCGGGACAGCCGGGCGTTTGCGGCCTATGGGATGGACGAGATTGCCGAGCGCCACCGCCACCGCTACGAGTTCAACAACGATTTCCGGGACGTCCTCACCGCCGCCGGCCTTGTGCTGACCGGCCTGTCCCCCGACGGGACGCTGGTGGAGATGGTGGAGCTGGCCGACCACCCCTGGTTTGTGGGGGTGCAGTTCCATCCGGAACTGAAATCCCGGCCTAACCGAGCCCATCCGCTGTTCCGGGAGTTTGTGGCCGCGGCTGTAAAGCGCCGGGGCTGAGAAGATAAAAGGCACAAGTTGTCGCGATTGCTGGATAAAAGAGGGAAGATACCTATAGTGTGTCTTCCCTCTTGTCGTTGTGCGCTGGTGATGGTCCTTCTCCAGAAATATTTATTAAGTAGACCCGCCAGTGTGTGGAAGCCGGTCTGTAGGAACAGTATGGCGGTACCGGCAAAAAACGGAAAGCCCGTTGGGACAGTGATCCCAGCGGGCTTTGCTGTTTCAGTCGCTTCCAACTACGCGCAGAAATCGCACAAGGTTTGTCATTGAATGAGTGTGGCGAGTTTCTTCCCACAGAGGACACCTGCGATGCAGCCGAGCACACTCAATATGATATAACAGCTTCCCAACAGGCAGGACCTGTCCTCAAACAGGGAGAAGGCCTCAAGAGAAAAGGTTGAAAATGTGGTAAATCCGCCACAAACTCCTGTTTTCCAAAATAATACTGTATTGTGGGAGCTGCTGCCCTTGTCGCCGACAGCCCCCACGATAAAGCCAATCAATACAGCGCCCATGATGTTTGTCATCAGTGTCAAAATTGGAAAGCTACTTTTGACTGGGATAAGACTGATTGCGTACCGGCCGGCGGCGCCTGCCGCTCCGCCAAGCGCTACAAACAAAAAACTCATATATCTCAACACCTATATTTTGTTGTGCCGATTTTATCACAGATGGCTCTCCGGTGCAAGGGAAAGGGAGGATCGTGCGGGATGTACAGGACAAGGGATGCGTCACCATCTGTCTGATGGGACGGGTTCAGGGCGTGCCTGCCTATATCCGCAACATGTGGACAAACCACTGGTATGTCTCGTCCAACCTTTTGTCCTGTGGAAAGTATAAAAACATACCTTTACGGCTTCGAGTAAGCAGGACACGGTAGACATTTTGAATCAAAGTGTTGCGATCCCTAATCTCCCGGTCAAAATATGCGTTTTGGTCCAGCACCCACTGGCCATTTTGAATAGAGTAGTCGCCGACAAACGAAACGATGGGATATTCGAGCTCGATGCCCTGGATCAAAAATTCTGAGGCTCCGCGTTTGAGCTGCGGCCCCTCCTTCATGTACCAGGAGTATGTCTCTTCAGCTTTTATATAGCTGCCGCGATACTGTGGGCCAAAGTAGGAGTGTCCTCTCCCGTGGGAAGAGACCACGATACCAGTATGGCTGCCAGGGAAATTGCTCTGAATGTACTGAACCACCTTGGGCAAATTTTCCTTGTCTCTAAACCACCAGCATTGAAAGCCCTTCCTCAACATCTCCTGGTAGATAGAACGGGCTCTGTCCAAGTCCAGGGCCAGGATTGCTTCGACCCAGGGGCTAACGTCAATGAAGTCGTGGCGGATCGAGGTGTTGAGCGTGAGCTCAGAAGCTATTTTGCAATGGGGGATTCCGTGAAACAGCGACCCATAATGCTCTGGGACATAAACATTCCAGTCGTCCTGGCCTGGCTCAGTTAATGCGTCAACCCATAGTGACATACCGGTCTCTTCATTTTTATGAATGGCCTGTCCATCTCCGATTAAGCATAGGATGGTAACTTTGCCATACTGGGCAGCAATGCGGTCTCCAATTCTGAGGAGCAGCGTTGCTTCCGTCTGCCCTGGCTCCAGCTTATCGGTATCCCAGGCCCGCTGTGCCTCATCAAAGACAATGATGTTGTTCATAGGGGGAGTGGACTTCCTTGTCTGTCCCTTGAAGTGTTTCATAGGTTGGATGTAACTCTTGCCCTCTAAATGATTCACCGATAAGGTATTTTGCAGGATGTTGACCAGAGGATCATTTCCAGACAGGTAAATCGGGGTGAGCTTCTCTTCCGAGTGCCCATGGTCATAAACCGTCTTTAGCCCGACCAGTGTCTTTCCGGCCCCTGGAACGCCAGAGACAAATAGGATGTTTTTCTTATGTTCCGGACGATCAATCACTTGGTAGATGTAGGTGAGGGTGTCCTTAATATCGCCCTCTCGGATGCTTTTGATATTGGGAAGATCGCCGTCTCGAAACAACTGCAATGTTGCGTCTGCAATGTTTTTCAAAGGGTGAAATGGCGAAGCCACCCATTTGCGGCAGGTGTCCTCAGACATTGGAGTTTCTCCAGATAAGCACGCTTTGACTGTTTGTGTAAAATTCTCAGGGTGGAGAATATCCACCAAGTCATGGCGACCTGTTGGATCACCAGGTGTGTAAACAAGATACGAGGACACGACCATAGCATGTTTTCCGGTCAGGTAATGAAAATGGGAAATGCTTTGGCTGTACCCAGCTATCTGTGTAATGTCGCTCTCCAGAACTTCCTCCTTTTCTTTGAACTCCAGTGCCACCACCTTGTGCTGTGTCAGGAGAAGGACATCCACTCTCTTCTGGGATTCAGGCATAAGGAACTCAAATACCAGATGAAAATCCTGGTACTGGTCTTCCACAGGGAGATACTTGTATAAGAAGCAGTAGCAGTCGTCCCAGGACCGGTCATTGAGGTCACTGACAGAAAAACCACAGGTATTCCTGACAAAATCGTGGCACTCCCTGGTAAACCGCTTCTGTGTATACGCGGCTTTAAATTCTCTGATTGTCACTGTTATGGCCGCATTGCCCATATAAACACGCCCTTTTCTGGTATGCTTCAACCACCTTCATATCAGCTGGCAGCCAGTCCACTGTATAAAGCTGAGCTTGTGTCAGCCATTTTGCTGCTTTGTGCTCTTTTAATATCGGCTCCCCTGAAGCAGCTGTGCACAAAAAGCATTGCATGGAGAGATGGAAGGTTGGGGAGGCGTGTTCGACTACCGTAAGCAGCTCTCTTACCCTGGTCTCCACATCATTATTATGAAAAGAGCTCCACTGCTTTGGCCGCCATGCGTGCTCCATAGATGACAAAGTTTTCCGCAAATTCGTTGATATCCAACGTGTTGTCGATCCCTACCGGGCCAAGGTGGATCACCGGCTTGCCATGGGCGCCCCCGCCTGAGTAGGTGAGCGCTCCCATGACCATGCAGTGGTCCAGCATCTCACGAATACCCAGCTCCCCGCCGCCGTGGACATACTGGGCGGTGGTATAGGCGCCGGCGAGCTTCCCAGCCAGCCCCAGCTTCCCGGCCTCTGCCAGCAGATAGTTCATCATTTGCCCGGTAATATGGGCCGCGTAGATGGGGGAGCCAAACACTACGCACTTGGCCTCTTTCACAAATTCCACGTCCACATCTTCGATGGGAAAGCTCTTCGCCTCAACGCCCTCCACAGAGTTCATGCCCTTTACAATTTGTTCCCCCATGTTTTTCGTGTTGCCCGTAACGGAGTGATAAATAACAGCCATTTTCATAATGTTTTCGCACCTTTCTTGATTTTGATTCCCCTCTCGCTGCCCGCCGTCTGGATTGAGGGGGAGCTTGTTCTTTTGCCGGTCAGAATGGGACAGGCCTCCTCCCGGTATTTTGTTTATTATAGCACAATCCTGTATCCGTATTGTGCTTTTCCAGAAAAATATTTAAAAATGCACCCGTACAAGCCCACTTTGTCAACAACAAAAAAACCGCTTGCAAAATCTCCCTGTATAGTGTAGACTATTCATAGAGACAGCAGAAGCATATAAAGGCAGGACGTGGAGAGCCGGTAACTCCCCACGCCCCTATGCAGGAGAGCATACCTCCCACACAGCAGATTACTGCGCCGTCCCCATTTTAGCAGACTTCCATAGGATTCGCAAGCATGAAATGGGAATGTGTGTTTAGCTTTCGGCGGTGTAGGGATTTATACCTCTGCGCCGCTTTTGTTGTCTCGATGGGAACGCCCAACGGGGGCCGGGAATGTCCCACCCCCAGGGCCTAACCATTGAGGCACGAGGAAACCGTATCAAAAAACGGAGGAGGAAAACAGAATGAAGAAATTGCTTGTGTTTGGTCTGTCGCTGGCTATGCTCTTATCCCTGACGGCTTGCCACAAGCCCCAGGCAGATCAGCAGGACACCAGCCAGCCAGACCCCGCCGCCACATCGACCCAGGCGGACGTATCCACCCCGGCACCCGTTGAGGATACCCCGGAAACGGAGCCGCCAGCCACCCCGACTCCTGAGCCTGTCAAGGATACCACCCCGGAAGTCGAGGCCCCAGAAGCTCCTGCCCCGGAGCCGCCCGCAGACCCCGCCCCCATTGTTGAGCCCAAACCGGAGCCCAAACCGGAACAGCCCCCGGTGACCCCTGTGAAGAAGGACACCCCCAAGCCTGCGGAGGAAACCCCCACCCCGGAGCCTCCTGCGGAGCAGACACCCCCGGCACCCGCTGAGACCGAAGAACAGCAAACCAAACCCAGTAGCACCCAACAGCCAACCGGTGACACCCAAGGCCGCACCTCCGTACACGATCCCTGGAACTCTGATTATTCTAATGTAGTTGTAGACACCCGCACCGAAGAGCAGAAGCAAGCCGACATTGAAGAAGCACGCAGGGCATCCGAAGCTGTAATCGGTACTATCCAAGCAGGTGGCCTTGGTGGCTAGTAATCGCACCATCCCGACCCGCACATCTCCGCCCCATTGGGGCCATATGCCGGGCCTCCGCAAAACCGAATACATACCGTTCATGAGGTCCCCAAACCGGGGGCCTCTTTGTTTATGCCGCCGCCCAGCAAGCCATATCCCCACACAAGCGGCCTTTGAGAAATGGAAGCGGAACCATACATAAAAAGAACGGCCCCCATTTTGATTATGGAGGCCACCGCTATTTCATCCAGATAAAGAACAAATCCGAACCCGTTCCCGATTGGGAAGAAGTTCGGATTTTGTCCTTGTGGTGGAGACAACAGAACTCGAATCTGTGACCTCTCGCGTGTGAGGCGAGCGCTCTACCGGCTGAGCTATGCCTCCATATGAAACGGTTGGTGACCCGGACGGGACTCGAACCCGTGTTGCCGCCGTGAAAGGGCGGAGTCTTAACCGCTTGACCACCGGGCCGTTTATATGGAAACGGACAGGGGGTCCGTTTTTTATATGGTAGCGGCACCTGGATTTGAACCGGGGACACTACGGGTATGAACCGTATGCTCTAGCCAACTGAGCTATGCCGCCATGTCGTGCCCCTCAAACAGGGCAAGGGATAGTATAGCGGATTTTTCTTTAATTGTCAACAGGTAATTTCATTTTTTTTACAGGCGATTTTTTGGACCGGCGGATGTTCTGTCCGCCGGCCTAAAAACGGGCCCGATGGTCCCACATGATCTTGGAAAAAAGCTGTCCAGTGGTGGGCGGTGTGTATGTAATGGCGTTGGCTCCGGCGGCTATGGTAAGCAAAATGTCCTGATCGGTGGGGCCGCCGGTGGCGATAATGGGGATGTCGGGGAATTCCCGCCGGATGGCGGCTACGACCTGGGGAGTTTGGTCCGCGCCGGAGACATTCAGGATGTCCGCTCCGGCCCTGATCCGCCCGGCAAAATCCTGGGAGGCGGAGACGATGGTGGCCACCACCGGGATGTCCACCACTGCCTTGATTTCGCTGATAGTCTGGTCTGCAATAGGGGCGTTGAGCACGACCCCGTGGGCGCCCTGGTGCTCGGCGTACTCCGCCAGTCGGACGGACCGGGCACCGTTGGTCACGCCGCCCCCAACCCCGGCAAAGACAGGGACATCGGCTACGCTGATGATGGCCTGGGTGATGGCGGGTTGAGGTGTAAAGGGGTAGACAGCGATAATGGCGTCCGCGTTGATGTTCTTGATGATGGCTACATCGGTGGAGAATACCAGGGATTTGATCCGCCGGCCGAAGATCCGGATGCCGCTGCACTCAGAGATGCAGCGGGGCACATCCAGCTGGTGACTGCGCAGTGTGCCGCTGTAGGTGGGGACGGTCTTCATGTTTCTGTCTCCTTTCCCAAGAAATTCTCTATAAAAAGTGTCGTTATTTTTCCGGTTCTCGAAGGGAGAACATTTAGTATTATAATATTATAACAAATGGCGGAGAAAAAATTGTAAATTTTTTGTGCAAATTTCGTTAATGAAATAAGAATTTTGAAAAGGCCCGGACATAGAGGAGCTCCTCCATGTCCGGGCCGCACCTTTGAGTTATTTAAAATATTCTGCGCCGCCCTCGAAGAGAGGCTGATGCTTGTTCCCGGGGACGTTAACCCCCACAAAGGGCCCGCGGCGTTCCAGGTGGCCCATTTTTCCGAAGACCCGGCCGTCGGGGGAGAAGATGCCCTCGATGGCCTCCATGGAGCCGTTGGGGTTGGCCAGGATGTCCATGGTGGGCTGGCCGTCCGTGCCCACATACTGGGTAGCCACCTGGCCTTTTGCGATCAGGTCGGCGATGACGGTCTTGGGGGCCACGAAGCGGCCCTCGCCGTGGGAGATAGGGATGGTGTGCTGGTCGCCCACCTGGCACTTGAGCATCCAGGGGGACTGGACGCTGGCCACCCAGGTGGTGACATAACGGCTCTGGTGGCGGCCGATCTGGTTGTAGGTCAGGGTGGGGCAGCTCTCGTCCATGTCTCTGATCTCGCCGTAGGGAACCAGCCCCAGCTTCACCAGGGCCTGGAAGCCGTTGCAGATGCCCAGCATCAGGCCGTCCCGGTTTTTCAGCAGGTCCATGATGGCGTCGGAAAGGGCGGGATTGCGCAGGAAGGAGCAGATAAACTTGGCGGAGCCCTCGGGCTCGTCACCGCCGGAGAAGCCGCCAGGGAGGACCACCATCTGGGCGCTCCGGATGGCCTGCTCCAGGGCCTGGGCGGACTGGGCCAGGAAGTCGGTGGTCAGGTTACGCACCACCACGATCTCCGGGTCGATGCCGGCCCGGATGCAGGCCTTGGCGGTGTCGTACTCGCAGTTGGTGCCGGGGAAGACGGGAATCACCGCCTTGGGATGGGCGACTTTATGCTTGCAGACGGCGGGGGAGCGCTTGTCCCAGGAAATAGTCTGCACTTCCTCGGAGCTGCCCGCCCTGGTGGGGTAGACCTCCTCCAGCACGCCCTCGTTGAGCTTGAGCAGCTCATCAACCGGCACAGCCTCGCCGGGCAGGGCGATAATGGGGGCCTCGGTGGTCTCGCCGATGCGGTGGGCGTGAGGCAGATTGACCTCCTCGGTCAATTCAGCCGCGATAAAGCCGGATTTTGGCAGATACCAGGCGGTATTGTCCACACCGGCCTGGAAGCCGACGCGGTTGCCGAAGGACATCTTTGTCACAGCCTCTGCCAGACTGTTTTCCACAGCCCATGCAGCTTTCACTTTACCCGCCTGACACAGGGCGTGGAACTGCCCCCAGCCCTCTTTCATAGCCCCGGCGCCGTCCTCGTCAGGGGAGAAGCAGTAGACCGGGTGGCCCGCCTCCTTGAACTCTGGGGTGATCATCTCTCCGGCCTTGATGGGGGCAATGGCGAAAGAAATCAGGGTGGGGGGCACGTCCTTATCCAGGAAGGAGCCGGACATGGAGTCCTTGCCGCCGATGGCAGCGGCGCCGTAGTCCAGCTGGGCGTCCAGCGCCCCCAGCAGAGCGGCGGCGGGCTTGCCCCAGCGGGCGGGCTCGTCCCGGAGCTTCTCAAAGAACTCTTGAAGAGTGAGGTAAACCTTCTTGTAATCCGCGCCGGCGGCCACCAGCTTGGCGATGGAGGTGGTCACGGCGTCGTAGGCCCCCCGGTAGGGGTTGGCGGACAGGGCCTCCGGGTCGCAGCCCCAGGCCATGACGCTGGCCTGGTCGGTCTCCTGTCCCGGAAGGACGGGCAGCAGCGCCGCCATAGCCTGGGCGGGGGTGGTCTGGTACTTGCCGCCGAAGGGCATGAGGACGGACCCCGCCCCGATGGAGCCGTCGAACCGCTCGGTCAATCCACGGCGGCTGGCACACTTCAAGCTGGAGGCCATGTCCCGCAGGGATGTGACCTGGGGCCCGCCGCTGTAAAAACGCTCTTTTGCGCCGATGTGGGCAGCGGCGTGCTTCACCGCGCCGTTGGTGTTCAAAAATTCCCGGCTCAGGTCGGCGATCTTCTGTCCCTTCCAGTGCATCACCATCCGGGGGCTCTCGGTGACAACAGCTACCCGGTAGGCCTCCAGATTCTCCTTCTCGGCGGCGGCGATGAACTTGTCCGCATCCCCGGCGGCCACCACCACCGCCATCCGCTCCTGGCTCTCGGAGATGGCCAGCTCGGTGCCGTCCAGGCCGTCGTACTTCTTGCGCACGGCGTCCAGGTCGATCTCCAGCCCGTCGGCCAGCTCGCCGATGGCCACGCTGACGCCGCCCGCGCCGAAGTCGTTGCACCGCTTGATGAGCCGGGTGACATTCCCGTCCCGGAACAGGCGCTGAATCTTCCGCTCCTCGGGGGCGTTGCCCTTCTGGACCTCGGAGGCCATAGTGGTGAGCGATTTCTTGTTGTGGCTCTTGGAGGAGCCGGTGGCCCCGCCGATGCCGTCCCGGCCGGTGCGTCCGCCCAGCAGGATGACCACGTCCCCGGGGGCGGGCCGCTCCCGGCGCACGTTCTCCGCCGGGGCCGCGCCCACCACGGCGCCGCACTCCAGCCGCTTGGCGATGTAGCCCTCATGGTACACCTCGGCCACGTGGCCGGTGGCCAGGCCAATCTGGTTGCCGTAGGAGGAGTAGCCCGCCGCGGCGGTCTGGGCCAGCTTGCGCTGGGGCAGCTTGCCCTCCAGGGTCTGGTCAAAGGGGACCCGGGGGTCGCCACCGCCAGTGAAGCGCATGGCCTGATGGACATACACCCGGCCGGACAGGGGGTCCCGGATGCAGCCGCCGATGCAGGTGGCCGCGCCGCCGAAGGGCTCAATCTCGGTGGGGTGGTTGTGGGTCTCGTTCTTGAACATGAGCAGCCAGTCCTGCTCCTTCCCGTCCACCTGGGCGGGGACGTGGATGGAGCAGGCGTTGATCTCCTCGCTCTCGTCCAGCTCGGGGAGCAGCCCCCGCTTTTTCAGCACCTTGGTGCCGATGGTGGCGATGTCCATGAGGGTCTGGGGCCGTTTGGCCGCCCTCTCCTCCCCGTAGACCTCCACCCGAGCGGCTAAGTAGCGCTCATAGGCCGCCTTGACGGCGGGGTCGTCGATCTTGACCTCATCCAGGTGGGTGGAGAAGGTGGTGTGGCGGCAGTGGTCGGACCAGTAGGTGTCCACCACCCGCACCTCGGTGATGGTGGGGTCCCGCTGCTCCTCGTCCCGGAAGTAGGCCTGGAGGAATTTCAGGTCGTCCAGGTCCATAGCCAGCCCCAGAGAGTCCAGCAGAGCGGCCAGACCGGCCTCGTCCAGGGCGGTGAAGCCGGCCACCGTGTCCACATGGTCGGGGATGGCGTGGGAGCGCACCAGGGTGGCCGGCTTGTCCATGGAGGCCTCCCGGCTCTCCACGGGGTTAATCAGGAAAGCCTTGATCTTGTCCAGCTCAGCCTGGGAGATGGCCCCCTCCAGGAAGTAGACCTTGGCGTAGGCCACCAGGGGTCGGTCCACCCCGGCCATGAGCTGGATGCACTGGGCCGCCGAGTCCGCCCGCTGGTCGAACTGGCCGGGCAAAGCCTCCACGGCGAAGCAGGCCCCCGCGATCCGGGGCATGGGGAAGTCCTCGTCGTATACCACGTCCACCTGGGGCTCGGAGAAGACGATGCCCTTGGCCCGCTGGTAGACGGCGGGGTCGATCTGCTCCACGTCGTACCGGTTCAGGATGGTCACGGAATGGAGCCCTTGGATGCCCAACTGCTCCCGCAGCTGTTTGCATAGGCCCTGGGCCTCTACGTCGAAGCCCTCTTTTTTCTTGGAGTAGCAGCGGTAAACACTCATGGTCCTTTTCCTCCGTTTTTATTTCACATTCCAATTTTCTATCTGATAAAACACATTTCCCCGCACCGGGGACAGCCCCGACAGCCTGCCCCACTGGGTGAGGACGGAGCCGTTCTTAAAGGCGATGGGGACGATGGGCGTCTGCTCGTTCAGCAGCTCGAACAGGGCCTGGGCGGCGGCGGGCTTGTCCTCGGTCGAGGCGGTGTGCATGGCGTAGAGCAGGCCGTCGGCCCTCTCGTGCTGCCAGCCGCCGTAGTTGAGCGCGCCGGCGGAGGACAGCAGGGGGGCGAGGTCAAAGTCGGCGGTGAGCACTGTCTCCCCCAGGTACAGGTCAAAGCTCCCAGCGGCCAGGGCAGCGGTGAAGCCCTCGAAGGGGAGCTGTTGTAGCTCCACGGTGAGGCCGGCGGCCTCCAGCTGGTAGGCGATGCGCTGGGCGACGGCGGCCTTGGCGGTATTCTCGCTGTTGACCAGAAAGACAAGGGTCTTGCCGGGAAGGCGCAGGCCCTCCGCCTGAAGGGCCAGCTCCTCCGGGTCAAAGTCCGGAGCGGCCTGGGCCGCGGCCTGGCTGTACAGGGGGCTGTCCGGGTGGACGGGAAGCCGGACCGGGCGGGCGTGGTTGGCATAGGAGATGGAGACAGCCGTGTCCCGGTCCACCGCCAGGGCCAGCGCCCGGCGGACCTCCGGCGTGCGGCACAGGCCGCTTTGGGTGTTAAAGCCCAGGTAGAGGAAGTCGGCGGTGGGGTAGTCCCAGGTCTGGTAGTTGCCGCCGTAGCCCATGGCGTTGGTGGCCATCAGGTCCACGTCTGCCAGAGAGACGTCCCCGGCGTCAAAGGCGTAAAGCAGATCGTCGCTCTTGCTTACGCCGTGGAGGGGGATGGACTGGACAGGCAGGGCTTTCTCCTTCTGCCACCAGCCGGTCCGAGCGGTGAGGGACTCTCCGTCCTCCGCCAGTACGTAAGGCCCGGTGCCGGCGGGGTGGTCCCCCTCCCCCAAGGCGATGGGGATGTCCAGCAGCAGGGGCAGGGAGCCGTTGGGCCGGCGCAGGGTCACAATGACCTGATTGGGGGCCTCCGCCGGGGCGGCGACGGACGCCACGCCGGCCAGCCGGGCCCGGTACCGGCCCCTGTCGGAGCGGGCCAGCTCCAGGGCGGCGGCCACCGCCTGTCCGTCCAGGGGGGTGCCGTCGGAGAAGGTGATCCCGGATCGCAGGGTGAAGGTCCACACCAGCTTGTCCTCGCTGACGGCAAAGCTCTGACACAGCACCGGCTGGGCCTGGAAGGAGGCGTCCACCGTGAACAGGCTCTCGTAGAGCAGAGGGGCCAGGGTGAGGTTGGCCCGGTTGGCGGCCAGGGCGGGGTGGAGGCTGAACTCCGGGTAGAAGGCCAGGGTGAAGGGGATATCTCTGGGGGGCGGGTCCTCCGTCTGGCTCACGCCCCCCGAAGAGGAGGCGGAGCCAGAGAGGTCGGGGAGGGGCCCTCCGCCGCAGGAAGCCAGGGAGAGAAGTAAGGCGGCGGGCAGAAGTGACGCAAGCAGTTTTTTCATGGATCGTTCCTCGTTATACCAGTTGGATCATGGCCGCCATGCTGCCCCGCTGTCCTCCTTGGACCCGGTGGGACCAGAACTCGTCCAGACCGCAGGCGGTGCAGGCGGAGCAGATGGCGATATGCTCCCGCAGTAGGCCTGCCCGCTCCAGCCAGCGAGCGTTAGCCCCCTTCAGGTCCACGGAGAACTTGCCCTCCTGGGGCAGGGGGCGGATGAAGGGCTGGGCGTCCGTCCCCAGCCCAGCCCGCAGGCCGTCTGGGACATCGACGTGGGTCTCGAAGCAGCAGGGGGAGATGCCCGGCCCGATGGCGGCTAGGATGTTTTCAGGACGGCAGCCGTAGTCCCGGACCATGGCCTCTGCCGCCCGGGTGGCAGCGCCGATGGCGGTGCCCCTCCAGCCGGCGTGGACGGCGGCCACGCAGCGGCCAGCCGGGTCGTAGAGCAGGACGGGGATACAGTCCCCAGAGAAGATGGTTAGGCACACTCCGGGCTCGTTGGTGATGAGGCCGTCCGCCTCACACAGGCCGGGGGCCTCGGGGGAGGGCATTACGTCGGCCCGGGTGACCGGGCGGATGATATCGCTGTGGATCTGGTGGTTCTTCACCAGGGCGTTGGGGTCCGTCCCGATGGCGGCGCAGAAGCGGGAGAAGTTCTCCCGGACATTGGCCGGGTCGTCCCCCCGGTTGGCCCCCAGGTTGAGACTGTCCATGGGGGCGGGGGAGACGCCCCCCAGCCGGGTGGAGAAGCCGTGGGCCGCCCCCGCCCAGGCCGGGTCGGTACAGGCATAAAAAGGGACGCCATGGCGCTGCTGTTTGATGATCTCCATGGCGACCCCTCCGTTGTGTTGATGATATTCTATTTTAGCCGATAATTGGGAACTTGACAACCCACAACTCAGAAGAAAAGGAACATATTTTTCTCCCGGGAGCGGGCAAACTGCTCAAAGCTGTTCCAGCTCCCGCAGGGTCTCCTGGATGGTCTTCTGGGGAATGTAGACCGCCGCCATCTCCTGGAGCTGGGCCAGGGAGAGGGAGCGGGCCGCGCCCACCATGGGGTGCTTCATGAATTTCCCGAAGCGGCGCTGAAAGACCGCCTTGGACTTCGGGTTGTCCAGCAGCTCTCCTACCGTGATCTGTCTGTTGCGCAGGTCCATATATAATCACCTCCGAACCAGTCTATGCGCCTGGGGGCTGAGCCTTGACAGGCGGCTTTCTTGACTTTCCCGGCGAAAAAGACTATACTAAATGTAGAAAATTGGCGGGGCGGCCAGGGGGCCGCCCCCTACCGTAGGGGCCGCCGCCCTCGGCGGCCCGATCAAAGAGATGGGGGTAGAGTTTGTGGCGAAAAAGAAAAAGGGACTGCGGGCGGTCCTCTCCGCCGCCCACGACGCCCTGCGGCGCAAGCGGGTGGTGGCGGCGGTCTACTTCATCCTGCGCTTTCTGGTCATTGCCGTGATGGTGGCCCAGTTCTTCAACGGGGACTTTGAGAGCGTCTTTCTGTGCGCCCTGACCCTGGTACTCTTCCTGCTGCCCACGGTGTTCGAGCGGGCGCTGATGATCGACCTGCCCAACACCATGGAGATCATCATTATGCTCTTCATCTTTGCCGCCGAGATTTTGGGGGAGATCAGCTCCTTCTACACCACCTTCAAGGGCTGGGATACCATCCTCCACACCCTCAACGGCTTTCTCTGTGCCGCCATCGGCTTTGCCCTGGTGGACATGCTCAACCGCACGGAGAAATTCTCCCTGTCCCTGTCGCCGGTGTTCATGTCCATCGTGGCCTTCTGCTTCTCCATGACCATCGGGGTGCTGTGGGAGTTCTTCGAGTGCGGCATGGACCAGCTCATGGCCCTGGACATGCAGAAGGACGCCGTGGTCCACTCCATCTCCTCTGTCATGCTGGACCCCACCGGGAAGAATAACCGGGTACTCATTGAAAATATTGTGGACACCATCGTGGTGACGGCAGACGGCCGGCAGATCTCCCTGGGCCTGGGGGGCTATCTGGACATCGGCATCCTGGATACCATGAAGGACCTGTTCGTCAACTTCATTGGCGCGGTGGTCTTTTCCATCATCGGCTATTTCTATGTCAAGACCCGGGGCAAGGGGAAGTTTGCCAGGCGGTTCATCCCCCAGGTGGTGGACGTCCAGCCCGAGGACATCGACCCCCGCCAGCCGAAATTTTTCAAAAAGATAAAAAAATCTTCTCCGCCGGAGGAATAGACCTGAGCGGCGCATCGCATACTAAGCCCATCCGAAACAAGGAGGGTTTAGTATCATGACTGACAAGAAGACCTGTAACACCAGCATCAAGTGTTCCGTGGACACCTGTGCCTACAACGACCGCGCCCAGAACTGCTGCTCCCTGAGCTCCATCAAGGTGGGCTGCTGCGACTGCTCCCCCACCAAGTGTGAGGGCACCGAGTGCGCCTCCTTCAAGCTGGGCGCGAAGTAAAAAAGGCAAAAAACGCTCCGCCAGGACGGCGGAGCGTTTTTATGTCTATCCCAGATACAGCCCGTAGTAGCCCATGAGGGCCATAGCCATCAGCCCGGCGGTGATGAGCTGGATGGGCACCCCCCGGAAGGCCCGGGGGCAGCGGTTCAGGTCCACTTCCTTCTGTAAGCTGGCAAAGCTGGCCAGGGCCAGGGTGGCGCCCACGCCGCCGCACAGGGCGTAGAGGAGGGCGGAGCCCAGTCCGTAGCTGCGCTGAGCCACCAGCAGGGCGGTGCCCAGGGCGGCGCAGTTGGTGGAGATGGAGGCCAGGTTGCCGTCCACCCGGCGAGACAGCTCGGGGACGCAGGCGCTCAAAAATCTGCGCAGCCCTGCGACAAGGGCGGGGATCAGCAGGGCGAAAGCCAGTACCCGGAAGTGCTCTAGGTTATACTGGGTGAGCACCCAGAAATCAAAGAGCCAGGCGCACAGCACCCCCAGCACCATGACCACAGTGAGGCAGATGCCGGTGCGCAGGGCCTCCCGGGGCTGGGAGAAGGACTCCCGGTGGGTGCCGATGCCCATGCAGGAGACCAGCACCAGGTTTTCTGACAACAGGGCGGCCAGGGCCACCCCAGCCAGTTCAAGGGCGGTGTTCACTGTCCCTTCCCCCCTTTACTGCGTATCTTCATAGTTGATCTCCTCCGAGGTGTCCAGATTGGCCACGATGTTCAGCGCCCGGTTGACCCCGGCGGTGATGGCCTTGGAGGTGGCGGTGGCACCGCTGACTGCGTCCATGGAGTTGGGCCCGGAGGTACGGATGGTGCCCGACCGGCCCACATACCGGGCCAAAGCTCCGGAGGTCATGGCCTCGGTGCCCACCCGGTCGGTCTCGTTGTGGCTGTTGACGGCCACACCGGTGACCGCTCCGTTCAGGTCCACCCCCACTGTCATGGTGATGGGGCCGGCGAAGCCCTGGCTCTGGACCTCCACGCAGTAGCCCAGCAGGTGGCCCTCAGCGTCGTAGCCGGCGGTGATGGACATGGCGCCGGCGGCCCGATAGGGGGTCTCAGCCCCCACGGCGGCCTGGGGCATGGCCTGGGTCAAAATTTCGTACTGGGCCTGGACCTCAGCCCGGGCGGTATTCAGGTCTGTAAAGCGGTGGACCCCGAAGATGACGGTGCAGGTGACCACAAAGACGCCGGCCAGCGGTCCCGCAGTTTTCAGGAAAGCCCGCAGCAGGTCCAGGTAGGCCTCGCCGGGGGCCTGGCCCTCACGGGGTTTGGGAATGTGGAGGTTCAGCCTGGGACGAACGAATTTGATCTGGGACAGGTTGGCCAATCCCTGAGCCAGGGCGGCTCTGGTGGCGGCAAAGTTGCCGATGCCGAAGCGCCGGGGCAGACCCAGTCGGTCCAGCAACCACACCATGCAGTTCATGGTGAGGATGGCCCAGCCCACCCCCTCGGGGTATGGGCTGGAGGAGCGCAGCAGCACGGTGAGCAGGCCGCAGCCCACGCCGTACATCACCTGACCCCGGGGGGTGACTGGGGAGGTAGTGGGGTCGGTGGCGAAAAAGATGGCCCCCATGAGCAGGCCGCCGCCCATGAGCTGATAGGCGGTCCAGACCGGGGGAGAGACCCCCTCGGGGGCGGAGAGCAGGGCGACGGCCGCCACCGTGCCCAGGTAGGACAGGGGGACTCGGGCGGAGATCACCCGGCGCAGCAGCAGGTAGCCCAGCCCCAGCAGGAGCATAAAGGCGGATATCTCGCCCATACAGCCGCCCCGCCTGCCCAGGAACATCAGGTCCAGAGGGACAGGGGGGAGGGCGCCCTCATGAAGATAGGACATGGGGGTGGCGGAGGATACCGCGTCCACAGCGGTCATGGATAGCTTCTGCATGGGCTGAGGCCAGGTGGTCATTAGCATGGGCAGGGTGCCGGCCAGCATCCGGCCGGCCAGGGCGGGGTTCATAAAGTTCCGGCCCAGGCCACCGTAGAACTGCTTGACCACGATGATGGCAAAGGCGGCGCCCATCACAGGCACCCAGTAGGGGGCGCTGGCGGGCAGGCTGAGGGCCAGAAGCAGGCCGGTGACGCAGGCGGACAGGTCGCCGATGGACAGGCTCTGGCGGGTGAGCAGCCGGTAGAGGAGCTCAAAGCCCACGCTGGACGCCACCGATACGGCGCACAGGGCCAGCACCCGGGGCCCGAAGAAGAATACGGCCATACCCAAAGCGGGGAGCAGGGCCACGATCACGTCCAGCATCATGGCCCGGGTGGTGGAGGACTGGCGCAGCTGAGGGGGCAGGCGCTTGGGGGTGTAGACGGTGCTCACTGGTTGGTCACCCCCCGTTTCAGAAGGGCGGCGGCGGAGGCCACCGTCTCCACCAGAGGGATCTGGGCAGGACAGATGAAGGAGCAGCAGCCGCAGGCGTTGCAGTCCTCCAGGTGGTACTTGGCCAGCTTGCTCAGGTCCTGCTCCTCCAGTGCCCGGCGGATGATGGTGGGGGCCAGGTGCATGGGACAGGCGGCCACACACTTGCCACACCGGATGCACACCCCAGGTGGGGTGTCGGGCTTGTGCTCCCAGTTGGTGAGGCAGACCAGACTGTTGGTGTCCTTGGTCACTGGTGCGTCCAGGTTGGTGAGGGCGATGCCCATCATGGGCCCGCCAATGAGCATCCGGTCGGTCTCCTCCCGCAGGCCGCCGCAGGTCTCCAGTAGGTGGCGCAGAGGGGTGCCGATGGGTACCCACAGGTTTCGGGGGCGGGTGACCGCCCCGCCGGTGACGGTCACGGCCCGGTGGGTGAGGGGACGGCCCTGGAACAGGGCGTCGTGGATGGCGTAGACGGTGGCCACGTTAAAAACGGCGCACTTCACGTCCAGGGGGGAGCCCCCGGGGGGCACCTCCCGGCCGGTAACGGTCTGGATGATCTGCTTTTCCGCCCCCAGAGGGTAGCAGGTGCGCACAGGAAGGATCTGCACCCGGGCGCCGCTGCGGCGCAGACGGCGCTCCACCGCCTCCACGGCGTTGAGCTTATCCCCCTCGGTGACCAGAACTACCCGCTCGCACCTCAGGCACTGGGACAGGGCCTGGGCGCCCCGGAGGATGCGCTCCCCCCGCTCCAGCAGCAGGCGGTAGTCGGAGGTGACGTAGGGCTCGCACTCGGCGGCGTTGACGATCAGGGTGTCGATCTTGCCGGCGGAGCGGGAGATCTTCTCCCAGGTGGGGAAGCAGCCGCCCCCCATGCCCACGATTCCCGCCTCCGTCACCCGCTCCACCACCTCTTCCAGGGTGAGCTGGCGGGGGTCCAGGGGGGGCATGTGGCCGGGGTAGGGCTCGCTGCGGTCGTCGTTCTGGATGACAATAGCGGGGGACCGGCCGCCCCAGGGGTGGGGCCGGTCCTCGATGGCGCTCACCCGGCCGGAGACACTGGCGTGGGCCGCCGCCCCAGTCTGTCCCCGCCGGGCGATGGGCTGGCCCACCGTCACCGGGTCGCCGGGCCGGACCATGGGGGTGGCGGGGCCGTCGGCGCACATGACCAGGGGGATGATGATCTCCTTGGAGGTCTGGGAGAGACGGGCCATGGGCTTGCGTCGGGTAATGCCTTTTCGCGTGGCGGGGTAGACCCCGCCGAAGAAGGAATGGGTCATATGGAATCCTCCCCGCATCCTGTCGGGAAAGGTCGTTTCGACAGAATGCGCGTGTCAATTCGATATTTTTACATAATGTATCATAATGCAAAAGCGTTATTCTGTCCAGCTTTTTTCTGAAAATCACTCCGCTGGCTGCCGCTCGATACGATGCGAACAGCATACTTGACAAACGGCACGCTCAAGAGTATCATTTTTTTGGAGGTTTTATGCTTCCGGATTGAAGAAGAGATTGGGAGGTAACTGATGATGAACAAATTGATGCACCGCTTGTTTTCCTGTGCCCTCGCGGCGGCGTTGATGGCAGGTCTGTGTTTGCCTGCCTCAGCCTATGGGAACTTCAAGTATCCCAGTGCCTATTGGAAGCTCCACAGCGCCTGGGAGGCGGCAGCCGGCGACCCGGACCAGGTGATCTCAGTGGCACAAAAGACCTATGATCTGCTCAACCCCCTGGGGCTGGGCCAGGACGTGTGCGAGAACCTGGAGCCCAAGGCCAAGCTGGCCTCCTGGGCCTGCGAGATCAAGGGAGACATTGCGGGTGCTATCACCTGGGCGGAGCGAGAGCGCACCTATGCCAAGTGGCTGAACGAGTGCGGCCTGACCCCCTCCTATACCGACCGGTATGACTATACCGACCTGCTCCAGAGCATTGAGTCGCGCCTGGAGTGCCTGCGGGCGGCCCAGAAGGTGACCGTCTACGCCCAGAGCAGCGACAGCGCCTCCCCCTACTCCGCGGGCCCCCGGACCGGCACCTGGTACGGCACCCCCGTGGACAGCCCCAGGTCTGACACCAACGCCGCCCTGATGTATGTCACCTTCCAGGACAGCTACTCGGTGGCGTACTGGATCGACTACTACAACAGGACCTCCGAGAGCTTCCGCAAGGCGGCCAACGGCGGCGTGATCGAGGTGGCCTGGAACTTCAATCCTGAGAGTACCGCCGGGGCCCAGGCGGTCCTGGGCGCTGACAGCTATATCTCTGAGAGCCTGCGGGCCCTGGGCGGTCTGAACGCCACCATTCTGCTGCGGGTAGGCGCCGAGATGAACTGCTGGAGCAGCTGCGACCCCGAGGTCTACAAGCAGGCCTTCCGGAAGATTGCCACCGCCGCCCGGTCCTACTCCAACATCCAGATGGTATTCTCCCCCAACGACATCAGCAACCGGAATGTGACCCACGCCGACTACTACCCTGGGGACGGATATGTGGACTGGATCGGCATGTCCACCTATCACAACACCCAGTATGTCAGCTATGACAAGAGCCAGGGTACCGCTTCCTACACCTTCGGCTACAATAAATATTACGACGACGCCTACTACGGCGTGGGCATCTATGACCACGATCCCCTGATCACCATCAAGCCCATCATCGACCTGGCCAAGGCCCATAACAAGCCCGTGATGATCAGCGAGTGCGGCTTTGCCTACCGGAACAGGTCCGGCGGCCAGGACCTGACGGCCTACGCCGCCGAGCAGCTGAACTGGTTCTACTCCTATATTAATATGGTCTATCCCCAGGTGAAGGCCGTGTTCTACTTCGACACCACCTTCCAGGGAGGGGAGTACGACTATGTCCTGAGCGGCTCCTCTACCCTCAGCGCCGCCTATGAGAAGGCTATCCGAGAAAACGGTGCCTACCTGTCCGATGTGAAGGGCTCCGCCACCGGCTGGGAGACCCTGGACAAGGCCTCTCTGACGGGGCGGAACACCCTGCGGTTGGCCACCTACGCCAGCTTCCCCGGCAAGCACAGCACTACCGTGAACTACTATGTGGATGGCAAGCAGGTCTACTCCACCAGCCAGGCCCCCTTCTACTATGACCTGAACCTGAGCGGCCTGGGCGGCGGCAGCCACACCCTGAAGGTGGAGGCCAAGGGCGGCCAGTTCAATGGCTCCAGCCAGACCTATACCCTCCAGCTGGGCGGGAGCACCACCCCTATCACCCCCGAGCAGCCTGAAAAGCCCGCCGAAGCCAAGGCCATGCCCACCAACGACAAGCTGACCTGCGACGGTGAGCCCCAGAACGCCACCGTGTACAAGATTGGCAGCTCCAACTACTTCAAGATCCGCGACCTGGCCGCCATCCTCAATGGCACTGAAAAGCAGTTCTCCGTGGGCTATGACGGCGCCGCCAAGGCGGTCACCGCCACCTCCGGCCAGCCCTACGAGTCCACCGGCAAGGAGCTGGCCGGCGCGGCCGCCGGCGGGGAGCGGACGGCTCAGGTGAGCAACGACGCCATCTATATCAACGGCGAGGAGGCCAAGGTCAGCGTGTACAAGATCGGCGGGAGCAACTACTTCAAGCTCCGCGACCTGGGCAAGGCCCTGGACTTCTACGTGGGCTATGAGGCCGGCAAGGGCATGTATATCGAGACCGACAAGTCCTACGAATAAGAATCTTACCAAAAACGGCCCGCCCCTTACAGAGGGGCGGGCCGTTTTTGCTCATCGCCGGGGCCTGGCCTGCTCCGGCCGGCGCTGGATGCCGATTCGGGCAGCATGGGGGCCCACCTCGGCCCAGGGGGCCAGGAAGGTGCCGATGCCCAGCTTGCGGGCCACCTCCACTTTGTGGCGCAGGGTGTCGCCGTCGTCGAAGAGGACAAAATGGGCGCCGGTCTCCCGACTCATGTAGGTGAAGTAGCGGGCACACAGCTCCCCGGAGAAAAAGATAGAAGGGGACAGCCGTCCCTTCAGCTCCTCCAGCTCCTGGGGAGTGAGGGGCTGGCCGCTGCCAGTGGGGGAGGGGAGATAGAAGTCCTCCGCCCGTTTCTCCAGGGCCAGGACCACCCGGCTCTCCCCGAAGCGGGCCAAAGCCTCCTCCAGCCGCCGCTGGAGAGAGCCACCCGACAAGGCGGAGGAGATCATCACCCGGGCGTGGGGGGCTGCCTGGCCGTACCGCTCGGGGACGATCAGAGTCCAGCCCCGGCGGGCGAAGGGCTCATCCAGGGCGGCGGCGATTTGCTCCAGAGGGGGCAGGCGGTTTTCAAAATCCAGGACCGCCCCGGAGAAGCCCCGGGCTGTGATCTCCCGGACGATCTCCTGGCACAGTGGCCCGGTGGGGCCCAGAGGGTCGAACTCCTGATCGTCCACCACCATCAGCCCGCCCTTGGGGGCGGTGCTGCCCGCCCGGAACAGGTGGGGCCCAGGACCCAGCCGGTAGGCCAGATGGGCGGGGGTGACCTGCCAGCCCCGGAGGGCGGGCAGCTGTTTGGGCGGAAGCGTGATGATAAAGGTGTCCATGGGACTTCCCCCTTGTCCGAAATTTCAACCTGTGATATACTACGCTGTACACACTATGAGATCAGTCGAGAGGTTAGAACCATGTCCTTATCACCCATACCCAGGGGGGTCTATCCCTCCATTGCCCATATCTCCCCCCAGGCTCTGGCGGACCGGGGGATCAAGCTGGTGCTGGCCGACCTGGACAACACCCTGGTGCCCTATAAGGTGACCCAGCCCCCTCCGGAGCTGATTGCCTGGAAGGAGGCGCTGAGGGCCAGCGGGATCGAGCTGTTTCTGCTGTCTAACAGTCGCAAGCCGGGCCGGGCGAAGGCCTTCGCCGAACAGCTGGGCATCCCCTACCAGGGCCACTCAGGCAAGCCTAAAAAGGCAGGCTACCTCAAGGCCATGGAGCGCATGGGGGTTGCGCCCGAGGAGACCGTCATGGTGGGGGACCAGATCTTCACCGATACCCTGGGGGCCAACAACGCCGGGGTGACGCCCCTGCTGGTACGCCCCATCCGTCTGGCGGGCAACCCGGGGCGGTACATCCGGTACGCCGTGGAGACCCCCTTCCGCCTTCTGGGGAGGAGGAAACCTTTTCTGTGAGCGCCAAATTCGGCCCGGCGGGCAACAGCGACAGCTTTTCCAGGGTCCACAAGTCCTCCCTGGCCGCCCCCAAATGGATCGCCGATTTCGGCCTGGACTGCTACGAGTACCAGTGCGGCAAGGGGGTCCACGTGGGGGAGGACACCGCCGTCAAGGTGGGGGAGAACGCCCGAGGGTTGGGAATTTCCCTCTCCCTTCACGCCCCCTACTTCATCAACCTGGCCAACCCGGACCCGGATTCTCTGAAAAAGACCGTCGGCTACATCACCGCCGGCTGTCAGGTGGCCCAATGGATGGGAGCGGGACGGGTGGTGATCCACTCCGGGGCGCTGATGAAGCGCGAGCGCCGGGAGGCGCTGGAGATTGCGAAGAAATCCCTGACAGAGGTCATCGCCGCCTGCGACGGTCAGGGCTATTCCCACATCGCCCTGTGCCCGGAGACCATGGGCAAGATCAATCAGCTGGGCGACCTGGACGAGGTGCTGGAGCTGTGTACCCTGGATGCCCGCCTGGTGCCCTGTATCGACTTCGGCCACCTCTACGCCCGCTCCCTGGGGGCGGACGACGGACAGGCGGCTTTCTCCCGGATGCTGGACCGGGTGGCCGAGGTCCTGGGCCCAGACCGGGCCAGCAACTTCCACAGCCACTTCTCCCACATTGAGTTCACCCCAAAGGGCGGGGAGAAGTGCCACCGCACCTTCGATGACGATGGCGGCTACGGCCCCGACTGGACCCCGCTGGCTGCGGAGATCGCCCGCCGGAGCTGGTCGCCAACGTTCATCTGCGAGTCCGCTGGCACCCAGGCGGAGGACGCGCTGACCATGAAACAAATCTATCAGGAGTGTCTGCCATGAATCACATCGAAAAGATCGCCGCCCGGCTGCCGGAGTACG
The DNA here is from genome assembly GCA_021770445.1 of Bacillota bacterium. Lineage (GTDB taxonomy): Bacteria > Bacillota > Clostridia > Oscillospirales > Oscillospiraceae > Lawsonibacter. The sequence continues at coordinate 69,826 of JAETQY010000003.1, read as the reverse complement.
GCCTGGACGCCATGATGATTACCAGCGAGTCTGGGGAGCGGTACGCTCTGGGCTTCCACGGGGAGGGCCTGCTGCTGGTGACGAAGGACGGGGCCCGGTACTCCACCGACGGCCGGTACATCGAGGCCGCCCGGGAGCAGATCGACGGGGCGGAGGTAGTCCTCACCACCCCGGACAAGGGGCACCTGGCCTTCGCCAAGGAGTATATCGAGGGGAAGAGCCTCCACAACATCGGCTTTGAGAGCGGCGCCATGACGGTGGACGGCCACAAGAAGTACGTCCAGGCCCTGCCCTGCGTCCTCACCCCAGCCCAGGACCTGCTGGACGGCCTGCGGGCCTCCAAGGACGAGGGGGAGCTGGCCCTCATGCGCCAGGCCCAGGCCATCACCGACGAGGCCTTCAAGGCCATCCTCAACTTCATCCGCCCTGGCATGACCGAGCGAGAGATTGCCGCCCGGCTGGTGTACGAGCTGCTCAGCCGGGGGGGTGAGAAGGTGTCCTTCGACCCCATCGTGGCCGCCGGTCCCAACGGCTCCCGGCCCCACGCCGTCCCTGGGGACCAGATCGTGGAGACAGGCATGTTTATCACCATGGACTTCGGCTGCAAGGTAGGGGGCTACTGCTCCGACATGACCCGCACCGTGGCCCTGGGCCAGCCCACCCAGGAGATGGAGGAGGTGTACAACGCCGTTCTTTCCGCCCAGAAGGCGGGCATCAACGCCGCCCGGGCGGGGGTCACCGGCCAGGAGATCGACGAGGCCGCCCGGCAGGTCCTCCGGGAGGCGGGGTATGGGGAGTATTTCTCCCACAGCTTCGGCCACTCCCTGGGGGTGGACATCCACGAGTCCCCCAACGCCAGCTCCAGGGAGAAGCGCCCCATGCCCGTGGGGGCAGTCATCTCCGCCGAGCCGGGGGTCTATATCCCGGGAAAATTCGGCGTCCGCATTGAGGACGTGCTCATCCTCAACGAGACCGGCCGGGAGGATATCACCCGCTCCCCCAAGGACCTGATCGTACTGTGATGGACAAGGAAAAGACCTGCTGCTTCACCGGCCACCGGCCTGACAAGCTGCCCTGGGGGGAGGACGAGGCCGACCCCCGGTGCCTGCGGCTGAAGAGGGCTGTCGCCCAGGCGGTGGAGGACGCCTATGTGTCGGGAGTCCGGCATTTCATCTCCGGCATGGCCCGGGGGATCGACTTATACTGCGCCGAGGCGGTGCTGGAGCTGCGGAATGCGGAGGGCGATCTCACCCTGGAGTGCGCCCGGCCCTGTGAGACCCAGGCGGACAGCTGGCCGGCGGCGGAGCGGGAACGCTACAACGCCATCCTGGACCGGTGCAACTTCGAGACCCTGGTCCAGCACAGCTACGACCGCTTCTGTATGATCCGCCGCAACCGCTACATGGTGGACCGGTCGGACATGCTCATTGCCGTCTACAACGGGGCGCCCAAGGGGGGCACCTTCCAGACCCTGGCCTACGCCATGAAGAAGGGGCTGACCATCCACACCATCGACCTGGAGGACTTTCTATGAACACCCTGATGCACATGTGCTGTGCCCCCTGCGCCAACCGGCCCATCGCCCTGCTCCGGGAGGAGGGCGTGCCCGTCACCGGCTTCTGGTTTAACCCCAACATCCACCCCTACACCGAGTACCAGGCCCGGAAGCGTACCCTGGAGGGGTACGCCAGGGAGATTGGTATGAAGCTGGTCATCGGCGGCACCTACGACCTGCGGCCCTTCATCACCGCTGTAGCGGGGAACATCGACGGCCGGTGTGCCTACTGCTACCGGGTGCGCATGGAGGAGACGGCCAAATACGCCGCTGCCAACGGGTTTGACAGCTTTACCACCTCCCTGCTGATCTCCCCCTACCAGAACCATGAGGCCATCGCGGCCGTCGCCCGGGAGATGGGGGAGAAGTATGGGGTGGCCTTTCTCTACCGGGACTTCCGCCCCCTGTTCCAGGAGGGCCAGCAGTTCGCCCGGGACCACGGCTTCTACATGCAGAAGTACTGCGGCTGCATCTTCAGCGAGGAGGACCGCTACATGGCGGCCAAACGGAAGAAGAGGGCCGCTCAGCAGACATAAAAAATCCCGCCTCCGCAGGAGGCGGGATAAACCTTTCTCAGCCGAAGATGATAGGCAGTACGTTGAGGAAGATGGTAATGATGACGCCGTTGAAGAAGTCGATGAACAGCGACCCCACCAGGGGGACGATGAAGAAAGCCTGGGGCGCGGGGCCGTGGCGCTTGGTGATGGCCTGCATGTTGGCCATGGCGTTGGGGGTGGCGCCCATGCCGAAGCCGCAGAAGGCGGAGGTCATGACGGCGGCCTCGTAGTCCCGGCCCATGACGTTGAACACCACGAAGCGGGCGAAGAAGAACATCAGCACCACCTGGGCGGCCAGCATGACCACCATGGGGCCGGCCAGGGAGGCCAGCTCCCACAGCTTCAGGGACATGAGGGCGATGGCCAGGAAGATGGACAGGGACACGTTGCCCCACATGTCGATGGCCTTGGCGGGCAGGACGATGCGCTTGGCGTCGCAGAAGTTGCGGATGATGGCGGCGATGACCATGGCGCCGATGTAGGTGGGGAAGGTGAACTGGATGTCCCGGCCAAAGACGGTGATGTGGATGTTATTGAAGAGGGCGGTGAGGATAGTGCCGATGCCGGAGGCCACGGCCAGCAGGATAAAGGCGTTGGTGAAAGCGTCGATGTCCATCCGCTCGGCCTTGGCCTTCTCGGCGGCGGACTGGCCGTCCATCTCCTCCACCTCCGCCTCGTTCTCGGTGGAGCTCAACCCTCTGCGGACGATGATGCTCCGGGCGGTGGGGCCGCCCATGAGGGAGCCGGCCACCAGGCCAAAGGTGGCGGCGGCCATTGCCAGCACCTGGGAGCCGGCAATGCCCATTTTCTCCATGGTGTCGCCGTAGGAGCCGGCGGTGCCGTGCCCACCCACCATGGGGATGGAGCCGGTGCACAGGCCCAGCCGGGGGTCCCAGTGGAAAGCTACGGCCAGCAGGGAGCTGACCAGGTCCTGGAGAATGACCATCACAATGGCGATGCCCAGGAAGGTGAACACCTTTTTGCCGCCCTTCTTCAGCAGGCGGAAGCAGGCGGTGTAACCCACGCTGGTGAAGAACAGGGTCATAAAGTAGTTTTTCACGTTCTCGTCAAAGGACAGGGCCAGCACGCCGGCCATGTACAGCACCAGGTGGACAATGGCGAAGATCAGTCCGCCCACCACCGGGGCGGGGATGCAGCAACGCTTCAAAAAGTCGATGCGGTCGGTGAGGAAGCGGCCCAGCACGAACAGGAGCATGGCGATGCCCGCCGTCTGGTACATGTTCAGGGTGTACTCTAACATGGTTCTCTCCTTCTTTCTCCTTTTTTAGGGCCGGCCCCTCCGCCGGCCCCAATTTTCTAAGAAATTTTATTGCCCTGCCGTCAAAAAGTTTCAAATTGTAACGGAGGAAAATAAAGTTCTCTTAAAATAACAAAGAGTTTTGCCCTTTTTTGTATGGTATTCACAAAAAAGAGGCTCATATTCCTAAAAAAACGCCGCCAGCGGGGAGCCGGCGGCGAAAATCAGTCCTCCTCCACCAGGATGACCAGCCCGTCCAGAAACTTTTTCAGGCTGGCCTTGCCCCGGGGACCTTTCCCCTGTTGGAAGGCCATCTCGGCCCGGACCTCGTGGAAGGGGAAGAGGCGGGTGGCGTAGCGGAGAAAGAATTCATTGTTGTAGTCCTCCAGCCCTAGGCTGGCGATGTGGCCCAGGCCCCGCTCCACCGCCCGGCGGATGCGCTGCTCGGTGGACTTGGGCGGGCCGGGGAGCCGGGCGCACAGGGCAGACACCCCCGTCTGGGATACGTTGCCCCCCTCCTCCAGCAGGATCAGGCACAGGTCGGTGATGTCCTTGGACCCCTTTTCTCCCGCCATGCCCAGCTGGCTGAGGATGTGGGTCAGCTTGCGCCGGTGGAGCTCCGCCGGGGCTGGCCGGGAGGCGGGGGCCTCCCGGCCGGCAAAGACGCTCTGAATGGTTTTCAGGGCTCGCTCATTTTCAATCTGGCTCTTCACGTTGGAGATGACCTGGCGGACCTCGATCAGGTTGATGGGCTTCTGGATGAAGAACTCCACCCCGGCGGTGTAGGCCTTGGCGATCATCTCCTTGGCGGACACCTGGGAGATCATGATGAACTTGGCCCCGCAGCCCCGCTCCTTCAGCTCCCGGACGATCTGGATGCCGTCCTTGCCGGGCATGAGCAGGTCAATGAGGATCAGGTCCGGGTCCAGAGACAGGACCTGCTCCAGGTCGGGGGGGCCGTCGCCCGTGTCCCCGCAGACGGAGCCCAGGCCGCTGCACTCCACAATGTCCTCCAGAATACCGATGACAGAGATATCATCCTCGATAATGAATATTTTCACGGCGCTTCCCCTCCTGTAACAGTGTTCAGCGGCAGTTCTGCAAAAAACGTGGTCCCCGTCCCTGGCTCAGATTCCACCCGGAGGTCGCCGGCCAGCTCGTCCACGATGTACCGGACGGCGGGCAGGCCCACCCCCCGGTTGATATCCCCGGTGGCCTGGTTGAATTTGGTGGAGTAGCCCACCTGAAACAGCATCTTCATGGCCCGGGGCGGGATGCCGGGGCCGTCGTCGGCCACGGTGAGCCGGAGACGCTCCCCCTGTGTGGTCAGCTCCACCCGGACCTTCCCCCGGCCCCGGTCGGCCAGGATGGCCTCCGCCGCATTGGTGACCAGGTTCTTCAGCACCGACAGCAGCCGGTAGTGCTCCCGGATAGGGAGGTCCCGATCATAGCGGCACTCCAGTCGGATATCCCCCTGGTGCCCCTCCAGGAACTGCCGGGTGGACACCTCCAGGATATTCAGCAGGTCGGACAGGCTCATGGCCTGGTGGTCGTAGGCCTCGGCCACGTCCTCCTCCAGACCCCGGATGATGCGCAGGTTGTCCTTCTTTACCTCGTGGACGTCCCGGGCGATGGACAGGGCCAGGGCGGAGAGCTCCTCCTCCTGCCCCTCCAGCCGCTCGTAGAGCCGGTAGGCGCTGGACATAACCCCCTCGATGTCCTCAGCGTCCTTTTTGAGAAAGTACAGCTCGGTTTTCAGATTGGCCGTCATGAGGAAGAGCCGCCGGTAGCGCTGCTCGTGCTCGGAGCGGAGCAGGAGCTGCCGGTAGCCCTGGCCCGCCCACAGGATGGCGCAGGCGGTGAGGGCGCGCACCAGGGCCACCCCCGCCAGGGGCAGGACGGCGGGCAGCGTGGTAAAGCGGCTGGACAGCCACAGGTTGAGCAGGTTGGAGAGGAAGTCACACAGCCAGAGGGAGAGGGCCAGCCAGGGGGGAGAGGGGGCCCGGCGCAGCCTGAAAAACAGGCGGAGGAGGGCGTCGTAGCACAGGTAGAACACTCCGCCGGGGTACTCGATGAGCAGGGCGCGGGCCAGGGCCATGTCCCCCAACAGGTCGAAGGCCACCCGGATGAACAGGACGCACAGTCCGGTGACCAGGCCGATGTCGGGCCAGCGGCGGTCCCCAGTCAGCGCGATCAGCAGGACGGGGTAGAGAATGGCGGCGGCGGACACCCGGAAGCCCTCCGCCCACAGGGACAGATAGACCTGGCTGGTGAGGGCCACCACCACCCCGATGAGCAGCTGCCGCTGCCAGAGGGTGAGCCGAAGGTCGCGGTACATTGCCGGCTCCATAGGGACGCCTCCTCTCCGGTCTTTTGGTTGTATCTATCATAAGGCATTTCGGAGTATTTTGCAAGGCACATAAAACGCGCACCCCGGAAGGGGTGCGCGTTCTATATCCGATCTCAGGCCAGGGCCTTCTTGGCGGTGTCGGTGAGCTGGGTAAAGGCGGCCTTGTCGTTAATGGCCATCTCAGCCAGCATCTTGCGGTTGATGATGATGCCGGCCTTCTTCAGCCCGTTCATAAAGGTGGAGTAGTTCATGCCGTTCATCTTGCAGCCGGCACTGATCCGGGTGATCCACAGCTGGCGGAAGTCGCGCTTCTTCAGCTTGCGGCCGGTGTAGGCGTAAACGCCGGACTTCATCACGGCCTGGTTGGCCATCTTGAAGTGCTTGGACTTGGAACCCCAGTAGCCCTTGGCCATCTTGAGGATCTTATTTCTTCTCTTGCGCGTCATCATCGCGCCTTTCACTCTTGCCATTGTTCGTTCCCTCCCTCTGTCTTACTTGTACAGGATCATGCGCTTGACAGCGGCCTCGTTGGTCTTGTCAGCGATGGTGGTGCCGCGCAGGGCCCGCTTCAGCTTGGTGGTCTTGCCGTGGCCGTTGAGCAGGTGACGCTTCTTGGTCATGGCCCGTTTGACCTTGCCGGTGCCGGTCAGGGAGAAGCGCTTTTTGGCGCCGCTGTGGGTCTTGATCTTGATCTTGTTCGCCATAACAGAAAACTCCTTTTCTTACTTTTTCCTGATCCCGGGCGTCCCGCCCTTGGCGGGGTGCGAAAGAGGATCAGGGCTGCTTTTTGTCCTTGGCAGGCTTGGGGGAGAGGAAGATGGACATATGCCGGCCCTCCAGCTTGGGGGACTTGTCCATCACAGCGGTCTCGCCGCACTCCTCAGCAAACTTGAGCAGCAGGTCCTGACCGATGTTGGTGTGGGCCATCTCACGGCCGCGGAAGCGGACGGTGACCTTGCACCGGTTGCCCTCGGAGAGGAACTTCTGGGCGTTGCGCAGCTTCACGTTGAAGTCGTTCACGTCGATGCTGGGAGACATGCGGATCTCCTTGATCTCCACCACCCGCTGGTTCTTGCGGGCTTCCTTCTCGCGCTTGGTCTGCTCGAACCGATACTTGCCGTAATCCATGAGCTTGCACACGGGGGGGACGGCAGTGGGGGAGATCTTGACCAGATCCAAATTGCGCTCCTCGGCCAGGCGCAAGGCCTCCTGGGAGGACATAATGCCCAGCTGCTCGCCGGAGTCAGAGATCAGGCGGACCTCTTTGTCTCGGATCTCTTCATTGGTTTGATGACCTGTGTTAGCGATGGGAAGCACCTCCAGACAAAATGAAATGTGGGCTGCCGGTAAGGCCCCCACATCACAGCAAAACAACGCCGGCAACCCGGCACTGTTACTTCCATGTTGACCCTTTGGCTCAAGGCCTGGGGTGAGGACGGGGAACCGTACCTGCTTTCTTGTGCAAAGCGCATTATAGCATCAGGGAGGGCGGCTGTCAAGGGGAAATTCGGGAGTTTTCGGGGAAATTTTCCCGAAATCCGTCGAATTGATTTACATAACGATAAAACATAAAAGCGTTATCAAAAAGTTTTGCACATTTTCCACAGGTTTGTCCACATAAGTGTGGAAAAAAGCCCGGAATTTTAAGGGTCATGTAAGGGGACTTCACCAAAACAGGGGAAAATGCTCACGAAGTAAAGCGTCGGAAGATTACATAACGCTCGTCGTCGCGGACTGCGCATCGTTCGCATCTGCGCAAGCGCAAATGCTTACTCGCTCCGTCGCTCCTCCTCTTCCGGACGGACCCGCTGGCGCTGGGCTCCGTCCGGATACCTAGACCTATCCCAATGAAATATCTCGCGTGGCGTAAGCATTCAGGTCAAAGCCGGCGGTGTGGCCCGCCCGGAACTCGTAAAAGCCCTGGCAGCCGATCATGGCGGCGTTGTCCCCGCAGTATTTCAGCTCCGGGAGGAAGAGCCTATCCCCGCTGGCGGCGCAGGCGGCCTGGAGGTCGGAGCGGATACGGCTGTTGGCGGCCACACCTCCCGCTACGGCGAGCTTGCCGTAGCCGGTCATTTTGGCGGCGGCCATCACCCGGGGGACAAGACTGTCGCTCACCGCCCGGCCGAAGCTGGCAGCGAAGGCGGGCAGGTCTAAGGCTTCGCCCTTCTGCTGGGCGTTGTGGATCAGGTTCAGGCTGGCGGTCTTCAGCCCGGAGAAGGACATGTCCAGCTCCGCCCCGGTGACGTGGGCCACGGGCAAAACATATTTGCTGTCGTCGCCCCCCTGGGCCAGCTTGTCCATGGGCCCGCCCCCGGGGTAGCCGATGCCCAGTACCCGGGCCACCTTGTCGAAGCACTCCCCGGCGGCGTCGTCCCGGGTGCCTCCCAGGACGGACATCTCCGTGTAGGACCGCACGTCCACAATGGTGGTGGTTCCTCCGGAGACGCACAGGCAGACAAAGGGCGGCTCCAGGTCCGGATGGGTGATGTAATTGGCGGCGATGTGTCCCCGGACGTGGTGGACGGGGATCAGGGGCAGATTCAAAGCCAGAGCGGCCCCCTTGGCAAAGTTGACCCCCACCAGCACCGCCCCGATAAGGCCAGGGGCGTAGGTGACGGCCACAGCGTCCAGGTCGGCCTTGGTCAGCCCGGCGTCGGACACCGCCCTGTCCGCCAGGCCGGAGATGGCCTCCACATGCTTCCGGGAGGCAATCTCAGGTACCACGCCGCCGTAGATGGTGTGCATCTCGATCTGGGAGGACACGCAGGAGGACAGCACCGTCCGGCCATCCTGAACAACGGCGGCAGCGGTGTCATCGCAGGAGGACTCAATGGCTAAGATGTTCATGCTTCCTCCTCCTTTGGAAACTCCCGGGTCATGATGACGGCGTCCTCCCGGGGGTGCTGGTAGTAGCCGGGGCGCAGGCCCGCCCAATGAAAGCCGTGTTTCTCATACAGGGCGATGGCCGCCGTGTTGGACTTGCGTACCTCCAGGGTGAGGAAGGCCAGATTGACCTCCCCGAACCGGCAGAACACGTCCAGCAGGGCGGAGGCCACCCCGTGGCGCCGGGCGTCGGGGTGGACGGCGATGTTGTCGATGTAGCCCTCGTCCAGCACCGCGTGGAGCCCAGCGTAGCCTAGGACGTTGCCCTCCTCCTCACTGTCCTGGGCCACAATGAAGCTGGCCTGGGGGTCGAAGAGGGCGTCCTCCAGCAGGTTTTCGCTCCAGGGGTCGGAGAAGCACTCCCGCTCCAGGGCGGCGATCTGGGGGATGTGACCGCGGTCCATAGGGACAATTTCGTAATACATAACGGCTGCTCCTTTCGCGCCCTCGCCGGGCGGGCGTGACTTTTCTTAAAAGAAAAGTCACCAAAAGAACTTTGGCGCAAAACTTCGTTTTGCTTCCAGGTTACAGGATGCCAAACAGGATAAATCCTACGGCATTGGTGCCCAGGTTGGCCCCCATGTGGACCAGCCAGGAGGGGAACAGGCTGCCCTCCCGGTCCAGCCAGTCGAAGAGCAGCCCGGCTGCGGTCAGTCCGGCCACCATCAGGAGAATCAGCACAGGGGAGCCCCAATTGCTGGTGATGGACACATGGTACAGGGCAAAGGCCAGAGCGGAGAAGCCATAGGCCAGCTTCGTGTACCCGGCCCGGTACAGAGTGAGGAAGGCGAAGCCCCGGAAAAAGAACTCCTCCAGCAGGGAGTTGCACAGGGTAATATAGGCGGCGGCCAGGGGGAAGGTTTCCCGGGTAATGCCCTCCTTGGCGGCCAGGTTTTCCGGGATAGCGGACAGGTCCAGCCAGGGGGCAAGCAGCAGGTAGCCCCCCAGCAGGAAGGCCAGCACGCCCAGGGCCAGCAGAGCGGCGGGTCTCACGGCGCCTGAGCGACGGAACGCGCCAAAAGGCCCCCTGTCCTTGGACAGGAGAACGTACAGCCCGGCGCCGCCCAGAAAGACGGCGAGCTTCAGAGCGGACTTGACCGGATAGACAGGCCGCAGGACTCCCTCCACCCAGGCCATAGTCAGGACGCCCGCCGTCACCAGCAGGAGGGTAAGACGGGCCTGCCTCTTTACTCTATCCATCAGACCGCCCCCGTCAGCATCCGCAGGGCCAGGCGGCCGAAGTGGCGGGCAGTGGTGTAGACAGCGTAGCGGGTGGTGGTCTGGGCCGGGTAGGCATCCTCTCCCCACTCTCCGGCGGAGGCGGGAGCGGGGCCCTCGTAGATCGTGTAGGGGGTCAGGCGGCGCTCCAGGGCGCGGACGGTGGGGCTGTCGGCCTCCGCAACTCCAGCCAGGCCGTGCCGGGCCAGAATGCCCTGGACGAAGGTGACGCAGGTGTAGGCCTTGGAGATGGCGGGCCGCAGGTGGACCAGGGAGGCCAGAGCAGCGGGGGTGTTGTAGATATACTCCTCCCGCTCGTTCCAGAGCCGCTCCAGATAGTTGTGGAGATAAGTCAGCTCCGGCTCAGGCACCTCCACCCGGCATATTTTTACCTTGGCCGTCCCGGCGAAGGACTGATACCGCAGGATGGACTCCACCACGAAGCCGCCGTACAGGGGGATGGTCCGGTGGAGGCGGGCGAAGGAGTACATCTTGTGGATGTCCCGGCTGAGAGAGAGGGACACGTGGTTATAGCGGTGACCGGTGATCCCCCGAATGAGCTTCCCCATCCCGGTGGGGGTGGCGGAAAAGACGATATAGATTGCGTTATCCACGGATGTCACCTCGCTTACAGATGCGATAAAGACCATATACCGCCCAGGCCAGGGCGCACCCCACCGCCGGGGCGATGGACAGAAGCATCAGGATGCCCCAGCCCAGCGTATCCCAGCCGGTGGCGGTAAAGAAGCCATAGGCGAACCACAGTGCCGCGCCGATGACGGCGACCGCTGGGATTGCGGCGATCCGGCGCCGTGTTCTCCGGCACAGGAGGAACTGGAGGCAGAAAGCTGGAACGGCGGAAAATGTGAGCGCCAGCCAGGCGCGAAGGGAAAACAGCTCGAGGGGAAAGTCCACAGGTATGATTTCAAGATAGGTCAGCAGGATCAAAGCATAGGCTGGTAGGGACAGCAGAAAGACTGTGAGCAGAATTTTGTCGGTACGGTTTTTCATGGGATGACCTCCTATCTCCACAGGGGCCGCCGCCCTCGGCGGGCCGTCTCCTCTGAATCACCCTCAGTGTACCAGAGGAAATTTGTCCCGGCAAGGGATTTGGGACAGACGGTCGTTTTTGGGGGATAAGTGGTCAATGGGCATCCGCCCAGGTTTTCCCGGCGTGGGTCTCGGCCAGGAGCGGGACGCTCAACGCGGCCACGCCCTCCATCTCCTCCTCCACCAGCTTACAGATGGCCTCCGCCTCGGATTCAGGGCACTCCACGATGAGTTCATCGTGGACCTGGAGGACTAGCTTGCCCTCAAAGTGCTCCGCCTTCAGCCGGTCCCGGACCCTTATCATAGCCAGCTTGATAATGTCGGCGGCGGTGCCCTGGATGGGGGCGTTGAGGGCCACCCGTTCCCCGAAGGACCGGGTGTTGAAGTTGGAGGACTTGATCTCGGGAATCCACCGCCGCCGTCCCCACAGGGTGGAGACGTACCCGGCCTGTTTGGCCTGCTCCACCACCCCGTCCATGTAGGCACGGACGCCGGCGTAGTGGGCGAAGTAGCGGTCCATATACTCCTTGGCCTCCTGGACGGACACCCCAATGTCCTGGGACAGGGAGAAGGGGGAGATGCCGTAGACGATGCCGAAGTTCACCGCCTTGGCGCTCCGCCGCATCTGGGGGGCCACCTTCTCCACGGGCACGTTAAAGACCTGGGAGGCGGTAATGGTGTGGATGTCTTCGCCGGACTGGAAACCCTCGATCATGGCCTGGTCCCCGGCCATGTGGGCCAGCAGCCGCAGCTCGATCTGGGAGTAGTCGGCGTCCACCAGCACCTTCCCGGCGGGGGCGGCGAACATTTTTCTCAGCTCGGCCCCCAGCTCGGTGCGGACGGGGATATTCTGCAAATTGGGCTCGGTGGAGGACAGCCGCCCGGTGGCGGTGACGGTGTTCTGGAAGGAGGTGTGGATGCGCCCGTCCGGGCCGATGACCTTACCCAGGCCGTCCACATAGGTGGACTTCAGCTTGGTGAGCTGGCGGTACTCCAGGATGCTGTCGATGATGGGGTGCTGGCCCCGGAGCTTGTCCAGCACGTCGGCGTTGGTGGAGTAGCCCGTCTTGGTCTTCTTCACCGGGGGCAGGCCCAGCTTGTCAAAGAGGATACCCCCCAGCTGCTGGGTGGAGTTGATGTTGAAGGTGTCCTCCCCGGCCAGGGCGTAGATCGTATTTTGCACCTGGTCGATCCGTTGGGAGAGCATATCCCCGAACTGGGCCAGAGCCCCCCGGTCGATGAGGAAGCCCTCGGTCTCCATCTCGGCCAGCACCGGGCACAGGGGCAGATCCACCTTCTCATACAGCTCCCACATGTTAAGCTCCCGGAGGCGCTTTTCCAAAACGCCCCGCAGCGCGCCGATCCAGGCGCAGTGGGACATGAGGGCGGCCAGGGGGGCCGCAGGGTCGGCCAGCGGGCTGAAGGCCCCGTCGTCCAGATAGGCCGCGGCCCTGTCCGCCTGCTGGTTGAAGTAGGTGAGCACCAGCTTTTCCAGCTCATAGCTGCCGTCGGAGGGGGCCAGGAGGTAGGCGGCCACCTCGGTGTCGAAGACGAACCCGGCGGGGGAGATCCCCTCAGCCAGCAGGGCCCGGCACAGGTTTTTCAGGCCGTGGACTGTCTTTTTGATGGCCGGGTCGGAGAAGAAGCTCCGGAGGAAGTTGTTGTGGCAGTCCAGCTTGTCCGCAAAGAACAGAGCGGCGGAGCCGGTTTTCTCGTCCTCCTGCCACTCCACGCACACCACGTCCAGCCCGGGCAGGGCCAGCACGTCCACAATCTCCTTGGTCCGCCACAGGGCCAGCAGCTCTTCCATCCGGGCCCGGTTTTCCACCATCTCGCTGGTGCAGGCACCCTCAAAGACGGGGGCCTCCTCCGCCACCGCCTCTCCCTGGGGGGCGGTGAGGTGGTACTTGTCGATGAGCTTGGCAAACTCCAGGTCCAGGAAGAGCTCATACAGCCGGTTGTTGTCCGGTTCCCGGCGCAGGTTGTCCTCCGGCTTGAAGTCGATGGGGGCGTCGGTGCGGATGGTGGCCAGGTCGTAGGACAGGAAGGCGCTGTCCTTGCCCTCCTCCAGCTTTTTGATGAGGCCGGGCTTGGCGTCCACGTCCGGGAGGGCCGCGTAGATGGCGTCGATGGCGCCGTACTGCTGGATGAGGGCCATGGCCGTCTTTTCCCCCACCCCCTTGACACCGGGGTAGTTGTCGGAGGAGTCCCCCATGAGGGCCTTCAGGTCGATGATGTTGATGGGGTCGAAGCCGTACTCCTCCCGGAAGCTGTCCGGGGTCACGTCCCGGGTGGTAGTCCGTCCCATGCGGGTGGACACCAGCTTGACGGTAGTGGCCTCCGTCACCAGCTGGAGGGCGTCCTTGTCCCCGGTGACGATGGCGGTCTCCCAGCCGGCCGCCTCGTCCAGCCGGGCGATGGTGCCCAGCAGGTCGTCGGCCTCCCAGCCGTCCAGCTCGTACATGGGGATATTCATAGCCCCCAGCACGTCCTTTAGAATAGGCATCTGGCTGGCCAGCTCATCAGGCATCCCCTTGCGGTTGGCCTTGTAGCCCTCAAAGGCCTGGTGGCGGAAGGTGGGGGCGGAGCGGTCGAAGGTGACGCACAGGGCATCGGGGGCCCCCTCATCCAGCAGCTTGTTCAGGATGTTCAGAAAGCCAAAAATGGCGTTGGTGGGCTGGCCCTCCCGGGTGGTGAGATTTTGGCTCACTCCGTAGAAGGCCCGGTTGACGATGGAATTGCCGTCAATGACCATCAGTTTTTTCATGGCGGAAGTCTCCCTCAGTTTCATTTGCTTTACAGTATATCATTTTTCCTCAACTGGGGCAAGTAGGGGCCGCCGCCTTCGGCGGCCCATTTTCTCTGGCGGGTCGCCCAGGGGGGCGACCCCTACATTTTGGGCGGATGGGCAAGAAAACATGGCTTTTTTTCTCTGGGATTTTGTGCTATACTGTCAGCAAAACCATTTCGCGCCTATGGAGGAGCCTATGCTGTTCAATTCCATCGACTTTCTGCTGTTTTTCCCCCTGGTGACGGCAATATATTTTCTGCTGCCCCACCGGGTGCGGTGGGTGTGGCTGCTGGCCGCCAGCTACTACTTCTATATGAGCTGGAATGTCAAATACGCTCTGCTCATCGTCCTGTCCACCCTCACCACCTACGCCGCTGGCCTGCTGATCCGCCGGGCGGAGGCCATCTCAGACGCGAGACGCCGGGTACGATGGAAAAAGCTGTGGGTATTTTTCGGCTTTGCGGTCAACCTGTCCATCCTCTTTTTCTTCAAATACTTCAACTTTTTCCTGGATAACCTGTCCGCCGCTCTGGCCCTGGCGGGCCTGGCCTTCAAGCGGCCGGCCTTTGACGTGGTGCTCCCGGTGGGCATCTCCTTCTACACTTTCCAGGCCCTGTCCTACACGGTGGACATCTACCGGGGAGAGGTGGAGCCGGAAAGAAATCCCTTCCGGTACGCCCTGTTTGTCTCCTTCTTCCCCCAGCTGGTGGCCGGACCCATCGAGCGGTCGAAGAACCTGATGGGCCAGCTCTATGAGCGGCACGACTTCGACCCGGACCGGGTGCGGGACGGGCTGCTGCTCATGCTGTGGGGGATGCTGGAAAAGATCGTGGTGGCCGACCGGCTGGCCCTGTTGGTGGACTACGTCTATGACAATTACGCCCAGCTCCCCGGGGCGGCGGTGGCCCTGGCCACCGTGTTCTTTGCCTTCCAGATCTACTGTGACTTTGCCGGCTACTCCCACATCGCCATCGGAGCGGCCCAGGTGATGGGCTTCACCCTGATGGAGAACTTCCGCCGGCCCTATCTGGCCCAGTCGGCGGCGGAGTTCTGGCGGCGGTGGCACATCTCCCTGTCCACCTGGTTCCGGGACTACCTGTACATCCCCCTGGGGGGCAACCGGAAGGGAAAGGTGCGCAAGTACCTCAATACCATGATTACCTTTCTGGTCAGCGGCCTGTGGCACGGGGCTAACTGGAGCTTTGTGGTTTGGGGCGGGCTGAACGGGGCCTACCAGGTGGCCGGCGAGATTCTGGCTCCTGCCCGGGAGCGGGTATGCCGCCTTCTGCACATCCACCGGGAGCGCCCCTTCTGGCGTCTGGTGAGTACGGTGTTCACCTTTGGTCTGGTGGACTTCGCCTGGCTGTTTTTCCGGGCCCCCTCCTTCTCCGCCGCCCGGCAGATGGTGGTCCATATGTTCACTCAGCCCCACCCCTTTGTGCTGATGGGGCAGCTCTTTACGCTGGCGCTGGACAAGCTCAACTTCCTGGCGGCGGTGGCGGGGATCGGGGGGCTGCTGTGTGCCGACCTGCTCCAGGAGCGGTACGGCCCCCTGCGGCCCTATATCACCCGCCAGGCCCTGCCAGTGCGGTGGGCGGTCTACCTGGCTGGGGTGCTGGTGGTGCTGATTTTCGGCATCTACGGCCCGGGATACGACGCGAGAGCCTTTGCCTATTTCCAATTCTGAGGTGTCCGGATGAAGAATAAAAATGTAAGATTTTTCTGCTCCGCCCTGGCGTTCTTAGTGCTGCTTACCCTGATTTTGGTTCCCCTGAGCCGGCTGTTGGCTCGGAAGTCCCTGGCCCTGCCCTGGAACACCACCACCAAGATCAGCGGCTTCTACAACGAGGAGCAGGACCAGTTTGAGGTGATGTTCTTCGGCTCCAGCCACGCCTACGCCGCCTTCAGTCCCCTGGAGCTGTGGGAGGAGACGGGGGTGAAGAGCTATGTGTTCGCCACCCAGCAGCAGCCCCTGTGGGCCACCTACACCTATATAGAGGAGGCACTGAAAACCCAGTCCCCCTCCCTGGTGGTGGTGGAGTGCCGCATGGCCTTTGGAGATAAGGAATACTATATGGAGGGGAATGACAAGGGGGTCACCTTCTCCTATATGGACGACATCCCCCTGTCCTGGAACAAGGTGAAGCTGGCGTTCCAGTCCGCCCCCGATCTGGAGGGAAGGGCAGCTTTGCTGTTCAACTTCATGATGTACCACGACCGCTGGAGCGACCTGCACCGCCAGGACTTCACCTTCCGTCGGGACGAGGCCCGGGACCCCTACAAGGGCTATGTGATGCTCTCCCCCCAGGAGGAGCCCCGGCCCCGTCCGGACGTGGAGGCGGTGACCGACCGAACCCCTCTGCTGGAGAAGAACCAGTACTGGCTGGAGGAGATCGTAAGGCTGTGTAAGGAGGAGGGGACCGCCCTGTGGCTGGTGAAGACGCCCTCCAACCTGGAGCTGGAGGAGAAGGCCCTGCTCAACACGGTGGAGGACACGGCAGCCCGGTTGGGTGTGCCCTTCCACGATTTCAATCAGGACTACGCCGCCATCGGCCTGAGCGAGGACCTGTTCCACGATGAGCACCACCTGGACTGCTTCGGCGCATCCCGGTTCACCCGGTTCTTCGCCCGGGCGCTGACGGAGGGCTGGCCGGAGCTGAGGACCGACTGGGAGGACCCGGCCTGGACGGCAGATATGGCCGTCTATCGGGAGGAGCTGAAGAGCTATCACTCCGACGGGATTGCGTGACACATCTCCCGGCTTTCCCCCCAAAAGGAGGGGGGAGGGCCGGGGGTTTTCTCGCCATTTTGCCCATTGACTTCCCCATGCCCGATGCGTATAATACAGGGACGCCCGGAAGAAGCCGGGTTTTCTGTTTGGGAGGAAGAGAGATGGATTATACCTACTTACTGCTGCTGGCCATTGTCCTGCTGTCCACTAAGGTCTTTGGGCTGGCTACTGAGCACGTCCACCTGCCCCAGGTGGTGGGGGCGCTCTTGGCGGGCATCATTATGGGCCCCAGCGGCTTCGGGGTGCTCCAGAGCACCGATTTCCTGGTGAAGGCGGCGGAGATTGGTGTCATCATGCTCATGTTCACTGCCGGTATCGACACCGACATGCAGGAGCTGAAGGAGACCGGCGTCCAGGCCAGCGTTATCGCCGTGCTGGGGGTGTTCGTCCCCCTGTTTTTGTGCGGCGGGCTGTACTTCGCCTTCTTCTGCGGCGGGGAGTTTACCCCCTATAACCTGCTCAAGTCCGCCTTTATGGGCTCGGTGTTCTCCGCCACCTCCGTGTCCATCACGGTGGAGACCCTGAACGAGATGGGCAAGCTGAAAACCAAGACCGGGACCACCCTGCTCAGCGCCGCCCTCATCGACGACATCATCGGCATCGTGGTGCTCTCCATCCTCAGCGCGTTTAGCTCCGGGGAGTCCAACCCGGTGTCGGTGCTGATCCACATTGTGCTGTTTTTTGCCTTTGTGCTGGTGGTGGGCCTGGTAGTCCGCAGGATCTTCACCTTCGTGGCCGAGGACCATTGGCACAGCCGCCGTGTGGCGGTGTGGGCGCTGGCCTTCTGCCTGCTCATGGCCTACTGCGCCGAGGAGTGGTTTGGCGTGGCCGACATCACCGGAGCCTACTTCGCCGGTCTGATCCTGTGTAACGTGACCAAGGCCCGGAAGTTTGTGGCCAAGAAGTTCACCGTCACGTCCTACATGGTGTTCACCCCGGTGTTTTTCGCCGGCGTGGGCATGAAGACCAATCTGCGGGATATGAACTCCAACATTCTGGTGTTTGCCCTGCTGCTGGTGCTGGCCGCCGTGCTGTCCAAGGTGGTCGGCTGCGGCCTGGGCGGACTGGCCTGCCGCATGAGCCGCCACCAGTCCCTGGTGGTGGGCATCGGCATGGTGGCCCGCAGCGAGGTGGCCCTGATGGTGGCCCAGCGGGGAATCAGCGCGGGGATGATCGACCCGTCCATCCTGCCCGCCATCGTTTTGGCGGTGATTGCCTCCGCGCTGCTGACACCGGTGCTGCTGAAGCTGTCAATTGCAAAAGGGCCGGAGCTGGCCTGAAAAAACTCCCATCCGTTTCGGACGGATGGGAGTTTTTTTAGTTTATTTGTGCGGCCTGCTCCTCCAGCCAGGCCGTGGTCTGCGCTAAGCCGTCCTCCGTGACCGGGAAGGCGGCTGTGGCGATGATCTCGCTCAGGTCCATGGTCAGCGGGCCCCGCCACAGCTGGACGGAGAGGTGTTTTTCTCCTGCCTCCTCGGGGGCCTCTGGCCGAATAAAAAACCGGGCATTGCCCAGGCTGCCGTACCAGCTGTTGCCGTTCTCCCAGAAGAGCAGGGTGGGGATCTCAATGGTATTCAATAGGGACGCCTCCTTTTCCTCTATTATAGGGGAAACCGGCCGGCCTGTAAAGCCCCGCGCACCAAAGGGCGGGGCGGTCATAGTATGGTATGTGGCATAGCCACATCCATTACTTGAAGGTAAAGGAGCGCGTTATGAGACGATACTATGCTTCTGATTGGGAGCAGAGCAGCCGGGACGGCGTTGTGGCCCATCTGACCGGCTGCGGCTGCAATACCGGCTGCGGCTGCAATACCGGCTGCGGCTGCAACACCGGCTGCGGCTGCAACACCGGCTGCGGCTGCGACACCGGCTGTGGCTGTGATACCGGCTGCGGCTGTCCTGGTCCGCTGCCCCCGGTGCCCCCCTGCCCGGGACCCTTCCCGCCCTGCCCGGGAGTAGGGCCCACTGGACCTACTGGCCCCACTGGGCCACAGGGTTATCCTGGCCCGAACGGCGCGACAGGCCCCACCGGCCCCCAGGGCATTCCCGGCCCTGCCGGTGCCACTGGCGCCACGGGCGCAACCGGTGCTACAGGCGCCCAGGGCCCCGCTGGTCCTGCCGGTCCCACCGGTCCTACTGGTGCCACGGGTGCCACCGGTGCCACAGGCGCTCAGGGTCCCGCTGGTCCTGCCGGTCCCACTGGCCCTGTCGGTGCTACGGGTGCCACGGGTGCTACAGGTGCCCAGGGGCCCGCTGGTCCTGCCGGTCCCACCGGTCCAACTGGTGCTACGGGTGCCACCGGTGCCACAGGCGCTCAGGGCCCCGCTGGTCCTGCCGGTCCCACCGGTCCCACTGGTGCCACGGGCGCCACCGGTGCCACGGGTGCGCAGGGGCCTGCCGGTCCCACTGGCCCCACGGAGACAATCATTTATGCGCAACGCTTCAGACAGCTTTTCCGCCGATTTCACAGAGCCCAGCTGGATGGTTCTCCAGGTGCTCTGCGATACGGCGGTATTGGTCTGCAAAATTAAATTCTATTTCAATGCTCTTGTCCTCATGGACATATATTGCATTGACCAGCTCAACCAGCAGCCCCCGGGATAAACGATCAATGTTCCGGTGCTTTAGAAAGGCGGTTAAATAGGGGTTATCGGGGTCATCCTTCTGAGCCAATCGTTCGTACTCGCTTTGGATATGTGCAATTGCTTCCTGGAGCTGGTGGGACTGTTCCTCAAAGCGGACCTTCATACGGAGGTATTGATCTCGGGCAATGTCGCCGCTTTTCCAATCCATATAGAGATGATCCAAAGCGGTCGTCACCCTTTCCAGGTCCTTGGTTCGCTGTTCCAGCAGTGCGTTCAGTCGAAGAGAATCCGTATGTACCACAGGGGCGCTGTTGATCTCGTCGATAATTTCAGCCAGAGAATCGACGAGGTCAATTTGCTTTTGGACAGCGGCTAAGACGGCCCTCTCCAGCACATCCAGCCGGATGCTGTGCTTGGTGCATCTATCTCTGGATTTCTCCTGGTGGGTCCTGCATTGGTAATAGATATGTCCCCGGGCTGTGTGGCGGGCCATACCCTTCCTGCAATCAGCGCAGCGAATCAGCCCGGAAAACAGATACACCTCCCCCTTGCCGGGTGCTGTTCTGGTGTCCCGTCTGTGAAGGTCCTGTGCGGCCTGAAAGGTCTCCCTGTCGATGATGGGCGGGACAGCATTTTCTACAACAAACCATTCATCCTCCGGCACTGTGGTCCGCTTGTGGACCTTGTAGCTGATTACCCGTTGCCGTCCCTGGCGCATGACGCCGATATACAAGGGGTCCTGAAGAATGCGGGAGACGGTTCTTGGAGACCACAGTCCGTCGTTATGCTTACAGTGAGGGTTTTCATAGTGAAGGCCTTTGGACCGTTTGTAGGCCGTTGGGTTCAGGATTCCGTACTCGTTGAGCCGCTTTGCAATTCCGTTTTTACTCAGACCCTCAGTAATGAACCAGGAAAAGATATCCCGTACCACCTGGGCGGCCTCCTCATCAATGACAAGGGAGTTTTTGTCCTCCGGGTCCTTGGCATAGCCGTATGGGGCGAAGGCCCCGATAAATTCCCCGTTTTCCCGCTTGTGCTTGAAGGTCCGCCGCACATCGGCAGAGGTCTTGTAGGCATACTGCTCGTTCATAAAGCCGGTAATGCTGACCTCCAGGCTATGTACG
Organism: Bacillota bacterium; assembly: GCA_021770445.1. Classification (GTDB taxonomy): domain Bacteria; phylum Bacillota; class Clostridia; order Oscillospirales; family Oscillospiraceae; genus Lawsonibacter. The sequence goes on along the minus strand of JAETQY010000003.1, from coordinate 49,661 downwards.
ATCTCCGGGTCCAGGAAGGTGTCAATTCTGGGCTGGTACAGAGAGATAAAGCGGGTGTTGTAGAGGGGGATAAACTCCTCCAAAAAGTGACCCTGATTTGCACTGTTGCGGAATGCCCTGGACAGATTTTTGACAATGATGCAGTTGATTCGGCCGCATTTCATGTCCTGTACCATGCGCTGAAAATCCTGCCGTTCCAGGTCTGTTGTGCCACTGGTCCCGTCGTCAATATAGGTGTCCACAACTTCATACAGGCCAGCCTCAAAGAAGCCGGGTATTTCGTCACTCAGGATTTTGTCCTGGTTGACTACCGATTCAGAGACCATATTTCCGTCTTCACGGGAAAGGCGGATGTATTTGCCGATTTTCCAGATGATTTGCTTGGGAATGGCCTTGGCGGCCTCTGTTTTTCTGATTCTCGCCATGGTGAGGGGACCCCCTTGTAATACGATACCTGGAGAAGATCATCAATTTTTTAATCCTAAAAAGTAGGATTTTATCTTCTTGTCAAGGGGTTCGGCCTTGAAGGAAATTCGCACCGGGGTGCTTCCAACTCGAAAGCAGTACGGGTTGCCCACCTGGGCTAGGTAGCTCTCTAGCCGCTGGACAGCGGTTTCTCCGTGGATGGTCACGTCGAGAATATCGGACAGCTGGTCAGCGGCCACTTCCTTGGCCGAAACCTGTGACAGCTCCTCCAGAAGGCTTTTGTCGATCATATGAAGCACCTCCTCCCAATTTTTATGCGCAGGTTTTGGGAGGTATTCGCACTTCACGGCAGGACTTGAATATGGACATTCAAATATTTCCCCTTCGGCATGGTCAAGATGAGGCAGAAGTAAAAGCAGGACGCTTCATATGACATGAAACGCCCTGCGCTTGATTTTATAGGATAGTAGGGAGGATGGGGAACCTTGCAGGTCAGTTGGGAGGAGGGAACAGGCAGGCTGAGGCCAAGATCCGAAGATTATGACAGCAGCCAATCCGTCTCCACCTCCAGAGTGGCCAGTCCGATGTCCGGCTTGACCTTTTCGCCGTGGAAATCGCTGCCGCCGGTGACGTGGAGGCCGTACTTCTTTACCAGACTGAGGTAAAAATCCCGCTGCTCCAGGGTGTGCTGAGGATAAAAACACTCAATGGCGTCCAGCCCCCAACCCGCCAGCTCTCGGACAATGGCCTCCAGCTTCTCGTTGTCCACGCCGATCTGATAAGGGTGGGCCAGTGAGACCTTTCCTCCGGCGGCCTGTATGGTCTCCACACACACCTGAGCGGGTGGCTTGGGCCGCTCCACCCGGCGGAGGAACTCCTCAGTATCCAGGTAGCGGTCGAAGGCCTCCCGGTTGCTGGAGACATAGCTGTGCCGAACCAGCACCTGGGCGAAGTGGGGCCGGCCCACGATCTGTCCGCCTGCCAGCTCCTCCACCTCGGACAGGGGGATGTGTACCCCCTGCTCCTCCAGAAACGCGATGATCCGCGGGGCCCGCCGGTCCCGGCCCTCCTTCAGCTCTCGGCAGAGGGCGGACAAGGCCGGAGCCTCCGGGTCGAAGCCGTAGCCCAGGATATGGAACGTGGGGTACTCCCTGGCGCTGAGCTCAATCCCCCGGACGACCCGTATCCCAGCCCGTTCTCCCGCCTGCACGGCCTCTTCCAGGCCGTCCACTGTGTCGTGGTCAGTGAGGGCCAGCACATCCAGTCCCCGCTCCTGCGCCAAGCGGACCAGCTCCACAGGGGTATACTGTCCGTCAGAGGCGGTGGAGTGGGTATGCAGGTCGCAGAGCATGGTCATTCCTCCAGCGCCGCCATAAGGGTGGCCTTGTTTTCCTGCGGGGTGGTGGTGGGACGGCCCAGATCCCCGCGGGCGCCCAGGGCGCATTTGACCTCGAGGAAGGTCAGCCGGTCGCTGTGCTTCACACACTCCAGGGCGCTTTCCAGGTCCTCCAGGCTGTCTGCGGAGAGGGCCGCCGGATAGCCGCAGGCCCTGGCCACGGCGGGCAGATCCACTGTCCCGGCGGCGGTGGGAAGGCCTCCGACGGACTCGTGGGCCTGGTTGTTGAGGACGACATGGATGAGGTTTTGGGGCCGGGCGGACCCGATCACCGCCATCGCCCCCAGGTGCATCAGAGCCGCGCCGTCGCCGTCCAGGCACCAGACCTGGCGCCCCGGTTTTTGCAGGGCGATGCCCAGGGCGATGGAGGAGCTGTGGCCCATGGAGCCCACGGTGAGAAAATCGTGGCCGTGGCCCTCCCCGCGGCCCTCCCGCAGCTCAAAGACCTCCCGGCTGGCCTTGCCGGTGGTGGAGATGACAAAACTGTCCCCCGCGGCGGTGAGAATGTGCCCGATGGCCTCCTCCCGGGACATGGGGAAGGAATTGGCGTAGGCGGGGGTCTTGTCGTATTTCAGACCGCCCTTGCGGACAACAAGGGCCGCCTGCCGGCCCCGGAACTCCTCCAGCCTGGCGAGGAGCTGCTCCTCGGAGACGGAGCTGTCAAGAATGAAGTAGGGGACCTTTAAGGTGTCCAGCAGAGGGAGGGTAGCCTCTCCCTGGAAGATGTGCTGGGGCTCGTCATGGACGCCCGGCTCCCCCCGCCAGCCGATGATGAACAGGCAGGGGATAGCATAGACCTTGTCGCTGAGCAGGGAGGCCAGAGGATTGACGATGTTCCCCAGGCCGCTGTTCTGTAGGTAGACCACCGGCGTTTTTCCGGTGGCCAGGTGGTAGCCCGCGGCCAGGGCCGCGGCATTGCCCTCGTTGGCGGCGATGATGTGGTGGGCGGGGTCGGTGCCGTAGCGGTCCATCAGATAATTGCACAGGGCCTTGAGCTGGGAGTCCGGCACGCCGGTAAAAAAGTCCGCGCCCAAAAGAGTGACAAAACGTTGGATATCCATGATGTTCCTCCCCCTTACAGCTCGTCGATCAGGGTGATGATCTCCCGGATGGGCAGCAGGCGGTCGTCCACCTCCTTGGCCCGGTGAAAACGCAGGATGTCCTCCGCGGTGCGCTGCATGGCGGGGAAGGCGCTGCGGGTGAGCTGGTTGGCGTAGATCACGATGTTTACCCCGTGGGCGGCCAGCTCTTCCTCTGTAATGGCGTTAAAGGAGGTGGGAACGACGACAATGGGCGTGGCCGGGTCCGTCCGGCGGAAGTGGTCGCAGAACTCCAGAATTTCGCCGGGGTCCTTTTTCCGGCTGTGGATCATGATCCCGTCCGCCCCCGCCTGTACATAGGCCCGCGCCCGGGTAAGGGCGTCGTCCATGCCCTGCTCCAGGATCAGGCTCTCGATCCGGGCGATAATCATGAAGTCATCGGTGAGGCAGGCCCGCTTGCCCGCCGATATCTTGGCGCAGAAGCCCTCGATGCTGTCCTGAGTCTGGGCCGCCTCGGTCCCAAACAGGCTGTTTTTCTTCAGCCCCGTTTTGTCCTCAATAATGACGGCGGAGACCCCCATGCGCTCCAAAGTGCGGACGTTATACATGAAATGCTCCGCCAGGCCGCCGGTGTCGCCGTCCAGAATGATGGGCTTGGTGGTGACCTCCATGATGTCATCTATGGTGCGCAGGCGGGAGGAGAGGTCCACCAGCTCGATATCCGGCTTGCCCTTGGCGGTGGAATCGCACAGAGAGCTGACCCACATGGCGTCAAACTGGTCCAGGCGGCCGTCCTGGGCAATCACAGTTTTTTCCGCGATAAGGCCGGTGAGGCCGCTGTGGGCCTCGATGGCCTTGACCACCGGGCACAGGGTAAGCAGCTGGCGCAGCCGCTTACGGCGGTACTCCGGCATGGCCAGCTTTTCCCGCAGCAGGCGGTCCGCCCGGCTGACCCGCTCGTTTCTGGTGTAGGGCACCTCGATGAGCTGGCCGCCCAGCGCCTCCAGACTGCGCAGCAGCCGCGCCCGGATCTCCGCCTCCGGGCCGGTCTGCCAGTTGTCCCCGTGGATCACATAGTCGGGACGGATAAAGGAGAGCACGTCGTCATAGAGCATATCATCCTGGATGACCACGCTGTCCACCCCGTCCAGGGAGCGGTAGAGGCGCAGGCGTTCCTCCTGAGAGATGGCGGGAAAGCGGCTGCATCGGATCAGGGCCTTGTCCGACAGGGCGCCCACGATCACCTTGCCGTATTTTTTCGCCTCGCGGAGAATGTTCAGGTGTCCTTCGTGGATGACCTCGGTACAGAAGCAGGTATAGACCGTTTTCATGGCGCGCACCTCACAGGGACCGCAACACCGCAGGCGTCCAGGGCCTGGCGGAATACGGTGAAAAACGCGTGGATGTCCTCCTCGTCGATGGCCCCCAGGGCGCAGAGCCGGAAGGTCCCGGCGGAGCCTACCTTGCCGGGATAGATGGTAAAGCCCCGCTGATAGCAGTAGTCGTGGATGGCCCCAAAGTCCCAGTTGGGGTCATCCGGGAAGCGGACGGCGGCCACCAGCCCGGCCTGGTGCTCCCGCCGGATCAGCTCCCGGAAGCCCAGGTCCTCCAACCCGCAGTGGATGGCGTCCATCACCCGGGTGTGGCGGGCCCACTTGGCCTGCTCGCCCTCGGCCCAGTACTCCTTCATGGCCTGAATGGCGGCGTAGGTGGTCTGCACCGGGGGGGTGAATTCCATTTCGCCGGTGCGCTCAAAGCAGTCGTACTGCCGCCAGAGATTGCAGTAGTAGGAGCGGCGGGGATAGTCTCTGGACACCTCGATCAGCGCCCGGCTGCCAATGACAAAGGACAGGCCGGTCATGGCCATCAGGCCCTTCTGGGCGGAGGCCATGCAGAAGTCCAGATTGTCGTCGGCCAGGTGGATGGGCCGCATGGCGTAGGTGCTGGTGGTATCCGCCACGAATATCGCGCCATACCGATGGGCCAGGGCGCCCAGCTCGCGGATGGGGTTCAGTACGCCAGTCCCGGTCTCGTTGTGGGTGGCGTAGACCAGTGAGACGTCGGGATGGGCCTTCAGCGCCGCCTCCACAGCGGCCAGGTCCGCGGGGCGGTCGTAGGGCAGCTCCAAATCAATGTGGGGCAGACGGTAGGCCCGGCAGATCTCCGCGGCCCGGGCGCTGTAAGCGCCGTTGCGGACAATGAGAGCCTGTTTTCCCTCCGGGAGAAGGGAGTTGAGGCAGACGTCCATGTTCAGCGTGCCGGAGCCGCAGAACAGGACGGCGGTGTGTACCTCCGGGTCCCCGTGGACCACGCGCACCAGATCCCGGCGGAGGCCCGCCATCAGGGAGGCAAATTCCTTTTCCCGGGGACAGATATCCGGTACGGCCTGGGCCAGCTTCACCGTATCTGTGGTGGTGGCGGGACCGGGGTTGAGCAGAATATTTCGCTTAATCTCCATGGGATTCCCTCCTGTTTTAGCCGATATCATAGCTCTTGTCAAAGGCCTTCAATTCCCGCAGAGTGTCGATCTCTGTGACATCCTCAGGCCGGCAGGGGCGGACGGATACCCGGTAGTTCTCCTTGCGGAACACCAGGGGGACCTGCTCCCAGTACCGCTCTCGGCCGCCGGGCTGCCGGTACACCTCCTTCAGGTCCCGCTCCAGCAGCTGACCATCCGGCCCGCTCCAGTAGGAGATGCCCACCATCTGCCAGCAGTTTTCCCCGCCGATCTTTTCCTCGGTGATGATGCCGTCCTGCACCTCGAAGCACCAGTCGTCGGTGCGGGCGGTGGGAAAGGCCAGAAAGTTAGAGCTGTACTGGTAGGGGCGGATCAGGGACGGGTTTTGCAGCACCAAGTCCGCCTCCAGGACATAGGCGTTGGAGAGCAGGCTGCCGGCGCAGACAGCGGAGGAGATGTTGTTCGTCTCGTTGAACACCGGGTTTTCCAGGAACCGGAGGGTGGGATACCGGTAGAGGAGCTGGTCGAACTGCTCGGCCAGGTAGCCCCGGACCAGATAGAGCTCCTCCAGCCCGGCGGCAAGGCAGGCGTCCAGGAGGCTGTCTATGATCCGCTTCCCGTGGACGCGGACCAGGGGCTTGGGCGTGTTGAAGGTGATGGGCGCCAGCCGGCTGCCAAAGCCGGCCGCCAGAAATACCGCCCGCCGCGCCCGGTAGGGCTCCATCGCCAGGAGACCCTCCGGAGTGGCCTGTCCCGCCCGGAGCAGGCCCAGCTGTTCCAGTTCCTGAACCGCTTCCGGGGCGAAGCGGACCTCTTCCCCGGAGGGCGAGATCACCTCCGCTAGTATGTCAAATTGGGGCCTGGTCAGTGCCATAGCGCGCTCCCCTTTCTCCGCCTCCCGGCGGCCTCAACGCTTGTACAGATAACAGTCGAAGTAAAACTGACTGTTCCAGTAGCCCTCCATGTCCATGGGGATGATTTCAACATCCATGCCGTGCCTGCGGGCGAAGGACTGGAAAAACGCCTTGCTGTAGAATTGCCTCGGCAGGCCCTGATAGCGCTGCTCATAATTGGGAATGAGCTTCTTCCGATGGGCGGTGTATGCCTCTTCCTTCTCCGCATCAGCTAGCTCCAAAATCCCGATGGAATAATTTGCCTTGCGGCACATTTTCTCCAGAACAGTTTCCGCATATTTTTCGCCGGAAAAGTAGCCAAAAACGCTGACGGATATTACTGCGTCATACTTCGGGGACTCCGGCAGTTGGGAGGCCTCATCACAGTGGATATCCACTGTGTGCAAAACTTGTTTTGCACACGATGCCAGCTTCGGAGAGTAGTCGATCCCGCCGGTGCGCAGGCCGTCGTTCTCAAACAAAAAGAGATTCGCTCCGCTGCCGCAGCCCACCTCATACACGCTCTGGAGGGCCGTCCCCTCCGGAAGGGGACGGGAGAGGCGTTCCTTCATCTCCTGATATTGTCCCAGCAGAGATTCATAGGGGATCCCGCCCTCTACCACGTCGAAGCCGTTGCTACGCTTCAGCTCAAGAAAGATTTGCTTGGCATCTCCGCCGCGCAGGACGGCCTCGTCGGCGGAGCGATTGGCCCACAGGCCCTTCCAATTATTTTCCATCTTTTACTTCTCCTGCTTTTTCCAGATCGCTCAGCCCGAACAGGGCCTCCAGCCGGGCCACGATGGTCTCCGGGGTCTCCTGGCCGTCGTTCTGGACCACAACGTCCGGACACTTGGGCTCGTCCCAGGGCAGGTCTACCCCGACGACCTCCTTGGCCCCGGAGGAGTAGAGCTGCTTCTGGTCTCGGCGGTAGAGGGTGTCCCGGGTGACCTTGATGTAAATTTCCCTGTAGTTGTCGATATTGGCCCGGTTCCAGTCCCGGATCTCGTCGTACATGGAGATGGAGCACATCACCACGTCGATGCCCTGCTCCGCCAGGGCCCAGCACAGACGGAACTCCGGCTTGGCGTCCTTGAGGCGGGCGGCGGTGGAGTAGCCCGTGCGCTCAAACACGCCTTCCATGGCGTCGCCGTCCATACAGAACACGTTGGGCTTGCGGGCCTTGAGCCGGCGGTAAAACAGACCGCCAATGGTGGTCTTGCCCGCGCCGGCCAGGCCGGTAAAGAAATATACTGTTCCTTTTTCCATAAATCCTCCTAGTGGTACAGGGGCTCCTTTAACAGGGCCGGGTCCAGCTTCAGCAGGGGCATCATCCGCAGGGGCTGGCCGTTTTTGTTGACGAAATAGAGATCGCCCATCAGCCGCTTGGCCAGCTTCAGACGTATCTTGTCGTGTTTCTCCTTAATTTTAGCAAGGAATTCTTTCTGCTCGTCCTCGCTGAGCTCCCGCTCGTTGCCATCCGGGGACACCGTGGCTTGGGAGAGCACATTGTTCTTCCAGGAGAGGGCAATGAATTTGTTGATCTTGGTGAAGCCTTCCACCCATTTTTCGATCTGCGCCTCGTCCACGGGGCCGCCGTCGTAGTAGTGGAAGTCGTAGCCATAAAACTGGTAGGCGTCCCGCAGGCAGAACTCGATAAAGGCCCGCTCGTCGTCGGTGGCGTAGTCGTCGTAGGTGCGGTAGACGGTGGCGGTGTCGAAGCCCACCACGTTGCCCTCGGCGGTCTCCACGTCGTGGACGCCCTGTGACGAGCAGTAGGTCATGCTGTCGGTGTAGGGCAGGTCCAGGAAGGCGGCCAGGGCCCGGAAGGTGGCCTCCGGGTTGGTCTTGCCGTCCTCAAAGCGGACCAGAACGCTGTCCTTGTACAGTCGGTCCTCCGGGTCGATCATAAAGCTGCGGTTCAGGGAGCGGTCCAGCGCGAGGTCGGAGGCGACCCCGCCCTTCTTCTCGGTGACCGCAATGAGGTCGCGCTTTTCGATCTGCCAGCGGAAAGTGGCCGCTTCGCTGGTGGTGAAGCGGCGCAGGGGGGTGAAGGTCTTGATGTACTTGAAGGCCTTGAACACCGGAGAATCGTGAATTTTGTCGTACTCCTTGCACAGCAGGACGGTGCGGTCGTGCTCACCGTGGGCCATGTCGTATTTAATATTGCCGAAATGGGGCTGGAAAAACAGGGCGGGAGAGATGCGGGCGGCCTGGTCCAGACCGTCCATATAGCCGTCCTGGAGCATAAACAGCATGACCAGAATGTCCTTGTCCGACCGGGCCCCGCTCCAGTAGCACTTCTGAACCAGCGGCACATCAAAGGTGGGGGCCCCGCCGGAGGAGCGGAGCTGATCCGCCTCGTCAAACATATCTTTGACCTTCTGGATGCTCTTCTCCGTACTGTCGTCCATCATGACGGAGGGCATAAAGAGCAGATTGGGGTGGTTGTCGAAGACCTCGTTGAAGAAGTCGCCGCCGTTGTCGGAGGAGAGCTGGGTGTGCCAGATGAGGCGGTGGATATCCTGCACACCGATGGGCTTCACCGGGTACTGGCTGTAGTCGATGCCGTACTCCTCCTTGAAGTCGATGGGGTAGCGGGACAGCTCCTCGCCGAACAGGAACACGATCTTCTTCTTGTCCAGAAGCTGGCGAATATTCAGCACCTGGAGATAGGCGCAGAAGGTCTCCCAGCTGTCATAATGGAGGTAGATGTGGTTCTCGCGGCCAATGTCCTCGCTGGGGCGGACATTGTCGTATAAATATTCCAGCTCATACTGGCTGTAAACATCCTTGGCTAGGATGGGGTTGTCCAAATTATGAAAGAAATTCCGGCTGATCACCGGGTGGTTGAAGTCCACATAGGGGTCGAAGCGCTCCCGGGCGGGGGAGAAGGGGAGATAGCCCTTGTCGTCGAAGGGGTAGAAGCGGATGGGCAGGTCCTCGAAGGCGGGGAAGTCCCGGCGGAAGAGATAGGGGTATTTGCGCAGGGCGGCGCAGTTTTTCTCATAGCGGTTCTTCTGGGGCTTGATGTTGGGGACGTAAAAGGCGCCGGTCATGATGGACAGGCAGTCGTCCCGGAAGAGATTCCGGTTATAGAGGTTATAAAAAGTGGTGTAGGCGGCCAGATAGTTCTCCCCGGACTGGAGGAGATAAGCGGCGGCCTCCAGCTCCTCCTGGGGGGCGAGGGTATTCTGGTGGAGGGCCAGGGTATAGGCCTGAGCCGCCTCCTTGGGGCGGTTCAGCTGGGCCATGCGGCGGGCGATTTGGAGAGCGTCCATAGTGAGCGTCCTTTCTCATAACTGCTTTGTGTTTCCCTGCGGGGAGACCTCATCAGTCACGGCTTCGCCGTGCCAGCTTCCCCTAAAGGGGAAGCCTTTGTTCCTGCGCTGAGGCCAATGTTACCTCCAAAAGCCTTCCCCTTTAGGGGAAGGTGGCATTTGCGAAGCAAATGACGGATGAGGGACAAAAAAAGGGGCGGGCTTGTGCCCGCCCCCTTTTTGTTGGGCTGTTTGATATTGTGTTATGCTCCGAATTAGCCCAGCAGCTGGAGAACGCCCTGAGGAATCTGGTTGGCCTGGGCCAGCATGGCCTGGGCGGACTGCACCAGAATGTTGTTCTTGGTGTAGGCCATCATCTCCTCGGCCACGTCGGTGTCGCGGATGGTGGCCTCGGCGTCCTGGATGTTCTCCTTCATCACGGACAGGTTGTTGCTGGTGTGCTCCAGACGGTTCTGGGTGGCGCCCAGACCGGAGCGGATGGTGGACACCTGGTTGATGGCGTCCTTGATGGCGGCCACGGCCTTCTGCGCGCCATCCTGGGTGCTCAGAGTGTGGGTATCCAGGCCCAGGGCCTTGACGTGCATATCGCCGATGTCCAGCTCCAGCTTGTTGTAGGGCTCGCTGTCCTCGCCGATCTGGAGGGTGAGCACCTTGCCGGGAGTGGGGGCGGTGCCCATCTGCACGACATCCTTCCAAGTGGCGTCGCCGTCCTTGCTCAGGTCGCCCCGGACGTCCCATTTCTCATAGTCGGCATCGGCCCAGGTGCCATTTTCCTTGAGGATGATGCCGCCCTGGTTGTCGGTGGTGATGTCAAACTTGGTGTCAGCGGTCTGCTTCCGCTGGGAGATCAGCCGGGCGGCCTCGGCGGCGATGCCCGCGTCGCCCTCCTTAAAGCCCTTCAGATTGATCGTAAGGCCGGAGCCGGTGTCAGAGGTCGAGGCGTCCACCACAAAGGTGAAGGTGTCATCGCCGATCTTGAGGGTGGCGCCGTTCTTGATGTCGGCATCCTTCAGGGTAAACTTAGCGCTGGCCTTCTGGGAATCGACCTTGGCCGCCACCTTCTTGACTGCGTGGAAGCCGTGATCCAGCTGCTTGCTGTCGGCGATCACGTTGGCGCCCGCCGTGTGCTTAACTTCCAGGTTTGTTCCGTTGAAGGTATCGGCCTCAGCCTGGGTGGGGTCGGCGTTGTCGCCCACCAGCTTGAGACTGGTGCCATCGATGCTGGCCGTAAACTTAAGGCCGCCGAGGGTAACGGAGGTATCAGCCAGCTCCAGATCACCGACAGTGATTGCACTGCCGCTGGCAATGGCTGCTGCTGCATTAAACTTAATGTCCACACCGCCAACAGAAAGGGTAAGAACATTGGCGCTCGAAGCGAGAGCGGCGTCGGCCGTGGCCGTCCAGCCGGTCAGGTCGAGGGTGTATTCGCCAGCCTCGGCGGCAACAGCGGCGCCGGTGTTGTCATGGATCTGACTGGGGGTGAGACCCGTGACGCCGGCGGGCTTGCCGGCCTTGCTCAGGGAGCCGTCCAGCAGCTTGATGCCGTTGAAGTTGGAGCTGTCGGCGATACGGTCGATCTCGGTCTTCAGAGCGTTGAACTCCTGCTCGATGGCCTCGCGGTCCACCTTGTCCTGATAGGTGCCGTTGGCGGACTGGGTGGCCAGGTCCACCATGCGGTTGAGCATGTCGTGGACTTCCTGGGTGGCGCCCTCAGCGGTCTTCACCAGGGAGATGCCGTCCTTCACGTTCTTCTGAGCGGTGCCCAGAGCGGTGATCTGAGCGCGCATCTTCTCGGAAATCGCCAGACCGGCGGCGTCGTCGCCGGCGCGGTTGATCCGGTAGCCGGAGCTCAGCTTCTCCAGGTTCTTGGCCAGGGCGGAGGTGTTGTTGGTGTAGTTGCGGTAGGCGCTCATCGCCATGATGTTATGCTGAATCCTCATTTTATTTGACTCCTTCCAAAATTAAAATGATGTTTGAGGAAACGTCGTGCCATCGCTGATTCCGTGCTCCGGCACATTTGGCTTTGCGGCCTGCTCAGGCTCCGTGGCCTTTGGGCCTGAACAGTTCGCGCGTACTTATTCCAACCGGCTCGTCAGCCGGGTGAAACCGAAGTCAGTCGGTGGGCAGGAGACAGTCGGGGCGTTCCCCGCCGTTTCGCTCCCAGACCTCGCCCCGCAGGATGGTCACATCTCTGGGGGCCTGCACCGCCACCTTGGCGGCCGTGCCGCCGAATACCTGAACCACAATGTCCTCGCCGATGGTGAGGTATTCTCCTGAATTGAGTTGAAGTGACAGCATGTGGAACTCCTTTCGCCTGTGGGCCGCTCCTTCGGCCCTGGGTTTCATCGTCATAATATTTTGGACGCCCCGGAGGGCTTCAGCCGCGATTTAGAAAAGGCGGCCTCTCGTTTCCCACTTTTCGGCCTCGGAACGCTGATCGAAGAGAAACTGAACTGTATTTCCCTTCGATCAACGCTCCCAACCGGAATCATGGGCGTTCACCGGTGTCCCAACCGGCCTGTCGTCGAAGCAAAGTCCACTCCATTCGGGACGCCTTGCAGGTATCCCTCATTTTGTTCCCTTGCTTCTCCTCTCCAACCGTGACCCGCTTACGCTGGGCTCACGGTTGGTTATTGGATCGGCGCAACTGCGCCAAACCTTCCTGTTTAATGTTCTTTGCGGCGTTGACCTCCCGGTCGTGTACCGCGCCGCACTCGGGGCAGGTCCAGGTCTGTTCCCGGAGGTCGTTCTCCCTCGTCGCTCCACAGACGGAGCAGGTGCGGGTGGTGGGGGTGTAGCGGTCTACCGCGACCAGCTGCTTCCCCTGCCGCTCCAGCTTGTACCGGAGACACTCCCGGAACCGGCCGAAGCCGGAGTCCACTGTGCTGCCTCGGGTGAGCTTCTGGGTCAGCTCCTGGAGGTCATCCTCCCGGACGCAGACGGCGTCCCACTGGTCGGCTAGCTTTCGGGATTCCTTGTGGATGTAGTCCCGTCGCTGGTTGGCGATGTGCTCGTAGATCTGGCGGAGCTTCTGTACCGTCTCCTGGTAGTTCTTGGAGCCTGGCTCCATTCGGCTCAGCTTCTGCTGGAGCCTGGCCAGCTTGGCCTGGGAGTCTTTCAGCCACTTGGGCGGGTCCGCCGTAGAACCGTCGTCTGAGACGTAGAAATGGGCGGAGGAGTATTTCAGGCCCAGCGTGGTCTCGGGCGTGGGGATGACGGGCTTCAGCTCTTTGATGGGGTGCTCGTAGAGGATGGAGCAGAAATATTTGCCCGTTTTCGTCTTTTCTACTGTGACCCGTTTCAATTTCCAGCCGTTTCGGGGCCGCTGGGGAAACTTTGCCTTGACGATCCCCGCCTTGGTCATCCGAATGCCGTCCCGGGTGATGTAGATGGTGGGCCCGGATTCAAACACATGGTTGCAGGCGGTGAAGGAATCTCGGTCGGCTTTGGATTTGTACTTTGGATGGCGGAAGGCCTCCGGATTCTTGAAAAACTGCCGGAACGCCCGGGCTAGGTAGTTGTACTCCTGGGTCAGCGCCTGGTTGTCTACCTCGGCGAGGAAGGGGGCTTCCTTTTTGTACTTGGCCGGAGTGGGGATAAAGTGGACACCGGTCTCCAGATAGAACCGCTCCTGGTCGGCTAACATCCGGTTCCAGATATAACGGCAACAGCGAAAGGTCTTTTCGAACAGCTCCGCCTGGGCCGGTGTGGGATAGAGCCGGGCCTTAATGGTGGTAAAACCCGTGGGCGCTTTGTCCGCCCCGTTCGTTTTTGCCGCCATTTTTCCGGCACATCCTTCCCGCGATTTCAGAAAAGCGTACTTTTTTAGAGCAGGGGTTTTTTTGTTTACAGTTTCTCAATCGGCACGACAGGCGGGAAAGTTAAGCCTTTCTCGAAAATTTTTTATAAAGATTTTTTGCTCTAAAAAAGTACGCCTTTTTAGAGTAGGGGCTATTTATATGTAACAGGAGTTTTCGGGTTGAGCGCCCTTTGCGCATATATGACTGCACCCACCGGTCCTGCCGGTGCCACGGGAGCCACCGGTGCCACTGGTGCACAGGGCCCTGCCGGTCCCACTGGCCCCACTGGTGCTACGGGTGCCACCGGTGCCACAGGTGCGCAGGGCCCTGCCGGCCCCACCGGTCCCACCGGCGCTGCGGGTGCGACAGGCGCACAGGGCCCCACCGGTCCCGCCGGCCCCGCCATTACCCCCGGCCCGGCGGTAGCCAATCTGTCCGCGGGCACCGGGACTCCGGAGATCGTGACCAAGATCAATGAATTGCTGGCCTCTCTGAGGACGGCGGGCGTTATTGCCACCTGATTCCCAACGCCGGCGCTCCCGTTTCGGGGGCGCCGGCCTTTCAAAAGGAGGTCTTTATGGGAAAATATAACGTGTGTGTCTACGCCATCTGCAAAAACGAGGAGCAGTTTGTGGGCCGCTGGATGGACTCCATGTCCGAGGCCGACCGGGTGGTAGTACTGGACACGGGCTCCGATGACGGTACAGTGGAAAAGCTGCGGGAGCGGGGGGCTGATGTGACGGTGGAGGAGATCCTCCCCTGGCGCTTCGATACCGCCCGCAACCGCTCTCTGGAGCTGGTGCCGGAGGATGCGGACATCTGCGTCTGTACCGATCTGGACGAGGTGTTCCGTCCCGGCTGGCGGGAGGAGCTGGAGAAGGTCTGGGTGCCGGGGGCGGGACAGGCCTCCTACCGGTATACCTGGTCCTTCAACGCTGACGGCTCCGAGGGGGTGGTCTTTTGGTACGAGAAGATTCACACCCGCCGGGGCTATCAGTGGGTGCATCCGGTGCACGAGGTGCTGAAGTGGGTGGGGGAGGGCAGCCCCGGCCCCATGGTGACGGCGGAGGGGGTGCAGCTTGACCACCATCCCGACCGGTCAAAGTCCCGGAGCCAGTATCTGCCCCTGCTGGAGCTGTCCGTTCGGGAGGCGCCGGAGGACGACCGGAACGTCCACTATCTGGGCCGGGAGTACATGTACCGGGGCCGCTGGGACGACTGCATCCGAACCTTGAAGGGGCATCTGGCCATGCCCACCGCTCTGTGGCGGGACGAGCGGGCAGCCTCCATGCGCTACATTGCCAAGTCCTACTGGGAGAAGGGGGAGCCGGGGTTAGCCCGGGACTGGTATCTCCGGGCCATCACCGAGGCCCCCCACCTCCGAGAGCCCTATATGGACCTGGCCCTCATGCTCTACCGCCAGGAGGAGTGGGAGGGGGTGCTCTACTTTACCGCCTGCGCCCTGGCCATCACCGTCCGGCCCAGAAGCTACATCTGTGAGGCGGAAGCCTGGGGCAGCCTGCCCCACGACCTGCGGGCCATGGCCTTCTACTACACCGGGGACTGCCAGTCGGCGGCGGCCGAGGCGGAAAAGGCGCTGGCGCTGGAGCCGGAAAATTCGCGGTTGAAGGAAAATTTGGAAATTTTGAAGAAGCTGGCAGAGGGGTAAGAGGAGACAACTTTTCACACCGGAGGCGGGGCATATCTGTTGACAGGAAAGACCGGGGGGATTATACTTATAATGAAGAATTGTGCCACGCAGGAGGGAAGAATTGATGTACCGCTGTCATATGGAATTCTATCTCATAAACTGCCAGCCGGAGGTATTGGAGACCCTTCGGGAGCTGCCCCCTCTGGAGGCCTTCAACCATTCCTTTTTGGACAGCCGCGAGCCCCGGGAGGTCCCACTGGCCAGGGCCGATGTGATCCTGGCGGTGCCCCAGGCCGGGACAGAGTCGGTGCGCGCGCTGGCGGAGGGGAAGAAGGAATCTGCCCGGCTAATCCTCCTTATGGATCAGGAGCAGATCGCCCGGCTGGAGGACTGCCTGCCTCTGGCGGACGAGGTGTGGACGCTGCCCATGACCAAAAAGGAGCTGATCTACCGCTTCACCCGCTGGCAGGAGAAACAAAAGCTGCGCCTGGACCTGTGGCAGACCAGCCAGTTTTTAGAGGCCACCATCAACAGCACCCCCAGCCTGGTGTGGTACAAGGACAAGAACGGCATCCACGAGAAGGTGAACGACGCCTTCTGCGTCACGGTGAACAAGACCAAGGAGCAGGTACAGGGGAGGGGCCACGCCTACATCTGGGACGTGGAGCAGGACGACCCCGCCTGCATTGAATCCGAGCGGATCGTCATGGAGACGGAGCGGACCTGCGTCTCAGAGGAGACCGTCCAGACCGGCGGAGGGGTCCGTCTGCTGACCACCTACAAATCCCCCCTGTACGACTGCGACGGCAGCGTAATGGGCACCGTGGGGGTGGCCATTGACATCACTCAGGAGCGGTCCTACGAGCAGGAGATCGTGGACAAGAACCGGGAGCTGGAGAACCTCTTTACCTCCATGGACTGCGGCGTGATGTGCCATACCCTGGACGGTTCCCGGATCATCAGTATGAACCGGGCAGCCCTCCAGATACTGGGCTACGACTCCGCGGAGGAGCTGCAGGACAGCGGCTTTAAGATGATCGCCGCCTCAGTGGTGGAGGAAGACCGCCCCAAGCTCCGGGCCGCCATTGAGTCGCTGACCAAGGTTGGGGACAATGTCAATATGGAGTACCGGGTGAGGCACTCCAACGGAGAAATTCTCCATGTGATGGGCAATATCAAGCTGATGGAGGAGAACGGGGAGCTGTTCTACCAGCGCTTTCTGCTGGACTATACAACCCAGAGGCTCCGGGAGGAGCGGGAGCGGGCGGAGAACGAGCAGCGCCAGACTGAGCTGGTCCAGGCCCTGAGCGTGGACTACAACCTGGTGTGCCATTTCAATCTGGACACCGGCGAGGGCGGTCCCCTGAGAATCCACGACTGTAAATTTGACATTCTGGACGAGATTTTTGTGGAGGGCCGGCCCATTCAGGAGAGCCTGAGCCACTATATCGACCGGTGCGTCTATGAGGAGGACAGGGAGCTGGTGCGCCGGGCGGTGTCCCCCGAGGACCTGGGCGAGCGGCTGAACCTGAGGAATACATATATCCTCAACTACCGGGTGCTGTGCGGAGGGGAGCTGCGCTATTTCCAGATGAAGGCGGTCCGGGCGGGCCAGTGGGAGAACCGCCGGGAGGTGGTGCTGGGCTTCAGCAATGTGGATGACGACACCCGCCGGGAGATTGAGCGGATGGACCTGCTGGAGGATGCCCTGATGCAGGCAAACCGGGCCAACAAGGCCAAGAGCACCTTCCTGTCCAACATGTCCCACGACATCCGTACCCCCATGAACGCCATTATCGGCTTTACTGCCCTGGCCACCACCCACATCGACCAGCGGGACCAGGTGGAGGGCTATCTGAAAAAGATCATGACCTCCAGCAACCACCTGCTTAGCCTCATCAACGACGTGCTGGACATGAGCCGCATCGAGAGCGGGAAGATGTCCCTGGAGGAAAAGCCCTGTTCCCTGCCCGACATCCTCCACGGGCTGCGCAACATTGTGCAGGCGGACGTGCACAGCAAGCAGCTGGAGCTGTATATGGACGCGGTGGACGTGATGAACGAGGATATCTACTGCGACCGTCTACGGCTCAATCAGATCCTGCTTAACCTGCTGAGCAATTCCATCAAATACACCCCCGCGGGGGGCGTCATCAGCATCCGCGTGACGGAGAAGAGGGGGGCCCCGGCGGGTTACGCCAGGTATGAGTTCTGTGTGAAGGACACCGGCATCGGGATGAGCGAGGAGTTTGTTGCCCATATCTTCGAGCCCTTCGAGCGGGAGCATAATTCCACCACCAGTGGCGTCCAGGGCACTGGCCTGGGCATGGCCATCACCAAGAACATCGTGGATATGATGAACGGGACTATCTTGGTGAAGAGCAAACAGGGGGTAGGGACGGAGTTTACCGTGAGCCTCACCTTCCGGCTGTGCAGCGAGGAGGGAGTGCGGGAGCCCCAGACCATCCCGGAGCTGAAGGGATGCCGGGCCCTGGTGGTGGACGACGACTTCAACACCTGTGACAGCGTGTCCTGTATGCTCCAGCAGATCGGGATGCGGGCGGAGTGGACCCTGTCCGGCAAGGAGGCGGTGCTGCGCACCCGCCAGGCTGTGATGCGGGAGGACAACTACAGCGTCTATATCATCGACTGGCTGCTGCCCGATATGAACGGCATCGAGGTGGCCCGCCGCATCCGCAAGGAGACCGGCGATCGGGTGCCCATCATCGTCCTCACCGCCTACGACTGGTCGGATATCGAGGAGGAGGCCCGGGAGGCGGGGGTCACCGCCTTCTGCGGCAAGCCACTATTCCTGTCCGAGCTGCGCAGCTGCCTTGTCTCTGTGCTGAAGGAGGAGCCGAAGCGGGCGGCGGAGGACGAGAAGCCCGCGGCCCTCAAGACTGGGCGTATCCTGCTGGTGGAGGACAATGAGCTGAATCAGGAGATCGCCACCGTGATCCTGGGCGAGGCCGGTTTTCAGGTGGAGACGGCGGAGAACGGCCAGCAGGCCGTGGATATGGTCAGCCAATCTGAGCCGGGATACTTCCAGCTGGTGCTGATGGACGTACAGATGCCCGTAATGAACGGCTATGAGGCTACCAAGCTGATCCGCCAGCTGGATGACCCGGAGCTGGCCAACATCCCCATCCTGGCCATGACCGCCAACGCCTTTGAGGAGGACAAACAGGAGGCTCTGCGCGTCGGGATGAACGGCCATATCTCCAAGCCCATCAATATTGAAAAGCTGCTTGAGACGCTGGATCATATGCTGAGGTAAATATGGACAAAACGAGGCCCCCGGCTTGTGCCGGGGGCCTTTTGCTTAGATTTTTGTGATGTCGATGGGGGTCAGGTCCTCACTGCGGCTCTGCTGCCGGACGGTGAGCAGGGCCCGGGCGGTGTCCACCGAGGTGACGCAGCCCACGCCGTGCTCCACGGCGGAGCGGCGGATGCGGAAGCCATCGCTGTCGTGCTTGCGGCCCCGGGTGGGAGTGTTGATAATCAGGTCCACGGTGCCCGAGGCGATCATGTCCAGAATGTTGGGGTGGGCCTGGGAGACCCGGTTGACGCTCTTGCACTGGATGCCCGCGTCGGTGAGGGTCTGGCAGGTGCCGGCAGTGGCGTACAGCTCCACCCCCATCTCCTCGAAGCCCCGGGCGATGGAGACGATCTCTCCCTTGTCCTCGTCCTTCACGGTGACGATGATCCGGCCGCCCCGCTTGGGGGCCCGCATCCCGGAGCCCTTGAAGGCCTTGAGGAGGGCCTGAGGGTAGGTCTCGGCCAGGCCCAGCACCTCGCCGGTGGACTTCATCTCCGGGCCCAGGCCGGTGTCCACGTCGGTGAGCTTCTCGAAGGAGAACACCGGAGCCTTCACCGCGAAGTAGTCGGCCTCCTTATAGATGCCGGTGCCGTACTCCATGTCCTTGAGCTTCTCGCCCAGCATGACCCGGGTGGCCAGGTCGATAATGGGCACGCCGGTGACCTTGGAAATATAGGGGATGGTGCGGGAGGACCGGGGGTTGACCTCGATGACGTAGATATCGTCGTCGTAGAGGATATACTGGGCGTTGATGAGGCCCACCACCCCCAGGTGCATGGCCATGTTCTTGGTGTGCTTGAGGATGAGCTCCCGGTGCTTCTCCTCCAGGTGGAGGGGCGGGTAGACGGCGATGGAGTCCCCGGAGTGGACGCCGGCCCGCTCCACGTGCTCCATGATGCCGGGGATGAGGATGTCCTCTCCGTCGAAGACGCCGTCCACCTCCAACTCCCGGCCCATGAGGTACTTGTCCACCAGAATGGGGTGCTCCTGGACGGTCATGTTGATGATCTTCATGAACTCCTCAATGTTCCGGTCGGTGTAGGCAATCTCCATGCCCTGGCCGCCCAGCACGTAGGAGGGCCGCACCAGCACGGGGTAGCCCAGCTCGTGGGCGGCGTCCAGGGCCTCCTGGGTGGTGAAGACGGTCTTCCCCTTGGCCCGGGGGATGTTGCACTTGGACAGAATCTCGTCAAACCGCTCCCGGTCCTCGGCGGCGTCCACGCCGTCGGCGGGGGTGCCCAGCAGCTGGACGCCCATGTCGGTGAGGGCTTTCGCTAACTTGATGGCGGTCTGGCCGCCGAACTGGACCACCGCCCCCCAGGGCTTTTCCTGCTCCACGATGTTCTGTACGTCCTCGGCGGTCAGCGGCTCAAAGTACAGCTTGTCGGCCACGTCGAAGTCGGTGGAGACGGTCTCCGGGTTGTTGTTGACGATGATGGTCTCGCAGCCCAGCTTGCGCAGGGCCCAGACGGAGTGGACGGAGCAGTAGTCGAACTCGATGCCCTGGCCGATGCGGATGGGGCCGGAGCCCAGCACCAGCACCTTCTTCCGGCCCGACCCGTCGTCCCGGGCCTCGTTCTCCCCGTCGTAGGTGGAGTAGTAGTAGGGGGTCTCGGCGTCGAACTCGGCGGCGCAGGTGTCCACCATCTTGAAGGCGGGGATGATGCCGTACCGCTCCCGCAGGGCCTTCACGTCGGCCTGAGCCATGCCGCACAGGGCGCCGATGTAGCTGTCGGCAAAGCACATCTCCTTGGCCCGCTTGAGGGTGTCGATGTCGGGCTCGCCCTTGCAGCGCTTCAGCTCCTCCTCCATGTCGATAATCCGCTTGAAGCCGTCCAGGAACCAGATGTCCATCTTGGTGATGGAGTAAATTTTCTGGGGGGAGAAGCCCCGGCGCAGGGCCTCGGCCACCACGAAGAGACGCTCGTCGGTGACGTTGACCAGCAGCTCCTCGATCTCGTCGGTGTACAGCTTCTCCAGCTTGTCCAGCCTCAAAGCCCGGACGTTCAGCTCCAGGGAGCGGATGGCCTTCATCACCGCCCCCTCGAAGGAGTTGGCGATGGCCATCACCTCGCCGGTGGCCTTCATCTGGGTGCCCAGGGTGCGGCTGGCGGTGGTGAACTTGTCGAAGGGCAGGCGGGGAATTTTCAAGACGCAGTAGTCGATGGTGGGCTCGAAGCAGGCGGTGGTCTTGCCGGTGACGGCGTTGGGAATCTCGTCCAGAGTGTAGCCCAGGGCCACCTTGGCCGCCACCTTGGCGATGGGGTAGCCGGTTGCTTTTGAAGCCAGGGCGGAGGACCGGGACACACGGGGGTTGACCTCAATCACCGCGTACTCAAAGGAGTCGGGGTTCAGGGCGAACTGCACGTTGCACCCGCCCTCGATCTCCAGGGCGGAGATGATATCCAGAGCGGCGGAGCGGAGCATTTGGAACTCCCTGTTGGCCAGGGTCTGGGTGGGGGCCACCACGATGGAGTCGCCGGTGTGGACGCCCACAGGGTCGATGTTCTCCATGGAGCAGATGGTGATGACATTGCCGGCGCCGTCCCGCATGACCTCGAACTCGATCTCCTTCCAGCCGGCGATGCACCGCTCGATGAGCACCTGGCCCACACGGGACAGGTTGATGCCCCGGTCGGCGATCTCCTCCAGGGAGGAGCGGTCGTAGGCGATGCCGCCGCCGGTGCCCCCCAGGGTGTAGGCGGGCCGGACAATCACCGGGTAGCCGATGCTCTCGGCGAAGGTGACGGCGTCGCGGACGCTCTCCACCACCAGGGAGGTGACGCAGGGCTGGTGGATGGACTCCATGCAGTCCTTGAAGCCCTGGCGGTCCTCCGCCTTGCGGATGGACTCGGGGGAGGTGCCCAGCAGGCGGACGCCGTACTTCTCCAGCGTGCCGTTCTCGTGGAGGGCCATGGCCAGGTTCAGACCGGTCTGGCCGCCCAGGGTGGGCAGGATGGAGTCGGGCCGCTCCATCTCGATGACCTGGGTGACGGAGGGGATGTTCAGCGGCTCGATATACACGTGGTCGGCGATGTCCTTGTCGGTCATAATGGTGGCGGGGTTGGAGTTGACCAGCACCACCTCCAGGCCCTCCTCCTTGAGGGCGCGGCAGGCCTGAGTGCCGGCGTAGTCGAACTCGGCGGCCTGGCCGATGACGATGGGGCCGGAGCCCAGCACCAGCACCTTCTTTACGTCGGTGTATTTAGGCATTACTTGTCACCTCCCATGGAATCAATGAAGCGGTTGAACAGGTACTCGGTGTCCTTGGGGCCGGCGTTGGCCTCGGGGTGGAACTGGGTGGTAAAGCAGTTGGGCCGCTTGTAGTTCAGACCCTCGCAGGTGCCGTCGTTGACGTTGATATGGCTCACCTCGGCCACCGCCGGGTCCACCGAGTCGGAGAGCACCATATAGCCGTGGTTCTGGCTGGTGATGAACACCCGGCCCTTTGCCAGGTCCCGGACAGGGTGGTTGCCCCCCCGGTGGCCATAGGCCAGCCGGCCGGTCTTGGCCCCGGTGGCCAGAGCCAGTAGCTGGTGGCCCAGGCAGACGCCGAAGAGGGGAATGTCGCTGTTGTAGAGCTTTTTCAGCTCCTCAATGATGGCGGTGTTCTCCGCCGGGTCGCCGGGGCCGTTGGACAGCATCACGCCGTCGTAGCCCCCGGACAGCACGTCCTCCGCGGGGGTGGAGGCGGGCAGGGCGGTCACCCTGCAGCCCCGCTTGCGCAGGCACTCGATCATGTGCTGCTTGACCCCGTAGTCCATCATGGCCACGTGGTACTTCTCCTCGCCGCAGGCGGGGAAGACCTCGGGCTCGGTCCGGGTGACCTTTTCCACCGTGTTTGTCACCTGATAGGCCTTCAATTCCTCCAGCACCTTGGCGATATTAAAATGCTCCGCACAGGTGAGCATTCCGTTCATGCTCCCCTCATTGCGGAGAATTTTGGTCAGCGCCCGGGTGTCCACGCCCTGGATGCCGGTGATATTGTGCTCCTTCAGATAGCTGCCCAGGTCGCCCTCACAGCGGAAGTTGCTCCCCCGGGGGGACAGATGGCGAACCACAAGGGCCTCCACCCAGGGACGGCGGGACTCGTTGTCCTCGCTGTTCACGCCGTAGTTGCCGATGAGGGGATAGGACATGACCACGCCCTGTCCGGCGTAGGAGGGGTCAGTGAGGAGCTCCTGGTAGCCGGCCATGGAGGTGTTGAACACCATCTCGCACACCCGGGTCTCGGTGGAGCCGATGCTGGTGCCGGAGAAGATGCTCCCGTTGGCTAGAATCAAGGTCGCTTTCATTCGTTCGTTCACTCGCTTTCCATTCCAGTTGAAATGCCCATATGTAATCAAGTTATTTTATCGAAAATCCTGTCCCTTTGCAAGATGGCGTTTTCCCTTTTTCCGTATAAATATTCGGGGGGATATTTGGGCAATTCGCAGGATAAATTTTTGACGGGCGGGAAAGACTGAAAAAACAGGAGGCGAGAACCATGTTTACCGGTCTTTTGCGGACGATCATCCTATACATCCTCATCATCGCCGGGGTGCGGCTGATGGGCAAGCGGCAGGTGGGGGAGCTGGAGCCCTCCGAGCTGGTGCTGTCCCTCATCATCGCCGACCTGGCCTCGGTGCCCATGCAGGACTACGGCATCCCCCTGCTGGCTGGGGTAGTGCCCATCCTGACCCTGCTGTCTGTCACCATGGTGTTGTCGGTGCTCACTATGAAGAGCGTCAAATTCCGGGCTATTCTGTGCGGCCGGCCCAGCATCATCGTCCAGAACGGGACCCTGGACCAGAAGGAGATGGCCAAGACCCGCCTCACCCTGGACGAGCTGCTGGAGGAGTTGCGGTGCAAGGGCTACACCGACCTGAGCCAGATCAAATACGCCATTCTGGAGACCAACGGCCAGCTGTCCGTCCTGCCCTACGCCAACCAGAAGCCCCCCACGGCCCGGGACTTAAAGGTGAGCGTAGAGGAGGGAGGGCTGTCCCGGGTGGTGGTCAGCGACGGCAGGCTGCTGGAGCGCAACTTGAAGCTGCTGGGCCACGACCGCCCCTGGCTGGACAGGCAGCTGACCCAGCGGGGGTGCCGGGATATCTCCCAGGTGTTTCTGCTGTTGGTGGATGAGACCGACGCAGTCTATTTCGCCAAGAAGGAATCGTAGGGGGTGTCTCCATGAAACGGCTATATATCGCGGCGGGGCTGCTGCTCCTGCTGCTGGCGGCCAGCCTGACCAACGCCTGGTACGCCCAGAAGATCACCGGAGATATGGGGGAGCGGCTGCGTCAGGCCCAGACCCTGACGGGACAGGGGGACTGGAGCCGGGCGGAGGCCCTCACCCGGCAGGTGTATGAGGACTGGCAGGGGTACCACTTTTACTTCCACACCCTCATGCGGCACAGCGACACCGACCAGGTGCTGCGGGCCTTCCGGCAGGTGCTGGAGTATCTCCAGCTCCAGGAGCCCGACCAGTATAACGCGGCCAACGCCGACCTGATGGCCCAGCTGGAGCTGCTGGCCGAGATGGAGCAGGCCACGGTGGTAAATGTGCTGTAGAAACAACAGCCGCCCTCCCGCTTCGCGGCGGGAGGGCGGGTTTTCTGCTTACAGGTTTTTCTCCAGCACCTGGATGAAGGCATCGGGGGGCATGACACCCACCAGCCGGTCGATCTCCTTGCCGTCCTTGAAGAAGATGACGGTGGGGATGCCGGTGATCCCGAAGCCCATGGCCAGCTCCTGCTCCTCGTCGGTGTTGATCTTGCCCACCACGGCCTTGCCCTCGTACTTTTCGGCCAGGCTCTCGATGACAGGGCCCAGCATCTGGCAGGGTCCGCACCACTCGGCCCAGAAGTCCACCATCATCAGCTTGCCCTCGCTGAGGGTCTTGTTGAAGGTCTCCTTGTTGAAATGGATCATAATAATCTTCCTTTCATTTGTCTAAATATTCGCAGGCGGACAGGGCGGCCACGTGGCCCTCGCCCACCGCCTTGGACACCTGGAGGGGAGCGCCGGTGCAGTCCCCGGCGGCGAACACCCCGGGGATGTTGGTAGCCATATGGCGGTCCACTTTGATGACCCCCTCCTCTGTCTCCAGGGCGGGCAGCAGGTCGGTGGGGGCCACCGCCCTCCGGAGAATGAACACCCCGGCGCAGGGCAGGAGCGCGCCGTCCGCCTCCAGGCCGGTGACGGTTGCCTCACCCTTCACGGCCAGCTTCCCGGCCTTTACATAGGGGATAGCCCCGTCCAACTCCCGAGGCTGCTGGGGGGAGACATAGACCACCTGGCAGCCCAGGCTGTGGAGGTAGTTGGCCTCCTGAGGGGCGTCGGGGGAAAGGCCCACCACAGTGACGGGCTTGTTCCGGTAGAGCATCCCGTCGCAGGTGGCGCAGTAGCTCACCCCCCGGCCCAGGTACTCTGCCTCGCCGGGGTACTTGGCTGCCCGAACCACGCCGGGGGCCAGGATCAGGGCCTTGCCCTGGTAGACTTGGCTGCCCACGGTGAGGGAAAAGCCCTCCCAGGCCAGCAGGGACAGGGCCTTGCCCACCACAAACTCCGCGCCCGCGCTTTCGGCGTGGCGGTAGAACTCCTCCAGCAGCTCCAGCCCGGTGCGGCCGGGGAGACCGGGGTAGTTGTCCACCCGCTCCGCTTTTGCCAGCGGGCTGTCCTGCCAGCGGTTGCCAATGACCAGGACGCTTTTGTCCCGTCCCCGGGCGGCAATGGCCGCCGCGAGTCCGGCGGGGCCGGAACCCAATACCATGATATCATAGGCCATAGGAATCCCTCCTGTACACAGATATTATACCCGTTTTCCGAGGCAAGAGCAATATCTTTCCCTGATTCTACCGAAGGGCGGTGTATTTTTCTGTAACTTTATCACAAAACTGGGCGGATTTCAGGGCCTTTTCCACACGTCTTGCTGGAAGAACGGGAGAGCTGCGGGAAAAACTTGCATTTTCCCCAGGAACAGGTGTAAAATAAACACGATCATTCTATGCTGGTCCCTGAGCCGGTATAACAAGGAGGAAAGACTATGTCGGAAGAGGTTAAGACCGAGGAAAGCGGCCTGGAGAGCCAGAACTTTATCCACCAGTTTATCCAGGAGGATATCGCCCCCGGGGGCCGCTGCGCTGGGATGCAGGTCCACACCCGCTTCCCCCCCGAGCCCAACGGCTACCTGCACATCGGCCACTGCAAGGCCCTGATCATCGATTTCGGCTCCGCCGAGAAGTTCGGCGGCATCTGCAACCTGCGCATGGACGACACCAACCCCGCCAAGGAGGACACCGAGTTTGTGGACGCCATTAAGGAGGACATCCACTGGCTGGGCTTCGACTGGGGGGACCGGTTCTACTACGGCAGCGACTACTTTGAAAAGACCTACGAGCTGGCCATCGGCCTCATCAAGAAAGGGCTGGCCTACGTCTGCGAGCTCACCCCCGAGCAGTTTAAGGAGTACCGGGGGGACGTGAACACCCCCGCCCGCTCCCCCTGGCGGGACCGGCCCATGGAGGAGAACCTGGACCTGTTCCAGCGGATGCGGGCCGGCGAGTTCCCCGAGGGCAAATACACCCTCCGGGCCAAAATCGACCTGGCCAGCGGCAACTTCAACATGCGGGACCCGGTGCTCTACCGCATCCGGTATATCGAGCACCACCGCCAGGGCACCAAGTGGTGCATCTTCCCCATGTACGACTTCGCCCACCCCATTCAGGACGCCCTGGAGGGCATCACCCACTCCCTGTGCTCCCTGGAGTATGAGGACCACCGGCCCCTGTACGACTGGGTCATCAACAACACCGACGTGCCCTCCAAGCCTAGGCAGATTGAGTTTGCCCGACTGGGCATCAACTACACCGTCATGTCCAAGCGGAAGCTGCGCAAGCTGGTAGAGGAGAAGTACGTCTCCGGCTGGGACGACCCCCGTATGCCCACCCTGTGCGGCCTGCGCCGCCGGGGCTATACCCCCGCCTCCATCCGGAACTTCTGCGACCGCATCGGCGTGGCCAAGAACACCTCCACCGTGGAGTTCGGCTTCCTGGAGCACTGCCTGCGGGAGGACCTGAACGACCACGCCAAGCGGGTGATGGCCGTCCTGCGGCCGGTGAAGCTGGTCATCACCAACTACCCCGCCGGGAAGACCGAGACGCTCACCGTGGAAAACAACCCCCTGGACCCCGCCGCCGGGACCCGGGAGGTGACCTTCTCCCGGGAGCTGTGGGTGGAGGCCGAGGACTTCCTCCCTGAGCCCGTTCCCAAGTACAAGCGGCTCTATCCCGGCGGGCCCGAGTGCCGGCTGAAGGGGGCCTACCTCATCAAGTGTGTGGGCTATGAGACCGACGAGGCGGGCAACATCACCGAAATCGCCGCCGAGTACGACCCGGACAGCCGGGGGGGCGACCCCGCCGACGGCCGGAAGGTGAAGGGGGCCACCATCCACTGGGTGGACGCCGCTACCGCTGTGGACGCGGAGGTCCGGCTGTACGACAACCTGTTCAGCGACCCAGACCCCGACGGCGGGGACAAGGACTTTTTGGACTGCCTGAACCCCGGCTCCCTGGAGGTGCTCACCGGCTGCAAGCTGGAGGCCTCCCTGGCCGCCGCCCAGCCGGCCGACCGGTTCCAGTTCCTGCGTCTGGGCTACTTCTGTGCCGACTCCAAGGATTCCAAACCCGGCGCCCTGGTCTTTAACCGGGCGGTCAGTTTGAAGGACAGCTTCAAGCCCGGCAAATAAGCAGAAATAAAAATTGACGGCCCCGTCAGGGACCGTCAATTTTTTCTTATCGGAAGTATACCAGCGGGTCCTCGGGGGGCTCCGCCTTCTCCACGCTCTGGGCGTAGAGGACGACCCCCTCGTCCTCGTAGACGTCGGCGTGCTCCCACTTGATCTGGGCGGTGACAGTGATCCACTCTCCCTTTTTCAGGGAGCGGGCTTTTTCGTACCTGCACAGAAAGCCGAAGAAGCGGATGTCCTCCACGCAGCAGGTCATGGCGTTGCGCCCTGGGACAAAGGTTCCCCGGGGCAGCTTCATTCCCGTCATAGCCTGGGCCTTGTAGGTGATGGTCTTGCCCACGTAGCGGTCGGGGTGCTCCTGGATATCCAGATACCAGATGCCGTAGTCGGCGTCCTCCAGGTCGATGTGGGGGGCCTCCAGGGAATAGGGGAGGATATCCTCCACCTCCAGCTCCTCGCCCTTAATGTCCTCAAAGACGATCTCGCACATCCGGTTTACCGCCCGGACGGACCGCTTCCAGCCGGACAGGGGCATGTCGGGGGTGCAGCGGTTGAAGAGGACCATGTCCGCGTTGGACACCAGGTCAATAAACATGGACTGCATGTTTTTCAGATACATCTCAAAGGTGGAGCCGTCCACTACATGGATGGCCTGGTACAGTCCCCAGTTCCGGGGCAGCTTCAGGTTTACCAGCAGCTGGCCGGGCCACATGCCGTTGTATTCCAGCAGCACCCGCTCGGGCTGGTAGCGGCGGTCAACCTCCTTCAAAAACTCGGTGTTCAGCCCCTCCTGGTCCTCCACAGGGATCAGGCGGCAGTTGCGCTGGGAGAGGAACTGCTGGTCGTACTCCTCCTCGCCGTCCTCGCACATAAGCAGGACGGTGCGCTGACCGTCGTTGAAGTAGTCCATGTTCAGCGTGTCGCTGAGCAGAGTGGTCTTGCCGGCATCCAGAAAGCCGGTGATGAGATAGAGGGGGATGCGGGAATCAGGCATGTCGTTTCACCTCGTTACACCAGCAGGAACAGCTTTTCCAGCTTTTCTTCTTTCAGTTCGGAGCCGATGACGCACAGCCGGCCGGTGTAGTCGGCAGAGCCCTCCCGGATCTCGAACTCCTCGGGGGTCAGATCGAAGTGGAGCCAGGTGGAAGCGTCCTCGCAGGGGACCATCCCCTTGGCCCGGAGGACGTAGCCGTAGTCCTGGGTCATGGCCAGGGCGGCCAGGGCCTCCTGGAGCTCCTCCCGGCTATATTTCCGGGTGGTCTCCCGGCCCCAGGAGGTGAACACCTCGTCGGCGTCGTGGTCGTGGTGATGGTGGTCGTGGCCGCAGCAGGCGGTACAGGTGTCGCCGTGATCGTGGTGGTGTTCATGTTCGTGGTCATGGTCGTGGTGATGCTCGTGGTGGTGATCCTCGTGCTCGATCTCCTCCATCAGCTCGTGGGCCAGATCGCGGCCGCCCTCCATGGCGGAGAGGATCTGGGCCCCGGTGAGCTGGTCCCAGGGGGTGGTGAGGATGGCGGCCTTGGGATTCTTCTCCCGCAGCAGGGCGACCGCCCCGTCCAGCTTGTGCTGGTCGATCTTTTGGGTGCGGGACAGGATAATGGCGCAGGCGTGCTCCACCTGGTCGTTGAAGAACTCGCCGAAGTTCTTCATATACACCTTGGCCTTGGCGGCGTCCACCACGGTGACGAAGCTGTTCAGGTGGAGGTCGGGGGCCTCGGCCTGGACCCGCTCCACGGCGGCCACCACGTCGGACAGCTTGCCCACCCCGGAGGGCTCGATGACGATGCGGTCGGGAGAATAGTCGGTCAGCACCTGCTTCAGGGCGGCGCCGAAGTCGCCCACTAGGGAGCAGCAGATGCAGCCGGAGTTCATCTCGGTGATCTCCACCCCGGCGTCCTTGAGGAAGCCACCGTCAATGCCGATCTCGCCGAACTCGTTCTCGATGAGGACGATCTTCTCCCCCTTGAAGCTCTCATCCAGCAGCTTCTTGATGAGGGTGGTCTTGCCGGCCCCTAAAAATCCGGAAATAATGTCAATCTTGGTCAATTTTGTCAGGTCCTTTCAATTAATTTTTGGCCTCATCCGTCACGGCCAGTCGGCCGTGCCACCTTCCCCTAAAGGGGAAGGCAAAGGATATATCCCAAAGGCTTCCCCTTTAGGGGAAGCTGTCGAGCGAAGCGAGACTGATGAGGTTAATCCCAAATCAAATGGGTGCGTTCCATCAGCCGGCAGAGCATGGCGGCGGCCACCTCCCGGGTGCCCGGGTCGGTGGGGGCCAGGTCTCCGGCCAGGACGTGCAGCTCGTCCAGGTTTCGGGCGGGGGCCTGGGCCCAGGAGGCGAAATTGGAGTATTTCTCCACCTCCTCAGGCATGAGGAGCTGTCCGTCCAGGTCGTAGCCGTCCATGCTGACCCAGGCGGCCACCCGGGAGAGGATGGCGACCATCTCCTGATAGGTGATGGTCTGTCCGGGACAGAAGGTCCTGCCGCCCTTGCCTGAGACGAAGCCCATGTCGGCCATAGCGTTCACTGCTCCGGCGTACCAGGCGTCCTCCTTCACGTCGGAGAATTTACCCTGTGTTTGGGCGGGCAGGTCCAGGGCGGAGGCCACCATGGAGCAGAACTGGGCCCGGGTGATGGTCTCGCCGGGGCGGAAGGTCTTGTCACCAAAGCCCTTCAGGATGCGGTAGGTGGCCAGGGTGTCGATCTCCCGGGCGAACTCGCTGTCCTCCGTGTCGGTGAAGGTGCGGGGTTTAAAGCTCAGGCCCAGCTCCTTGGCCGCCTGTTCGGGGGAGATGAGGGTCCATGTTGCAAATCCGGAGCCCTTGTACAGGGCGGCGGACAGGGGCAGGGCCTCCAGCAGCTCAGTGAAGGCGGCCTTGTTCTCCTCCACCTTGGCGTGGTCGGTCTTGAGGTAGAAGGTCTGTCCGGCCAGGACCAGCTTCCAGCAGCCGTCAGGTCGCTGGGGTTGAGGGTTGGTCAGCAGCATAGCGGCCGCCTCGGTGTTCTCCGGGGAGATAAGCAAAGTGGGCAGCACGCCGGTGATGTGGTTGGTGGCCCCGTCGGGGGCGAAGAAGCGGTAGGCGGTGATCTTCATGGCCTCGCCGTTCTCCATATATTCGCAGTTGCGCTCGTCAAAGACGATCTGGGCGGTACCCTTGCCGAAGGTGCGCTGGCCCAGGGCGATGCCGGCGGTGTAGGTGCGGATGCCCCCGGCAAAGAGCTCAGAGCCGCTGGCTGAGTGCTCACTGGTGAGGACAATCACTGGCTTGTCCGTCATGTCGGGGAAGGTGGGCAGGGTGTAGGTGTAGTTGTAGTCGCCGGAGCCGTCCCGGAAGTAGAGCATGATGCCCCCTCCGGTGAACAGGCTGACGCTGGCGGCGGTGGAGCCGCTGTCTCCCCCCGGGTTGGAGCGCAAGTCCATGATCCAGACGGCAGTTTCGTCGTCCAGCTCCCGGATGGCGTCCTGGACCGACCGGGCGGTGGTGGAGCCGAAGCTGATGCAGTCGATGTAGCCGGCGTCGTCCCGCTGCTCATAGGTGACGATGGGGATGGGCACCGCCCGGCGGGTGAGGGTGAATTCCAGCGTCTGGCCGTTCCGGTTGACAGTAAGAGTCACGGTGGTGCCCTCCTGGCCGGTGACGGGGATGCGGGGGTCCACCTCCGGAGACATGGCTACGCCGTCCACCGCGGTGAGAATATCGCCGGGCCGGATGCCCGCCTCCAGGGCGGGGGAGTTGGGCAGGACGGACATGACCCGGTAGCCGCCGTCGTAGGCGGTCTCCACCGTGGCGCCGATGCCCACCACCGTCTGGCCGTTGACCGATTTGTTGAAGGCGTCGTACTGCTCAGGGGTCATGTAGAAGGTGTAGGGGTCGCCTATGGCCTCCAGGATGGCGTCCAGGGAGGGCAGCTCCAGCACCTTCGGGGGGACGCCGTCCACATAGTGGACAGCCAGCAGCTCCCGGGCCTCATCCAGCTCCAGGGCGGAGGCGGGCAGGACGGCCAGAGACAGGCCCAGTGCCAGGGCCAGCAGCGAGGAAAGCAGTTTTTTCATGGTGTTCTCCTTTGTGTCATATGCTCCACACGCCGGACGCTTGTCCGCGCCCGGCGTGGTGAAGTTACAGCTTGGGGGTGCGGCAGGTCATCTCCTCCCGCTTGGGACCGGTGGATACCATGGTGATGGGGGTGCCGATGTGCTGCTCCAGAAAGTCCACATAGGCCCGGGCGTTGGCCGGGAGGGCGTCGTAATCGGTGCAGCCCCGGATGCCGGTTTTCCAGCCGGGGAGGGTGGTAAATACCGGCTTGGCCCGGAGTAGGGCGGGGGTGGTGGGGAACTGGTCGGTGACGGTCCCATCAATCTCGTAGCCGGTACAGACGGGGATCTCGTCCAGGTAGCCCAGCACGTCCAGGCAGGTGAGGGCTGCCTGGGTAGCCCCCTGAACCATGCAGCCATATTTGGTGGCCACCGTGTCAAACCAGCCCACCCGGCGGGGACGGCCGGTGGTGGCGCCAAACTCTCCGTGGTCGCCACCTCGGCGGCGCAGCTCATCCCCGGTAGCTCCGGTGACCTCGCTGACGAAGGGCTCGGTGTCGGAGCCCACACAAGAGGAGTAGGCCTTGGTGACGCAGATCACGTCCGTTACCGAGGTGGGCGGCACGCCCGCCCCCACGCAGCCGTAGCCGGCCAGGGTGTGGGAGGAGGTGGTCATGGGGAAGATGCCCAGGTCTGGGTCCTTCATGGAGCCCAGCTGGCCCTCCAGCAGGATGGTCTTACCCTCGGCCAGCGCCCGATGGAGCAGGGCGACCGTGTCCCCCACGTAGGGGCGGATGCGCTCCCGCAGCTCCAGAAGCTGGGCCATGATCTCGTCCGCGTCCACCTTGGGCTGGTGGTACAGATGCTCAAAGAGCACGTTTTTCAGCTCCACAGCGGCGCGCAGCCGCTCCCGGAGCCTGGCCTCGTCGAAGAGGTCGCACACCTGGATGCCCGTCTTGGCGTACTTGTCAGAGTAGAAGGGGGCGATGCCGCTCTTGGTGGAGCCGAAGGCCTTACCCCCCAGCCGGGCCTCCTCATAGGTGTCCTGGAGGATGTGGTAGGGCATGAGCAGCTGGGCCCGGTTGGAGACGACCACCTTAGGGGCGGGTACCCCCTGGCCGGTGATGTTGTCCAGCTCCTGGACCAGCTTGGCGATGTCCAGAGCCACGCCGTTGCCGATGACGTTGGTGATGTGGGGATAGAATACGCCGGAGGGAAGAGTGTGCAGGGCAAAGCGGCCGTAGTCGTTGATGATGGTGTGCCCCGCATTGGCGCCTCCCTGGAAACGGACGACTACGTCGGACTGCCGGGCCAGCATGTCGGTGATCTTGCCCTTGCCCTCGTCGCCCCAGTTGGCGCCTACAATCGCTTTTACCATATTGTTACCTCCGGGGGCGGGATTCGCAGCCGGGTGGGGTTTGCCTTTTCCGTCCCTGTAACGTATGGTATTATACCCCCTTTTTTTCGGTGTTGCAAGGGGAAATTACCGTATTGGAGGGCGGGGGCCGTGCCATATGGGATTGCCGCAAAATAAACAAATTATTGTTGAAATTTTGGGGAAAATATGGTATAATTATCCTGCTGGAAAATGGACCTTGCTGGGAGTAAAAGGGGGCAGAGGAGCAGTGGAAGGATTAAGCAAGTCATATTACTTAAAGCCTGTGAAGATCATTCGGGACGCGGTACACGGGTATGTCAATTTGACAAAATTCGATTTAAAGCTGATAGACACCGTACAGTTCCAACGGCTGGGCGATGTGCGGCAGCTAACCTGCCAGCATGTCTACCCGGGAGCTCGGCATACCCGCTTTGAACACTCCCTGGGTGTGCTGGAGCTGATGCGCAGCGCAATTAAATATTTGAACCGGAACGGAATCCTGGGGGAGGAGAAGAAGAGCAAAAAGGACGAAAAAGACGGGCCGGCTGGAGCAAAAGGAGAACTTTTGATCGACGAGTCGCTGGAATTCAACGCCTCGGTGGCGGCGCTGCTCCACGATGTAGGCCACTGTCCCTTTTCCCACATGGGGGAGACGCAGTTTGACAAGGATGAAGTCTTTGTAGCTCTTGTGGATGATTTGAATGACCACATAAAAAAGACGGAGAACCAGGTGAAGAGCAAAGAGGAGCGCACCGCCCTGAAAGACTGTCAGCAGCTGGTCGATGTACTGAGGGACAAGCGTCAGAAAGGAGAGAAGATAGGCGCCATCCACGAGCAGCTCTCCTGTATTGTGATCTTGAGGAAGTACCGGGATATTCTGATGGGGCTGGATCAGAAGGCAGGGGAGAATGAGGACGACGCCTGCTCAATAACGGTCGATCTTGCGCTGATCATCCGCAGTATCCTGGGCATCGAATACAGTGTTGGGACGACAAAAGAGCTGCGGGACTATAAAATTAAGAACGCGATCGTGCGGCTGCTGAATTCCCAGATCTTTGATGTGGACAAGCTGGACTATATTATGCGGGATTCCGCTATGACCGGGATCGGCACGCCCACGATCGACACCCAGAGGCTGTTCCGCAATATGTACCTGGATGATAAGGGGCGCCTGATCTTCACTAGCAAGGCCGTGCCAGCGCTGCAGAATATGATCGATGCCCGCGACGGATTATACATGTACGTATATAACCACCACGCGGTGGTGTATTCGGATTTTTTGAATACCTATATCTCCCGCAGGCTGTCTCACAATTATGAGGCGATGAGGCATGCCAGAGGAGGAAGAGCTCTGCTGAACAAGCCGGAGCTGCATGCTCTGGGGCTGGTGCCCAAGGACCATCTGTTTTCTGTGGAGGGAGTTGTAGAACGGAACTACTCAGATTCTGCCTGGCTGGCCATGCTCAACTGTATCCACATGAAGGGCAGCGAGCTGTTGAACGTTGCGCGCAAGGAGGGAGGCATAAGGTTCGACATAGAGCTCAAAGAGGGGGATAAAGAGCAGAAACAGTTACTAAAGGCAGAGATTACAAGGGCCCTTTCCCCCTATTGGCATAATGGTACAGGGAAGAAAGAAATGGCGCAGAAAATATATAGTGTAATGCGCCTGGTGCACCAGTATATGACACGGAACTACCTGAAGCCCTGGTGGAAAACTGTTTTTGAGTTCTCCAATTTTATGGAGCGAAATTTTCAGGACGACAGGGTGCGGGAGCAGGCTGAGAAATTCATTTGCAGCGGCGGGGACTGCGGGCTGAAGGCAGATGAGCTGCGCTCCCAGATTGCGAAGCATGTGACCTACATTACCCGGCACATCGGCAGCAAAGAGGAAAAACGCAAAGAGTATGGGCTGATCGAGCCGCTGCATGAAGGGGATTTCTTTGTCATCCAGCGCACTACAAATTTCTTTTCAACAGATTCTATCGAGAAACTGGAGATCGCGCTGAAAAGCAGTGAGATATTGGGAATGCCGGGGGAGGACAGCCGGCAGGTGGACGAGTATTACCTCAAAAAGCTGACAAGTATTATCCCCCAGAAAGACTATGAGTCTGTCTACGCGAAAGAGGGATTTTATATCTTTTCCAAGCAGCCCCGTGTTGATGAAGGACTCTCGGAAACGGAAAAGCGCAAACGGCTCGAGGAGCACTATAAACTGCTGGAGGATATCTTTGTATTTGTGGTCAAGCGCTTTGTAAGTGGAGGGGAGCAGGAGTTTATAGAGACTTTCCAGGGAGAGGACAGCGCGGACAGAGAGAAGGACAGCAAGATACAGATGTACAAAGCCTTTAAAAAGCATAGAAAATGAGAGGAGCTGGGGAGGTAATTGGCATGTCAGAGCTCAAATTTAGCAAATGCGCGGCACGAGAGGACAATCCGGGCTGGGAAAAACTGATTTCACGGCAGAGCGAGCTATACTCCCGCAGGGACGATGTGCGCAGCCCTTTTGCCAGAGACTATACCCGCATTCTCCACTCCATGGCGTACCGCCGGCTGAAGCATAAGACCCAGGTGTTTTTCAATATCGACAACGACCATATCTGCACCCGGATGGAGCATGTGAACCATGTGGACTCGGTGAGCTCCACCATCGCCAAGGCGCTGGGGCTGAACGAGGAGCTGACCCGGGCCATCTCCATCGGTCACGATCTGGGCCACGCCCCCTTTGGTCACCAGGGGGAGCGGGTGATCCGGCAGTTGTCTGAGAAATACCTGCACCGCAGCTTTTGGCACGAGGAGAACGGCCTGCGGTTTGTAGACAAAATAGAACTGCTGGAGGACAATTACAAGATCAGCAGAAATCTGGATCTGACCTATGCAGTCCGGGACGGTATCATCTCCCACTGTGGGGAGGTGGATCAGAACGGCATCTTCCCCAGGGAGCTGTCCATCCCCATCAAGGATTTTGATACGGCGGGCAAGTATCAGGCCGCAACATGGGAGGGCTGTGTCGTTAAGATGGCAGATAAGATCGCCTATGTTGGCCGGGATATCGAGGACGCAGTAAATCTGGGCTTCCTGGACAGGGCGGCCCAGGATGAGCTGCTGAAAATGGCGCGGGCCAACGATGAGAAGGTGATGAACACCACCGTGATCATGCACAACATGATTATTAATATCTGTCAAAACAGCTCGCCGGAGCACGGGATTAGCATGAGCCGGAAGTTTTATGACCAGCTGAGGGCGGTGAAGGACTTCAACTATGAGCACATATACAAGCATCCACGCCTGGAGCCGTTTAACCATTACTCGGCGCTGGTGCTCACCCAGCTTTTTGAGACGATGTATGCCTGCTATGAGGGTGATGGCCCTGGTACCATAAGCTGCCTGGAGAGGACCCGGCATTTCACACCTGTGCTGATTGGTAGCTTTGAGCAGTGGCTGGGCCACTACTGCGAGGAGAGTATCCTCCCGGAGGGGGAGCTGAAAGAGCTCTCCCGGAGCTGCCAGAATGAGAAGATATATCAGGAGCTGCAAACGCCCGAGCTGTATGCGCAGGCGATCATAGACTTCATCTCAGGGATGACAGACCGCTTTGCCATTGCGATGTTTCATGAGCTGATTACATACTAGGGCCCGTTTCAGGCGGAGCCCAATCAAAAAAGCAGATGCGGGCGCATCTGCTTTTTTATCCGGCGGAGACCGCCGATCTCAGTATTCAAAAATATAGCTCTCATATGCATTGATGACCTGGGTCTGCCCGTAGGTGGACAGGCGGGGGATATCCTGGCCGTAGGTCATGTGCATGTGCCCGTGGACAAAGTAGCGGGGCTTGTATTTGTCCATCAGGCCGTTGAAGGCGTCAAAGCCGATGTGGCAGGGGTCATCCCCGTCGTTGAGGCCTAGTGCGGGAGCATGGGCCAGCAGGATATCAAAGCCCCGGTTGCGCCTGAGCTCCCACTGCCGGCGCAGCACGCGCCGGGCCATCTCCCGCTGGGTATACTGGTGTTCCCCCTCCGGCTTGTAGCGGGCAGAGCCTCCCAGGCCCAATATCCGGATGCCCTGATGGGTGTAGATCCGGTTTTCCACGCAGATGCAGCCCTCCGGCGGCGTGACGGCATACCGGTCGTCGTGGTTGCCGTGGACATACAGCAGTGGCGCCCGGGCGAAGGTGACGATGAAAGACAGATACTGTGGCTTCAGGTCGCCGCAGGAGAGGATCAGGTCGATCTCCCCCAGGCGGCGCCGGTCCAGGTAATCCCATAGCCAGGGACACTCTTGGTCGGACAGAGCCAGTATTTTCATCGATTCAGCAGTCCTTTCAGCGGGTTTAAGCCGGTCGCCTTTTTAATGGAAAAAGCCTTGTGGAGCTGGAGAAAGCCGTCCTTCAGCTCCGACTGGGAGAATTGTTTCACCTGGTCGTAGCCAAAGAACTCCAGGAAGAGAAGCATGGCGTCGGCCACGGTGAGCCGGGTGGACAGCTCCTTGGCGCTCTTGTCTCCGTAGAGGGCGGAGAACTGGGTGTAAAAGCTGAAGAACTTCCGGCGCTCATCCTCGGTCCAGGGCTCATCGGGTCCCTTGCCCACCGCCTCCTGGAGCCGGGCAAACCGGCCCGTCCCGCTGAACCAGAGGTAGTTGATCTGTGACAGCTGATAGAAGTCTACATATTCGTAATATATGTCGCTGGCCTTGGATCCGTCCCGGGCGGGAAGGACGCGGGTGACCTCGGCGGGGATACTCACCGCGCCGAAATAGCGCAGCACGCTCACCCGCTTGTGGCCCTCGACAACATAAAAGGTGTGCATATATTCATAGACCTTGATGGGGTCGGTGATGCCGTCATTCATGTGGGCCTTGCACAGGGCGACCCACTTCTGGGCGAACTCGGAATCCTCGCTCATCAGAGGATAGAAGGTGTGGGAAAAGCACTGGCTGCGTCCGGCGGAGCGGGTCCCCACGATCAGCTCGATAGGGATCTCTACCAGACCCAGATCCACCTCGCCGCAGGTATCCTCGGCGGAGAGGATCTCGTCCAGCACAGGCAGATAGGGCGAAGCGCCCCTGGCTTGAGAGGTCCGAGCCTCCTTCTGGCCCAACTGGCGAGCCTTGCGGTAATCCTCCAGATACATAGCAAATACCCCCTTGCGGTGGAAAGATTTTCAGTTCCGCAGTATAACATAGGAGGGAGCGCCGCGCAAGGGGAAATACCAACAAACCTTGTCTGGCGGATCAATTATTCTTTCACAGTTTGAAAAGGCTTGCAAAAAGTCTCCTCTTATATTATAATAAAAATAACTAAAAACTTGCGGTTACAGTTTAAATTTTTAGGGGGAGTAGATAAAATGGAACAGGATATGCTTCAAAAGGCGCTGGCGCACGGCCGCCGCTTTGTCCGGTACGGGAAGCCGGCCAGCTACATTCCGGAGCTGGCGTCCAAAGATCCGTCCAAGCTGGGGCTGGCGGTATGCGATATGAAGGGGAATATCCAGACGGTGGGGGACTGCGAGGAGAAATTCACTATGCAGAGTATCTCCAAAGTGATCGCCCTGATTCTGGCGCTGGAGCAGAACGGGTTTGACAACGTGTTCTGCAAGGTGGGGCTGGAGCCCACCGGCGATTCCTTCAACTCCACCGTCCGCCTGGACCATCTGACCAACAATAAGCCCTTTAACCCCATGATTAACGCCGGGGCCATCGCTGTGGCCAGCACCATCCGGGGCTCGACTCTGGAGGAGCGCAAAAAGGTCAGCATCGAATTTGCCCGCAGGATCACCGGGAACCCCAACCTGGACGTGGACTATGAGGTGTTCCGCTCTGAGGCGGAGACCGGCTTTAAGAACCGGGCGATTATCTACCTCATGCGCTCCAACGGGATCATCGAGGGCAACTGCGAGGAGCACCTGGAGCTGTACTTCCTGTTTTGCTCCCTGGCCTGCTCCTGCCGGGACCTGTCCGTGTTTGCGGCCACGCTGGCCAATAACGGCGTGAGCCCTGTGACCGGCGAGCAGCTGATCCAGCCCCGCACGGTCAAGCTGGTCCGCTCCCTGATGGTCACCTGCGGTATGTATGACTACTCCGGCGAGTTTGCCGCCACGGTGGGCCTGCCCTCCAAGAGCGGCGTGGGCGGCGGGATTATCTCCTGCGCCATCGAACAGTACGGAATCGCCACCTACGGGCCCTCCCTGGACGACAAGGGGAACAGCATCGGCGGCCTGAAAATGCTGGAATATCTCTCTGAGGAGATGAACTTGAGCATATTCTGATTACATACCGGCCTCGGGGGATAGAGGAGACAAGAAGGGGGACACGGAGTGTCCCCCTTCCAATATGCAGTATTTGAACTATAGTGATCCCCCCCCCTCGCCAGGAGCTCTGCCAGAAAAGGGGGATCATGTATTTTACTACCGGTAATCCTCGTTTAAGAACATGGCCTTGATGGCCACCACCTCGTCGTGCTCCTCCTGGCTCACCTCCACGCTGGAGTTGAGGGCTTTCAGACCGGCCTTGACCGCCTCCAGTGCTTCATCGGAAGTTATGGCCCGGCCCGCCTCCACAGCCCGGCCCATCCGCCGGAGGACAATGGGGTGGGCGTAGTGCGCCGGGAGGGGAAAATCTTCATAGCCGCTTAAAAACCGCCCCATCTCCTCCTGGGCCTGAGCTGCCCGGTCCAGGACAGGCTGTTCCTTCGCCTTGACGGTCTTGTTCCGCCGCTGCTCGACAGTGAGGAGCAGCTGCCGCTTTTGCCGGGCGGATTTGCTCAGCTCCAGATACAGGTCGGGCCGCTTCTCCAGAACGGCCTCCGCCTCCTTCAGCGCCTTCAGCGTGTCCAGGGCCTCCCCCGTCAGCTCCGGCCTGGGGGACTGTTCCCGCTCACGCTGTGCCAGACGGGCCTCCGCCGCCTCGCTTACCTGCTTGATCTCCGGACGAAGCTGCTTCAAACAGGCCAGGAGCTGGTCCACCTGCTCCTCGTATTTGTAGGTACACTGCTTCTCCTGGCCGCCGTCGTACTCCACCACCAGGTAGGGGATGGAGGCGAACACCCCCTTGTGGGAGTAGCCCCCCTTGCTCATGGCCACCCGCTTGAACACCCGGGTGATTCCACTGTAGGGCAGGTAGTACCGGCAATTCAGGTAAAAGCTGCTGAGATACAGGGCCTTTTCTCCCACCCCGCAGGGGCCGAAGCGCTTGCAGGACTTCCGGTCCGCCGCCAGGGCCTCCCGGTCCAGGGCCTCCCGGCCCAGCTGTACGGGTTTGAATATCATGGCTGTTCTCCTTGAATAAGAGCCAGCCGCTGCTCCATGGGCAGCGGCTGGTGTTTTGGTGTTAGACCTTGGCGGTCTGCTTCTTGGTGGCGTAGAGGAAGATGCCCAGCAGGGCGGCGGCGAAGAGAATGCCCACGGGGTAGGCCAGGGTGGTGTTGTAGGCCACCAGCTTCCGGGCGCCGTCCACCACCTCGTGCTTGTTGAGCAGCTGGCCCAGGCACTCCTCGCCCAGGATGAAGTAGGTGCAGGACACCGCGCTCATGAAGGTGGCGGGGACAGCGGTAATCCAGAAATTCTTCTTCTGCTGGAACAGGTACATGCTGGCCGCCCAGAGGACGATCATAGCCAGGGTCTGGTTGGACCAGCTGAAGTAACGCCAGATCACGTTGTAGTCGATCTTGCCCAGGGCGTTGCCGATGCCCAGGATGGCGCCCACGCCCAGCACGGGGACGCACAGCTTCAGCCGGTTGGCAAAGCCCTTCTGGTCGATCTTGAACCAGTCGGCCAGGGTGAGTCGGGCGGAGCGGAAGGCGGTATCGCCGGAGGTGATGGGGCAGGCGATGACGCCCAGCATGGCCAGCACCATGCCGGCGGAGCCCATGGTCTTCTGGCAGATGTCGTAGACGGCGGTGGGGCCGCCGGCGCCCATGGCCAGCAGCTCGGCGCCCTCGTAGATGGAGCAGCCGGCAGCCGCCCAGATCAGGGCGATGATGCCCTCGGAGATCATGGCGCCGTAGAACACCATGTGGCCCTGGCGCTCAGACTTCATGCAGCGGGCCATCAGAGGGGACTGGGTGGCGTGGAAGCCGGAGATGGCGCCGCAGGCCACGGTGATGAACATAAAGCTCCAGATGGGAGTGCCGGAGGGGTGCATGTTGTAGAAGTGGTCCCACAGCTCGGGGATGACGTAGTTGGGGTTGGTCAGCACGCCGAAGGCCACGCCCACGGCCATGATAATCAGGCAGATGCCAAAGATGGGGTAGATCTTGCCGATGACCTTGTCTACGGAGATAAAGGTGGCGATAAAGTAGTAGATCAGGATGAGGACCAGCCAGAACATCTTGTTGGCCAGAATGCCGCCGGCGTTTTTGCACAGCAGCTGGAGCAGGCCGGCGGGGCCCACGGCGAAGACGGTGCCCACCATGATGAGCAGCACCACGCTGAACACCCGCATGACGTTCTTCATGCCGCCGCCCAGGTAGATGCCGGTGATTTCGGAGACGGAGGCGCCGTCGTTGCGCTCAGACAGCATACCGGCGAAGTAGTCGTGGACGCCGCCGGCGAAGATGGTGCCGAAGGTGATCCACAGGAACACGCTGGGCCCCCACAGGGAGCCGGACAGGGCGCCGAAGATGGGGCCCAGGCCGGCGATGTTCAGCAGCTGGACCAGGAACAGCTTCCACTGGGGCATGACCACATAGTCCACCCCGTCGTTGATGCGGACAGCGGGGGTCTCCCGGTCATCCGGGCCGAAGGTGCTGTCCACCACTTTGCCGTAGACAAAGTAGCCGGCAATCAACAGAGCCAAACACACAAGAAAACTTACCATAAATATACCTCCCTTAAATTTCAGTCCCGCCGCGTATGGCCCGCGGCCGGACCGTTTAACAAAGTGACAGGCCCTCCTACTCCAATTCTTGAATTTCCACCTGGATCAGCTTTCCCGCGGCGGCAGCCAGCTGGTCCATGGTATGGATGCAGGCCAGGCTTTTCCCATAAATGGTCTCCGCGGACGGTATGTTAAGGCTGGGGCCCATAAAGACCGCCCCCACATGGCACCCCTGCCGCTCCAGGGCCCGGGCCTCCCGGGCGGCGTCCTCCACCGCGGGAGAATCGGCGTAATCACAGCCAAAGGGGTGGTCCCCGCCGGGGGGGATGCGCCGGCTGTCGTTGGGGCTGGCGTCGGTGAGCAGGAGGATGAGCCGCTTCTGGTCCGGGGGGACGGTCAGCAGCTCCCCGGCGGCCCGGAGGACCAGACCATCCCGGTTCCAGCCGGTGGCGAAGTAGCGGAAGACCTGACCGCTGTTGTCCTTGAAGTCCTTCAACACCCGGAGGACGGTGTACCCCCGTAGGCTGCAAAAGGCGGACACCCGCACGGGGACGCCGCACCGGGCCAGACTCTCGGCCAGGATGTACCCCTGGGCGGAGACGGCCTCCTGACAGTGCATCCGGGAGGAGGAGGCGTCCAGCAGCAGGTCCACCACGAAGCCGGGGCGGAGGGCGTCCGTCTCCCGAACAAAGACCCGCCGGTCGGACAGCACCGCCGCCCGCCAGGCCAGGGGACTGTTCAGCTTGCCGCTTCGGGCGGTTTCCTCCTCCGCCTGGCTGTGTACCTGGATACAGTTCTGTATCTGTTCGCTCAGTCGGCGGACGGCGTTCTGATAGAGGGCGCTGTCCGCGCGAAAGGCCTCCCGATTGCGCTCATACTGGAGCTGGGCCTGCTCCGCCAGCCGGCGGGCCTCCCCACGGGGGGCCTGCTCCGGGGTGGGCACCCCGGCGGTGTACCACAGGCGGCAGCCCAGGTGGACCCCGGTGCACAGCTTCTGCTCCGCCATGGCCAGCTCCCGGTCTGGGAGGAGGGAGGGGCCGAAGCAGCTCTGGATGTACAGACGGTCAAAGGAGGCGTTCTCCTTCAGCCGGAACCGGGCCCGCCGGGGGTCCAGCCTGGGCCCGTCCCCCGGGTCCGGCCCCTTTCCGTGTCCGACAGAGGCCACATCGGTGTGGACGATCTCAGTGGGCATCAGCCGGGTCATCACCCCGGCCCACCGGCCGGTGAGGTGAAACCGCAGGGCGGAGGGCGGGCGGCTCCTGCCGTCAAAGAGGCGGAAGCGGGCCAGCACATCCAAAATGGCGGGGGAAATTTCCTGTTCCGTCAGCGGGCCCAAAGCCAGGGCGGCGGCCAGCCTCTTCTCGTAGGGTGTCATCACCGGCGGGCGGCGGTCTAAGACGGCCTTCCACCGGGCGGACTGCATGGCGTAGCTGAGCTGGTTCTTGGCCATCCACTCCTGACGGGAGAGGGTGTGCTCCCGATCAAAGAAATCGGCTGCGTGGGCCCGGCGCAGATCGGCCAGAACGGGCCTCCCAGGCAGCTCCAGCTGAAAGGCGGCGCTCTCCAGGGCCAGCCAGGCCAGATCGTCCAGCAGCGCCTGCCTCCGGTCCCCGGCCCAAGTCTCGAAGAGCTTAGCCGGGCCCTCCTCTCCGTACCACTTGCGGACACAGCCCACAATGGTGTTTAAATAGAGGTTGGGGGTCCCGTCGGTGTTCAGGGAGAGAAACAGGGGCTCGAAGCCGTAGGTCTCCGCTCCGTTCCACACCTGGTTCAGCGCCCGGCGCTGTCCGGCGGTGCAGTGGGCGTTCATGGCTCGAACAGCTCGGCCCGGGTGAGCTTGGGGGACACCCGGGCCGCCATCACATCCCGGATTAGGCCCTGCTCGTAGCTGTCAAAGCTCTTGCTGGTGATGCCCATGTCCAGGGCGGGACCGGAGAGGATTCCAGCTGACATCAGATCAATGGCGTCCAGCAGCCCCCGCAGGTCCAGGGCCTTGGGGGAGATCTCCCCGCCCTCGCATTTCTTCTGAAGGTCGAAAAACATCTGTCCCAGCTGCTGGCGGTACTTCTTCCGCAGGGCAGGAAAGCTGCGCGTTAAAAGCCGGTCCATATTTTCGGGGCTGATGGTGGGCATTTGGATGACCACAAACCGGGAGGCCAGGGCCTCGTTCAGCTCCCGGGTGCCGGCGTAACCGTAGTTCATAGTGGCGATGAACCGGGCGGCGGGGGAGATGGGCACCCGCTCATAGCCGGGGATATCCAGGGCCCGCCGGAAGTCCAGGGTGGAGTGAAGGACGGCCAGCGCCTCGTTCTTCGCCATGTTGATCTCATCCAGAATGCCGAAGCCCCCGTGGCGGGCGCACAGACAGATGGGTCCGGGCCGAAACTGGACCTGCCCATCGGTAAAGGTGTCCATCCCCATCAGCCCTCCCGCGTCCAGGTTCACATGGAAGGACACGTTCCAGGCGGGGCGGCCGAAGGCGGAGGCCAGATTTTCCGCCAGCACGTTTTTGCCGGTGGCCTTGTCCCCGGTGAGGAGCAGATTCTTTCCGCAAAGCAGAGCGGCGATGGCCTGTTCCCAGACCTGCCGGCCGTAGTAGTGAAATCGGGGGACGGGGACTCGCTCGGGAAGCTCCGGGGGATTGGACTGACGGAACTGCTCCAGTCCCTCCAGCAGCCCGGGGCTGACCCCTTCCTCTTTTAAGAATGAGAGCATCGCCGAAGCACTTCCTTTGCTTGAAAAGTTAGACCCGGGCGATGTCCCCACCGCCCGGGCCACAGCTTTGGTGATGGATGGATCACACAAAAAAGAGGAGCATTCCTTTGAGCGTATTCATCTTAACACCGGATTTTAGAAAATGAAAATACCATTTTCATTGCAATTACCATATCTTTTTGGTATGATAGGCGGAGGAGGAAAACGAGATGGAACTGCGTACTTTGCATTACTTTATCACTGTGGCTCAGGAGCTAAATATCACCCGGGCGGCGGAGAAGCTGAACATGAGCCAGCCGCCCCTCAGCAATCAGATCAAGGGACTGGAGGAGGAGCTGGGGGCACAGCTCTTAATCCGGGGCAAGCGCCATCTGGAGCTGACCGAGGAGGGGGCGCTGCTGCTGCGCCGGGCCCTCCAGATCCAGGAGCTGACGGACAAGACCCGCCAGGAGATCGCCAGCCTGCGGGAGGGAATGACC
Source organism: Bacillota bacterium (assembly GCA_021770445.1). Classification (GTDB taxonomy): domain Bacteria; phylum Bacillota; class Clostridia; order Oscillospirales; family Oscillospiraceae; genus Lawsonibacter. The sequence continues at coordinate 5,258 of JAETQY010000003.1, read as the reverse complement.
GGCACCATTTACCTGAGCATGGTGGAGGGACAGGCCCCCTTCCTGGCTGCCAAATGGATTGCCGGCTTCCGGGAGGAGTTCCCCCTGGTTCGGTATAACCTGTGGAACGGCAGCAGCGACGACGTGCTAGATCGGCTGCGCAAGGGACTGGCCGACCTGGCCATCATCGCCGCCCCCTACGACACCGAGCATCTGGAGGGCTTCCCCGTAGGGCGGGAGCCCTGGGCCGCCATGCTCCATCCGGACCACCCTCTGGCCCGGAGGTCGGGGGATGCTATCCCGCTGTCCAGCCTGGTAGGGGAGCCGCTGATTGTCCCCAGCCGAAAATCCAGGGTGGAGGCCATCCGCCATTGGTTTGGCGAGATTGGAGCGGAGCCCCGGATCCTGTGCGAGATGTCCAACTACATGGACGCGGCGGCCCTGACCAGCCAGGGGGTGGGGATCAGCATTTTCCCCCAGACCACCGGTATATCCAATGGGCTTGTGGTGTCCAAGGTGGTGACCCAGCCCTCCCGGCAGGTGGAATACATCCTGGTCTGGAATAAGGGGCAGGCCCCCTCTGGGCTGACCCGGGAGTTGATCCGCTATGTGAAAGACTGCCCGGGAGAGGGGCAGGTATCAGGATTATGAGAAGAGACCCCTGTGTCCTTCGGGCACAGGGGTTTATCATATCTAAAAGATATGGTAACTGCAATTATATATGTATTTCCATTTTTTAAGTCCCTGTGTTAGGATAAGGGTGTCCAAAGGAGAGCCCAAACAATTCCGAATTTGATAAGAAAGAGGGATCTGCTATGAAGAAGCTGTGGAAGATGCTGGACGAGTATTATAAGACGTTTGCCAGGTAGACAGATACATTCTCCTCTCTTTGTGTGATCCATCCATCACCAAAGTAGGCCCGGACAGCGTAATCGCTGTCCGGGCCCATTAAATTTGGTGGGTTGGAAGTGCTTATCGGCAAGTGCCGGCTGTGCTGCATATCACACCACAGGCGATCTTTGTGCCAGAATTACCCGATGGCTGAGTGGTAAAATCGTACTGTCCCCGAGATTTCTGGGCAGCTTTCACTGCCCGCTATGCTTGCCGCCGCCTGTGGTCTACTGCGCAAAACGAAGAGAAGCGGGAATTGGGGGACGCCGCAGCTTGAAATCTGATTCATGATAACACTCCTCATGGGCCTGACGGCCATGTCGATTTAGGCGGATGGTTCCTGTTCCGACAGAGCTTGAAAGATGGCCCGGTTGTGAGACACCGCCGGAGAATCCGGCTTGCAGGCGGCGGCCAGCTCATTGAAGGTTTCCGCCCGTTTCTGGTCGCCCAGGCGGCTGTAGCACAGGCACAGCTGAATGCAGGGGAGATAGCCGTAGCAGTCGGGGGAGACAAAGCCGCCCCGGCGGTCGTCCCGGGAGCAGGTCAGGGCCAGGGCGTACCAGTAGGCGGCCTGCCGGTACTGCTCCCTTTGAAGGAACCAGTTTCCGATTTCGCAGCAGACCTCTGCCCTGGGGCGGTCGTAGGTGAAGGTGCGAAACAGGGCGGTCAGCGCCGCCTGGTCCTGGCCCAGCTCCCTGTGACAGTAGGAGCAGTGGCAGCAGGCGTCGATGTTATTCTCCAGCCAGCCCCGGCCCTCCTCCAGAAAGTGTTCAAAGACAGCCAGTGCCTCCTCCCAGCGGCGGTGGTAGTAGAGCTCCCGTCCATAGTAGAACTGCTGACGGGGCTCCAGCTCCACTCCTGTGTCCAGCTGGGCCTGATAGATACGCAGGTTCCGATCCGGGTCGGAGGGGCGGGTCTTACGGTGGGTGACGGCGAAGTCCGCATACTGGACCTTCCCCACCGGCGTGACCGCCTCATGGACGGCCCCCGCCCAGATCATCCCGGCCCGGTTTTTGATGAGCCGCTCCCGGTAGTAGGAGAAGGTCACCCGGCCGTTTTCGTCAAAGCCGGTGTGGTAGGGCGCCATGACCACCGAGACAGCGGGGTCCAGCCCCTCCTTCAGTGCCAGAAAGGCCTGCCGGTCCTCCTCCAGAAGCACATCGTCCGCGTCCAGCCACATGCAGTAGTCCATGGACGCGTGGGAGAAGGACTCGTTCCGGGCAGCGGCAAAGTCGTCCCGCCAGGGGAAGTGGAAAATCTTGTCGGTAAACCGGGCGGCAATCTCCCGGGTGCGGTCGGTAGAGCCGGTGTCCAAAATGATGATCTCGTCCATCAGACCGGACACGCTCTCCAGACAGCGCTCCAGTACATCCTCCTCATTTTTTACGATCATGCACAGGCTGACGCTTACCATGGCGGGGCCTCCTTTTGATTCATGGTGATATTGCTCCCGCCGGCTGTTGCCGGCGGGAGGCTTTTGTGTTCCGGCGGCGCTCAGCTCAGCCGGATGATGGTCAGGGAGGCCCCAGCGCCGCCCCCCACCAGAATGGCGGTCCCGACGATGCTGGTGAACATCTGAAGGGTGATGGTGGAGTTGGCAGGCAGAGTGACCTTGATCTGGTTCTCAAAGCTGGAGGTGGCAATCACCGGATTGACGGTGGAGGGGGTGCTGTTCACCCCGTTGATGACCAGCCGGGTCCCCATCAGCAGACCTGCGGTGGTATTCACGTGGTAAGAGATCTGATAGGTGCCCGGGGTGACTACGGTGAACACCGTGTTTGCCCCGTTGGCGGTAATGTCCGGAGACAGGACCTGGGCGTTGGGCAGAGCGATGGGGGTGCCCCCCAGCGCCACCAGGACGCTGGTGCCCTGGGTGTTGGCGGCAAATCCGGCGGTGGCAGTGGGGTTGGGGCCGGCAGCCCCCGTAGCGCCGGAGGCCCCAGTGGGGCCGGTGGCGCCGGCAGCGCCCGCAGTGCCTACGATCCCGGGCAGACCGGCAGCGCCGTCAGGACCGGTGGGGCCGTCCGCACCGGTGGAACCGGCAGCTCCCGTGGCCCCTGTGGGCCCCTCCGCGGGGCCGGTAGCACCCGTGGCCCCGGTGGGTGCAGGTATATATGCGCAACGCCAAACACCTTAAAAACATTTCAAAATTTTGAAAGAATCCCCCTTATCTATAACATTTAAGCAGGAGGTCACGTCGCCTCCTGTTTTTTTATGTTCAAAAGGAGGCAACCACTATGCCAGAGGCCATCCTATCAGATTATTTCTACGGCGACGAATCCGAACAATTTGTATTTTTCAAAATCCCCCGCCAGATTATCACCGACCCTAAATTTAAGCACATCTCCACCGACGCCAAACTGCTGTATGGTATGCTGCTGGATCGCATGAGCCTGTCCGCCAAGCACGGCTGGTACGACGATACTGGGCGTGTCTACATCTACTATACTGTGGATGAAATATGCGGGGACATGGTATGTGGGCGGGATAAGGCCATGAAGCTGCTGGCCGAGCTGGACAGCAACAAGGGCATTGGCCTGATCGAGCGTGTCAAGCAGGGCCAGGGCCGCCCCACAAAAATCTATGTCAAGCGATTCACCACCAGGACAGCGCCGCCAAAGCCAGTCCCTCCACCCCCTGAGCCTTTTGCGCCTGTTTCTGAGGTCGATTTTTCCGACGTGCAGAGGTCGGAAAATCCGACGTCAAGACGTCGAAAAAATCCACGTCAAGAGGTCGAAAAAATCGACCCAAGTTATACTAAGAGAATCCAAACTGATTTTATCCAGCCGTATCCATCCATCTCCCTCCGACAGCCCCCCGAGGACGAATTGGGGATAGATCGATTCGAGCAGAGAGAGATCATCGAAGAAAATATCGGTTATGAGCAGCTTCGGCAGGAACTTCCCTACGACGATGTGGAAAGCCTTCTGGAACTGATCGTTGACGTGATATGCAGTACCGCCTCTACTATGCGGATTGGTGGTGAGGTCCTGCCAGCGGAGACTGTCAAGCGGCGCTTTCAGCAGCTTGACAGCGGACATATCAGGTACGTTGTTGAATCTCTGCGGCAGACCACCACAAAAATCAATAATATCCGGGCCTATCTGTTGACGGCGCTCTACAATGCGCCGGTGACGATAGGCCCTTACTATACCGCCGCTGTGCGGCATGACTTTGGATGAATGAAATCCCACCGTGGGACGCCATTTCAGCCCAAATCACTACTTTGGTTAAATATTCAAGTCCCACCATGAGACGCAAATCCAGTCCGGTTATATTTCGCCCGGCAGAGAATGAAATCTCACCGTGAGACGCGAATTTTAACAAATATATGCCATGAAGGAGGTAAATTGAATGGCAAATGACAACAGCAAGACCCAAGCGCAGACCATTCCCCTGACAAAAATCCATGACCTGCCCGGCGTGTTCATCAGCAAGCAGCCGGACAAAGCCTACGGCGGCCTCGTTACCAGCATCCAGGCGGGAGGCGTCAAGGAGCCGGTGATCCTTCGGCTCCGTGAGGACGGCGAGTACCAGCTTGTGACGGGCTACCGCCGCCGCCGTGCCAGTGAGCTGGCCAAGAAGCAGGACATCCCCGCCCTGGTGTATGAAATGACCCCGCAGGAGGCCATTGACTACCACAATCGGGTGCAGAAACAGCCCGGCCTGCCTATTCCCGGAAAGCTGGTGGAATCCCCTGTTTTGGACGGAAAATCGGAAAAATCCGACATCAGGGGTGTAGAAAACCCGACCACTGGCGCGCAGAAGGTGGACAAGCCCACGGAGGCCCCGGCTCCCGCTGCCCCCATCAAGGACGGCAAGGCTCAGGAAGGCCCCGATCCCAAGCCTGGAGAGAAGCCCGCTGCTCTCGTCGCTGGGGATAAACCCAAGGAGGCCCCGGCCACCGCTACCCCCATCAAGGACGGCAAGGCTCAGGAAGGCCCCGATCCCAAGCCTGGAGAGAAGCCCGCTGCTCCCGTCGCTGGGGATAAACCCAAGGAGGCCCCGGCCACCGCTGCCCCCACCACGGACGGCAAGGCTCAGGAAGGCCCCGATCCCAACGCTGGAGAGAAGCCCGCCGCTCCCGTCGCTGGGGATAAGCCCAAGGAGGCCCCGGCCACCGCTGCCCCCGCCAAGGACGGCAAGGCTCAGGAGGGCCCCGATCCCAAGCCTGGAGAGAAGCCCGCCGCTCCCGTCGCTGGGGATAAGCCCAAGGAGGCCCCGGCCCCCGCTACCCCCACCAAGGACGGTAAGGCTCAGGAAGGCCCCGATCCCAATGCTGGAGAGAAGCCCGCCGCTCCCGTCGCTGGGGGTAAGCCCGAGGTGGCCGCGGGCCGCGCTGCGCCCGCCAAGGACGGCGAGGGTCAGGGGGGGGCCGCTCCCGGGGG
>JAETQY010000052.1 GCA_021770445.1 Bacillota bacterium | reverse complement strand
GCCGTGGGCCTGCCCCTGACCTGGGTGAGCCAGCAGCGGGAGGACTTCAAAGCCTACCTCATGCGGAGCCGGGAGGTGCGCTTTACGTTCCGGGGAAAGCCCTACCGGGTGGAGATCGCCGGGGCCGATGTGTTTCCCCAGGGCTTCGCGGCGGTAGCCAGCCAGATCAGGGACTTCCAGGGCGTGAATATGCTGTGCGACATTGGCAACGGCACCATGAACATCATGTTCATCAACGACCGCAGGCCCGCCGCTGACCGAATGTTCACGGAGAAGTACGGCACCCACCAATGTATGCTGGCCGTCCGGGAGAACGTCATGCGAACCCACCACGCCACGGCGGACGACTCCATCATCAACCGTGTGCTGCGGTTTGGCACGGCGGACATCCAGGAGGATTATTTGACCACCATCCGGGAAACCGCCGCAGGGTATGTGCGTGAGATTTTCCGCATCCTGCGGGAGCGTGAGTACAACCCGGCCCTCATGCGGCTCCATGTGCTGGGCGGCGGGAGCTGCCTGATCCGCAACTTTGGGGAGTATGACGCCGACCGCGTGACCATCTACGATGATATTTGCGCCACGGCCAAGGGCTACGAGTACCTGTGTGAGATGGCGCTCCGCAAGGGCGGCGGTGTCCATGCAACGTAAAAAGATGACCCTCCGCTTTGACCTTGACCGCCCGGAGGACAGGCAGGCGTGGGAGTATCTGCAAGGGCTGAACCCGGCATCCATGAACAAGGCGGTGCTGTCCATCATCAACCAAGCGGAGCTGACCAGCCGTATCCAAGAGATTGTCCGAAACACCATCCGGGAAGAACTCGCCGCCTTGAAACAACTGCCTGTTCAGCCTGTGCAAACGGAGCCGGAGGGCGACGACGGGACGGACGACGCCATCATGGGCTTTCTGGATAACTTCATGTGACGGCAAAAGTGCCGTCACTTTTCTTGCCCGCAAATGACCATGACGGCAAAAATGCCGTCACTCGCTGAAAAAGGAGGTGTTACCCCCATGCCGGTGAATGTGCCCCGCAGCAAGCCCCCTCCCAAACCGGCCCGCCGTGTTTCCCCAGCGGAGTGGGCGTGGCTTGACCGCATCAACCGCCAGCTTGCCTATGACGAATATATGCAGGTCAAGCGGGAGTTCTGGCTTGCGGCCCGCCCCGCCAAGGGGGAATCCGACCGGGCCTGAACCTACCCCGACCGTTCTCCCGCGCCGCAGGCGCAGAGGGCGGTATTGTCTTAACAAGCAACGAATTGTGGGGCCACAATTCAGCTTGACAGGGGCTTGCCGCCCCTATGATCCCGCATTTAGAAAGGATGATGATTTTTGAAACGAACGCTTGAAATGAAGATACGTTTTACCAGGGCCGAGCTGGACGCTCTCACCAAGAAGGCCCGGAAAACGAACTATTCCCGCGAGGGCTTCTCCCGCGCCGTGCTGAACGGCGTGGAAGTGAAAGAGGCCCCCTCCGCCGATACTCTGCTGCTTCTGCGGGAGTTGAAGCGGGTGGGCTATAACCTGGATCAGCTTTTGAAGCGGGCCAACGCCATCGGCCTGATGGACGTTCCGCAAATGAGGAAGGTTTTGGAGAATGTGGACGCAGCGGTTAAAACGGTTATCTCCGCCTACGGTGATACCTAAATGGCCGTGACCTCTATCTGGCCCATCAAGGGGCGCGTGGACAGGGTGATAAACTATGCCCGGAACCCGGAAAAGACCACCGAGGCCAGCTATGAGGAACTGGCGTCCCTCCATGCCATTGATAATGTGGTGGAGTATGCCGCCGATGATATGAAAACGGAACGCCGTTCCTATGTGTCCTGCATCAACCTCAGAAGTGAGCAGACAGCGGCGCAGGAGTTTATGGACACAAAAAGAAACTGGAAAAATCTCGGTGGCCGCACCTGCTACCACGGGTATCAATCCTTTAAGGCAGGGGAGGTAACAGCGGAAACCGCCCATGAGATCGGCGTCAAGCTGGCCCAGGAATTGTGGGGCGACCGCTTTGAGGTGGTGGTAGCCACCCACTGTAACACCGGCCATTACCATACCCATTTTGTGATAAATTCAGTGTCCTGGGCGGACGGCTACAAATTCTACAATTCCCCCGCCGACTATGCCCATATGCGGGAGGTGTCAGACCGGCTTTGCCGGGAGTACGCCATTTCCGTCATTGAGAACCCCAGCGGGCGGGCCAAGCACTACGCCGAATGGCAGGCGGAGCAGAACGGTAAGCCCACCCACCGGGGCACCATCCGGGCGGACATTGACCGGGCCATCCGTGCCTCCACCACCGAGCGCGACTTTCTGCGGGTGATGGGCGAGATGGGCTACCAGCTCAAAACAAGGGGCAAGGGCGGCAAGCCCCTAAAATATCCGGCGCTGAAACCGCCCGACGCTGGCGGCTACTTCCGCTTCCACAAGCTGGGCGAGGGCTACTCCCTGGACGAGATTAAGGAGCGTATTCTGCACAACCTCCAAAAGCAAGTGCCATTCCCGGAGGCGGTGCATCGCCCGCCCCGGCGCTGCCGGGTACGGGGAAAGCCCCGGAAGAAAGTCACCGGCCTGCGGGCGCTCTATTTCCGTTACTGCTATGAACTGCACATCATCGTCAAACGACCGGCATCCGTCAAGTGGGTGTCTTTTTTGTTGCGGGAGGACATCGCCAAGCTGGACAGGCTGGACGCGGAAACCCGGTTTTTGGGGAAACACCGCATCGGCACCATCGGGGAGCTGACCGCCCACCGGGAAACGGCGTCGGCGGAGGTAGATGCCCTGACCGCCCAGCGGCAGGAACTCCGTAAGGAGCTGCGGCGTCTGAATCGGCATGGCGACCCCGTGGCCGTGGGCGAGGTGAAGCAGAAGATCAGCGCCCTGTCCACCCGTATCAGGGCGGCACGAAAGGAGGTGGTCTTATGTGACGGTATCGCCCAGCGTTCCGGGCAGGTCAAGGAAAACCTGGAACGGCTGGTAGAGCAAAAGAAAACCGAACGAAAGGAGTTGACACAGCATGAGCTATTCAGGCGACGCGGCGGAGCAGGTCGTGAGGCTGTCCCTGGAAACAGGTGAGGTGGCGGTGAAGCTGGCCGGTGAGGGTGCCAAGCAGCTTGCCATCCTCATGTACGCCATTCTGCGAGAGCAGAGGAAAACCAAGGGCAAGACCCGGCTGACCAATATGCTCCGCAGCGGCAAGGAGTTGAAGGTGTTCGCCGTGAAGGACAGCGACCTCCAGCTTTTTTGCCGGGAGGCCAAGAAGTACGGCGTCCTCTACTGCGTCCTGAAAGACCGGGACGCCACGGACGGGCTGACCGACATCATGGTACGGGCCGAGGACGCCAGCAA
>JAETQY010000051.1 GCA_021770445.1 Bacillota bacterium | reverse complement strand
ATCCTGCCGGGGATGTAGTCGGCAAAGCTGGGGACCGTATGGAAAATCCTCTTGTTATTCACCCAGCGTTGGAGCTGGCGGGTAATGGGCGGGGCGCTGGGCCGGTCATAGACCATCACATAGGGGTCGTAGCCCATGCCCCGCAGGATTTCCACCCGGTAGAGGTCCTGCTCATGGGTGCTGCCGTAGTTGGTCAGCACATAGACCTTCCGTTTGCGGACATTCTTGATCGCGGTCAGCTCCAAAAAACGGCGGAAGTCGGGGGTCAGGTCAATATCCGGGTTATCCCAAGCAAAATGTATCGCCTTGGTTCTCACCCGGTTCAGCAGGGCCACGTTGTCCGGGGTGATGAGCCGAATATCCAACCCCTGTGAGAAGTCCACATAGGCGCGGCTCTCCGCAAGCTGCAAAATCAGCTTTTCATGGTCGGGACAGGCCAGAAGGTTGGCGTCCAGCAGCTTGATCTCCTTCTGGCCGTTCCAAAACTCAGCGAGGTCGGCCACCTGGATGCTCCGCCGTCCCTCCTTGTCTGACACCAAACAAAATCCGCAGTTTCGCGGACAGCCCCGGCTGAGAAAGCCGTAGGCAATGCCAGAAAACTGCGGATAAATGCTGTAATCGGGATAGGTATGCTCCACCGCGTCCGGGAGGTTAGGACCGAGGCCGTAGCCTGTGCCGCCGCAAATCACTTCGTCAGCGTTGGTGACGGTGATCGTGTCCTTGGAATAGGTATCCGTGAACACCCGGCTTTTGTAAACACGGTCATAGTAGCCGTCCGGCCTCCACCACTCCACATGATCGCCCCGCGCCTTGTGGTAGGCGGAGAGCTTCATCAGGCACAGGTTCGGCCAGTTATGGGAATCAATATCGCATAAACCGATTCTCATATATCACGCTCCTTCAAAAAAAGTTATAAAAATCAGGGCAAACGGCCCATTCCATAAAAATGTTGCTGCCAATAGTTGCTATTGATGTTGGCGTAGGAGATGGGATTTCCACAGTGAATCATTTGCCCGTTGCCCACATAGATGCCCACATGGGTCACACCGTTGGGGTTCGGCGCGTCGTAGGTGTGCCAGAAGAAAATGAGATCACCGGGCTGGGCGTTCGCCATGGAGACAGGGGTGCAGATGTTATAAAGGCCCTGCGCCCCCAGCCGTCCCACATTCCATCCGCTGTGATTGATGACCCAGCTTACAAAGCCGGAACAGTCAAAGGAAGTGGAGGGGGAGCTGCCGCCCCAAACGTAGGGATAGCCGAGGTACTTCTGCGCTTCTTCCAGCATGGCGGCGTAGGTTTCGTCCGTGATCGGCTCCCCAGGGTAGGCGGGTATCTCCACGCCGCCCGGTGTGCCGGGAATGGCCCCAGCGGTTGAACCGTCATAGCCGGTGTCCACGAAATAATAGGGATTCAGGTATTCGCCGTTCAGCATGATTTCCAGGTGGAGGTGCGGCCCGGTGCTGTTGCCGGTACTGCCCACGGCGGCAATCACGTCCCCCCGCTTGACCTCCTGGCCCGCGCTGACGGAGAGGCTGGAACAGTGGGCGTACCGGGATTGATAGCCCTTTTCGTCCTCGATCACCACGCACAGCCCATAGCTGCCAGCGTCCCCGGCAGAAACCACCCGCCCGTCATGGATTGCCCGGATAGGCGTACCCCGCGCCACGGCAATGTCCACACCCCGGTGCAGGTTCTTCTCCCCGCTGATGGGATGGACCCGGTAGCCGTAGCTGCTGGACACATAGCCCAGCCATGGAAAATCAAAGGGGTTCCCATACGCCTGCCGGTTGCCAAGGGTCTGCTGGTACACGTTGTAGCGGTCCGTCTGCTCACCAGGGGACAGCGTACCGGAAATGATCGTGGACAGCGGTGTTACCGTCAGCGTGGTTTGCAGGACATACCAATCGTAGGGATCGCCGTCGCTGTCATAGCGGGTTTCCACAATGACCTCCCGCGTGAGGGAGTACTGCTCCCCGAACAGCCGCGCAAGCTCCGCCTGGACCTGTTCAAAGGTGAAGGCATCAAACATGGTGGAGAGGTAGCCCATCAGCTCATAGGGGTTGTGGCTGATCTCCCCGATGTTGTAGCGGTACTCGTCATAGCCGGGGTAATTTTCCTCGGTCTGGTCAATGTCCATCTGCAAATCCGTTTCCATTTCCGTGTAGTAGAGGTCCGAATTGCAAATGTCCTGCTCATTCGCCATGTAGGAGGCGGAGATATAGGAGGACTGAAACCCGGAGAGCATGGCGGTACAGGAGGTCATGCCAGAGGCAAAGAACACCACCACCATAGCCAGCATTGCCACAACCAACAGCAGAGATTTTCGTGCCGCTATGTATTGCTGGACCGCCCGGACGATCTGCCCGGTGGCGTGTACCACGTTTTGGGTGAAGTGCGCCGTCTGCTTCGCCTCATGCGCGGCCTGGGCATACTTCCGCTTGATTTTCTGCTTCTGTATCCACTTGGCGAGGGCATTTTTGCGCCGCAGCTCCGGGTTGTCCCGGAGGGCAGTCTGCCATGCCAGGTTGACATTTTCCTTTGCCGCCCGCTGCTCCGCTTGGCGCAGGGCGCGGTAGGGCTTGGAGCGGCGGCGGTTTCTCTGCCAGCGCAGGGCACGGCCCACACCCTGCTCCATAAATAATTCGCTTTTGTGGGTGGCCTCCACGCCTACATTCTGCCGTTCGGATTCATGTATTTTGCCGTGGAGCTTCATCACCGCCGCTGTTTTCGCCATGCCACCGGCGCGGGCGGGCAGAGAGGGCTTGCGGTACTCCGGCAAAACCTCCTGCTCAAAGTGGAGACGGCGGCGGGTCCTGCCCGTCTCAACCTCCACCTCCGGCTGGAAGGATAACCGGCGCTTGGTGGGAAGATGCTCCCGCGCCCGTTCCACCTGACCCTCCGCACGCTCTACCCGGCGCACGGCCTTTTGATAGTTCCGGCTGGTTGGCGGGGCGTCCTCCTTCGGCGCAGGGGTGGGGGCGCTGTCCGCCGCAGGGGGCGGTTCCTCGAATTGAAGCCGTGGCCGGTCCGTCTTGCCAGCAGCGGAGTGGGCAGCGAACTTTGCCGACTGCCGCTTCTTATACGCCCCACGATCATCCGGCACAGCGGACAGCTCCGGGGCCTTGGGTTCCGGCTGAGGGCTGTCCCGCTGACGGGTGTCGCCCCCGCCCTCTGACTGCTCCGGCTGGGCGGCGTGGTCCGTGACCTGCCACTTCTTCACCGCCCGCTTTTCATCAGCGGGTGCTTCTGCGTCAGGGACCGGGACTTCCGAACCCTCAAAACGGAGACGGCTGCCGCCGTCAGGTATCAGGCGGGAGGGCTGGGGTTCGTCCGCAGGACGGGCGGAATCCGGGGTAAACCGCCGTGCCTGCCGCTTCTTCATCTTCGCCCTGCCATCAGCGGGGGCCTTGCTGTCAGAAGGGAGCTGTTCACCCTCTGCCGCCTTGAATTG
>JAETQY010000050.1 GCA_021770445.1 Bacillota bacterium | reverse complement strand
GGGAAATGGTAAGCCACAGTAAGATAGTCCGTTCCGCCGTACACCGGTGATGCTGACCCGCCGTTTACGGTGACTTTTGTGGTGGAATATCCCACCAGTTCATATCCGCTTGCGGGTGTAACCGTCACAAACGCCGAATATGCCTTGCCGCCCTGTGCAATCGCGCCGGAGACAACATCAACGCCGTCTGTAGAGTTGTACCATTCAACCGCGGCCGATGCGATGCCGGGGGTGCTGCATTCCGCTGTCATGTCCAGCGGCTGGCCGGTGACAGGTGCGTCGATGCCGGTAACCGCCACACGATCAATGCGGGCGTTGGTCACGCAAATCTTCACACCCACTTGTCCCAAGAGTTTAGAACTGTTTCTAGCTACATAATGTCCAATTGTAAGGACACACTCTCCCGGCCTTTTTGCCAGTCCCTCATTGGAGATAATATCTTCATCGACACTCGAAGCCTTCACATAGTATTCGGTTTCATCAGACCAACCAGAGTAATGAGCGGGCAAGGTCCTATATACACCAAGCCCTGTTGCCCTACCGTTGGTCAGATTCGATATGATGGACTTCATCTCCGGCGTGTCAAAAGCATTGTCCCCGACCTCCAAATAAAAATCATAGTCTTCGACGGCCAGTGCCGTGGTGCCCAGCGCCGGGAGCAGCCCCAGCACCATCACCAGGGTGAGCAGAACGCTCAGAAGTCTGCTGGTTCGTTTTTTCATATTGGACTCCTCCTCCGAATTTCATTTTAGAAAACCGCATGGTTCCAGCCGTTATCTGGATACCTCCCCCGGGAGAATGAACTGGGTCTCATTCGGGTCCGCCTCCTCCAGCAGGACGGAGCCGTCGTAGCCGCTCTGCACCAGGGCGAAACGGCGGAGATTGCCGCCTCCGTCCACATAGGAGATGCCGTAATTGGGGATGGTACCCATAAAACCAAGCTGCACCGCCACCGGGGTGTCCACCGTCATCACCTCCGGCAGGCTGTCCAACCCCTCCTCCAGCACAACAGGCGTGGCGGAGAAGATCGCCGCCCCAGTCTCCGTGAAGTCCGTCAGTTCCAGCGTCAGCACTGTGAACGACCTTACCGGGCTGTCCGTGGTGAAGAGGAGGGAGGCGGCGCCGTCGCCGTCGTACAGGGTGACCCAGTCGCAGTCCACATCCCCAGCCTCTGTCAGATACTGGACCGACACAGGGAACTCAGATTCATTGGCACTCCCGCCACCTGTCCCGGAGAAGGGCGTGAGGGGGAGGGGATCCCCAGCGGGGTCCAGCGCCCAAAAATCTTCTGCTGTCATGTCTGACTTCTCCGATTTCGCCGGGTCCCAGCTTCCGGTCTCGTTGTAATAGACATCAAGATCCCCGTCGCTGTTGAGGCCGGTAAAGAGGAAGCTCTCACATTCCAGCCCGGTCCCGTCTTTAGTGAGATAAAACACGCCCTGGCCGTTCTCCGCCGCACTGTTGGCACCGTAGTAGTAGAAGTGGCCGTCGCCCATGTAGACGTAGCTGCTGCGGTACCAGCCCTCAAAGACCAACTTCGGCTTCCCGTCCACCAGGGTATAGAGGGCGTTGGTCATCCCGTTGAGCCCACCTATCGCCAGCTCCGGGATACCGTCACCGCTGAGGTCTTCTATTAGATAGCCCATCTCATACACGGCGTTGTCCCCTGCGGCCCGGGCGGACTCCAAAACGCCCATTTCGCCCGGCTCCTCGCTGTCAAAGTCCGGGTCGGACACAATGGCGCGGAAGCGCTCCACCAGCTCGCTGTAGGCCAGGTCAGGGTCAGTGGCCTGCTCCGGGTCTTTTGTGTCCACCGGCTTTTTGTCTCCCTTTTCCGGGACCTGGAGGCCCGGTGTACGGGTGGGTGCCGATTCCTCTCCATCGGGCGAGCTGCTGTCCACCAGCTGGCCGCCGCAGGCCGTCATGGACATTAGCAGCAAAAACGACAGAAAGAGCGTGGCATATCGTTTCATTTCATTCCCTCCTCAGTCTGCGGAAAATGGGATCATGGGCAAGTCCTCATACTCCGGCTCCCAGGCATAGAGGTATTCCATGGTCCAGTCGGTCAGTTCCGATTCCGCCGGGTCAAGGCTCCCGGTGGTGTTGTGGTAAATTGCGACGGTGCCGCCGCCAAAGATGTCATCCAAGGTGAAATAAAAGTCCTCCCAGAGGATCTGTGCGCCGTCGTTAGAGAGGGAAACGGTTCCCAGTCCCATCCCTGTCGAGAGACTGGCGACATAGTGGAATGAACCGTTTCCCAAATAGCCCAGGGAACCTTCCTCGTCCTCAAAGACCACTTGAGGCCGTCCGTCCACCAGCGTATAGACGGCGTACTGAAAAATACTGTGATCCGGCAGGAACCCGATCACCAGCTCCGGCACGCCATCGCCGCTCAGGTCCTCGACTGCGTAGCCCAGGGCTGTCAAGGGATTTTCATCCCACTCCCGCATATCCCGCGCGGCTGTGAGAACACACTGTTCCCCGACGGTCTCGGCAGAGGAACCGTCCGGGTCCGCCACGATCTGGCGGTACCGCTGGATCAGCTCATCATAGGCATTTCCTGCCGAGACTGGGGTGGGAGCAGAGGGAAGGTCGCAGTTTTCAAAGGAAGCGCAGGGCCAGTCCTCGGGAGCGCCCATATCGGGGTTGTCCCGGAAAGTACAGTCCCGGAAGGTGATGCGGACATCCTCCGGGTAGCCCTGTAGCAGGAGACCCTGATTTCCGGTGATCTCCGTATCCCTGACCAGCGCCTCCGTCTCCCCCCACAGGAAGAATATCCCATCGTTGTCGTAGAACCGGCAGCCGTCAAAGACCGCCTCCCCGGTATCGACCAGGCTGAAGATGCTGCTGGTACACTCGTAGATGTCCGTTCCGGTGACGGTGAGGCCGTCGGCATTCTCCGCCCAGATGCCGTTGGAACCGCAGCCAAACAGGCCGCAGTCCTCCACGCACACGTCCTCGCAGGTGTCGATTCGGAGGACGTCGGCATCGCACTCGCCCTTCTCGATCTCATGGCCGATGACCAGGCCCTTCAGGACAGCCCCGTCGCAGTGGACCAGGGTCACCACATCCGCATACCCGTTCTCGGTGATCAGGCGCACAGACCCGCTCTCCTCCGCCTCCAGAGTGAGGCCGGGGGCGTTGTAGATCGTGATTTCCCCTTGTACCAGGCTGTCCGGGTTTACATATCCGCCGCACTCCGAGATTTCCTCCTCTGTCAGATCAGAGAAGTTGTAGTCGCCGGGTTTCAGAATGATATGGGCGTCCGGGGCAATGGCTCGAATCAGTTCAGCGGCGGTGGATACGGTAACTGTATCGTCGTTTTCACGGGAGTCCACCTCCTCTTTTGGAGGCGGGGAATCGGCTTCGGGGTCCTGCTTCGTATCTGTTTGAGCGCAGGCCGTCAGCGCGGTCAGCAGCAGGAGGGAAGCGCAAAGCGCGATCCATCTTCTCATGGCATCCTCCTAATTATTTTTGTACTCTCAACCAAAGCTCTGCATAAAGACCGTCTTATCGCCTGTCTGCTCTCCAATGAGAGGCGTACCGCCCAGCTCCGTGACGGTCAGTGTGCTTTCATAGTCGTTCCCGCTAAATCGGGATCGCTGATCAAAGGCGGCCGCTCCGGTCAGACCGGGGCCGTTGCTGAATGGCCCCCACAGCCGGTAGGCGTACACCATGCCCTTCTCCGTCATGCCGAGATAGTTGAGTATCCCGTGAATATCCACACTGACGCTGCCAGTCTCCCGGAAGACGCAATAATTGAAGTTGTCGCCGTTCCCCTCCGACACAGTCAGGGAGCCGCCGGTCTCGTCGTTCCACCACCCGCTGTTTTGCAGGCTTGCCGGTATCGTGTACCGCTGGAAGGAAGCGGT
>JAETQY010000049.1 GCA_021770445.1 Bacillota bacterium | reverse complement strand
CCCGCCTCCGCATTGGAGTACACCTTTGATAGCCCGCCCACCGGGGATTTTGGCACCTCCACCAGTACGGAGGACATCATCCAGACCGGGGCCGAACCCGCCAACAAGGACAGGAGTAAGAGCAGCGCCCTCATTCCCCCTGGTTTTGGGACGCCCACCAGCTACCTGCCGGGGAGCGGCGAATACCTGACCCCGAACCTCGCGGCGGACGGCCCCCTGAGCGGAAACTACACCCTCACCGTGACGGGCGGCACAGGCGGCGGCGCACCGGCCCTCCCCGGCGCGGTTGACACCTCCACACCCAGCAGCCCGGCCTATCCCACCACCAGCGGCCCCGTCACCGCCTTTACCGATGTGACCGCCGATCTCTATTACAGCAACGGCAGTTTGGGAACGCTGGAAATCCCGGCCATCGGTTTGAAAGTAAAGATCGTGCAGGGGACGGACAATGCGGCGCTGGCCAAGGGCGCGGGCCATTTCACCAGCACCAGCATCTGGAACGGCAACGTGGCGCTGGCTGGCCACAACCGGGGGGTAAATAACCATTTCGGGAAAATCCATACGCTTGACACGGGCAATACCATCACCCTCACCACGGCCCTGGGCACCCGTACTTATGCTGTTACCAGCGTGGCAAAGGTTGACGTGATGGACAACACCATGCTGGAGGCCACCAGCGACAACTGCATCACCCTTTTTACCTGTGTGATGAACCAGCCCAGCTATCGCTGGTGCGTCCGGGCAGTCGAAACTTGACACGCCATTTTTAGACAAAATCCTCTGATTGTGTTATAATAATTGTGGAGAAACCCACAAAACTATAACATTTAAGGAGGACTTGACATGAAACGGGGACTTACTTTTCTAACGGGAATGTTGATGGGCGCGGCCCTGTTCGGGGGCGGCACAGCGTATGCGGCGGGCCTTATGGCCGAGCCGTCCAGCCAGACCTTTTTTGTGGATGGTAAGCAGGTTTACCTGCAAGCCTACGCCATCGGCGGCAATAACTATGTGAAGCTCCGGGATGTGGGACAGGCGGTAAACTTCAACGTGACTTATGATGGGGCCACCAACAGCGTCCAGATCGCCACCAATGAGCCATACAGCGAGGACACGCCCGCCCCGGCAGTCACAGACCCCGCCACCCCAGCAGCCCCCGCCAGCTACACCATCAGCGCGGATCACTGGAGCAGGGAAGATTTTTCCCGGCAGGCCAACCCCGCTGTGTTCACCGGCGTTTATGACCGAAACCTGTATAACGCAATCCGGCAGACGCTGGTGGACGGAAACAACGCGGCCCCCGCTTATACAATGGTGTCCAAGGAAAACTATGGAGAGGTCAAACGGCTGCTGGGCCGCATGGACGGGTACTTTTGGTACAGTCACTATGTACCGCAGAACTTCACCAACTACTACGAGTACCTGGACTATTTTGCGGTATCTGCGGAAATGTCCGAGGACTACCAGCCCGCGCTCGAATTTATACGCCCCGCTGTGGAACAGGCAAACGGCATGGCCTCAGACCGGGAAAAGGTGAAATACCTCAACGATTATCTTTGCAGTTTGATGTCCTATGACAGAAAGGCCATCGCCGGAGTAAGCCGGGTATTCACCCAGCACAGCGGCGAGATCGCGGGCGCTTGCGGCGACTACGCCCACAACTTCAAATTCCTGTGCGGCGCGGCGGGCATCCCCTGCATCACCATCAGCACCGCCAGCCACTCCTGGAACCTCGTCTATGCGGACGGCCAATGGCTCCATGTAGACGTGTCCGCCAATGACCTTTACCGGCAGGACTACATCCTGCTCACCCGCACCGTATCAGGCCGCACCGACACCGCACCGGCGGCTACTGAATTTTTGAAAGAGCTGCTTGTCCCCGGAAGTACAAAGTAACACAACTTAAATCCCCGTATCGGAACGGCAGGCTGTGAAAACAGTCTGCCGTTTTCTATGCCCCGAAAATGCGTCTCACCGTGAGACGCATTTCCCCGTGACCGCCTTGTTACAGGCGGTTATTCTATTCCCCATAGAAATATAAATCGGGAAAACCCAAACACACGCATGAAAGGAGGATGATTTTTCCCGATTTTCCAGGGGAGGCATAACCTCTTTTCATGCCCACACATGAACAGGAGGTTATATGAAAAAACGAGTTATCGCACTGTTTTTGGCAGCTATCACTATTTTCGGTATGCTGACTGCCCCCGCCAATGCTGCGGGCTTGAGCGGCAGCGGCACCGTCACCATCCAGCAGGCCGGGTACGGCAAGTACCTGAGCAAGAAGAACGGCGGCACCATCGGCGGCGGCTACTGGAAGTACACCAGCAACGACGGGCTGACCGGCACCGCCTACTGCGTCAATCACGGCCTCAAGGGGGTATCCCCCTCCAAGGCCCTGACGGTGCAGGAATATAACCGCAATCCCAAGACCATGGGGGCCTTTGCCTCCGGCTACCCCAACAGAACGCTGGAGCAGTTTAAGGAGCTGCACCAAACCGATGTGCGGGGGATCAACAGTCTCACCGAGGACGAATACAAGTACGCCACGCAGATGGCGGTTTGGGCCACCTGCGGTCAGGTGTCCGTCCCCGGCACAGCCTTTTCCGCTGGCCGGGATGTTCTGGCCGAACCCACCTCGGACGCCCAGCAGATACGCATTTTTGACAGTGTGAAAGCCATTCTGCGTCTCGCCAACGGCTGGAGCAAGTACCTCTACACCGGGATGTATATTCGGGCCGAGGAAAATCAGGACGTTCGCGGTGTGGAAGTCGTGCATGAGCGCGGTCTGGCGGGAGCTGCCGAAAGCAATACGGACGGCATCAAGAAAGAAACCATCAACGGGAAAGAGTATTACACCCGTGTGATGTATGTGGCCTCCGCCACCTCTACCTGGATCGACGGGCGCAAGACCAAGGTGTACTCCACCGACGCCCCCCAGGGCACCATCTTTGTGGCCGAGAACAACTCGCCGTTAGAGACGGTACAGGAGAATGGGGCCACCTGTTACAAGGTGGATACCAGCAAGAACCGCACCACCAACCTAAACGCCAACGGCGAGGAATACTACGGGGCCTTTAAGGTTTGCATCCCCGTAGACACTGCCGCCGATGAGGGCAGTTTTACCGTTAAGGCTGTCGGCGGTGTGGCGCAGTACAACCTGTTCCTGGCCTACAACCCCGCCGCATCGGAGCAGTCCTATATTATCTCCGACCCCGGCTATACCACCTGCGACGCCCAGGCCCCGTTTAAGTGGACGACCACCGAGGATCTGCCGGAAACCGCCAGCCTGCAAGTCATCAAGGCAGGGGCAGGGGGCGCTCCCCTGGAGGGGGCCGAGTTTACCCTGACCGGCGATGGCGGCACCACCGTCACCGGCACCACCGACCGAAACGGGCAGATCGTCTGGCGTGACCTCCCCGCCGACGAGAAATACACCCTGACGGAAACCGCCGCCCCGGAGGGCTATCAGATCATCGCCCCCATGAACGTCACCCTGACCCCTGGCCGCACCGAGTACCTGACTGTGACAGACGACACCGAAAAGGGCTTTATATGACCACCGGCATCACCGGCTTTGACGGCACCATCTCTTTCCAAGGGGATGAATTACCCTACGGCTCCTATCGCATCTCGGAGCAGACACCGCCCCAGGGCTATGTGAAGTCCTCCCGCGTGGAAACGGTGGAATGGGACGGCACCAAGGACGTTCTCATTACCTGGGAGAACGTGCGGGACATCAGCCTGACCATTATTAAGGTAGACGAGCAGACCGGCGTATCTCTGCCCAACGCCTCTTTTGATGTGTATGCGGACGGCAAGCTCATTACCTCCGTCACCACCAACGACAACGGCGAGGCCCGCGTAACTGGCATCCGCAAGGAAGCCTATATTGAGATCGTGGAAACCGCCGCCCCCGCCGGGTATGTGCTGGACAAGACCCCTCACGGCATCCACATCGACCCCTATGACCCGGCCACCGAGGACGACCCCGTGCTGACCGTCACCAACCGGGCGCGGCCCGCCCTGCGTATTCTGAAGTACGACCTGACCAGCAATTCCCCCATGCCTGACGTAACCTTTGAGGTATGGCATGACGGCGACCTGTTCGGGGAGTACACCACCACCGCCAGCGGCGAAATTTTTCTGTATGACCTCGACCCCGGCACCTACCTTGTGAAAGAGGTAGCCACCGATGACGCGCACGTTGTCAACAGCACCCCACAGCAGATCGAATTGAAAGCCGGAGACACGCAGACACGGGAGCTGGTTTTTTTCAACAGCTTAAAACCGGGCATCCATCTGGTGAAAGTGGACAGCGTGACGATGAAATCCCTGCCCAACGTCCGCTTTGAGTTCAAGCTGGTGGGCGGGAGCTACCGGCAGGAGTTCACCACCGACATCAACGGCGAGATTGACCTCAGTAAGCTGACCCCCGGCGCGTATGAAGTCCGGGAGCTGGAGGCCCCGGAGGGCTACCTGGTGGACGACGCTGTGCGGGTGGTGCAGGTGAACCCGGACGAGAACGCCAACTTTGTGTTCACCAACACCCCCAAGCCCGCCCTGCGGCTTATCAAGACCAGCTCCGACGGCACCCGGCTGGGCGGCGTTCATTTCCGCATCGCCCGCATCGAGGACGGCACCCATTACCTTGACCGTATCACCGACCAGGACGGCGAGATCAACATCCCCAAGCTGGAACCCGGCGTGTACTCCATCAAGGAAACGGCCACCGTTGCCGACCACATCCTGGACTTGCAGGAGTACCACGTTGAGCTGTTCCCCGGCCAGACCAGCACCATCACCATTGAGAATCAGAAGCGGCCCAACCTCATTGTCTACAAAAAGGACGCCGACACCGGCAAACCTATCCCGGACACTATTTTCACCGTTCGGGCGGCGGACGGCCACAGCGTAGATGAGATCAAGACGGACGCCAACGGCAGGGCCACCCTGACCAACCTCCTGCCCGGAGTGTACGAGGTAAGCGAGAAGTCCGTCCCGGCCCCCTGGCTCATGGACGCCCCCAGCCAGCTTGTGACCCTTTACCCCAACCGCGACCATACCATCTATTTTGAGAACCACAAAAAGCCCACCCTGACCGTGAACAAGGTGGACAGCATCACCGGCAGCCCGATTAAGGGGGCGAAGTTTGAGGTTTGGTATGGCTCCAACAACACGACCACCGGCGAGCTGAACAGTCTGGGGACGTTCTTCTCCGACGAGAACGGCCAGTTTTTCGTTGACCTGCTGCGGGACGGCTGGTACAAGGTGACGGAGCTGGCCCCCGCCGCAGGCTACACCATCAAGCAGCCCGCCACCCAGGAATTTTATATCAAGGGCGGCGAGAGCAAGGTCATCACCTTTGAGAATGTGCCCAAGAACGCCATCATCTGCGAGAAGTACGACAACGTGACCGGCGCGGCCCTCCCCGGCTGTACGTTCCAGTTGAAGTACCTGGGCGGCACCAGCGGCACAGGCGGCACCGTCATTGGCACCAAAGTCACCGGGAAGAACGGCACCGCCATGTGGACGGGGCTGAACCCCGGCGCGTATGTGTTGGAGGAAGTGGACGCTGCGGACGGGTACAACATCATCCAGTCCTCCGAAACGATCATGCTGGCCGACAGCGGCGAACAGAGCGTTGTCACTGTCCGCTTCACCAATGCCCCGGACGACATCCTGCTCATTCGGAAAGTCTGCGCCACCAACCCCAGCGTGACCCTGCAAAATGCGGAGTTCAAGGTTGCCTATGCGGACGGCACACTGATCGGGGACAGCAACGGCGTGTACCGCACCGACGAGGCGGGGGAAATCCGCATCACCGGCCTGACTCCGGGAAAGAGCGTCGTTGTTACCGAAACCCGCGCCCCCGCTGGCTTTATTTTGGACACGCAGAGCCAGACCGTCCAGATCAAGGAGGGCCGCACCGTCAGCCTGACCTTTAAGAACCAGCCTCGCGGGGCTATCATTATCCAGAAACGGGACAGCGCCACCGGCCTGCCTTTGAGCGGCGCAGAGTTCCGTGTGACCACGGCGGCGGGCTGTGAGGTAGGGCTGGACGGCGTGATCGGCACCAGCACCCTGACGCAGAACGGGATTTTTACCACGGACGCACAGGGAGAAATCAAAATCACCAACCTTGCCCCCGGCGCTTATGTATTGACGGAGCTGAAAGCGCCGACAGGGTACGTCATGGACAGGGCCAGCACCAATGTTGTCATCGGGCAGGGCGGCGACACGCAGACCGTTGTTGTCACCAATTCCAAGGCCGGGACGCTGGTGATCGACAAACGGGACGCCCTCACCGGGAAGCCCTTGCAGGGCGTGACCTTTAAGGTAACGACCAGCACCGGCGAGTATGTTCCCGACGCCAGCGGACACATCAGCAGCAACGGCCTGTATTTCACCGACAAGGACGGCAAAATCACCATCACCGGCGTTGTCGGTACGCTGGTGGTGACGGAAACGGCCACCATCCCCGGCTATACCATCGACGAGGCCACCCGGACGCAGACTGTGGACGTGCGGCCCAATGACACGCAGACCCTGCACTTTACCAACACACCCAGCACAACCCTTGTGATCGAGAAGTACATCGAGGGGACTACGACCCCCCTCAAGGGTGTAACATTTTTAGTGACAGACAGCAGCGGGGCCATCGTTGGCAATTCCAACGGCGAGTTTATCACGGACGAGGCGGGCCGGATCGTGCTGGACGGCCTGACCCCCGGCACCACCGTCACCGCCAGGGAAATCAGGGCGTTGGAGGGCTATGTGCTGGACGGCCAGCCCAAGTCTATTCTGATTAAGGCGGGAGAAGTCCAGACCCTCCGCTTTTATAACGCCAGACAGGGCACCATCGTGATCCGCAAACTGGACAAGCAGAGCGGGGAGCCGCTGGCCGGGGTAGAGTTCCAGATCACCTATGCGGACGGCAGCTACCTGGACGACGACTACGGCCACCTGTCCAGCAAGGGCCTCTACAAGACGGACGCCAACGGGGAAATCCGCATTTCCGGCGTGGTAGGCACCCTGATTATCACCGAAACCAAGCCCCTGCCCGGTTACGTCATGGACGAGGGAACCAAAACACAGACCGTTCGCGTCAACGCCAACGACACGCAGACGATCACAGTGTATAACACCAAAATCGGGGGCCTCACTATCATCAAAAAGGACGAGGAAACCGGGGAGCGAATCAAGGGCGTTCAATTCGAGGTGCGGAAGCTCAACGGGGAAATCGTTGGCACCTACACCACCGATGAAAACGGCGTCATCAATCTGCCCGAAGCGGAAAAGGGCTGGTATCAGGTGGTGGAGCTGAAAGCCGCCAAGGGCTATCAGTTGGATGATACCCCCCGTCAGATCGAGGTAAAGGACGGCGGCACCGCCACCCTGGAGATCACCAACCGGCAGACCGGCAGCGCCCTTATTCATAAGGTGGACAGTCTCACCGGCGAGGGCATCTACGGCGTGACGTTCCT
>JAETQY010000048.1 GCA_021770445.1 Bacillota bacterium | reverse complement strand
ACGGTCCGGCTGGCAAAATCCGTTTTGGTGGCGGGGAACCGGAACAGGACCGTTTTGCCCAGGTAGTCAGCGGTGTTCAGCGGCTTTTCCAGAGCGGCCCATGTTTTGCCGCCGTCAGCGGAGAACTCCACGCCCTTGTCGGAGCTGACGGTCTGGGCCTTGCTGTCCACCTCCACCTTGGGGGCATCCCGGCGAGTGGGAATCTGGATGGTAACACCGCTGCTGGGGAAGGAATCGCTGTTCCCATGATTGCGGATGATAATTGTCTGCCCGGTCAGATTGGACACGTCCAGGGGCTTGGTGCAGGGGTTCCAGGTCAAGCCGCTGTCAATGGAGTAGTCCATATCCGTGGTGGTGTTCACTGTCTCGGTAACGGTGTCCAGCTCCACCACGGGATTCTCTGTACGGTTAGGAATCCGCAGTTCGGTGGCATCGCTGGCGAATTTATCCTCGGTCGCCGCCTCCCGGACGAGGATGGTCTGGCCGGTCAGGTGGGACACGTCCATATCCGGGTCGCACTTGGTCCAGGTCTTACCGCCGTCCGTGCTGTACTCCATGCCAGCGGTGGTGTTGACTGTCTGCTTGTCCCGGTCAATGGTCAGATCGGGCTTTGCGCCCTTCTCCGGGACCTTCACCAGCACGGGCAGGCTGGCAAAATGCTCAGAATCGTACTTCTCCCGGACAGCCAGTTCCTTGCCGTAGAAGCCGGAGAGGTCCAGCCCACCAACAGGCACAGCAGTCCAGCCATTCTCCGTCCGATACTCCGGCGCGGTGCCGGAGACGGTCAGCAGCTCGGCTACACGGTCAAGATCGGCGGTGGGGGCGGCGTTCCGGCTGGGGACGGTCAGGGTGGCGGTGTTGCTGGCGGGCTTGGTGCCGTCACAGGCAAAGCGCACCAGCAACGTGGCGTTGGTCAGCTCGGACAGGTCCATGTTGTCCAGACAGGGAATCCAAGTCCCGCCGCTGTCCTTGGAATACTCCATAGCGGCGGTGCTGTCCATGCGTTCGGCGGCGTTGTCAATGGTCAGCACAGGAGCCGCCCCCCGAACGGGGACGGTCACGGTGGTGGGGCCGCTCTTAAAGGAATCGTCCGTGGCGGCGATGCGAACCAGCAGCGTCTCGCCCTGCCGGTCCTCCACGTCCTGGCTGTCCTCGCAGGGCTTCCAGGTTTCGCCGCCGTCATCGGAAAATTCCATGCCGGTGGTGGTATTCATGGTGAAGTCGAAGGGGTTCACCTTCACGTCCGGGGCAGCGGGACGCTCCGGCAGGACCTCCATGACCACGGGGCCGGGGTTGCCGGTGCCATCGTCCACCAGTCGGACATAGATAGTGGTGCCGGGGATGATTTCGCCGCCGTTGGACAGATCATCAGTCAGGGTGTAGTCCTTCCCGGCCTCCACCACATCGGGGTCGAAGGTGATGATCTCCTTCCGGTAGTCGATTTCATAGTTCAGCCCCGTGTCGGCCACGGTCCGGCCCTCCACGCTCTGGCTGTCGGAGGCGGTGAGGTTGTCCGTCTCCTTCATCCGCTGGGTGAAGGTGTAGGCGGTGTCGGGGGTCAGGCCGGTAAACTTTGGGCTGTCCTGCCACGTCACGCCGCCATCAATGCTATACTCCGCACCGGGAACGGGATTCAGCGCGATAGTGGTAGTTGTGCGGCGGGCAATCGTGGGAGCGGCAGGCATGGCCTGCGGGGCCTTGGAGATGGTCATATCCGCGTAGACCTGCTCGGCACTCAGATCGTAGCCGTCCTCGGCCACCAGATAGAAGCGGACCTTATAGGTGCCAGCGTCCACAGGGGCCTCGGAAGTCTCGTAGGGCTTGCCGCTGGCCAGAGTGCCAACGTACATAACGCTGACGGACTTCACACCCTCCATATCAGTCAACAGACTGGTGTAGGGATAGGGCTGGCGGTTGCCATTATAAACGGTGTCATAGGCAGGCATATCCGCATCCAGAATGTCCACGGGCTGATCGGTGGTCCTGCCGGACACAGGCCGAGTGCCGGAGGCGGTGTGATTTTCGTCCTCAGCCATACGGACCAGGATCGTGTAATTCTTGTTCGCTTCCAGCCCGCTGAAGGTATTCCCGCTCTGCCAAGTGTTCCCACCGTCAATGCTATACTCCGCGCCAGGAATAGCAGAAACCGTCAGTTCATGGGCACTGCTGCTCTCCAAAACGGCCATGGGGGTATCCTGCCCCGCCTTGTGGATGGTGAGCGTAGCAGAGTAGTCACCAGCCGCCAGGGTGTGATTGGCGTCCGGGGAGAAAATGGCGGTCACATGGTAAACTCCGGCGTTGGTGGGAGCAGTGGTGCTCTCCACGCCGTCCGCGCCGGTGTAGGTCAGGGCAACAGAGGAAATACCCTCAATGCCGTCCGCACCGTGGTAACGCTGGGGAGCGCCGGTGTAGGTGACAGTCTCATCCTTCAGCACGGGCCGGACAGTCCCGGCCTCGCCGGAGGCGCGGGTGATGTGCAGCACCGGCGCGGGGAGCGTATCGGGCAGTTTATAGCCCTCTGCCGCCACAAAGTCGATGTTGACTACATAATCGCCCACGGTGACAGGCGGGGTGGCAATGCCGTCATAGCCGGTGATGGTCATGGAGGCGATGCCGGGTACAGACTTCGGCAGCGTATAGGTCTGCGCGTGGCCGGTGTACTCCACCGTCTGATCCGCGAACCGCTCAAAGGTGACAATGGTTTTCTCGGTGGCCTGCATAGTGGAGGGGCCTTCCAGCTCCTTATAGCAGGCCGTCTCCACCGCCTTGACCTTGATCTCATAGGTGGTGTCCCGGTTCAGGCCGGTGAAGGTAGCGGTGGTCTGCCACGTCACGCCGCCGTCAATGGAATAGGCCATGCCGTCCACCACTTCAATGGTGATGGAGGAATCCGTCACGCCAGTGACCACAGGAGCCTGGGGCTTGGCGGGAGTAGCCTTGTTGATGGTCAGGGTGGCGTACTGCGGCTGCAACTCCGCGTAGCCGCTCTGCATGGTGTAGCTGACCTTCACATTGTAAACGCCGGGGTTCACAGGCGGCTCGGTGGTGGGGCCGTAGGAGGTCCCATTGGTCCCGGTGAAGGTCTGGACCACTTCGGTGCATCCGGCGGGAACGTCCGCCACAAGGGACTTGGGCGTACCGTCATAGGTATAGACGGCGGACTGGACCGTACCAGCGGAGGCGTTCTGCCGGGTGGTACGGATGATGGCGGAGGAAGTCGGGCTTTCCTCATGGTTGCGATCACCGGGGTACTTCGCCTGGATGGTATAGGCCGTGTCGGGGGTCAGGCCCTCAAAAATGGTGCTGGCCTGCCACGTCTCTCCGCCGTCAATAGAAAACACCGCCCCAGGAATGGCGGTGACGGTGATGGAGTTGGTGGCGGTATTGCTGGCACGGGGCGGGTTGGGTGCGTTCTGCTCCACCTTTGTGATGGTGAGGGTGGAAGTCGTGGTCTGGCCGTCCACGGTATAGGTCACGGTGGACTTGGTAACGTGGGAAATGGCCGGGACCTGATAAGCAATGGGGTTTCCGGTGTAGGGATAGGACTGCGGCTTGAGGACAGCGGACAGATCTCCGGGGTCCACGGTGGTGTACTCAGTGGAGAACTGCGCGGAGACAGCGGGAGAAGCGTCATAGTTGCCGTCCTCGGTGGCTTTCAGCCGCTGGTAAAGGGTATAAGCGGTGCCAGCGTCCAGATTTTTGAACACAGGGCTGTCCTGCCACACCTGCCCGTCCATGCTGTATTCGGCGTTCTCCACCGTGTTCAGCGTCAGGGAGTTGGCAGCTGCCGCCGCCAGCGTGGGGGCGGGACAGGTCTGCGCCGCCTTTTCAATGGTATAGCTGACAGTCAAGCCGGAGAGCTGGGGATAACCCGGCTCCATAACAAAGGAGACAGTAGCGGTGTAGCTGCCCGCATTCACCGGAGGGTTGGAACTGCTGTAAGGCCGACCATTGTTGGCAGTTCCTTTATAGGCCACAGCCACGGACCGGATGCCGTCCGGCAGTCCGGGCATGGGCAGGGCGGCGGACTGCCCATCATAGGTTTTGGCGTAGTCGCTGACGGTGGGGGCCTCCACCGTGCCGTAGGTCAGGTTGACCGTGGCGGTGACAGCGGGGATATTGTCGCCGGAAAGCTGTGGGAAGTTTGTGAGGTTCAGCGTTCCCTTGACGGTCTGCGTCAGGGCATAGGGGTCATAGCCGGTGCTGCTCCATGTGACGGGAACGCCGGTGACGGTCTGGGCGTTGCCCGTGCCGCCCTCAGCCACAACGGAGACGGAAGTGGGCAGGCCCAGCTTATTGAACGCCGTCCCCATGGGGGCGGTCCGCACCACTTCCTCCACGCTGAGAATGGGCCGGGGAACGACGGTCACGGGGATGGTAGCACGCCCGAAAGATGCGCCGCCCTTGGTGATAACCGCCTGGACCTCGGTGGTTCCGGGCTTGCTGGAATTGAAACCGGCATAGCTGGGGTCAATGGTCCAGGTGTAGGGAGAAGCATACACGCTATTGCCGGTGGTCAGCCTCACCGCCTGGACGGTATCGCCCACATAGATGGTATTGGTGGCGGGGAAAATCCAGGCCAGGGTATAAACAGTGTTATATTTGCCGTCCTCGGTCTGCCAGACGTAGTTATCATCCGTGATGGTCGCGCCAATGGCATAGGGACCAGCGGCCACGGGCCGGGTGACGGGGGCGGCGGTGTCCACCGTCAGTTCCCCGCCCTCCACCTTCACATTGCAGGCGGAGAGGGCGGCGGGAACGGAAACGCCGTTCACGTCCAGATAGGTGACGGTTTTGCCATCCAGCAGACTGTTCCCGTCATAGATTTTGCTGTCAAATTCAGCAGTCCAGGGGACGGATTTGGGATAGACCAGCAGCCGCTCCGCCGTCCGCAGTTCCACATTGTCATAGATGGCGCTGTCCACGGTGATGATAATGCCATAGGAGCCGGGAGCGGTGACGGACACATGGTTGTCCAGCGTAGTGCCCACATAGCGGTGGAAAGCCGGGGCCACGTTGTAGACTACCGTGTAGGCGTTCCCACTGTACTCCACGCCCGTGGTAGTGGCGGAGAGATAGGCCGGGTCCAGGGTAAACGCGCTCAGGGTCAGGGCGGGGACGTTGATCTGCGCCCAGCTTCCACAGGTGTCGCAGGTGTACTTGACCCGCCCGCCAGCGGAGGCGGTGGCCTTGACAATATCCGGGTTCAGCTCCGCGCCGGAGAGACAGCGGTGAGCAGCCGCAACACCGCCGTTGTCCTCATCGGTGAAGTCCACCATGAGATAGACGGGGTTCTTGTCCGGGGCCGTGTAGTGGGAATCCGGCGCGGGCCATGTGGCGGGGTCGTCATCTGTGGTGGCGGCAAACGCCTGGGCGGGCAGCAGGGCCACGCTCAGGCAGAACGCCAGGATCATGCTCATTACGCGGGAAAGGTTTTTCGTTTTTCGCATAGGCAGAAAATTCTCCTCTCAATGGATAGCACTCTCGTTACCGTGCGGGAATGTTTGGCCCCGCACAGCAGGAGAGAGCGAAATTAAAGTTCTTTTTGGGTACTTTTTCATTCAAGAAAAAGTATCAAAAATCAAATACGATGGAATAGGTGATGTTGCTCTTGTTATACATACAGTCGTGGTTCGTATAGTAATAGAACCGCATCTGCGTATAGGTGCCGGTGGGCAGTTGGCCGGAGAGGGTCACGCCGTTATTCGTAGTCTTATAGGCGATCTCATCCCATTGGCCGGTGAGGATGTTGTAGGCTTCGATCCTGCCGTAGTCGCTACCGTTGTGACCGCTGACGGGCGGCACATCAAAGGTGTACTCGGTGATGTAGCCATAGATCGTCTCCCCATCGTCCTGGAAATTGATGCCGGTTTCCTCAATGAAGGAGTTGGCGGAGGTCAGGGTCATGCCGCCGCCCACATCATCCGCCACAAAGAACACGATAGCAGACCAGGGAGAAGCCGCGCCATAGGCGTCCACCGCTCTGCATTTGATAAGGTGCTTTCCATATCCGTAAGTGGTGGTTTCCTTGTCCCTGCCGTCCCATTCATAAGTAATAGCGTCCCCTTCCGGGTCGGTAGAGCGGGCGGTGATCGTCACCGCTTGGCTGGGCCGCACCACGCCGTTGGCGGGGTTCCGGGAGATCACGGGCTTGCTGGGGGCCTGATTGACAAATTCAATGGTCTTTTCCTGCCAGGGGGAAGCCGCGCCATAAGCGTCTACTGCCCGGACACGAATGGTATGGGTGCCGTTCCGGGAATACCAGCCGGAGGAAACATAGTCCCCGCCCCATTCCAGCCGGACCGTATCGCCGTCCGGGTCACTGGCCGTAGCGGAGACATTGGCAAAGAAGTTATTGCCGCTGGTCTGCCGGGTTACGCTGGCGGTGAAGCTGGTGATAACAGGAGCGTTGTTGATAAATTCAATCGTCCGGCTCTCCCAGGCGGAGGCCGCGCCCCACTCATCCACAGCACGAACGCGGATGGTGTGCGTACCGACTTCGTAATAGCCGTCCTGCTGGTACTCGCTGCTCCATTCCAGATGCACAGCGTCCCCGTCCGGGTCGGAGGCCACGGCGTTCAGATCGGCGTAGAAGCGGCCATCCTTCATGTTCCGGGTGGCGTTGGCGGTAAAGCTCTCAATGATTGGGGCGGTATTGGTAACGGTAATATTGGCAAAACCGCTGGTCAGGTTTCCCGCGTCATCCCGCACGGTGGCGGTGATGGTATAGGTTCCTTCGGCGTAGAGGGCCAGAGTGCCGCCGTCGTTGGAGAGGAATCCGGTGTTGCTGTCCAGGGTGACAGGTCTGCCGCCCAGCTTCATGCCCCAGCTCACGGGCAGACTGCCCGCTCCGCTGATGCCTACGGGGAACTTGGCTCCGATATGAATGGAATCAGGAGCGGTGACGGTCAGGGTGGCCTTGAAAATAACGGTAATACTCTGGCTGGCGGTGGCGGTCTTGCCATTGCTGTCCCGGAGAGTGGCGGTCAGGGTGTACTCGCCGGGTTCGGGGAAGATCACGGTGCCGCCGTCATTGTCCAGGTTGGACAGGTCGATCCGCCTTGGGTAAACTGAATCGCCCCGCCCAGGTTGTTGAGGTCCCCGGTGACATAGGTGGAGAGGTCTGCGGGCTTGCCGTCCTTCTCCAAGGACCACTCCACAGGCAGCTCAATATTATTACCCAGGGTCCGCACCTGCACCGTCTCGCCGGTGTAGACCTGCCGCTCCACCATATCCACCTGCAATTCCTGATCTGCCAGAACCTCAATGCTGGGACCGTCAAAAGAGAACACCCGCCCGGTGGGGTCGGTGATCTCACAGCCGAGGGTGAACACTCCGGCGTGTTTGATACGAATATCGCCGGGGACAGCGCCCAGGGTTCCAGCAACGTAGGTCCCCCAATTCTGACGAAGGCCGTAGGTGTCATCAATGTGCCACTTGACGGCGGCATCCTCCACCACGTTCTTGGATTCAACGGCCACGGTAAAGGTGCTGTCCGTGTGGGCGTAGTTGGGCATCGTCCAGGCCACGGTGGGAATGGGATAGACGGTGAACGCCTGCTCATAGGAATAGCTGCGGCCTCCTGCGTCCTTGAAACTGGCGGTCAGTTTGTACTCGCCCGCCTGCTTGAACTGGATTTTGCCGCCGTCAGCGGTCAGCTCCCCGGTCACATAGTCAGAAACGGGGACATTCTCGCCGTTCCGGGTCAGGGACCAGCGCAGGGGATTCTCGCCCAATTCCTCAAAGCCTGTTACCAGAGTAACAACAGAATCGGTATGGAACATCTTCGGCAGATAGAAGCCGGAAACGCCCACGGGATAAATCTGAATGGAGGCTGTGGCGGTGGTCACGCGGCCCAGCTCGTCCGTCACGCTGGCGGTGAAGGTGTAAAGGCCCGCTTCGGAGAAGAAGCCATGCCCGCCGCTGGCGTTCAGCGCAAAGGGCGGCACGATCTCCACGCCGTCCCGCAGGACCGTCCAGACCACTTCATTGTTGCCGAGGTTTTCCGTGGTCAGCTTCACATCCTCCGCAGTATCGGTGTGGCTCATATCGTTGGTGGAAACGCTCAGGCCGACAACGGGGTAAATGCGGATAGTCTGCGAACAGGAATACTCCCGGCCCAGCGCATCCACGGCAGAGGCGGTCAGGGTATAAGTCCCGACTGCGGGGAATCGGACTTTGCCGCCCAGATTGCCGAGATCACCCAGCATATTGTCCGTCAGGGAAACCGCCGCGCCGTCCTTCGTCAGCGTCCAGGTTACGTCCCGCCCCTGCAAATCGGAGGTCAGGAGGTCCACGGGGGTACTGCTGTCTGTCCATGCGGCGGCGGGGAGGGTAAAGTCCAGGCCCGCCACGGGGTAGACCATGACGGAAACGGCGGGAGCGGCGAACACGCGCCCGGTGGCGTCGGTCACACTGGCGGAAATATCGTAGGCCCCGGCGCTGGTGATCTGGATGGTGCCGCCGTTGTCCATCAGATTGCCAGTGTACTCCACAGCGGCAGAGGGGTCATTGGACGGCGTGATCTTCCAGGTTACGGGCAAATCTGTATCTTTACTCAGATTGACCCTGATCTGTTCGTCCGTATGGGTAGCGGCATCCGCTGTCAGGGTCAGGGAGAGGACGGGATAAACCTCAATCGTCTGCTCATAGGTAAAGTCACGGTCCAGGCCATCCGTCACGGAGGCGGTCAGGACGTTGGTGCCGGTCTGGTTGAACTTCACGCTGCCCCCGGCGTTGTCGAGGGTTCCGGCGATACCGGCAGAGAGGGAAACAGGCTGGCCGTCCACGGTCAGGGACCACTCCACCTTGTTCTCTCCCAGGTTGGTGGAGGTCATTTTTACCTTCACCGTTTCGTCCGGGTGGGCGAACTCCGGAAGTTTGAAAGACAGGCTCATAGTGTCCCATACACTGATTGTCTCGCTGGCGGTGAACGTCCGGTCCAGGTCATCCGTAACGCTGGCAGTCACGGTGTAGCTACCGGCAGAGGGAAACGCGATCTCGCCGCCCTCGTTGGTCAGGCTGTTCTCAATAGCCGCGCCCGCTTCGGAGGTGACTTCCCACACCACATCCAGGTCAGTCCCGGTAAGGCTGACAGCGGCGGGCTGGTCGATATGGGCCGTCTCCGGCGCGTCCAGGGTCAGGACGATCACCGGGCAGACCTCCAGCGGCAGGTCAGCGGTGTACTCCTTCCCCAGCTCATCCGTAACAGTGGCGGTCAGGACGTAGGCCCCGGCTCCGTCAAAGGCCAGCTTGCCGCCGTTATCGTCCAGAGAAACGGGAACACCCTCGCCGTCATGGGTCAAGGCCCATGCAACAGTCGAGGGTGTTCCATGCTCCACGGTCAAGCTGATCGCCGCCGCTTCGTCCTCATGCAGTTTTTCC
>JAETQY010000025.1 GCA_021770445.1 Bacillota bacterium | reverse complement strand
CTGTCCGGCTTCACCTCCAAGCTGGCCGGCACCGAGCGGGGCATCACCGAGCCCACCCCCACCTTCTCCGCCTGCTTCGGCCAGGCCTTCCTGGAGCTGCACCCCACCAAGTACGGCGAGGAGCTGGTCAAGCGCATGGAGAAGTCCGGCGCCAAGGCCTACCTGGTGAACACCGGCTGGAACGGCACCGGCAAGCGCATCTCCATCAAGGACACCCGCGGCATCATTGACGCCATCCTGGACGGCTCCATCCTCAAGGCCGAGACCAAGACCATCCCCTACTTCGGCTTCCAGGTGCCCACCGCCCTGCCCGGCGTTGACCCCGCCATCCTGGACCCCCGGGACACCTACGCCGATGCGTCTGAGTGGGACACCAAGGCCAAGGACCTGGCCAGCCGCTTCGTTAAGAACTTTGTCAAGTACACCGGCAACGACGCCGGCAAGGCCCTGGTGGCCGCCGGCCCCAAGGTGGACTGATCGGTTCCCAATACGCAGAAAACAGGACGCTTCATGCGTCCTGTTTTTCTTGCATTTTATTCCGCGCTGTTGTAAACTATAGAAAAAGGGAAAGGAGGCCGGCTGATGGATACGAATTTGGCTTACCAGTACGAGGATTACCAGCGCAGTGAGTTGATCGGCGGCAAGCTGGTGATGATGTCCCCCGCCGCTACCAACCACGTCATTATTTCAGGGAATATTTATCGTCTGTTCAGTAACTATTTACACGGCAAGCCCTGCACTCCCATCGCGGACGGCGTCACGGTCTACCTCACCGACGAGGACCACTTTGTCCCCGACTTTATGGTAGTCTGCGACCGGGACAAGCTCAAGGGGGACGGCGTCCACGGCACCCCCGATCTGGTGGTGGAGGTACTCTCCCCCAGCACGGTGAAGCGGGACCGAACCCACAAAAAAGACATCTACGGCCGCTGCGGCGTCCGGGAGTACTGGCTGGTCAGCCCCGCCGATAAAACCATAGAGGTCTACCGGAACACCGGCGCGGAGTTGGTCCTTTGCGACGCCTACTCCATCTATCCCGACTGGATGCTGCCAAGGCTGACAGAATCGGAACGGGCCGCCGTGGTCACGCATTTCAAATGCAGCCTGTTCGACGACCTGGACATCTCCCTAGACGATATTTTTGAGAGGCTTCTTCCGTAAACACAGACCCCAGGGTCCCGTCAGGACTCTGGGGCCTCCTTTGTCAGCGGCAATGTAAACACCGGACAGCCCTCCGCCGCCGGGGCGGCCACGCACTGGGGAAGGGACACCTCCACCCCCTCCTCCGTCAGGCACCAGCCCCGGAGAGGGCGGGTCTTTTTCGCTTTTTGAGGCCAGTCACCGTCCAAAAAGCAGTCCCCCGCTTGCCGCCGCTCCTCTCCCTGTTGAACAAGCGTCCGCCGCAGCTCCTTCTTCCAGCCTCTTTTCCCGGGAAACAGCTCCCGGAGGGGCTTGGGCGCCCCCTCCCGGAGCTTCCACACGTCCCCCCAGCGCACCCGGGCGGGGCGGCCGTCCCCCCGGACCTCACAGCCGAAAAACCGCAGGCTGAGGACGCCGTCCCGAAGGAGGGCGGTCTCCCCTGTCAGCTCCCCCGTCCAGGGGGTAAACGGTTTAGATTCCTCCCGACGGGCGGCCAGCTCCAGACAGGCCCGCCAGTAGACCTCCCGCTCCCAGCGCCGCCGCCAGTTCTGGGCCAGCCGGGCGTAGTACCGGCTGATCCACCTACCCCCCAGCCCGGCCCCCTCTACCTGGGGCCAGGACAGGACATACTTCAGCACCGGCTCTCCCTCCAGGGTCAAAATCCGCTTCTCCTCTTCCCAGACCACCTGGGCCTCTCCGGGTTCTCTCATGCGTTCCCCTCCCCTCCTCGTTTCTCCATCCTATGTCTGTTCCTGCCGACGGGTGTGCCCTCTCCGGCGGAGAATGTTTTTCCATATTCTTTGCTTTTTAAAGTTTACTTTTTTACGTCAGTGTGTTAAAATAGGTAAAAATAGAGAGAGGAAGGTAGGTCACATGTCAAAATTTTTGGACAAGCAGAGCAGCGACGCCCTGTACCGGGCTATAGTCAGCATCCAGAACGAGGAGGAGTGCCGCAAGTTCCTGGATGACCTGTGCACCGTCTCCGAGCTGAAGGCCATGCAGCAGCGGATGGACGTGGCTCTGCTGTTGGACGAGGGGCTGATCTACAGCGAGATCCTGGAAAAGACCGGGGCCTCCAGCGCCACCATCAGCCGGGTGAACCGGTGTCTCCATTACGGGGCGGGGGGCTATCAAACCATTGTCCCCCGCCTGAAGGCGGAGCAGAAATGAGCAGCTACGACTTCCTAGCCGGCTGCTACGACCGCCTGACCTACGACGTGGACTACTCCGCCTGGGCCGACTACATCGAAAAGCACGTTCGGAAAAATCCCCTGCCCGGGAACACCGTGCTGGACCTGGCCTGCGGCACCGGCTCCCTGACAAGGGAGCTGGCCCTCCGGGGGTACGAGATGATCGGCGTGGACCGTTCCCCGGAGATGCTGGCCCAGGCGGCGGAGAAAAACCGGGGAATCGCCCCCATCGAGCCGATCTTCCTCTGCCAGTCCATGGAGAGGCTGGACCTGTACGGCACAATCGACGCCTGCGTCTGCTGCCTGGACAGCGTCAACTATGTCACCGACCCCCAAAAGCTCCGCCGCGCCTTTGCGCGGGTCCAACTATTCCTCACCCCTGGCGGCCTGTTTCTCTTTGACATCAACACCCCCGCTAAGCTGGAGGGATTGGACGGCCAGGTGTTCCTGGATGAGACCGAGGACACCTACTGCGTATGGCGTGCGGAGCTCTCCAAGCGGAGCCAGATCTGCTCCTACTTTATGGACATCTTCCGCCTGGACCCGACCACCGGCCAATGGGACCGGGGGGAGGAGCTGCACCGGGAGCGGGCTTACTCCGTCCCCGAGCTGACCAGCCTGCTGGAGGAAGCCGGCTTCATCGACATCCGCACCTTCGGCGAGCTGAAAATGCGCCCCCCCAAACCGGACGAGCGGCGCATCTTCTTCACCGCAAGAAAAAAAGGAGGTCGATAAAATGATTCAAGCACTGGTATCCGCTTTGATTGTTTTAGCGTGTGGTTATGTGGGCTGTTTCCTGGGTATTGCGGGATGTGTGATGGCGTGTTGTGCCGCCGCAACAGGATGTATTGTATATGCAATCAAAAAGGAAAGATGAATTTATGACGGATGAGATCGTAAGAGCCATTACCGGCGACGGCTTTGTGAAGGCCGCCGCCATTACCGGCCGGGATATCGTGGAGCGGGCCCGGAACATCCACAAGCTCCTGCCCACCGCCACCGCCGCCCTGGGCCGCACCCTCATGGGGGCCTCCCTCATGGGGGACATGCTCAAGGAGGAGCAGGGCTCCCTCACCCTCCAGATCAAGGGGGGTGGCCCGCTGGGCACCATCCTGGCCGTCTCCGACTGTGAGGGCAATGTGCGGGGCTACGTCCAGAACCCCCAGGTGGAGCTGATGGAGCAGCGCCCCGGCAAGCTGGACGTGGGCCGAGCCGTAGGTACCGACGGCACCCTCACCGTCATCAAGGACATCGGCCTCAAAGAGCCCTATGTAGGGTCCATCGGCCTGTTCTCTGGGGAGATCGCCGACGATTTGGCCATGTACTTCGTGGAGAGCGAGCAGATTCCCACCGCCTGCGCCCTGGGGGTGCTGGTGGGGCTGGACCAGTCCGTCACCGCCGCCGGGGGCTACATCATCCAGCTCCTCCCCGGCGCCTCCGACGACCTCATCTCCAAAATCGAGGCGGGGGTCCATAGCCTGGGCCCTGTCAGCTCCGCTCTGGCGGGTGGCCTGGACGGCGAGGGCCTTCTGCGCTCCGTTCTCCAGGACTTCAGCCTTGAGATCCTGGAAAAACACCCCGTGGAATACCGCTGCTACTGCTCCCGTGAGCGGGTCTCCAGGGCCCTCATCAGCATGGGCAGGGCGGACCTCACCGACCTCATCCAGGAACAGGGCCAGGCCGAGCTGACCTGCCAGTTCTGCGACCAGATCTACCGTTTCTCCAAACCCGAACTGGAGCAGCTCCTGGCCGAAATGTAAGGCCCCCCGGCGCTGGGCACCCTCGACAAAGGCCGGAGGCCGGGTAGGTGACCCAAATTCGGCGCTTAAGACGCAGGGCGCACAGCGGGGTTTTCAGGGGCAGAGCCCCTGAACGGCGCTTTGCCCACTTTGCCGCTGTTGGCAAAGTGGGTCGCCGCCGGAGCGGCGAAACCTCCCCCGTCCCCAGCCAAAGCCTCCTCCCCCAATCCCCACAAATATAAAAACGGGCCGGCACAGAGGCCGGCTCCTACAGGCATAAAACAGGGCCGCCCAAGGGGCGGCCCCTACTGTTATTCTCTTAAAAATGGCTCACGCCGTTGTTGGTCAAAGCCTCCAGAATGTCGTAGCGGTCCATCTGGAAGGACTTGGTCATAGCCAGGGCCTCCTCCATATCCAGGTCTCTGATCTGACCGTCAACCAGGGATATGATCCGGTTGCCCTTGTTCTGCACCAGGGTCTGGACTGCCGTATAGCCCATGCGGCTGGCCGTCTCCCGGTCCCGGGCGGAGGGGGCGCCGCCCCGCTGGATGTGGCCCAGCACGGTGACCCGGGGGTCGATGCCGATAGCCTCGTGTATCTTTTCCCCGATATAGAAGGCCTTGCCGGCCCCCTCGGCCACCACGATCATATAGTGAGTGGTCCCTGCCAGACGGGCCCGCCGGATATTTTCGATCACGTCCTTCTCAAAGTCCACCGGCCGCTCGGGGATCAGCACGGCGGTGGCCCCCACGGCGATGCCCACATACAGGGCCAGATAGCCCGCGTGGCGGCCCATGACCTCCACTACGGAGCAGCGCTCGTGGGACTGCATGGTGTCCCGCAGCTTGTCGATGCACTCGATACAGGTGTTGCAGGCGGAGTCGAAGCCGATGGTGTAGTGGGAGCAGCCGATGTCGTTGTCGATGGTGGCGGGGATACCCACCACCTTCAGATCCATGCCGTCCTTGGCGGCCTGACGGGAGATGGCCAGCGCCCCCCGGAAGGTGCCGTCGCCACCGATGGCCACGATGCCGTCCAGCCCCAGCAGCTTGCAGGTGGCCAGGGCCTTGGCCCGGCCCTCCTCTTCCATGAACTCGATGCTCCGGGCGGTGTACAGGATGGTGCCGCCCCGGTTGATGATCCGGCTGACGCTGCTGCCGTCCAGCCGCACAAAGTCGCTGGTGATCAGGCCGCTCCAGCCTCTGCGTATACCGACGCACTCCACTCCCTGGCCCACCGCCGTGCGCACCACGGCCCGGACCGCAGCATTCATCCCCGGCGCGTCGCCTCCGCTGGTCAGCACGCCGATCCGCTTGATCTTGTCACCCATAAGGCAGACCTCCTTCTATTCTGGCGCCGCCTCTCACTTATGGGGCGGCCTTATGATTCTACCACATTATGTCATTATTCCAGCAGCTTGTCAAGAACCAGAATTCAGGCTCACCACCCGGGTGCACAGCCTGTCCAGCAGGGCGGCGTCGTGGCTGACAATGAGCATGCCCAACCCTCGGCGCTCCACCTGCTCCAGCAAAAAGCGCCACAGCTTGGCCTGGGTGACCAGGTCCAGCATGGCGGAGGCCTCGTCACACAGCAAAAACCTCAGCTTCGGGCCCAGGGCCCGGGCGGTACAGATGCGCTGGAGCTCCCCGCCGGACAGCTCCGAGGGGTAGCGCTCCAGCCACGCCTCCCGCACCCCCAGGCCTTCCAGAATCGCCTGGTCCACCGGCCCGGCCTCGTACAGAGTGGTCCGTAATTTTAAGAGGGGGTCCACCGCCTCCTCCGGATGCTGCCACAGCAGCTGCACCGGGCAGAAGCCCCTGTACTGAGACAGAGGGACACCGTCCAGCAGCACCTGGCCGGAGGAGGGCTCCTCCCACCCGGCCAGCAGCTTGCACAGGGTGGTCTTGCCCCGGCCGCTGGGGGCGGACAGCCCCACCCGCTCCCCGGCTTGCAGGGTAAAGTTCACCCCCTCCAGCACCGGGGACGCCCCCCTGCGAGGGTAGCGGAAGGTGAGGTTTTGCGCCTCCAAGGTCATAGTCCGGACACCTCCATCCCGTTTTTGGGCATAGCCCGCCACAGGGCCAGGCTGTAGGGGTGACTCAGCCCCTCCCCGGTCTGGAAGCAGCAGGCGGGAACCTCGTCCACCGTCCGCCCCTCCCGGAGCACCACCACCTTGTGGGCCACAACGCAGGCCAGCTCCAGGTCGTGGGTGATGAACAGCACCCCGGCCCCCTCCTCCGCCAGCTCCCGGAAGTGGCCCAGCACCCGCTGGGCGACCTTCACGTCCAATCCGGGCGTCGGCTCGTCGGCCACGATGAGCCGGGGGGCGTCCATCACGGCGCAGGCGATGAGCACCCGCCGGGCCATCCCTCCGGACAGCTCAAAGGGGTAGCGCTCCTCCACCTCGGGCCCCAGGCCATAGCGCTCCAGGGCGGCGCGGCAGCGGGCCCTGGCCGACCGGTCGTTCCTCCCCCGGCGCAGCTGCTGTCCCACCTTCATTATGGGGTCCAGGTAGGTCACCCCCTGGGGGATGAGGGAGATCTCCCTCCCTCGGAGGGCCTCCGCCCGCTCCGGTGTAAGGGGGACACCGTTATAGGAGATGGTCCCCTCCACCCGGGCGTTTTCGGGAAGGAGGCCCAGAATGGCGTGGGCCAGCAGGCTTTTTCCTGCGCCGCTCTCCCCCACCACGGCGGTCACTTGCCCCGGCTCCACCGCCAGGGACACCTCCCGGATAGCGGGCAGCTCCACCCGGGACAGCCCCCGGCCGTACCGGGTAAAGGTAATGGACAGGCGGTCCACAGATAAGATTGGTTCCATTTCGTCCTCCTATTCCTGGGCGGTGGCAGGCGTGAGCAGCAGCCGCAGCCGCTCCCCCGCCAGAGCGAACAGCGCCACCACCCCCACCAGGGCCAGTCCGGGAAACAGGGCCAGCCACCAGCGCCCGGCGGCCAGATAACCCATGCTCTCCTCCAGGATGATCCCAATGGCGGGCTGCTCCGGGGACAGCCCGAAGCCCAGAAAGGTGACGCCCGCCTCGTGGAGGATGGCGTGGGGGAACTGGAGGATGAGCCCCGTCAAAAACTGGGGCAGCAGGTGGGGCAGCAGGTGGTGGACAAAGACATCCCCACCGGACACCCCCAGCCGCCGGGCGGCCCGGAGGAACGTGGCCTCCTTCAGCTGGAGCACCTCCTCCCGGACCAGCCGGGCCAGGGAGGGCCAGTGGGTGAGGGCCACCCCTGCCGTCACCCCCAGGGTCCCCCTGCCGCAGGCGATAGAGATCAGGAGCATGAGCAGGATATGGGGAATGCCCAACACCAGGTCGATGAGCCAGGAGATGAGGGCGTCCACCCAGCCTCCAAAGACGGCGGAGGCCGTCCCCAGGACCAGGGCGACGGCCCCGCTGAGGGCGGCGGTCAGGACCCCGATCCGGATACTCAGGGACAGCCCCGCTAAAGTGCGCTCCAGCATATCCCGGCCCATCCAGTCGGTGCCGAAGAGGTGGGCCAGGGAGGGGGGCAGGTTTTTCCGGGTAAAATCCGTCACCCCCGCCGGCTCGGAGGCCAGCTCCCCGGCCAGGGTCACTGCAAGCAGGACAGCGCAGGCAAAGATCATCAGCGCAAGGGCGCCGGTACGGCGGTTCATCCTCATCCCCGGGCCGCCCCCCTTCTGATGCGGGGGTCGACCACCCCGTAGAGCAGGTCGGCGATCAGGTTCCCGGCGAATACAATGGCGGCGGTGATGACCGTAATGCCCAGCAGCAGAGGCAGGTCGCCCCCTAGGCCGGCGGCCACCGCCGCCTGACCCAGTCCGGGGTAGGAGAAGACCTGTTCCACCAGCACCGACCCGCCGATGATCTCTCCCACGGAGGCGAACTGCAGGGTGATGGCGGGCAGGGCCACATTGCGCAGCACGTGGCGGCGGAGAATGCCCCGCTCCCCCCTGGCCCGGGCAAAGAGGACATAGTCGCTGCCCAGCACGTCAATCACCTTCTCCCGGGTGTGGAGGGCGATATTGGCCATCCCGGTGACGGACAGGGTCAGCCCGGGCAGGAAAGCGTGGCGCAGCCGCTCCCAGAGGGAGACACTCTCTACGCCGACGGGGCCGGAGAAGCCGATGGGCAGCACCTTGAGCCACACGGCAAAGACCATGAGCAGCAGCAGGGCCAGCCAGAAGGAGGGAGTGCTGGAGATGGTCAGGCAGTACCCCCGGACCAGCCTGTCCGGCCACCGGCCCCGGTTGGCCCCGGCAAGCACACCCAGAGCCAGTCCCAGCACCCCGGACAGCACCCAGGCGCACACCAGCACCCCCAGAGAGGCCCTCAACCGCTGTCCAATGACCTCCAGCACCGGCCGGCGGTAGAGCAGGGAGGTCCCAAAGTCCCCCCGGAGCACGTCCCCCAGCCAGCCCAGATACCGCTCCGCTGCCGGGGTGTTCACCCCCCAGTACTCCTCCAGCTTGGCGATCTGCTCCGGGCTCATGGTGCCCAGGGCCGCCTGGCCGATGTTGGTCTGGAGGGGGTCCAGAGGGGAGGCGGCCATGAGCAGAAAGGCCGTCAGGCTCACCCCCAGCAGGAGGAGGGCCATGCAGAAGAGCTTTTTGGCGGTAAATTGCAGTCGATGTCTCATTCCCAGCTCCATTGATCTACATTATTGACGATGGACCAACCGTGGCCGTGGGGGTGAATCTTCTGCTCGGCCACCGCCAACCCGTCCCGCACCCAGTACAGGTGGTCCACGTTCACCAGCCACACCCAGGGCACGTCCCTGGCGATCTCCTCCTGGGCCTGCTGCCACAGGACGTAAGATTCCTCCAGGTCGGAACAGGCCAGAGCCTCGTCCATCAGCTCGTCCACGATTTGGTTGGCGTAGGGAGAGTACAGGGCGCTGTCGTTGTCCGGCGCGATGTGGTAGATATTGTACAGCTCCATGGGGGTGTGGGCCCCCCAGCCCCAGACCAGAGGGTTGGACAGGGCGTCGTCATAGGCGGTGTCCCAGCCCACCCCTTTGATATCCGCCTGGATACCCAGCTCCCGGAGCTGGTTGGCCAGCTCGGCGGCCAGACCCTGGCGCACCGAATCCCCGGCGGCGTAGTGGATGGTCAGCGCGGCCCGGACCCCGTCCTTCTCCCGGATTCCGTCCGGCCCGGGAAGCCAGCCGGCCCGGTCCAGAAGGGCCTTGGCCCCCGACCGGTCGTACTCCACCTTATTGACCTCACTGTACCAGGGCAGGCCGTCGCACACGCTGTAGGCGGGGGTACCATAGCCGTTGAGCACATTGTCGATCATCCTCTGCCGGTCCAGCCCCAAGTTGATCGCGTGGTGGACCAGTGCCTCACAGGTCAGCGGGTTGTTCCAGTCGGGCAGGTTGATCCCCCGGTTGTCCACCGTTTGGACGGACAGAAGGGAGAAGCCGTCCACGTTCTGGTCAGAGTAGGCGGCGGAGGTGTAGACCAGGTCGGCCCGGCCCGCCCGGGCGGCCAGAAAGGCGGCGTCCTCCTCCATAAACAGGATGTTCACCCGCTCCATTTTGGGTTTTTCCCCGTAGTAGTCCGGGTTGGCCTCCAGGATAATCTGCTCCCCCCGGTCCCACCGTTTCAGCATGTAACGTCCGGAGCCGACGGGACTGCTCCCGTAGCTGGCCGGGTCGTAGGCGTGTTGGGGGACAATGCCGGTGATGGCCATGGTGTAGGGCCAGATGGAAAAGGGTCGGGTCATGTGGAAGATCACGGTGGTCTCATCCGCCGCCTCGGCCCACTCCAGCATGGTGAAGTCGTTCACCGAGCTGGTATCCTTGACGGTGTTGTAGGTGAAGGCCACATCGGCGGCGGTAAGATCGGTGCCGTCGGTGAATTTCACGCCGTCCCGAATGGTCACCGTCCAGGTTAGGCTGTCCTCGCTGACCTGCATGTCCGTGGCCAGGTCATAGCCGATGGTCAGATCCGGGTTGGTCACTGTCAGGGTGGACTGGACCAGCGGCTCGTGGACGTGCTCCTCCGCCCCCCAGCCAAAGGCCGGGTCGAAGCCGGCTTCCGGCTCCGAGGTGGGTGGCATGACCACGGTGACGGCCATTTTTTGTTCGGGCTGTCCCGAAGGGGACGGCTGACTGCTCCGGCACCCGGCCAGGAGGAAGAGGGTCAGGAACGAGACAAGCAAAGCAGATCGTTTCATTCAATCCTCCTTAAACTTCCGAAGGGCGTCCTCACACACCGCCTGATAGGGCAGCTTGTGCGCCCGGGCCAGAGCGGCCGCGTCCTCAAACTCCGGCTTGGCGTGGGTGACGCCGTACCCCCGGGCCAGCTTCACCCCCACCGGCCCCCACTGGGTCTGGACCTGCCCCGCGCCCAGGGCGAGGAAATATTTCTCTGACAGGCGGGCGCGCAGGCCGTTGGTGGAGGTGTGGGTGAAAATCTCCCGGACCAGCTTCTGCTCCTGGTCGGGGCCACAAAGCACTGTCAGCACC
This sequence comes from Bacillota bacterium, assembly GCA_021770445.1. GTDB lineage: Bacteria > Bacillota > Clostridia > Oscillospirales > Oscillospiraceae > Lawsonibacter. The sequence continues at coordinate 40,797 of JAETQY010000025.1, read as the reverse complement.
CAGCCGGGGCGGCCCTTTTTCATGGTGCCGGGGATGGTGTACACATCCAGCGCCCCCGCTTCCAGCAGCCGGGAACAGGCGAAGGCCAGGGCCTCGGGGGTCATGTCGTCGATGTTGCACACCAGCTCTACGATTTCCCCGTTGGCTCCCTCCTGGCTCTCGCCCAGGAAGGCCCGGACACAGTTGGCCTGTTCAAATTCCTTGGAGCCCACGCCATAGCCGATTTTCTCCACCTCCATGGTGCCCATAGGGCCAAAGGACTGGACAAAGGTTTTCAGCAGAGCGGCCCCGGTGGGGGTGCACAGCTCCCCTTGGACGGTCCCGCCGTAGGTGGGGACCCCGCGCAGCAGGTTGGCGGTGGCGGGGGCAGGGACGGGCATGATCCCGTGGGCACAGTGTACCGTCCCGCTGCCCACATGGACCGGGGAGGCGGTAACCAGGTCGGGTCGAAGCAGGTACATGGCGTAGCACACCCCCGCCACGTCGGCCACCGCGTCCAGGGCCCCCACCTCGTGGTAGTGGACGTCCCCCACCGCGCACCCGTGGGCCTGGGCCTCCGCCTGGGCGATGGCGTCGTAGACCTGCCGGGCCTTTTCCCGAACCTCCTGGGGCAGGGAAAGACTGTCGATGAGCTCCCCGATGTGTCCCGGGGTGGCGTGGTGGTGATGGTGGTGTTCATGGTGGCTGTGTTCGTGATGCTCATGCTCGTGGTGGTGATCGTGCTCCTCCTGGCCGTGGACTGTCACCCGCATGTGGGTGCCCGCGATGCCGCCGGTCTTAGCGGCCACGGGGGCCACCTCCACCCCGGGCAGCCCCAGGCCGTTCATGGCGTCCAGGAAGGTCTCTTTCTGCTCCTGGCTGAGCAGCTCATACAGGGCGGCCATGAGCATATCCCCCGCCGCCCCCATGTTGCACTCTAAATATAAGGTTTTCATTCCAAGCCCTCCATTTGATTGATCATACTGGCCAGATAGCCGGCCCCGAAGCCGTTGTCGATGTTCACCACGCTGCACCCCGAGGCGCAGGAGTTGAGCATAGCCAGCAGGGCGGACAGCCCGCCGAAGCTGGCTCCGTAGCCCACGCTGGTGGGGACGGCCACCACAGGGCAGTCCACCAGTCCGCCGATGACGGAGGCCAGCGCCCCCTCCATCCCGGCCACCGCCACCACGCACCGGGCACTCATTAGGGGGTCCAGGTTGGCCAGCAGCCGGTGGAGCCCCGCCACCCCCACGTCGTATAGCCGGGTGACCTTGTTGCCCAGCGCCTCGGCGGTGAGGGCGGCCTCCTCAGCCACGGGCATGTCGCTGGTGCCCCCGGTGGCCACCACGATACTGCCCAGTGCCTTCCGCTCTCCAGGATAGGCCAGGGCCAACCTGGGAATAGGGTGGTAGTCCAGAGGGACGGACCTCTCCACCAGCTCCGCCGCCTCGGGGGACAGGCGGGTAATAAGGATGTTCTGGCACCCCCGCTCCCCCATAGTGGCGGCGATGCCGGCGATCTGCTCCGGGGTCTTGCCCGCCCCGTAGATCACCTCCGCCGCCCCCTGGCGCACCCCCCGGTGGAGGTCCACCTTGGCGTAGCCCAGGTCGGCAAAGGGCTCACGCTTCAACTGGGACAGGGCCTCCTCCGGGGGGACAGAGCCCGCCGCCACCTGGCGGAGAAGCTGTAAAATGTCGTGTCGGTTGTCCAACGTAAAAACCTCCTCAGTCGATGGGAATTCTGGGCCGCAGGTCCAGGGTGATTTGGGGGAAATCCCCCTCCAGGACAGAGAGAATGTCCTCCCGCCGCTCCAGAGCCAAAGGAAACTGTCCCTCCAATACTTGCAGCTTACACCCGTCCGAGGTCAGCCGCAGGCGGAAGTCCACAAACCCCAGGCCGGCCAGGGCCTCCTCCCCCCGCTCTACCTTCTCCAGGTCGGACAGGGCGATGGCCCGCCCGGTGGGAACCCGGGTGGCCAGGCAGGCGTAGGAGGGCTTGTCCCAGGTGAACAGCCCCGCCTGGCGGGACAGCGCCCGTACCATCTCCTTGGTCAGCCCGCACTCCCGCAGAGGGGAGCGGACCTCCAGCTCCCGCAGCGCCCGCATGCCGGGGCGGTCTCCCCCGTCGTCAGAGGCGTTGGTGCCGTCCAGCAGCAGGGAAAAGCCCTCCGAGGCCGCATAGCGTTTCAGGTGTGAGAACAGCCGCCGTTTGCAGTGGTAGCAGCGGTCGGGCGGGTTGGCGGCCACGTTCTCGTCAGAGAGGATATCATAGTCCAGAACCACCAGGTCTACGTCCAACTGGGCGCACAGCCGGCGGGCGTCCTCCAGCTCGAACCGGGGCTGGAAAGGGGTCTTGACAAAGTAGGGCTGCACCTCAGCTCCCGCCCGGACCCCCGCCCACAGCAGACAGGCGGAGTCCACCCCGCCGGAAAAGGCCAACGCCGCCCGGGGGCTCTGTTGGAAAAATTCTTCCAGCGTCACAAGCGCTTCCTCCTTTTCAGGACAAAAAAAGACATACCGATCCGGTATGCCTTCTGGCAATCCCCCGGCCTTCTGCGCCGGGGGCAATTTCCATTATCATGCAGGAGATCGGGCCTTCTGGCCCATATGCGGCTTCCTGCCGCCTGTCCAGTATAGCAAATGGGCACTGTTTTTGTCAATATCTCCAGGTGGAAAAATCCCCCTTCTTTCTCTTCCCGGTCCATGTAAAAAAAGAAACGAAAATTTTCGCAAAAAGTGTTGACACCCGGAGGCAAGTGTGGTATTATCTCTCTTGCGCTGAACGAGTGCCACACGCGCGAGTGGTGGAATTGGTAGACTCGCTGGCTTCAGGTGCCAGTGCTCGCAAGGGCGTGCGGGTTCGACTCCCGCCTCGCGCACCATTGAAAATCCCCGTATTCGTAATGAATACGGGGATTTTTCTTGATTTATGCCAGGATATTGGAGGAAAAGTTGTGAAATACGGAGCGTTAAAATTGACTTGACCCTTTATTTGACCCTTTACAGGCTGGAAACGCTCTTGATAAACTGTTCCATGCGGTCAGCGCTGGCCCGCTTCATCTGTTCCGTCACGTGGCCGTACACATCCAGTGTAAAGGCCGCTGTATGGTGGCCCAAGGTTTCTTGAACGGTTTTAATGTCGTCTCCGCTTTGAAGGGCCGCTACGGCATAGCTGTGACGGAGGTCATGAAATCTGGTGTCAGGGTAGCCGGCCTCTTTGACGAGTTTCTTGAAGTGAAGATAGATGGTCTGAGAAGAAAGGTTATGGCCCAGTTCATTGGTGAAGACCAAATTCAAGTTATTTTCCCAGGCCGGACCGGCGGCTAACTGCCATGCGCTCTGTTGCTGCTTCTGTCGTTTTAAAACGTCCATAACAGAGGGAGCCGGGGTAATTCGCCTGGACTTCCCGTTTTTGGGGGACACCAGGTTGTGGGCGCCGTTGCCTCTGCGTACCCGTTGAAGCTGTTTGTTGACGGTGATGCTGCCCTTGTCAAAATCAATACAGTCCCAGGTCAAACCAAGAACCTCTCCTTCACGCAAACCACAGAAGAGGGTAACGATGTAGACCGCCTGAAACTTATGACCATCGATGACAGACAGGAATTTTGCAATCGCGTCGGAATCAAGCGGTTTGATTTCTTTGTCTTCCACCCGGGGGAGCTTGCAGGCGTCTGCGGGGTTGTAACGGATGTACCCCAGCTCCACAGCCTGCTGGAGAGCCTTGTGTAAAACTCCATTAATATTGCGGATTGTCTTAGCGGAAAGCGGTGGATGTTCGTCTGTCTGCTTTTGCAGACTGTTGTAGAACCGCTGGATTTCGTGGGTGGCCAGTGCATCCAGCTTGGTTGCCCCAAAGGCAGGTTTCAGATGGTTATCAACTGTGGTTTTGTAAGAATCTGCTGTCCGTGCTTTAACGCCTGTCAAATACTCGGCCACCCAGATATCCAGCCATGTGCCTAGCGTCATCTTACATGGCTCCTTATAGGTGCCGCTGTCAACCTCGGTGACTAGTTGGGCCAGCTTTTTTCGGACCTCTTTCTGGGTAGAGCCGTAGACTGACTTCTGAATCTGTTTTCCGGTTCCAGGGTCACGACCTATGGTGACACGAGCTTCCCAGCGCCCATCCGGGCGTTGGCGGATGGTGCCTCCACCCTGGGCTCCTCTAACATTGCTTTTTCTTGGCATATAGTTCGCCTCCCGAAATAGAACATACGTTCCCTGTGCTACAAGTGAGCATCGCAAAAAAAGTCCTCGAACCTTCTGGTCCGAGGTACTACAAACTATTCATGTTCTTTTCAACTGCTTTCAACAAAGCTACTGCCTCCTTTCAATTTTTTATAATTTTACCACAAAAAAGTGGAAATGTCAAACATTTTTCAGCGTAGGGGGGCAGGAATCTGCCTGCCCCCCACAAGGACTATGAAGCCACTCCGGCCTGACGCAAAGCCTCCCTTGTTGCTAGAGCTACCTTAAGCACAATCCGACGCTCAGTCAGTGAGCAATTCTCAAGCAGCGACTGAACATCAGCCATATAGGCGCTCGTGTCAGCCGGCTGGCTGCCGGCTAGAATAAAGTCTAGCGTCACACCTAGGGCCGCAGCCAGCCGTATGAGGGCACTCAGGCTTGGTTTTTTGGCCGTACGCTCAATGTGGGAAATATACGGCGGGGATAGGTCGGCCTGTTCAGCTAGCGCCTCTTGGGACAGGCCCATCTCCATGCGGCGGTCTCTTATGCGGCGGCCGATTTCTCCATAATCAATTTCCACTTAGGTGTACCTCCATATCTTGGATGACCTCCTCCAAGGATTCGACGTCCTGGCCCAACGCGAGGGAAAACCACCCCGTGGCGTCGTACATCTTCACGCTCGTCCATGTCCCGTCCGGTTGTAGCTTTTCTTCTACAACAGGATAGTTACTGGCGCAGTAATCGGTCATGCGGTCGCTGACCACCACAGCGAGGCACGAAATGTCAAAATGGCTGTCAAGTAGGCCCGCTTGGCCGATATACTTGCTCACTCTCCCGATTGATGCCACGACCGCCGAAAACGGGCTTACAGAGCCGCAATCTGAGGCGATTACATAGTCGCTGCCGTGGTGATAGATGCGGTAGGTCATCTCTTGGCCCAGCACGCGGGCTTCGTCCTCAAACAGGGGCTCCAGTGTCCCTGGGTCCTGCCCAAGAGCCTTGAAGGCTCTGCGTACCAAGTTGGGGTCGGAAATAGCCGCTACAATAGTTTTTTTATCCATGATAGTTCTCCCTTCTTGTATTTTGTTCTCGTTTATATATAAAAAGCCGCTACCCCTCATAAAGGAATAGCGGCTTGAAAGCAATATAAAACTACGACCAGCGGTGCCGGAAAAAGGACGTGCTTCAAAAGCAATATACAAACGATTACGCTATTATTATACCCCTGCCTAAGAAACGAGTCAATGGCAAGACCTTCCACTACAAATGTTAATATAACATCAGATATAGGTGTTATTTTTAACATCAATTAGCGACCCAGAAATCCAGTAAAATCAAGGATTTTTGGCCGCACTTACTGTGTCCGCTCGGACATAGTAATTTCGTGTCCGGTACGGACATGGCAACAAAAAATATTTATAACAGATGTTGACTTCAGCAAAAAGAGCGATATAATAATAGTGTAATCGTTCGAATTGCTACAAAGTAGCTCGTTTTCTCCGCCACAAAAGTGGTGTCGTATTGAGAATAAGAAGATTCAAGTGTCGAGAGCTTTACAGGCTACTCGGCGCTTTTTGTATATAGAGTATATTGCCGCCTACCGCGACCCGTTGCAGCCCTCGGACAACGGCTGCCCCCCCCAGCGGGGGAAAGTGAAGATGCTGGAGCTCCCCGGTTTGGGGAATGCTGGTTATTTTTCGCGCGTGGCGTGGAAAATAACCAGCTATCTGGACTATGACTAGCCACCATAGCCGCAGATTATTGGGTTGGTTGCTTCCCCAGGTGTGAACACCTAAATAAGCGTGGCGAACTTAACAGGCCGTTCCGGCCATGGCTGCGGAGGTTCCGCTGATGTTATAGATTTGAGGGTGTTAGTATGGGGAGCATAGTGTATGAAGTGGCGCATCATCAAATGGACACCACCAGGGTTCGATTTCTTTACAATAAGAAAACCGGTACATATAAAAAAGTGGTCACGGACCACCCCATTACCGAGGCCACCCTCCGAAACTATCACACGATTGCTGTGAACTATCTCAAATACTGTAGGGCCACTCATCGGGTCACCATCACCGATAAGCGGGGGCGGGTCCGCAATCGCGCTTGTAAGCACGTTGCGGAGTGCGAACCCTACATCCAGGCCTATATCGACTACCTGGTAGCCCAGGGCAAAAGCCCGGCTACCATCCACACCTATGCTGCCGGTCTCTGCCACTTTTACGGTCTGCCGCTGACCCTATATGAACTGCCTAGGCGCCACACGGCTGAGTATTCCCGGGGCCGGGGTGCCAAGGCCAGTTCTGCCCGGAAGGATGCCCAGCCCGAGAGCTCGCCCCGCCTGGCGGCTCTGGCGGCGGCTGTGGGCTGCCGCAGGGCCGAGTACGCCAAGCTCCAAGGCGACGACCTAGTGACGGACGAGAGCGGTCACCTCTGCGTCCGCATCAGGAGCGGTAAGGGCAACAAATACCAACTACAAAGGGTGCTGCCACAACATGAAGAACTGGTTCTCGGCTACTTTGACGGCTCAACTGATTATGTTTTTACCAAAGCCGAGATGGCCAACAAACTCAACCTCCACGCCCGGCGGGCAGTTCTGGCCTGGGAGGCATACCAATATTATAAGTACCGACTGGATACCGAGCCGGAGTACCGAGAGCAGCTTCGGAGGGAACTTCAGGACCGAATACGGGCATCAAACCAGCATAATATTGAGGTAGCCCAAGCCAAGGGAAAACGGTGGGATGGGGCCAGGTGGGACGAACGGGAATATAGTGGCATCTATTATCTAAGGGGCAAAAACCGGGCGCTGGCTAAGCGGCTCGGTCGGCCGCTCCAATATGACAAGGCCGCCCTACTGGCGGTGTCTATCCTGCATCTTTCCCACTACCGCAATGATGTCACTGTGGCAAGCTATATTCTAGCCCAAAATCCAACAGCCCAGAAGAATGCTTAAGCATTCCTCTGGGCTGTTTCTTTTATCCGCTGGGTAGCTTGAATCAATTTGACTTGTTCCCGCACGCCATCCGTGACTAATGGCAACAATTCAACCGGCACATCGCGGAGCAGAGTACCAATTTGCCAAGAAATGGCCTCTACATTGGGCTGCGCCCCCCTCAATATCGAATCTGTTGGAACTGCTAGCGTATCGCATATTTTACAAAGCGTGGTGATAGATGGTCCTGTCCTTCCTCGTTCGATATCGGTCAAAAATTGAGCACTAATTTCAATCCGCTCAGAAAATTCGTCGCGAGTGAACCCAGCGGATTCCCTTGCAAGCCTGATTCTGGCACCAATTTTTCTGTTGATTTCTTTGTATTCACCCCGCACACTTGCACCCCCGGTATAGGTCATTACCCATAGTCTATTGTGCGTTGTGGTATAATGGTATATGCTAATAGGCTTAAATATATTGCGTAACAGACACAGCTATGCTATTCTAAGGAGGACACGAAGGTGGGTATACAATATGTGTGCTGGATAATGAGTGCCGTGTCGGCCGGGTATGTCATACTCTCCCTGGTGCGGCCTGTAATCGTGGGAGGCAAACTCCGTATCACGATACCATGGTGCGCCGCCCGCGTCGGCGAGAAGGCCGTGTTCCGGCGCCGCAGGCAGCGAGTCATTGCCACCGTGGTTGCGACCGGAGGAGACCTGATACTCCCGGGTGGGGTCATTTGCCATCTGCCTCCAGAGGGCAATCCTGCGGCAGACGTTGTATATGAGATACTTTCCCGCTCCCCTGAAGCGGAAGAAGTGCCCATAGGCCACATCTATATCCAACGCAGGGGTATAACCACCATAGTGCCAGCCAAGTCTCGGGTAGGGACTATCTTAATTTGAGGAGGATTTTATCATGAAGAAACGTATTCTATCCGTCATTTTGGCCGCCGCCCTAATGGCCAGCATGACCGTCCAGGCTCTGGCCGCCACCCCCAAGTTTGACGACGTCACTACCGACAAGTGGTACTACACCTGGGTCACCAAGGCGGCTCAGGCCGGCTGGGTCAGCGGCGTCGGCGGCGGCCGCTACGAGCCCAACAAAAGCGTGACCTACAGCCAGTTTGCCGTCATGCTGGACCGGGCCCTCTACGCAGACGACATGGCCGCTCAGCCTGCCGGGGACTATTGGTGGACGCCTGCCTGCGAGGTCGCTGCCAAGCATGGCCTCTTTGCCGACACCGACATGGCTAATCGCTCGGATTGGACGGCCGTGGGGCAACGGCAATTTTGACCCCCATGCCGATATGACCCGGGCCCAGGCCGCTGTGGTGCTGTGCAATATCTACGGCTACGTCACCGGGGATGTGACCGGCTCCACCACCACCCCCAACGAGCCGGATAAGCCCATCGAGACAGAAAAGCCCACCCAGCCTGATGTTCCCCGTCCCGCCGGCGCGGTCGGCGGCCGGTATGACACCAACAAGTACACCGTCCCCGCAGACGCCAATAAAGACGGCTGGCTCACTGAGGATGAGGTCTCTACAGTCATCGCTCAGATTATGGAGGAGTATCCGGAAGGCACCCCCTGGGGCACCGAGAAGAACTACTATAGCAAAACCTGGGGTATGAATGGCAACGCATGCGCCGCCTTCGCCATGATGGCCTCAGACCGCATCTTCGGCGACCTCCCCAAACGAGTTCAGCGAGATGTCTACAGTACTCGCATCGGAGACACAGTGAAGGATACAAGCCCCCATTGGAGCGTCGTTTATGCAATTGAGGAATTACCTTCTGCTCCTGAATATGGCCAACTCTATACCATTGCAGGAAACATGGGGGGTAAAGTGGGACTTGGCGGCGGCGATTTTAGCTCCTGGGGTGATGGCATCAAGAAAGGTTGGCTCACCATCTGGACAAGATACCCCGTTGAAAAATAAGCTGCCAGATAGGCATATGTAGTGCTGAAAAAAAGGGGAGTTGCGCACGCGCAACTCCCCTTTTTTTTATTTTCTGCTGAGCGAACTCTCCTGCGCTGATATTCAATGTGCGCACAGGTAAATTGTAAATTTTTTGTGACATACAACTCTTTATATGCAAATTAAAATACGTTGCATTTTGGCCGTTTTTCTGCGCAGCCGGGCAATTGACACGACACCTACCCTTGAAGTACAATTAAAATACGAACAAAAACGAGGAGAGGACTAAGGATGAAGTGTACTAAATGTGGGGTGGAGCTGCCCGAGAACGCCGCTTTTTGCCACGTATGTGGGACGGCGCAGCATGACGACAATCAATCGGTTAAGTGCATCGAAATGCTCCTCAAGAAAAAGACGGGATTCGGATTTTCAAAGCAGGGGCGCCTGGATTGTGAGCGTTGGATTGGGGAGTTTGGATTTCAGGAGGTGCAGGAGGGCGTCCTTATTTCAATTCAGCAATATATGGCGTTCGACCAGGATGGGGCCCCGATTAAAAGTGCTGTCGAGGAAGTATTCAACAAAATCGGCGGGATATGCGCAAACCGCAGGCGGCAGGCAGAATGTCCGTACGAAAGGGATATGCAGAAATTCTTGGCTTATTCAGACCGCAAGTGGCACTTTACGGCCTGGCAAAAGTCTAACTATAAAGCGGACCTATTCTGGATTTTCCGTGCCCTGAACCAGTATACGGACTGCGATGACCTGACGGAGGGGTTGTTCTTGAGCCTCAAGAAAGCCGAGACCTATGAGAAAAAGGAGTTTTGCAACGAAATTCATACTTTGGCGTCGACACCACGATGAAACACTTCCTGGGGTACGGAAAGCCGGCGACCGCCCTTTAGGGGGGGCGCCGGCCGTTTTTATAGAGGGTATAATATCCATAGATTTCATAGATATCATAGATTTTCTCATATAAGGTATATGAAGTCTATGATATCTATTGATTTCCACCTAGTCAAGAAATCTATGAAATGGCATTTTATTCGCTTTCGTCCGTAGTATCCATTTTTTGAACCAGAAAACCGTTAGCGGTTTTGCCATTTCTACGTACTGAGCAAGGTCGTACGAAATATCCATCTTCGGCAAGCAGGTCTGCCACAGCGTTCAAAGCTCGCTTGGGCTGAAGACCTCCAAAAATAAAATCTCCGTTCTGAGCTTTGAATTCATCATAGGAGTAGCGAACAGTGGCAGTCTGATTCACAGATAATTTTAGGGCCTCAATAAGCTTCTGATTGATGCTCTCACGTGTCTGAGTGTACTGAATGGTTTTCCCAGGAGTCGAACGTCGCCGTGCCGCTTCTTCAAGCGTCCATTTGGTGATGGGCGAAACTCCGGTCCATTCTAATCCACCATCCTCTGTGATTCTATAACAGAGAGAGGGACCCGAAGCCGCATAGTTACTTTTCGTGTGTACCATAATTCTTGAGTCCGATTCTCCATCATCAAAGATAATTCGACAAGCCGAGCGAGCTGCGTTGATAAAATCGGCAGAGCCTGTAGCGGCATTATTGGCATTTTCTCCTTGAGAACGCTTGTTGACGTGTGATACCAAAATCATTGCGCAACCACACTTTTTTGCCAAATTGGCGAAACGTTGCAAAATGGGGCGAACTGCATTAACCTTATTGAGGTTTAGTGTAGGACCCAAAAAAGCGTGCCACGGGTCAATTATAATAAGGTCTGGCTTGTAGCTCAAAACTGTGGCTTCAAATTCCGCATAGTCTTCGACAAGATTCATCCCTTGTGAATCATCGCGGTCCAAAATGAAGATTCGGTCCAAATTAGCACAAGATGCAGAAAGTCGCGCTTTCAGGATTTCTCCGCTATCTTCGGCGGAAATGAAGAGTACATTTTTCTCTTCATTTGTCCCCTCCTCGCCACTTCCAGGCAGAGGACGGCCTGCACTGATAGCCGCCGCAACACCACAGCACCAAATGGTTTTGCCTGTTCCACCATCGGCCATGACAACGGTGTAATCGCCGATGGGAAGGTACGGCCCCCACAAGAAATGAGTATTGTCCTCGCCAAATTCAGCCGCCATCTTGGCCACCCTGGCGACCGGAGCAGGGGCCACTCGCCCCTGCTCTGCCGGTTGCTCGATGCGCTGGCTCATTGCACATCGCCTCCTTTTTCGACTAGCCCCACGGCATAGTCGTGAACATAGGCAACAAAAACACACTGGTCGCACCCAAGCACCAAGTAATCCCTATCAAGGTAGACGGCGTCGCACAGCTGGCCACAGATGGGGCAGCGAGCTGACAGGGTAGTGGTTTCTGGCGTCCACGCCACCCGCCCAGGCATCGGCGGGGGGCCTTCGGCCAGCAGGCTGTCTATACAAGCCTTATCCATCGGTCTGCCCTCCCTCTTCGCCACTGGTCTGGGCCGCGACCCACTGGCGGAGGCCATCGATGCTGACTAGTACCCTTCCGCCGACCCGGAAAGCCGGAAAATCGTCACGATGGAGCAGGTCGTAGACTTTGGGACGGCTAATACCCAAGACCTGAGCAGTTTCGGTAATAGAATACGTCAACTTGTCCAAAATAGATTTAACACCTTCATTCTATATTTGATTCTCACAAGCTTGTGTTGATATTATATTACGGTAAAGTTGCAAATTCAACCAAAAAGCCCTGTTTTCTACATGTAATATCTCGAAAATATCTCAAAAGCTCGAATGCGGCAAAACTCATATTTTGCCGCATTCAATCGGGACACCAAACGCTTGTGCGACAAGGGGAAAAAACAAAAAATATTGCGAACGCGGCAAAACACGTATTTTGCCGCGTTCGCAATAAAATACCATGTATTTCCAAATTGTTTACTTTGCACAATTCGGAATGAAGGACGGAGCTATCAGGCTCTTGAAATTCTTCTTTATAGATACGACTACAGTTTGGTTTCGCGCCCCTGTTTGACCCTTTATTTGACCCTTTAGCCGTTTCTGCTATGTTTACACTATTTAATAGCAGTTACACTTTTATAGAAATTCCATAATAGAAATTGCATTATTTTACTTGATTTTACTCACAAATCAAGCCTGTTTGCAATTCGACTCCCGCCTCGCGCACCACGTCGGAGCAAGCTTCATATCGCTTGCTCCGACTTTTTTCAAAAGTCAGAGCACGCTCATTTCGCTGCTCCTCCTCTCCAAATCGGACCCGCTTCGCTGGGCTCCGATTTGGTTTTGGGTGCAAACCTGATGGCGAAATCGATTTTGCCGCCTTAGTCCACGTCGGAGCAAAGTCCCCTTTGCTCCGGCGTTTTTTTACGCCATCCGCCTAAATAACCCTGCCTGATCTGAAAGACTATTAACAGTCACTCAGTCAGGCAGGGTCATTTTTTACCCAGTCCCCTGGGTCTATCCCAAGGGGAACTGGTCTTTTATTTCCATGAATCGGGAAAATCACCGCGCCAAGTCGAGATACAGCTCCTTATACTGCTTCGCGGAATTTTCCCAGGACAGAACCTTATCCATATCCCGCTGCACCACCTCATCCCAGCACCAGCGGCTATTGAAATAGAGGTCCTTGGCCCGATTGATGGCGTCCAGCAGCAACCCGGCCTCGTAGCGGTCGAAGGTAAAGCCATTGCCTGTATTGGAGAACATATTATAGGGGATCACCGTATCCTTCAAGCCGCCGGTCTCCCGGACGATGGGCACGGTGCCGTAGTGCATGGCGATGAGCTGGGTCAGCCCGCAGGGCTCAAACAGGGACGGGACCAGCAAGGCGTCCGCGCCGGCATAGATCCTATGGGCTCTGGTCTCATCATACATGATGTTGGAGCAGACATTCCCCTTATAGGCACCTTCGTAGTAGCGGAAAGAATTCTCATACATCTGATCTCCGGTGCCGAGTACGACGAACTGTGTGTTCCCATCCATGATATTGGGAAGGATCGCGTTGACTAGGTCCAGCCCCTTTTGATTGGTCAGCCGGGAAATCAGGCCGATCACAAACTTCTGGTCATCCTGGAACAGGCCCAGCTCCTCCTGTAGCTTGCGCTTATTTTCCTTCTTTTTGTCCAGCACAGTGGAAATATCATAGTTTTCATACAGTCTGGCGTCGGTGCTCGGATTCCAGATATCATAGTCGATACCGTTGACAATACCGCGCAGTTTGCCGGAGTGGTACCGCAGGTGGCCGTCCAAACCATCGCCATAGAACGGCGTCTGGATCTCGCCGGCATAGGTCTGGCTCACAGTTGTGATAACGTTGGCGTAGGCCAGCCCGCCCTTCATCATATTTGCGTCATTGTATCCAGACTTTAGGGCCCCCAGGTCAAACACGTAATCCGGCAGTCCGGACCAATAGCGGATGGTGGGGATATTATAGACCCCCTGGAAGCGGAGGTTGTGGATCGTCAGGATGGTCTTAGCGGAGCTCAGCGCCGTATTTTCAAACTGGGTTCTCAGATAGACAGGGACCAGGGCGGCCTGCCAGTCGTGGCAGTGGATGATGTCGGGGATCCAGTCCATGTAGTTCAGGGCCGCCAGAGCCGCTTTGGCGAAATAGCAGTATTTGGGGATGTCCTGCACAAGATCGGTATAGGGGTTCCCCCAGCCGAAGAACTCCTCGTTGTCGATGAAGTCGTACACAACCCCGTCCCATACATACTCCATGATGCCCACATAGTAGCGGCTGCCATCTGCACACAGGTCCATATCAAAGGCGCCGCGGTACACCATCTTCTCCTGATATTCCCAGGGGATACACTTGTACCGGGGCAGAATGACCCTTACATCGCAGTTCTGCTTCACCAGGGCCTTGGGAAGCGCGTACATGACGTCGCCCAGCCCACCCGTCTTGACAAACGGGTAGCACTCTGAACCGATAAACGCGACACTCTTCCTGGGGGTCGTATAGATCTCCTCAGGCGCGGCAGATTCCACGGAGACCTCCGACGCGACCTCTTCCACAGCCGGCTCAACGGGGTCCGCAGTCGGGACCTCCTTTTTCGGCAGATCTTCTAATATCTCGGCCTCTTTGCTTTTTGCCCGCTTGCTGTTTACCGCAGCGGGCCGGGACGTAGTCTTTTTCGTGCTCTTCTTTGCCATCTGGTACCACCTCTTGTAATGAAATATCGTATTTTATTCCCGGACCCCAATGAAAACGCATCGACTTGCTGTCTAACATTATACACCCTGAGCCGCAGTAAAACAACAGGAATTTCAGATATCCTGCCGCAGTCCCGCTTATATGCCCAGTTCCGCAAATGCCCGGTCGAAGGGGGGCCTGCACAGGCCCTTTTCGGTGATGATACCGGTAATGAGGGTGTGCTCGGTCACGTCAAAGGCGGGGTTGCACACCCGGATGCCCTCAGGGGCCATGCGCTGGGCGTACCACATCTCTGTGACCTCCTCTGGGGGGCGCTCCTCGATGGGAATCTGATCGCCTGTTTCCAGAGACATGTCGATGGTAGAGCTGGGGGCGCAGACATAGAACGGGATGCCATAATGCTTTGCTAAAATCGCCACTCCGGACGTGCCGATCTTATTGGCGGTATCTCCGTTGCGGGCCACACGGTCACAGCCCACAAAGATGATGTCGATCAGCCCCCGTTTCATGGTGATGGAGGCCATATTATCGCAGATCAGGGTGGTGTCAATGCCGGCGCTGTGTAGCTCAAAGGCGGTGAGACGGGCTCCCTGCAGCAGCGGCCGGGTCTCGTCGCAATATACCCGCAGATCGCTCCACCCCCTCTCCCGGGCTATGTATATGGGGGCGGTGGCGGTGCCGTATTTGGCGGTCGCCAGGGTCCCAGCGTTGCAGTGGGTGAGGATACCGTCGCCGTGCTTGAGCAGAGCAAACCCGAGCTCTCCGATCCTGCGGCTGATGGACACATCCTCATCCCGGATGGCCTGGGCCTCAGTGAAGAGAATTTCCTTGACCGTTGAAACCGGCTTGTCCAGGTGGGCACGCATTGTCCTCTCCATCCGGTCCAGGGCCCAGAACAGGTTGACCGCTGTGGGGCGGGCGGAGGCCAGGTATGCCTTTTGCTTTAAGAACTCCTCACAAAACCTGACGGGGTCGTCGGTATCAATCTGCGAGGCGGCAAGGGCAATGGCATACCCGGCGCACACGCCAATGGCGGGCGCGCCGCGAACTCGGAGCAGCCTGATCGCCTCCCAGATGTCCTCAAGCCTGCTGACCTTGACCACCTTGATGGT
The DNA here is from genome assembly GCA_021770445.1 of Bacillota bacterium. Taxonomy (GTDB): domain Bacteria; phylum Bacillota; class Clostridia; order Oscillospirales; family Oscillospiraceae; genus Lawsonibacter. Next base: position 25,549 of record JAETQY010000025.1, on the reverse strand, counting down.
GTTGGGCAGCAAGGTCTGATCTAAGATCTCCAAACAGGTCTTATCATCAGATATGCGGACAGTGTCCAGCTGTAGTGCGTCCATATACCAGTCCTCCTTGTGTTTTATAGTTCATTACCGCTCCGGACAAGCCTGCTCCCCGCATTGATTGGCCATATTCCGGGACGCGGCGGCCTTCATGGGCCGGATAGAGCACAGGCACACCAGAATGGTGAGCACATCGGCGGCCGGCTGGGAGAAATAGATCCCTGTCACCCCGAAAAGAGCCGGTAGGGTCTGGATAAAGGGAATATAGAACAACCCCTGCCGGATCAGGGATAGGAACAGCCCATAACGGGAGGTTCCAATGGTCTGATAGGTAATGGTCATCATATAGCACAGGCCAAAGGCGGGATAGAGTGCCACCTGCGAGATCAGCAGTCGCCGCCCATACTCCACGATGACGGGATTGTCATTGAACAGCAGGATCAGTGGCCTGGACAGCAGGATGTAGACAGCCGCCACCAGCACCGTCAGCAGCAGGGACCCCTTCAGAGCGAAGCGCACAGACTGATGGAAGCGGTCCTCATCCCCCGCCCCGAAGGCAAAGGAGGCCACCGGCTGGTACCCCTGCATAAAGCCCATGATCACATAGCAGCCAATGAGGACCAGACGCTGGACGACCCCGTAGGCGGCGATGATCTCGTCGGTCTGGGGCAGTCCGGCGGCGGCGATGTTGGTCAGCGAGGCCGCCACGGACAGGCAGATCTGAATCACGGCGGTGGGGACGCCGATGACTGCCACATCCCGGATAAACTGCCAACTGGGACGGAATGCCTTACGCTTGACCTTGATGACGGAGCGCCCGCTGGCGTAGAACCAGGTGAGGATGAAGAAGGTGACGAACTGAGACACCGTGGTGGCCTGAGACGCCCCCGCCACCCCCTGGTTCAGGCCAAACTCGAACATGAAGATGGGGTCCAGAATGATGTTGAGGGCCGCGCCGGTGATGACGGCGATGGAGGAAATCTTCACCGAGGACTCCGCCCGGGCGGCGCAGTTCATGCTCTGGGCGGGCAGATTGGCCAGGGCGGCGATGAACATCCAGAAGGCGTAGTCCTTGGCGTAGGGCAGAGAGGAGTCGGTGGCGCCGAATGCGCGCATCAGCGGCTCCAGAAAGAGGATGCCCCCCACACACAGGGCCGCGCCGATGATAACCGAGACGCCCACAATGGTGGTGACCGTGCGGCTGGCACCCTCCTGGTCCTTGGCGCCCAGCTGGCGGCCCGCTAGGACGGAGGCCCCCGCCGCAAAGATGTTCTCAATGGATACCATAATCAGCAGCAGGGGTACCGTGACCCCCACCCCCGCCATAGCCAGGTCGTTGTCCAGCATCCCGATGTAGGCGGTGTCCACCAGGTTGTAGACGGCTTTTGCCAACAGGGCGAGGGTGGCCGGAACGGCCAGCTTCACGATGGCCGCTGCGGGAGGCAGGTCGGCCAGCACAGACTGCTTCTGCGTCTCTTTCTCAAGCATGACCGGTCCCCTCCCTCTCGATGACGCCGTAGAGCAGGATGTCCAGCGCCCTGTGGCAGGCTTCCTCATGGGCCTCAAAGCCCTGCCCGCCCCCATCCGCCATCTGATAGCGGATGTTGATGAAATCCTGAAATTGACGGAAGGTCTCCACCACCTCCTCCCGGGAGATGCCGGGACGCAGAGAGAGCGGGGTCAGCAGCTGCTCCAGGATTCGGACGTTGAGCGCGTCAAACTCCCGCTTGCACGCCTGTATCTCGCCGCGCAGATGCTCGGGCGGGGAGACCACCGCCTCGCAGAAAATGCGCTGGTAAACCGGATTGGATCGGAAAAATCTTGTGCGGACTGCAAAGTACTCCTCCAGGCAGAGCTGACCCTGGTCGATCATACTCGCCTGGATGTACTCCGTCAGACGCTGAAAACACTCCGCCACACAGGCGAGGAACAGCACGTCCTTTGTCTCAAAATAGTGATACACGATGCCCTTTGAGATGTTCTGGGCGGCGCAGATGGTATTGATAGAGCTGGCCCCGTAGCCCTGCCTGGAAAACTCAGCCAGTGCACTGTCCATAATCCGCCGTCTCGTCTGCTGGTTTTTTTCTTCACGCTTCATATGCTCACCTCTAAAATTGACCGGTAAGTCTATTTTTACGTATCCTATCATAAATAGACCTACCAGTCAATATTTTAATTGTAAACAATTTGGGAAGTGAGCATACGTTCCACCATAACTGCACCACGTTTCACGACAGGCAGGCATTCTCTTCCAACCGTTTGAGGAGAGTTTCCAGCTGCGCCCAGTCCTCCGGAGAGATGTTGGCTGTCAGACCTTTTTGGAACTGCTCCTCCGCCTGATCGATGACCCGGATCATATCGCGGCCCGCATCCGTCAAGTCCAGCTTATACTGGCGGCGGTTCTCCGGAATGATATTCCGCTCAATGTGCCCCAGGTCCTCCAGCCGCCGGGCGTCCCGCGCCACGCTCGCCTTGTCCAGGGCGTAGAAGCTGGTGATCTCCTCCTGGCTGCTGCCGGGGTGCCTGCTGATATAGAGGACGATCAGGTGCATCACCCCCACATACCCATAGGGCGCCAGGGCACATTTCAAAGCCCTCCTGTGGTGGCGATTGATACGCAGCAGGCTGGACATTACAGTCTTTTCCACAGTGTTCATTTCCTCCCCTCTTCACAGCAGCCGGCCGCCCGAATCTGCCGCAGCACCCTGCGGATCAGCGGGACCGCAAGAAGCAGCGAGAGGACGTCCGCCACCGCCTGAACGGCGGCCACACCGTTGGCCCCCCATATCCGGGACATGGGGTAGACAATGGGCAGGAAGCAGGTGCCTTGGCGGGAGGTGGACAGCAGCAGGGCGCCTTTGGCGTTGCCCAGCCCCGCACAGAACATGTTTACCACAGCCACCCAGCCGTGGATGGGCAGGGCCAGGCACTGCAGCCGGATACACAGCGCGCCAATCTCCCGCATCTCCCAGGCGTGGCCAGCCTTGGCGAACAGACCGATGAGGGGCTGGGCAAAGGCCGCCAGGAGCAGACCCATGGCGGCCGCTCCCAGGATGGCGGCCCGAGCGGCAAACCGGTAGCTCTCCAGCACCCGGTCGTACCGTTTGGCCCCCCAGTTGAACCCGGCCACCGGCTGGAACCCTGTGCCGAAGCCTAGGATAATGCCAAAGGGGAACATCATGATCTTATTAGACACGCCGATCCCCGCCAGGACCGCGTCGGAAATACTGCCAGCAATGTTGTTGAGGACGATGGCGGAGACCACAGCCAGGCCAGAGCGGAACATGGAGGAAGAGCCCACCGTGACGATCTGGACGATGATATCCCCATTGGGCCGGAAGCAGCGCGGGGATATCCGCAGTACGCTGCGGTGGGTCACATAGGGGAAGATCAGGACGGAGAAGCTGACCAGCTTGGAGATGGCGGTGGCCATGGAGGCCCCGGCCACACCCAGGTCCATCCCGAAGATGAATACAGGGTCCAAAAAGCAGTTCAGGATGCCGCCTAAGCCCATCCCCAGCATGGAGCGCATGGGACTGCCCTCCGCCCGCAGACACTGGTTCATCACAAAGGTGGTGGCCATAAAGGGGGCCACCATCAGCACATAGGTGGCGTACTCCACGGCGTACTGCTCGCAGGTATCGGTGGCCCCCAGAAGGCGGACCATGGGCCTCATGAAGGCGGTGCCCAGCACAGCGACCACCAGCCCGAAGGTAAAGGCCAGAAAGAAGGCGGTGGACAGCACCTGGTCGGCCTTCTCCCGGCTCCGGGCCCCCAGGAGGCGGGAAACATAGCTGGCCGCCCCCACCGCCAGCATGGACCCGGCCATCATAATGATCTGGTCCAGCGAAGCGTTGACACTCACCGCTGCGGTGGCGCTCTCCCCCAGCCCGCTGACAAAAAAGGTGTCCGCCAGGTTGTAGATGGCGGTGATCAAAAAGCCGATGATAGAGGGAACCGCCATTTTCATAATGACCTGGGGCAAAGGCTCCAGCAGCATCATCTGTTCTCGCTGGGCCTGACGGTCATCCGTACCGCCCTGCATGGGTCCTCACCTCCTAATAGTATTATATAAGACTGTTTCATATAAAACTATTATATATGAGAGTATCCGCCCTGTCAACTGAAAGGCTGGCCGGCAGGGCATATAAAAACGGCGCGGGCTTTTGGCCCGCGCCGGCAGCTTTTTATCAGGTCTTGAGCTTGAACCGCTTGGTCTGTCCCTCCATCACCTGCACCTGGGTGAACAGCTCGGCGCTGACGGCAGCAGACTCCTCGCTGCTGGCGGAGTTGCTCTGCACCACAGCGGAGATCTGTCCGATGCCCTCGGTGACCTGGGCGATGGACTCGGCGTCGTTCTCCACCGCCTTGACGATCTCGCCGATGGCCGTGTTGGACTGCATTACCAGCTCCAGCGTCTTGTTCAGGGTGGCGGACACCTCGCTGACGATCCGGCTGCCCCGTCCGGTGGCCTGTACGGAGTTCTCGATCAGGCCCTTGGTGGCCTTGGCCGCCTCGTCGGACTTGGAGGCCAGGTTGCGCACCTCGTCGGCCACCACGGCAAAGCCCTTGCCCGCGGCACCCGCCCGGGCGGCCTCAACGGCGGCGTTCAGGGCCAGGATATTGGTCTGGAAGGCGATATCCTCAATGGTAGCGATGATCTTCTCGATCTGCTGAGAGGCCTCGGTAATATCCTTCATGGCGGCCACCATCTGCTCCATCTGCTGGCCGCTGATGGTCACCTGCTCCCCGGTCTGCTTGGCGTTCTCCTGGGCCGTAGCGGCAGTCTTTACGTTCTCGGCCGCGCTTCTGGACAGGGTGTCCAGGGTGGCATACAGCTCCTGAACAGCGCTGGCCTGCTCCGTGGCCCCCTGGGCCAGGGACTGGGCCCCGCTGGACAGGTGCTCGGCGTTGCCAGTCACCTTCTGCTGGGCCTGGCAGATGCTGCCAATGGCCGTGGACAGCCGGGACGTCAAAGCGTTGATGGACTCCTCAATGGAGCGGAAATCCCCAATGAAGGGCGCCGCGGTCTTCACATCGAAGTTGCCGTCCGCCAGCTGCTCCATCAGCCGGTTCAGGTCCCATATGTAGCCCCGAATCAGCTCCATGGCCTTCTCCAGAGTATTGGACAGATCGCCCAGCTCATCGTTGGTCTTGTGGTCCAGAATCAGGTCCAGACGGCCCTCCTGGAGAGGCTGGACCTGCCGGGTGATGTACAGGATGGGGGCAAGGACATTTTTCAGCACATACGTCACCAGGCTGATGAGGCAGAACAGCGCCAGCACCAGGCAGATGGCGGTAATAACCTGCATCGTCATAATCGTGGAGGCCATTTTCTCGGTATTCTCATTGTTGAGGGTGGTCCCCTGCTCGATCACCTGATCCAGCTTGCCCACCAGGGCGGTCAGGTCGGCCTGAATGGTGTTCTGATAGTAGTCCTGGGCGCGGGCCGGGCTAGCTGCCATCATGCTCTGCACCTCGGCCACAGACTGGTGCAGGGCCTTGTGCATGGGCTTGATCTCGTCCCGCAGGGCCAGAATCGTCGCGTCGTCCGTACCTGCCTCGCCGTAGATCCACTGACCCAGAACGCACTTGGTATCGTCTGTGCCCGGGAACTCTCCACCCGCATACAGGGCCTTGCTCAAATTGCTGGACCATTTGTAGTGGGCGGTCTCGGCAGCCTGAGCCCGGCTCAGCACATCGACAGTCTGTGCGCTGCTCTTTTGCATCTTCTCAATCCGAAGCAGATTGAAGGTGGTCACCCCGCTGAACAGCAGAATGGACAGCAGCGCGGCGGCGACCCGGAAAAACACCATTCTCTTAATACTTTTACGCATCAATAACATCCTCACTTCATTTTGGAGTTTTGCGGATGACAGTATGTACAGTATACCATAGGGCAGACCGGTAATTCAATACTTTTCTTCCAATTCCATAAAAAACCGGAGAGCCGCCGCCCTCCGGTTTTTACAATTATTTGCTTTCGCCCTTGACAGAGGCGGCGATGGCGTCGGCCAGCGCGTCGATCTCGGACTCGTTTTCGGCCTTCAGGGCGGAGGTGACGGTCATCTCCTCGTCCAGGACGGTCATGTTCTTCAGAGACTCGATCTCCTCCTTCATCAGCCCGCCGGAGCGGGGGGCCCAGGAGCCGCTGCCCATGATGGCCACGGTGCGCTTTTGCAGGTTCAGGGCCTTCATGTCCATGAGGAAGTTGTGCATGGGCGGGAAGATCCCCAGATTGTAGGTGACGGAGGCCAGTACCAGGTGGCTGTACTTGAACAGGTCGGAGATCAGGTAGCTGACGTGGGTGGAGGACACGTCGTACAGCCGGGTGTTGGTGATCCCCCGGGCGGTGAGCTTGGCGGCCAGCACCTCCGCCGCCGCCTCGGTGTTGCCGTACATGGAGGCGTAGACGATCATAACCCCCTTCTCCTCCGGCTCATAGGTGGCCCAGTGGGTGTACTTGTCGATGATGTAGCCCAGGTCCTTGCGCCACACCGGACCGTGGAGGGGGCACAGGAACTTGATGTTCTCCAGGCCCACGATGGAGGCCGCCTTGTTGAGAAGGGCCACCACCTGGGGGCCGTACTTGCCCACAATATTGGTGTAGTACCGCCGGGCGTCGTCGATCCACTCGCCGGCAAAGTCCACCTCGTCGGCGAAGAGCTTGCCGTCCAGGGAGCGGAAGGAGCCGAAGGCGTCGGCGGAGAAGAGCACGCCGTTGGTGGTGTCGAAGGTGACCATGGCCTCAGGCCAGTGGACCATGGGGGCGTAGACGAAGGCCACGGTGTGCTTGCCGAAGCATTTGGTGTCCCCTTCGGCCACCTCTTCAATGGCGCTGGGGTCCAGGCCGAAGCCGAACTGGTTCAGCAGGGTAACCGCCTTGGGGGTGGTGATGATCTTCACCTTGGGCCAGCGCAGCAGGATCTCCTCAATGGAGGCGGCGTGGTCGGGTTCCACGTGGTTGATGACCAGGTAGTCCAGGGGCCGGCCGTTGAGGACGGCCTTCACGTTGGCAATGAACTGCCGGCCCACCGCCCAGTCAGCGGTGTCGAAGAGGACGGTCTTCTCGTCCAGCAGGACGTAGGCGTTGTAGGATACGCCGTGGTACAGGGGGTGGATGTTCTCAAACAGGGCCAGCCGGTGCTCGTCCGCGCCTACCCAGTACAGGTCGTCGGTGACCATGCGGTAATTATACATATAAGGTTGCCTCCTTTATGTTGTTCTTTGTAGGGGCCGCCGCCCTCGGCGGCCCGGTTCATGGTGCCTGCGGTTAGCGGGCCGCCCTGGGGGGCGGCCCCTACAGGACGCCGTTACGCCTCGATCTCGATGAACGCGTCCACGCCCTCGCCGCAGTGGGGGCAGGTCCAGCCTTCGGGCAGGTCCTTGAAGGCGGTGCCGGGCTTGACCTCGTTCTCCGGGTCGCCCTGCATGGGGTCGTACTCGTGGCCGCAGCCGTTGCAGATGTACAGCTTCCGGGGCTGGTAGACCTTCTTGGCTGCCTGCCGCTTCATCTTGGTCATGGGCGGGGCGGGGAGCTTCTCGCCGGTGTCCAGGGCCTTGGTGAGCAGGGGCAGGATCTCCATCACGTCGCCCACGATGCCGTAATCGCAGTTCTTGAAAATCTTGGCGTTGGGGTTGGTGTTGATGGCCACGATGCAGGAGGCGTCCTTGATGCCCTTCAAATGCTGGATGGCTCCGGAGATGCCGCAGGCGATGTACAGGTTGCCCTTGAACTTCTGCCCCGACATGCCCACATACCGGTTGATGGGCACATATTTCAGGGTCTCGGCCACGGGACGGCTGGAGCCGATAGCGGCCCCGGCGGCCTTTGCCAGGTCCTCGATCAGCTTCATGTTCTTCTTTTCGCCGATGCCCTGGCCCGCGGAGACCACCCGCTCGGCTTGGGTGATGGGGGTGTCAATGGGGATGCCCACGGTGAAGTCGTGGCCGTCCTTCTTCAGGTTGGCCACCAGGGTCTCTACCTTCTCCTGGGCGGTGCCGTCCTTGAGGATGAGCCGCTTCCGTGCGCCCGTCTCGGGGCCGCGAGGCCCGGCCGCCGCGGCGGAGGGGGCCTCCTTGGCCGCCTTGCCCAGGATGTGGGAGGCGATCACCACCCGCTGGATCTCGTTGGTGCCCTCGTAGATGGTGGTAATCTTGGCGTCCCGGTAGAACCGCTCCACCTCCATTCCCTTCAGGTAGCCGGAGCCGCCGAAGATTTGCAGGGCGTCGTTGGTGACCTCCAGGGCGATGTCGGAGGCGTACTGTTTGGCCATGGCGGACTCCATGCCGTAGGGCACGTGGGCCTGCTTCAGTTCGGCGGCGGAGTAGACCAGGAACCGGGCGCAGCGCAGCTTGGTGGCCATGTCTGCAATCTTGAAGGCGATGTTCTGCTGCTGGCAGATGGGCTTGCCGAACTGGACCCGCTCCTTGGAGTACTCCACGGCGGCCTCATAGGCCCCTTGAGCGATGCCCAGGGCCTGAGCGGCGATGCCGATGCGGCCGCCGTCCAGGGTGGCCATAGCGATTTTGAACCCCTGGCCCTCCTTGCCCAGCAGGTTCTCCTTTGGCACCTTTACGCCGTTGAAGTTCAGCTGGCAGGTGGCGGAGGAGCGGATGCCCATCTTGTCGTAGTGCTCCTCAAAGGTGAAGCCCTCCCAGCCCTTTTCCACGATAAAGGCGGAGATGCCCCGGGTGCCGATGCCGGGAGTGGTGACGGCGAACACCACATAGGTGCTGGCCTCGCCGCCGTTGGTGATGAAGATTTTCTCGCCGTTGAGGAGGTAGTAGTCCCCCATGTCCTCGGCGGTGGTCTCGGTGCCGCCGGCGTCGGAGCCGGCGTTGGGCTCGGTGAGGCCGAAGGCGCCGATCTTTTTGCCGGAGCACAGGTCGGGCAGATATTTCTTCTTCTGCTCCTCATTGCCGAAGGCGTAGATGGGGTAGGTGCCCAGGGAGGTGTGGGCGGAGAGGATGACCCCCGCGCCGCCGTCCACCCGGGCCAGCTCCTCCACGGCGATGGCATAGCTCAGGGCGTCCAGCCCGGCCCCGCCGTACTCCTTCTCGTAGGGCAGGCCCATCAGGCCCAGCTCCCCCATCTTCTTCACCTGCTCGGTGGGGAACTGGTTGTTCTTGTCCAGCATGAAGGCGATGGGCTTGATCTCCGCCTCGGCAAATTCCCTTACCTTTGCCCGCAGCTCCTCATGCTCCTGCGTGGTTTGATACAGCATACGTTTTTCCTCCTTTATTTATAAACTCCCTATGTTTCCTGGAAAATTGCGCTCAGTGGTGTTCGTACCAGCTCGCCGTCCAGAATCTCCTGAACGCGGGCCAGCTCCCGGCACAGGCCGCAGTCCCCCTTGGGGCGGTTTTCACACCGGTAGCCCGGCTGCTGGCAGCGGTTGACATATAGAAACTCCCCCAGGGCCTGGAACACATCCCGGAGATACAGCTCCCCGCAGTCCCGGCACAGCAGGTACCCCCCGCTGGGCCCCCGGCGGCTGTCCACCAGACCGGCGGCGTGGAGATGCTTCAGTATTTTCAGGGTAATCGCCTTGGGCATACACTCCCGTTGGGCAATCGCCGCGGCGGACAGCTGCCCCTCCCGGTACAGCGCCCGGACGATGCGCAGGGCGTAGTCCATCTCCCGTGTCATCAGCACGGAACTCCCTCCCCCTATACGGTACCTTTTTGGTCCATTATATCACATTCGTCCGGTCTGTCAATCTGCCATGTATTAAAAATTGTATTTTCGGCGTTTTCACCAAGTACTTAAACAAAAGGACAGCGGGAGGCACGGCGCTTCCCGCGCCGTACTCCCCGCTGTCAACAGCTCAGGTCCGTCCCTGCCGCTGCATATCGAATATGATCTGTAGGACCCGCTCCTCTTCCGCCTCGCTCAGGTTCAAGAAGCGACAGCCGTACTCAAAGCTGCCATACCTGCGCTCATTGATGCGCACGATCTGACAGACCACCTGTATCGGCTCTGAATCGGGGGTCAGCTTTGACCAGAGCAAAAACTTATCCCCAATGTTGTGCCTGATCCCGGTACTGATACAGGTGCCGCCCACACTGATGTTCAACAGCCGGCACTCCTCCGCCGGCGCATTCAGCTGGCCCAGAGGCGCCAGCTTGCCCGCCAGGCTGGTCCCCATACGGAAGAACGCCCGGTCATTGCTCCGCTTAATCAGCGCAAGGTGCTCCGCCTGCCACAGGTTTTTACCTCCGGAGCGCACAGTACATTTCATAATAACGGCCTTGTTTTCCTTGCTGCTGTAGCCCCGCAGGGTCACCAGTACCGGCTCCTCCAGCGTGGTCAGCAGACTTCCCTCTGTGGCGGGCTTAAGCTGGGCCCGATCTCCCCGCAGGCCGGTCAGCCGGGCCACCAGAAACATCCGGCCATCGTCAGAGGTCACCTCCACCCGCATTCCGGAGTAAATTTCCAGATCCTCTGTCTGCGCACGACGTTGAGACTCTTCTTCCTCCCTCTGCTTTGGGCTCTTTCCAAACAATCCGAACAGTCCCATTTGACGCTCACCCCCAATTGACTGTTACTGTTCCCGCAACTGCTCCATTCTCTCATTGGACCACACAACCTGGTTGCGGCCAAAGCGCTTGGCGTCGTAAAGCATGGTATCTGCGATCTTCAAATAGGTGTCATAGCTGTCACCCAGCTTGGGCAGGACGGTGACCCCGCCTATGCTGATGGTGACCCACGGGGATACCTCCGGATTATGGGCGATGTGCAGGCTCTCTACCGCCTTGCGCAGCCGTGTCAGCTGGGCGAAGGCCGTTTGGGCGTCGTTGCCCTGGATAATGGCCACAAACTCCTCCCCGCCATACCGGGCAAAGAAGTCTGTACTGCGCCTGAGATAATCGGTCGCCACTCCGGCCACAGCCCGAATCACCTTGTCTCCGGCGGGATGCCCGAAGGTATCGTTATACACCTTGAACTTGTCGATATCCATCATGCACAGGGAGATGGGCGTCTTAAGGCGCACCGCCTCCTGCCACTTCTTAAAGCAGCACGTATCGTAGCCCCGCCGGTTGGATACCCCGGTCATGGGGTCGATCATAGCCTTCTGCTCCAGCTGCTGCCGGTAGCGGCACAGCTTGATATGGGTATTCACCCGCGCCTTGACGATGGCCGCATGGTAGGGCTTGATGATGTAATCTACAGCCCCCAGGGTAAGTCCCTTCTCCTCATTCTCCACGTCGTTCAGGCTGGTGATCAGGATCACCGGGGTGTGCTGGGTGATGATCTCCTCCTGTAGCTTCTTCAAAAGGACAAAACCGTCCATCTCCGGCATGACCACATCCAGCAGCACCAGGTCGAAGTCCCCCTCCCTGGCGTATTTCAGTCCCATCTCAGCGGTGTTGGCCAGCGTGATCGCATAATCGTCCTGCAAAATAGACTTGAGCCGCTCCGCCTGCACTGGGCTGTCATCAATAATCAGTATTCTTTCCTGTCTCTCCATGTCTCCACTCCTCAATATGGGCGGCCAGGGTCCAGCATAGAGCTTATATCGACCGGCCGCCGCAGGTCGCTCTGCGTCTCATTATACCAAATCTTTCTGCAAATAGGAAGCCCATTTCCCAATCTTGCCCAAATTATTTTATCAAAAGCATCGCCGCAGGCGCACAGGCACCCGCGGCGGTGAACAAGGGCTATACGTCTCCGGCTGAAACGGGAATCCCCGCCTCCCTCAGCGAACGGCGCAGATCATCCGCCCCGCGGAAGACCGTCCCGGACATCCCCGCCAGCATGGCGGCCTCCACGTTGATGTTCAGGTCGTCCGTGAAGAAGCACTCCTCCCCTTTCAGACTATACTCCTGGAGCAGAATTTGATACAACTCCGGCTGGGGCTTGAGGAGCTTGTGGAAGGCGGAGACCACACGGCCGTCGAAGCACTCGCTGCCCGGGATGCGGGGGAAGAACTTCGGCAGGTCCACGCCGGCATTGGAGAGCAGGTAGATGCCGTACCCCAGTTCCTTCAGCTCCCGGACCAGCTCCGCCATCCCCTCCACAGGGAGCAGCGGGCCGTGCCACCAGCCCGCGGTCAGCTGGTGGACCGCCCCGTGGAGACGCCGGGGCAGGCGGCGGCACATGCGGTCAGCGGCCTCCTCCGGGGTGACGATCCCCCGGTCCAGCTGGAGCCAGTTCACGTCGCCAAAGACCTCCCGGAGGAGCAGGGGGCGGTCCTCCTCCGGCACGCCCAGCCGCTCAACCAGCACGTCGGGCCGCCAGTAGATGAGCACGTTGCCCATGTCAAATATAATATTTCGGATCATGTGTGGGCCTCCCCGGTCCTTTTTCCAAAGCTCTTTATTTTTTCCAGCCGCTTGCGCCGCCGGTCCCTGATCTCCAGCCGCTCCCCCAGGTCCCGGGCGCCCACGCCGTAGACCAGGTACAGGATAACGCCCGACACGATCATAATGAACACCGTGGAGGCACACCGCCGGCCCGAGGCGTTGACGTTGTAGCCGTACAGCCCCTCCTCCCGGCACATGGACTGGATGACCATGGCGTAGGTGGTGCCGTAGGAGCTGGCAAAGGTGGCCGACATGTCGTACTCGGTGAACAGGGCGTTGAAATTCAGGGCGAACACCGCCAGCACCGAGGGCAGGATGATGGGCAGCTTCACCTTCAGGAATGTGACCAGCGGACTGGAGCCCAGATTCCGGGCGGCGTCCTCCAGCTCCTCGTCGATGGCGTAGAAGGCGGCCTTTATCATCCGCAGGGAGAAGGGCAGCTTGACCACCGTGTAGGCCAGGATGATGAGCAGCCGCACGTGCTCGGCGTAGTACAGGTTGGTCCCGCCCACATACCACACGTCCTCGCTGTTGAAATAGACCCGGTAGGAGTAGCAGATGAGGATGGTGGGCAGCAGCCAGGGGAAGAGCAGGCAGTACTCCAGCACGGTGCCCGACTTCTTGTTCCGGTTCTTGAAGATGTAGTTGCAGGCCACCACCACGATGACGCAGGCCAGGGCGGCGGCGATGGCGGACAGGATGAAGCTGAGCTTGATGCCTCCCAGGGTGGCCTCGTTGGCGAACAGGCCGGAGATGGACCCCTTCCTGGTCTTGTAGGTACCCCGGTTGGTGAGGTACTCGTAGTCCTGGGTTCCGAAGAAATTGATGAGGGTCCAGTTGGACAGGTCCAGCCGCTTCATCCGGATGGCCCCGTAGGTCTGGAAGGAGAAGATGATAATCATGACCACTGGGGTCATATAGATGACAAAGAGGATATAGGCGTAGATGTGGGCCAGGAGGTTCCACACTGGATTGTCGATTTTCTGCTTTTGCAGCTTGGCCTTGGTCTTGGAAACGGAGAGATAGTGGCCCTTCCGCTCATAGGAGGACAGCACCGTCAGCAGGACGATGGTAAACAAGGCCAGGATGACGGATAGCAAGGCCGCCCGGGCCTGGGGAAAGGCCTCGTCCGCCGTGGAGGACCCGGCCAGCCGGACGATCTCCGGATTGATGGAGTCGTAGCCCAGCAGGGTTGGGGCGGACATGGCGCACAGGCCGGTGATGAAGGTCATCACCGTCAGGGAGAACATGGTGGGCACCAGAGTGGGGAAAACCACCTTCCACAGCACCTTGAAGGGCCGGGCCCCCATGTTCCGGGCGGCCTCCACTGTGTTGTAGTCGATGCCCCGGATGGCGTTGCGCAGGAACAGGGCATGGTTGCTGGTGCAGGCGAAGGTCATGGTGAACAGCACCGCGTTGAAGCCGGAGAACCAGTTGGGGTTCATCCCGGGAAAGGCGTTCACCAGCAGGGTTGTGATGATGCCGTTGCTGTCGTAGAGGAACAGATAGCCGGTGACCAGGGCCACGCCGGAGTAGATCAGGGTGGTCATGTAGCCCAGGCGGAGGATCTTGGCACCCTTGATGTCGAAATACTCGGTGAGCAGGACGATGGACACGCCCACAATGTTCACCGTGATCACTAGGCAGACGGCCAGCTTTAGGGAGTTCCACACATAGGAGCCCATATTGCCGGCGAAGAAGAAGCGGATGACCGCCAGGGGGTCCACCTCCCCCGAGGCGTTCTGGGTGGTGAAGATGCTGGCCAGGGTGTTGAGGCAGGGCAGCAGCATAAAGCCCAGGAACAGGTAGGCAAAGAAGGCGACGCCGAAAATCTTTGCTAGCAGGGCCGGGCTCAGGGCGCTGGAGCGGCTTTTGGTCATAGTCCCGCCCCCCTTACGCAACCGGGTAGGCCATCACGTCTCTGGGGTCCATGACCACCTTCACGGCTTGGCCCGCTTCGTAGATGTTCACGCCGTCGTTCTTCTCGATGACCTTGATGGTCTGCCCGGCGGCCTTGATGTAGTACTTGATGTACAGTCCGTAGTACTCCCGGCTGTCCACCACGCCGGGCAGCACCACATTCCCCGGCTTGGGCTCCACGTTGACGTGGATGCGCTCCAGTCGGATGTAGTTGTGGGCAGCGGGGTCCACCTGTCCCCCGCCCGCGTTCAGGGCAGCCACCGCCTCACCCTGGAGCAGGTTGATGTCGCCGATGAAGTTGCACACGAACTCGGTGGCCGAGTGGTTATACACCTCGTTGGGGGTGCCGATCTGCTCGATGACCCCCTTGTTGAACACGGCGATGTGGTCGGAGAGGGTGAGGGCCTCCTCCTGGTCGTGGGTGACGTAGATGGTGGTGATGCCGAAGTCCTTCTGCATCTGCTTGAGCTCGTTGCGCAGCTGGACCCGCAGCTTGGCGTCCAGGTTGGACAGGGGCTCGTCCATGCAGATGATGGCGGGCTCGGTGACCAGCGCCCTGGCGATGGCCACCCGCTGCTGCTGTCCGCCGGACAGCTGGCTCACCGCCTTTTTTAGCTGCTCGTCGCTCAGGTCCACCTTTCGGGCGATGTCGTTCACCTTTTGGGCGATCTCCGCCTTTCTCAGCTTTTTCAGCTTCAGGCCAAAGGCGATGTTGTCATACACCGTCATGGTGGGGAACAGAGCGTAGGACTGGAATACAATGCCGATGTTCCGCTCCTCGATGGGGACGTGGGTGATATCCCTGTCCTTCACCACCACCGATCCGGAGACAGGCTCAATAAAGCCGGTGATGGTGCGCAGGGTGGTGGTCTTCCCGCAGCCGGAGGGCCCCAGGAAGGTGAAGAACTCCCCCTCCTTCACATGGACGTTGATGTCGTGCAGTGCGGTAAAGTCGCCGAACTTAACGACGATATCGTTGAGCCGGATCATAGGCAAAGCTCCCTCTCTATAAAATCTGGCCCCTTTAAAAAGGGGCTGTCAGCCACAGGCTGACTGGGGATTGTTGAAATGCGTGTGGCGAGCCGGTCCCCCGGCTCGCCACAGAGAAACATTTGTATTTAGCCGGCGGACTGGGTCAGGGTAGCCCAGTCCAGGCTGTCCCAATCGGGCTCGGTAGCGGGACTGCTGGCATCGGCCCAGTAGAAGCCCAGGTTGGTCATAATGTTGGTCCAGTCGCTGGAGTGCTCGGCCACGTACTCGGCGTAGGTCATGTCAGTGCCGTCCACCTTGGACAGGGCGAAGTTCTTCAGCTGGTAGATCGGGGGAATGCCGTTGGGATAGAGGATGGCCGCGGCCTCGGTGTTGCAGGGATAGGAGTCGAACTCCTCGCCCCAGGCGGCCTGGGTCTCGGCGGAGCCGAACCACTCGGCGAACTCCTGAACGGCGGCGGTCTGCTCGGGGGTACGGCCGGCCTTATCCAGAATGCCAATGTACTCGGCGATGTAGTAGGTGCCGTCCTTGATATCCACCAGGGACCAGTTCTCGGGCTCCATGGTTCCCTTCAGGGGCTTGTCAGAGCTCTCACCTGCGGCGTCGATCTTGCCGTAGAGGGAGGAGGAGTAGAAGGTGGATACCTGCACGTCGCCCTTGTTCAGGGGATCAAAGCCGTACTTGTAGTCGTCGCCGCCGCTCTTGCCGTCGGCGCAGTACTTCCACAGGGTCTTCCAGCCGTCGATGGAGATGCCGCCGGCGGGAGAGGCGGGATCGACGAAGGCATACAGCATGGCGGAGTTGATGTTGGCGTTGGTGGTGCCGCCCACCTTGTTCTGGCGGTACCAGGAGTAACCGCAGTTGACGATGTCGGCCCAGTGGTCAAAGTGGAGCTCCTGGCCGTTGGTGCCCAGCTCGTCGTTGCGGTAGAGCATCAGCACATTCTGGATGACCAGTCCATAGGCCTTGCCGGGATAGACATACTCGCCCACATCGCCCGACCAGGTGGGGGTCCAGTCCATGATCTTCAGGTTCTCATAGGTGCCGTTGACCAGCTGGCTCCAGCGGGTCTCGTTCAGGCCGAAGATCAGGTCTCCGTCCTTGTTCTCGTTGGCGGCCTGGATGGCCTGAGTGTCGCCGGAGATAACGTCGTTGTTGTCGATAGAGATGTTGAAGCCGGCCGCCTTGGCCTCCTGGATCAGCCAGGTGGTGCGCTCGGTGGAGTTGGAGTTGGAATAGATACGGATGGTATAGTCATAGTCCGGCTCCACCCCCTGGGGGGTGGACTGGCCGGCACTGCTGCCGCCAGTGGAAGGAGGAGGCGGGGTCTGGGACTTATCCCCACCGCCGCCGCAGGCGGCCAGAGACAGGGCCATGGACATGGCCAGTGCAAGTGCAAGCATCTTTTTCATAAGCAAAGACTCCTTTCAGAAATTGGGCATTGCGGTAAATTGTTTACCTTTATATTATAGTCCTTTTGTGCGAAATGTCAAGTTTTTGTTTCCTCACCTCCGCTCACGTCTGCCAGGTCCGGCCCTCTTCCCGCCGGACCCCTGGCCGGGCCCGCAATGGGACGAAACTCAGGCTCCGGGTCCATCCGCTCCTTGGTACCCACACAGCGGTTGATGGGGGTACCCAGCAAATGGAACTTCTCCTCATAGTCGGTCATGACCCCCCGGACCCCCTCCCCGTGGAGATCCCGGGTCACCTGGGACAGGGCAAAGCCCGCTTTCGGGAACTGGAACAGCGACCACTCAAACAGATCGTGGTTGTCACTCTTAAAGTGAATCTGTCCTCCCTCCCGCAGAATCCCCCGGTAGAGGATCAAAAACTGCTCGTGGGTCAGCCGCCGCCGGGCATGCTTCACCCCCGGCCAGGGGTCGCAGAAGTTGATGTACAACAGGTCCACCTCGTCGGGGGCGAAGTAGTCCCGCAGCAGGGCGGCGTCTCCGTCAATAAAAAAGATGTTGGTCAGCCCCTTGGCCTGGCACCGCTCCATGGCTATGATCATAGCGTCGGGTACCCGCTCCAGCGCAATGTACAACACATCGGGGTTCTGTTCCGCCGTCTCCGCGGAAAACCGCCCCTTGCCGCAGCCGATCTCTAGCCGCAGCTCCCTTGCACCGGGATACAGCTCCCGCCAACGCCCCCGCATTGAGGCGGGATCTGAAATCAACATCGCCGCGCACCGCTCCATTCGGGCCGGAAGATTGGGCTTTTTCCTCATTCTCATTCAGGTCACCTCTATATTTCTTCCTGATCTTGTACTGCTGGCTATTAGTATACCGTACTTCCTGTAATTTGTAAAAGATAAATTGCGGTTTCTTTAATTTATCAATTGCGCTATGGACCTCCATGCAAAATCTTGAAAAATCCCGTTGACAAAACCTCATTGAAACAGTATAATAATGGGGCGGTCAAAAATGACCGCAATTTGCGGCTGTGCTGGAATTGGTAGACTGGCAAGCTTGAGGTGCTTGTGTCCGGATGGGCGTACGGGTTCGACTCCCGTCAGCCGCACCATATTAGACAAAACCTGTGCATAGGGTTACTATGCACAGGTTTTGTAATTTTTACATAAAATAGCTGCCTTCATATTATGCAGAAGCAACAAATCAAAGAAATAAAATATCTTCTATTCCTATGTTTTATCTCCTGATTGGAGGTTTGACATAGGATTTTTAATTTTTAGGAGGAATTAAACATGAGAATACCCTATGCTTTTCATCTGACCTCTATCGGTTCCTTTGAAATTATAGAAAACGAAGCTAAAGTAGTTCAGATAATTTTTGACTACTACTTGGCTGGAGCCAGTCTGGGGAAGGTAGTGGATATGCTCTACGCCAAACAAATACCTTCTCCAACAGGAAAGACCAAATGGACTCGGGCTGCAATTGATCATCTGCTTTCAAACTCCAAGTACATTGCTATCGTTGGCTTGGAATCCTATATGAGCGTACAATTTGAAAAATCCGCCCGTTGCAATATTGACTTCGACAAGGTAGGTGCACCAAGAAAAGAGACTCGATATGTTTCCCCTGCTATGACACTGATGTAATCTATCTTTCAATTTTCCACAATATCTGCTACAATAGACTCAAGGGGTGAGTCATGTGGCAAAAGATAAGGGCAAGCAACTCCAACCGGTGGATTTAGTTGGTATAGGTAATTTGTTGGAAGACCCCATAGTGAAAGATATTATTTCCTGTGGAGAACGGGACTGGATCACACAGCATATTGTAGCGGATCAAGATATTCCTGACTATAAGCTTTCCATTCTTGCAGGATATCAGCGCAGCAAAGATGAGGTGTTGGAGCGGGCAACACAGAAAACTCCAACTGCTCCGCAGTGCCGTAAACCCGTCGAAAGTTATATTTCCTTAACGGAACTGGTACGGGTACACAGTGATGATGCACCAGGATATGTCATTCAGAGTTGGCTTCGAAGTGGAAATACTTTGGCGTTCTTGAATCTGTGGGAAAAGGAAAATAACCCCGATTACTGGGAAGACGGTTACAAAGAACTCCTGGAGAAAAAGAAGGCCGCATCCTTTACTCTAACCCCCAAATTGTGGATTGAACAAACAAAAGCAATTGGTATTATTTCAAAGCAAGGAAAATCTGGCGGAACCTTTGCCCATCCAATGATTGCCTGCGAATTTGCTTCATGGCTTGTACCTGAGTTTAAAATGTTGCTGTTGAAATTATCATTAGGGCGAAAGCAGCTAAAATAGGATATAAACAATAATTGAGGAGTGAAATACCGCAGACTTGGTAAGACTGACCTAGTGGTCAGCGAGATTGGCTTTGGTGCGGAGTGGATGGAGCGGCATACTGCCTAAGAGTGCAGGGCGGTGCTGGAACGCGCGGAGATCAAAGGTGCGTTGGCCCTTTTTCTGAATTAGAGATTGCGGGTTTCTATTTCTGTGATATAATAAAATGTGTCCACATCGAAATTTAATTCAAGGAGTTCAGTTATGGTTACGATAGTTACTGGAACTACAAATAAGCCTACTGCCTCTGAGTCAATAAAGGACTTTTTTCAAAAATATGCGGAAATTGAGGGGTATCTATATATTGGTTATCCAATTATTGGGACTGTAGATGGCGCATATCCGATCGATGCTCTCTTAATATCTCCCACTATGGGAATTGTTGCATTTAATCTTATTGAGGGTAAAAACTATGACGGATATGAAAATGACCAAGATGACTGTGCAAATAAAATTGAAGCAAAACTTAAAGGCTATAAGCAACTTGTAAACAGAAGAACACTTTGTGTTAATATTTTTGTCGTTACCTTTGCACCTGGACTGGCTCGTTGTCCTCAGCATGATGAGGACTATCCTCTTTGCACCAATGAAAAAGAATTAGAAGAGGCATTAAAGCAGTGTAAGTGGGAAGATAACTCAAATTACTCCAAAGTGGTATCAGTTTTACAAGCAATCTCGACCATTAGAAAAGGAAAAAAGAAAAGAGAGATTGTAAATCCGCAATCACGTGGCGCAAAGATTCGGCAGCTTGAAGATTCTATAGCGAATTTGGACAACCAGCAAAGCAGGGCTGTTATTGAAACTGTGGATGGCGTTCAGCGCATTCGTGGCTTAGCCGGTTCCGGCAAAACCATTGTGCTGGCCTTGAAAGCGGCATATCTGCATGCCCAACATCCTGAGTGGAAGATTGCGGTAACTTTCAATACGCGTTCTCTCAAAGGACAATTTAGACAGTTAATTAACACATTTTATATTGAACAGACGAGTGATGAGCCGGATTGGGATAATATAAACATTATTCATGCATGGGGTGCTCCGGGAGGTGGTGAGCGAAAAGGCCTTTACTATACTTTCTGTGAAGCAAACAATGTTGAATATTGCGATTTTATGACTGCACGTGACAAATATGGCAGAAATGATCCATTTGGGGAAGTGTGTGAGAAAGCACTGCGGGAGGCATTGTCTACTGAACCTTTGTACGATGTTATTCTTGTTGATGAAGCGCAAGACTTTTCCCCTGCGTTTTTGAGGCTTTGTTATGAAATGTTAAATGAGCCAAAACGGTTGGTCTACGCTTA
Source organism: Bacillota bacterium (assembly GCA_021770445.1). Lineage (GTDB taxonomy): Bacteria > Bacillota > Clostridia > Oscillospirales > Oscillospiraceae > Lawsonibacter. The sequence goes on along the minus strand of JAETQY010000025.1, from coordinate 5,232 downwards.
TGATGAACTCCAGAATCTTAGGATACAATCGCTGCCTTCCCCTGAAATAATATTTGGAGCAGGGACAGACGGTACGCCGAGAGTTAAATTTGCACCATATGAGGATGGACGCCCTCAGCAAGATATTATTCTGGAAAAGTGTTATAGGAATTCTCGCCCCGCTTTAGTTACAGCACACGCCTTAGGTTTTGGTATTTATAGAAAACCTGATACTCACGGGAAGTCAGGATTAGTGCAAATGTTCGACCAAAGCAGTTTGTGGAGTGATATAGGGTACGAAGTAGCAGAGGGGCGTTTAGAGGATGGCCATCGAGTTGTTCTGCAAAGAACTCCAGCTTCAAGCCCTGAATTCCTGGAGAAGCACTCCAATATTGATGATTTAATTGTTTTTAAATCATTCAAGACACAAGAAGATCAGGATAGATGGGTTGCAAACGAGATTAAGAAAAACTTAGTAAATGATGAACTGCGGCCAGACGATATCATTGTTATTAATCCTAATCCATTGACCACGAAAAAAATTGTAGCCCCAATTAGAGCGTTGTTGTTCCAAGAGGGGATTGCTTCTCATACTGCTGGAGTTGATACCGCACCTGATGTCTTCTTTGCAAGCGATAACGACTCTGTTGCTTTTACTGGGATATATCGTGCAAAAGGAAACGAGGCTGCAATGGTGTATGTTGTAAACGCACAGGTTTGTTTTGACTCTGCGTTCGATCTTGCTAAACTGCGAAATCAGTTGTTTACAGCTATCACCAGAAGTAAAGCGTGGGTTCGTGTTCTCGGAGTCGGCGAGAGCATGGATGGGCTTATTTCTGAATACGAGCAAGTCAAGGCTCACAATTTTACACTAGACTTCACGTATCCGACGCAAAGTCAACGCGACCATATGAACGTTGTCAATCGAGATATGAGTGAAGCAGAAAAAGCTCGCATTCGAAGCGGTCAAAATAATATGGCCGGGCTGATAGCTGATTTGGAAAGTGGACAAATTTTCTTAGAAGATTTGGGTGAAGAACAGGTGGATAAACTCCGTAAACTTCTAGACAAAAAGCAGGGATGATATGCTTAGGCCACGAGACATATATAATCAGTTGACATCATTAACGGGAGCGCTTATTAAGTCTGGACTTTGTGATGCACAGAATTTCCCATCAATAATCGACTGTCCGCATAATATTACTGATATTGGTGTTTCCGGAAAAGATTACTCTATTTTTTTGAAAAGCATAACATACGCTGAAATGTATCAGGCTGCATTAGAGAAAAAAATATATAACATTAAAATGATAGATGGTGCGCTCTTAACATTGCTGTACAGATTTTCTGATAACCAGATCATTACGCATCGTTTAACCTATTTTCCTGCTCCGGATTTGATTGCTTTTCAAAATGAGCCGGAATTATATGAAGAAGACGAGCTATATGTGGATATTCTTGATCGTCGAATAGTTACTGTTCCAATTCGATTTGACTTCGATACCGAGGCTTGCCGTCCTCTCGATCATCCAGCTTCTCACTTAACTTTGGGACAATATGAAAACTGCAGGATACCTGTTTCTTCCCCACTAACTCCTTATCAGTTTATTTCATTTATCATCGCAAATTTCTATCATTCTGCCAGTTCCAAATCATATCTTCCTCAGTTTAAGACCGAGTTTGCTGAGAGTATTTTTCCGGAGGAACGCGAATTCATACATGTCAATACGCCTATATATAGAGATTAATGGGGTTTTCTCTCAGAACCGCAAGGGATACGGAACTTAATTTTCGGACACACATGTCCGTTTCATACAACAGGAGAACATATGAAGAAAAATGAGATCACGATCCGTTCCAGCGCCGCTGAGTATCTTACCTTTGTGGCCTCCACCGGGGATAGCACAGAGAGCTTCGAGATGCGTTATGAGGACGAAAACATCTGGCTGACTCAAAAGATGATGGCTACACTGTATGGGGTCTCCGTCTCAGCGATTAACCAGCATTTAAAAACGATTTTCGCGGACAGTGAATTGGAGGAACAGTCAGTTATTAAGAAATACTTAATAACTGCCGCTGACGGAAAGCGATACAATACAAATCACTACAATCTCCAGGCTATCATCGCTGTCGGCTTCAAAGTGAATAATGAGCGTGCGGTTCAGTTTCGCAAGTGGGCCAACGCCATTGTCAAGGACTACACGATCAAGGGCTGGGTCATGGATGAAGAGCGGCTGAAGAATGGCGGCACCGTCCTGACAGAGAAATATTTTGAGGAGCAGCTGGAAAAGATACGGGAAATCCGGCTGTCTGAGCGGAAATTCTATCAAAAGATAACTGATATTTATGCCACGGCTATTGACTACGACAGAACAGCGAAAACGACCAAGGAGTTTTTCGCCAAGGTGCAGAATAAGATGCATTTCGCCGTCCATGGACACACCGCTGCCGAGGTGATATACTGCCGGGCTGACGCGGATCGGCCGCATATGGGGCTGACCTCCTGGAAAGAAGCGCCGCTCGGAAAAATCATGAAAAGTGACGTTTCCATTGCGAAGAACTATCTGACAGAGGATGAACTGTACTCATTGGAACGCATTGTGTCAGCTTACCTCGACCTGGCGGAGGATCGGGCCAGACGTCATATCCCCATGACGATGGAGGATTGGGCGAAACGGCTGGATATTTTCCTGATGGCGGATGATCGGGAAATTTTGACGAATGCCGGGACGATTACCGCTGAGATTGCCAAGGCCCATGCGGAGAGTGAATTTGAGCGGTACCGGATCATTCAGGATCGGCTGTATGAAAGCGATTATGACCGTTTTCTTGCCATGGAGCAGGGAGCGGCGGATTAGAGTGAGGGCAAGACCCATAAATAAAGAATGATATTGCTACGGTTAGGTTTTTTGCGTATGCGGCGTTCAGCACTGTCGGGCATCGAAAGTGTTCGCCTCTGCCAAATTAGACAAAACCCGAGTATAGCATGACTATACTCGGGTTTTGCTATTTTCTTTGCGAAACGCACAAAACAGCGACTAAATTATTGTATGAAATGACCACAGGCGATAAATAATCTATGGCATATTCCTATGTTTTATCTCGGTCTGAGGTAAAAACACGGGAAATTTTATTTTTAAGGAGAATCAAACATGAGAGTACCATATGGTTTTAACCTGACTGCCCTCGGCACCATGGAAATCAAGGAAACCGAATCTGAAACTGTCCGCATGATTTTTGACTACTACTTGGCTGGAGCCAGCTTGGGAAAAGTAGTAGATATGCTTTACGCCAAACAAATACCTTCTCCGACCGGAAAGGCAAAATGGACCCGAGCTGCAGTTGATCATCTCCTCTCGAACTCTAAGTACATTGCAATCATTGGCTTGGAATCCTACATGAACGTACAATTTGAAAAAGCTGCTCGCTGCAACATCGACTATGACAAGGCAGGCACTCCGAGAAAAGAGAATCGTTATGCATCCCCCGCAATGATCCAGGTGTAATCCGTCTTTCAATTTTCCGCAATATCTGCTACAATAAACCCAAGAGGTGAGTCATGTGGCAGAAGATAAGGGTAAGCAGCTCCAACCGGTGGATTTGATTGGAATTGGAAATCTGCTGGAGCATCTTGTGGCATCAAACGCTATTACCTGCGATGAACGGGACAGGATTATCCAGCGGATTGTTGTGGATCAGGATATTCCCGACTATAGGCTTTCTATTCTTGCAGGATATCAGCGCAGCAAAGATGATGTGTTGAAACGAGTCGACCGTAAAAATCTGACCGTGTTTCAGGAGCAACGGTCTAATGACAGATATATTTCTTTGACGGATATTGTGCGGGCCCATTGCGAAGATACACCGGGATATGTGATTCAGAGCTGGCTGCGGAGTGGACATACATTGGCGTTTTTGAATCTGTGGGAAAAAGAAAACATCACTTGACAAGGGCATACAGGGAAAAGAAGCAAAAAAAGTGCTACCAACCTTACACAAAACACCGCCTAACGGGACAATAGGCGGTGTTTTTGTATGCGGCGGAAAATCCCTGAACCCTGGCCGCCAGGGTATGCGGCCAAAATCAAGACAAGGAGGCATTTGTAAGCATGGCAGACGAAACCAAGACCAACGCCACGCCGGAAGCGCCGGGCGGCCCTCCTGCGCCGGAGCAGACGGGACAGGCGGTGATCCCCGGCATGGACGGCGGCCCCGCCCCCTCCGGCAAGGTGATCGACCTGTCGGACGTGCGGGCGGAGGCTGACAAGACCGGGCCGGAGGCTCCCCCGGAGCAGGGCGCTGCTGGCTCCGTTAGCGAGTACACCAAGCAGGAATGGGAGCGGCCCCTGGAGGAAATTGAAGCGGAGCAGAAGAAGCCCCGCCGGGGCCGTCCGCCCAAGGCAGACCGGGCCGCGCCGGAGGCTGGCGAGAAGAAACCGGGCCGTGGCCGCGCTCCCAAGGCCAAGGCTGACAAGGCCCCTGGCAAGGGTAAGCGGGCCGCCCCCAGCAAGGGCGCTCCGTCTATCTGAACCTCTCCGACCTCCACCCGTTCAAGGATCATCCCTTTGGTGTGCGGGACGATGCGGAAATGCAGGGGCTGGTGGAGTCCGTCCGCTCCGGCGGTGTGAACCAGCCCGCCCTGGTGCGTCCCCGTGAGGGCGGGGGCTATGAAATTATTGCGGGCCACCGCCGCCAGCGGGCCAGTGAGCTGGCCGGGTATTTGAATATGCCCTGTATCATCCGCGACATGACGGACGATCAGGCTGTCCTGGCTATGACGGATGACAACCTGCGCCACCGTGAAAAACTCCTGCCCAGCGAAAAGGCGGCGGCCCTGCAACAGCAGTATGAAGCTATCAAGCACCAGGGGGCGCGGGGTGACGATGACGAGGCGGGCAAGCTCTCTCTGCAAAGCGTGGGCCAGCGCAACGGCATGAGCGTGAAAACCGTCCAGCGGTATCTCTGGCTGAATGACCTTGTTCCCGAACTGAAAGAGGTTATGGACGCTGGCAAGCTGTCGTTCACCCCCGCCGTGGAAATCTCCCGCATCCGGCCCAAGCACCAGAAGTACATCGCCGTTTCCATTGAGGGCCAGCAGTCCTCCCCGTCCCAGGGGCAGGCCAAGCGGCTTCGGGAGCTGGACAAGGACAACAAGCTGAACCCGGACGCCATTGACGCTATTTTGAGTGAAGAAAAGAAAAAGGAGGATATTTCTGTGATTATTTCCGGCGCTGAACTGGAGAAGTATTTCGG
>JAETQY010000047.1 GCA_021770445.1 Bacillota bacterium | reverse complement strand
TCCGACAAGGGTGAGCAGAACGTGGTCACCGTCTCCTTCGACAACGCCCCGGACGGCATCCTGCTCATTCGGAAGGTCTGCGCCACCAACCCCAGCGTGACCCTCCAGAACGCCGAGTTCAAGATCATGTACGCAGACGGGACCCTGATTGGCGACTCCAACGGCATCTACCGCTCCGATGAGAACGGGGAGATCCGCATCCCCGGTCTGAAGCCGGGAAAGAGCGTGGTAGTCACCGAGGTACGCGCCCCCGCTGGTTTCCTGATTGATACCCAGAGCCAGACCATCCAGATCCAGGCGGGTAAAACCGTGTCTCTTACCTTTAAAAATCAGCCGAAAGGCAGCCTGATCATCCAAAAACGGGACAGCCAGACCAATGAGGTACTGCCCGGCGCTGAGTTCAGGATCACCACCGCCGCAGGTTGCGAGGTGGGCCTGGATGGCGTCATTGGCTCGTCTACCCTGACCCAGAACGGCATCTTCACCACCGACGCTCAGGGTGAAATCAAGATCACCAATCTGGCCCCCGGCACCTATGTGATTAACGAGATCAAGGCCCCGGACGGCGGGTACGTCATTGACACGCCCTCCACCAACGTGGTCATCGGGCAGGGCGGAGACACCCAGACTGTGGTGATCAAAAACACCCGCAAGGGTGGTTTGATTATTGAGAAGTACGACAGCGTGACCCGTCAGCCCCTGGCCGGGGCGCAGTTCAAGGTGATGACCGCCAACGGGGAGCTGACCCCGGACAACGAGGGCATGACCTCCTCCAATGGCCTCTATACCACCGACGTCAACGGGCAGATCGTGCTGTCCAAGCTGCTCCCCGGAACCTATGTGGTGTCCGAGGAAAAAGCGCCGGACAATTACCGCAAGGACCCCACGCCCCAGACGGTTGTGGTCAACGCCGGGGACACCCAGACCATCCGGTTTTACGATGATCCCCTCTGCACCCTGACCATCCTGAAGCGGGACGCTGTGACCAAGAAGCCCCTGCGGGGCGCGGAGTTTATGGTGCGGGACAGCTCCGGCCATGTGATCGGTCCCAATAACGGCCTCTACACCACCGGCACGGACGGCACTGTCACCGTCACCGGGCTGGCTCCCAATTCCACTGTGGTCGTCTCCGAGAAAAAGGCCCCCAACGGGTACATTCTGGATGAGACCCCCAAGAATATCGTGGTGCGCAGCGGTGTGGCCAACACCCTGATCTTTGACGATGAACCCGGCACTACGCTGATTATTCGTAAATTTATCGAGGGAACCGAGAACGAACCGTTGTCCGGCGTGGCCTTTAAGGTTGTGGACGGCAACGGCGGCGCTGTCGGTCCGGACGATGGCATCTATTACACGGACAAGGCCGGCGAGATCGTGCTGGAGGGCATCGAACCCGGTACCACCGTGAAGGTGCGGGAGATCAAGACCGTGGAGGGCTTCGTGCTGGATGGGACCCCGCAGGACATTCTCATCAAGGGCGGCGAAGTGCAGCAGTTGACCTTCTGGAACAAGCGGGCCGGAACCCTGGTCATCCAGAAGAAAGACAGCGTGAGCGGCGCTCTGATTTCCGGCGCGCAGTTCCAGCTCACCTACGCCAACGGCGGGTACGTTGACAATGACAACGGCCACCTGTCCTCCAATGGCCTCTACACCACCGATGATAAGGGCGAAATCCGCATCAACGGTATCACCGGGACCGTGGTAGTCAAGGAGACCAAGCCCGCCCCCGGCTATGTCATCGATCAGAGTACCCAAACCCAGACGGTCACGGTGAATCCTCTGGACACCCAGACCCTCACCTTCCTGAACGAACCCCTGTGCAGCCTGACCCTGACCAAGCTGGATTCCGTCACCGGCAAACCTGTCCCTGGCACCGAGTTCACAGTCAAGGACGGCAACGGGACTGTGCTGGGCCGCTACACCACCGGCAAGGATGGGACTGTCGTTGTAACGGGCCTTGTTCCCGGCAGCACTGTGGTGGTCACCGAGACCAAGGTGCCGAGTGGCTATGTGCTGGACACCACACCTCAGACCATCATTGTGAAAAATGGCTCCAACATCATGAACAGCGGCGGAACCACAGGAGGAAATACTGGCGGCAGCACCAATACCGGCAATGGCAACGACCTGACTTTCGAAAATGACCCCACTGTGAACCTCACGATCCGCAAGTACATTGAGGGGACCGCTAACGAACCTCTGGCTGGCGTGGCCTTCAAGATCACAGACGGCAGCGGTGCGCCGGTCGGCCCCGGCGATGGCGTGTTTTACACCAATGCCGCCGGAGAGATCGTAGTGGAGAACCTGGAGCCTGGGACCACCATCACCGCGCGGGAGATCAAGACCGTGGACGGCTATGTGCTGGATGGAACACCCAAGAGCGTAAAGATCACCGCAGGCCCCCAGGCCCCCGAACTCATCTTCTGGAACAAGAAAGCCGGGACCCTGGTCATCCAAAAGAAGGACAGCGTGACCGGCGCGCTCATCCCTGGCGCGCAGTTCCAGCTCACCTACGCCAACGGCGGGTACGTTGATAATGATAACGGGCATCTCAGCAGCAACGGCCTCTACACCACCGATGACAAGGGTGAGATCCGTATCAGCGGCATCACCGGCACGGTGGTGGTCAAGGAGACCAAGCCCGCCCCCGGCTATGTCATTGACCAGAGTACCCAGACCCAGACGGTCACCGTCAACCCCCTGGATACCCAGACCCTCACGTTCCTGAATGAACCCCTGTGCAGCCTGACGCTGACCAAGTTGGACTCCGTCACTGGAAAGCCGATTCCCGGCACCGAGTTCACGGTCAAGGACGGCAACGGCACTGTGCTGGGCCGCTATACCACGGGCAAGGATGGGACCGTGACGGTCACCGGCCTTGTTCCCGGCAGCACCATGGTGGTCACCGAGACCAAGGTGCCGGATGGTTACGTCCTCAACAGCACGCCCCAGACCATCATCGTGAAAAACGGCTCCAACTCTGTGAACACCGGAACTGTGGGCGGGACCACCAACGGCAATACTGGCGGCACCACCAATGTGGGCGGCGGAACCAACGGTGGCAACGATTTGGTGTTCGAGAATGACCCCATCGGGACCTTTGAACTTATCAAAGTGGTAGAGGGGAACAAAGAGAAGCGCATCCCCAACGTGACCTTTGAGATCCGCCGTGCCTCGGACGACGCCTTGATGGAGACAGTCACCACCGGCAGCGATGGCCGTGTGTCCCTCAAGCTGGACGCCGGGGACTACTACGCGGTGGAGACCGAAGCGGCGAAGGGCTTCAAGCTGGACGCCACACGCCACTATTTCACCATGAAAAACGGCAAAAACACCACGCTCACTGTGGAAAACAAGCCTTTCAGCGGGATACTGATTCATAAGACCGACAGCGTCACCGGCAAGGGCATCCAGGGCGTGACCTTCCTGCTCTACGACAGCGCCAACACCCCTGTGGGGCAGTACACCTCCGACAATTCCGGGTATGTTTACATCGAGAACCTGACTGTTTCTGGCCGCTACTACCTGCGGGAGCTGGAGAACGAGGGCTATGTCCCCGACACCCAGATGAAAACCGTCTATGTCACCGCAGGCGAGACCACCCTGGTGGAGTGGAAAAACATCCCCATCACCGCTCAGATCCAGATCGTGAAAAAATCCGCCGACTACAACTCCACCAACGGCCTGCCTGCCGGTACTCCGCTGGAGGGGGCTGTGTTCGAGATCTACGACAAGGCGGGGAATCTGGTGGACACCATCAAAAGCGACCAGCGCGGTCTGGCATCCTCCAAGCCCCTGCCTCTGGGCCGCTACACCATCCGGGAGACCAAGGCCCCGGCCAACTACGGCGTGAGCGGCCAGGAGCTGACCGCCTACCTGGAGCATGAGGGCCAGATCCTCCGCTTCGAGGTGACCAACAAGAGCCTGACCACCGGGGTGTCCATCACCAAGACCGGACCCAAGGAAGCCACGGCGGGCCAGCCGGTGAACTATGTCCTGTCCGGCATCGCCAACAATTCCAACGTCATGCTCCAGTCCTTCTATTGGCGGGACACCCTCCCCGCCCAGGTGCGGCTGAACACCATCGTCACCGGCACCTACAACTTCCCCGGCGTGTATAAGATCACCTACCGGGTGAACGGCGGCGAGTACCGGACGCTGGCGGACAACCTGTCCACCAGCAGAAACTACACCCTGCAGGCATCCCCCGCCGC
>JAETQY010000024.1 GCA_021770445.1 Bacillota bacterium | reverse complement strand
TCGACTGAGCGAGGGCGGATGGATGGGCGAGGGCCCGGCAAGCCAGAATGGGTCAAACGCGCAGGGAATACTTTGTGTATTCCCGAGCAGTTTGGCACAGAGATGGCGAACCGGGGACCGGCCAGCCGCCGCCGGCGCGAAGGAGAGCGGACCCAAACAATTTAGAAGGAGGAAACACTCTATGAGAAACCTGAAGCGGGCTCTCAGCCTGGCTCTGGCCTCCGTCATGCTGCTTGGTATGATGGTTGTCGGCACCAGTGCCGCGAGCTACCCCGACGTTGACGAGAACGACAACGTCGAGGCCATTGAGGTCCTGAACGCCGTCCAAGTTATGATCGGCGATCGGGGCAACTTCCGGCCTGACGCCGCCGTGAACCGTCACGAGATGGCAGTCATCATGGCCAAGCTGGTGCTGGGCGTTGAGACTGCCGACAACTATGTCGGTTCCCACCCCTTCACCGACGTCTTCCCCTGGGCCGACAAGTACGTGGCCGCCTGCTATGAGAACGGCCTGGTCTCCGGCACCAGCGCCACCACCTTCAGCGGCAGCAAGAACCTGACCGCCGTCCAGGCCGCCGCCATGATGCTGCGTGCCCTGGGGTACAAGGACCTGTCCAAGGGCGCCTCTGACTGGCGCGCCCCTGTGACCTCCAAGGCCAACCTGCTCCGTCTGTTCCAGGGCGTGGCTTCCAACCCCAACGAGACGCTGAACCGGAACCAGGTGGCTCAGCTGGCCCTGAACACCCTGAAGTCCCCCATGGTCAACACCATCGACGGCACCTTCGACGTTACCAGCGGCCAGGGCGGCGTGGTCATCTCCGGCGGCGCCCGCACCTACGAGACCATCGTCAGCGGTGACGCCTACGCCACGGCCATCAGTGATGTTGAGGGCGGCAGCAACGCCGCTACCAGCCTGAGCGGCTACGCCGTGGAGCTGGGCGAGCACCTGTACAACGGCAAGCTGCGCCTGATCAGCACCACCGACGCCTTCCAGCGTCCCGCCCGTCAGTGGGAGTATGACGGCAAGCAGATCGGCACCTATGTGAAGGACGAGCTGCTGCGCCAGGTCTGGACCGAGAAGGTCACCGGCAAGATGATCTACGATGTGCTGACCAAGTCCGTGATCGAGGGCAGCAACAAGTACGACTTCACCATCGCTGTTGACGGCGTGCTCAACACCAACAAGACCGCGCTGGGCAACGCCTACTTTGATGAAGGCTATCTGAACAGCAACCACAAGTCCGCCGTGGGCGGCACCGGCAACGGCGTGACCACCGAGGTGTATGTGGACTCCGGCAATAAGCAGGTCTACATCTCCGTGATCAACACCTATCTGGCCAAGGCCACCGGCGACTACAACGCCACCCGCGAGACCGCTACTTATAATGTGTACGGTCTGAGCAACAAGGGCAACACCGCCAACCCCGTCTTCGTCAAGACCCTGACCGACGGCGCGGAGGATAAGGTCACTGTCACCGTCTCCGCCGACGATTTCAACATCGCCGACGTGAAGAAGGACGACATTATCCTGGTCAACGTGGCCGACGGCACCATCCAGATCATGGAGGAGCCCGAGGTCATGGCCAGCGCCAGCCTGTCCGCCTTCGCCAAGAACGACTACGTCGTCTCCGAGGGCAGCACCATCAAGTACAACAACGCCGCCGAGTACGACTTCGAGACCCTGGATAAGTTCACCGGCGTCTCCGGCGCTACCAACCTGCGCGACAAGCACTACAACCTCTATCTGGATAAGAACGGCTATCTGGCCGGTATCGAGGCCGTGGAGGAGGACAACAACTACATCTTCCTCACCGGTATCGACGCGGGCAACAGCGATCTGAAGAACAAGACCGCCGACGCCGCCGGCATCCTGATGGACGGCACCTTCGTCAGCATCAAGGTCAACATGGAGAAGAGCAAGCGGTACAACACTGTCACCAAGGCCTGGGACACCGACTTCAAGGGCGGCTCCATGTGGAACACCTGGTGCACCTACTCCGTGGACAACAACGGCGTGTACACCCTGAAGCAGGTGTGCGATGATCCCGCGGTCACCGGCTCCGGCAAGGTGGCCCAGTTCCACGACGCTGCCTATATCAACAGCGCCGCCAAGGGTAACGACATCAACATCAAGAACTACTCCCTGAGGGGCACCGGCAGCTACAGCTATGTCTACGGCAATGAGAGCTCCGTGTACATGACTGCCAAGATGGGCGTCATCATGTCCAAGGAGGACATGTCCAACATCTACTCCGTGAATACTTCCACCGGCGCCGCGACTGCCGGCCCCGGCATGTCGATCAGCGGCGGCAACGACAATGTGGCCATCATCAACGGCGTTGACACCCGCACCGTGGGCATCGCCAACACCGACATGACCACCTGGACCGGCGCTCAGATCTACGACAAGTTCACCGGCACCAAGCCCGACGGTGCATCCAACGAGTATCTGATGCCCTCCGGCGTGTACACCCTGTTTAACAACAAGGGCTATGTGGTCGCCTCCATCGTCATCGGCGAGGACAACGGCATCGCCACCAACCTGGTCCTGGTCAACAGCAAGGACATCAAGGAGGAGCGCTTCGAGGCCGATTCCGCCAAGGCCGCTACCGCCGGCGAGTGGGTCTGGAGCCGCGAGGTCATCGACCTGAACACCGGCGAGGTCGGCAAGATCTATGAGAAGGGCGACACCCCCTCCGTGATCGACAATGTCAGCCTGCCTCAGTACAGTATCGCCCAGATCAAGCTGAACGGCGACAACTATGTTACCGGCGCCAACAAGGGTGCTGCCATCACCGGCGCGGCCTATGAGACCAATATTGCAAACCTGGAGAACACCATCTCTACCTCCAACAAGGACCTGGTGGCCTTCAAGTCCACCGCAATCAACGCTGATCCTTCCTTCGTCGGCAACACCCTGCATGTGGACAACGCCAACGATAAGGGCGTGCCCGTCCATCCCGACGTGAAGACCGTCCTCATCAAGACCACCGACGGCGCTTCCGAGACCACCGAGTTCTCCGGCAGCAACGAGCTGGATACCGTACTGGCCACCCTGAATAAGGACGCCAACGGCAAGGTCAGCTTCGAGATCTACGCGCTGATCAAGGGCGGGCAGGCCATCACCATTGTGATCAGGGACAGGGTCGAGACCAACGGCCAGATCAACAACATTGTTAGCGACACTCTGCCCATCACCTCCGATGTGGTGGTCGCCGATACTGCCTCCGCCGCTGACGGCGTGACCATCGCGGGCGCTTATGACTTCAACAATGAGAAACTGTATCTCCAGTTCACCAGCGAGGGTGGTCTGAAGAATTGCACACTGACCCTAACGGTCGATGTTACCGGCACTTCTCTGTTTGGCGCCACATCCAGTACTAAGAGAACCTTCACGGTTAAACTGGACGGGAATGGCGTCTCCGAGGTTGTGGTCATGGACTACGCTATGAAGATGGGGCAGTTTGGCAACGTTCTGGCCAGCATTGCAGTCGATGGCGTTGGGGCGCCTGTCACTTCTGGCAAGGTTGAACTGGATGGCGACTTGGAAGCCCCGACCCAGATTCCGAACGGGGGCAGTGTGTCCGTGCCCGGAGATGTAAAGGCCCCTGTCAGCGTTGACGCGGGTGGCAAGGTTGAGATTGGCAGCGATGCTACCGAAGAGAATCCCAGCCAGGTCACCGAGCCTGTTACTGGCGGCGGCACTACCGAGATCGCTGGTCCGACCAATGGTGGAAACAATGTCATGACAGAGGAAGTCGTAGCAAAACCCGGTTCTTCCTTTACCGGAACGATTGGCGATGCCGACTCCGGCAATCCCTCCAACCTCACCTTCAGTGCGGAGGTCGATGAGGTAGATAGCGTCTGGAATGTCAGCGGCAGCGTCACTGTTGACCACGACATTGATGTGACCAGCACGGGTGGACTGAATGCCCCCGAGATCGTAGTTAAGGCTGGAAAAACACTTAATCTGGACAAGACCTCTACTTTCAGTACAATGCACATTACAATGAAAGCCGGCTCTACTTTGGCATACTATGCTACCAGTAATGGTAAAGATGATCCCGATGGTACCTACACCTTTACAAAGGACACAGAGATCTGGTATGTCAATAAAGATGAGGATGGCACCGCACTTGATGATCCTTACGTCCAGATTACTTGGGCGGGTGGCGACACAGCGTGTGCGCAGTCTTCCTCTGGTTGGTATAAGACTATCCGCAACATCATTAATGCTATGAAAGATTTGGATGCCTAAAAAAATTACCTTACATCTTTCCCCCGGGCCGCAAGGCCCGGGGGTCCTTTTGCTTAGGATTCGGCGTAGAACGCAGTCACCACATAGGTCTGCCCCGAGGTGTTCAGCTTTTGGAACTGGTCGCCGCTCATGTTCGTCCCTATGAACGTAGACCCGGACCAGGTGCCGGAGCCCATGGGACCATTCTCAGAAAAGACATTGTCCCGATCGCCGAAGCCGAACAACAGCCCGGCAAACCCCGTGACAATGAACGCCGTGGGCTTTCGAGGGAAGCTGATCCTTGTGGTGGAGGAACCTGTTCCCGCATAGGTAAAGACTTCCACGGTACAGTTGCCCTTCCTGGTAAGCTGAGACTGCACCGACGCCAGAGTGTCGGCCTGAGCTTTCAGCGCGGTGTCGATCTTGGCGTTGTCGGCGTTGAAGTCCTCCATCTGGACCTTGTCGGTTTTCTCCCACTGGGAGAGCTGGTAGTTTTCGGTTTGATTGGTAGGCACGGTAGTTCCTCCTCAAATGTTGTGGGGAGTGACCTCATCCGCCCCAGTTTGCGAACTGGGGCACCTTCCCCTGAAGGGGAAGGCTTAAGACGCGCACTCCAAAGGCTTCCCCTTTAGGGGAAGCTGTCGAGCGAAGCGAGACTGATGAGGCGTCCCCCTATATAACAAAAGAAAACGCCCCGATGTGGGACGTTTTCATACATTTATTGGAAGTGAGGGCGCACTGCGCCCTTTTTGTATTTGGTACGCCGAGAACAAAACGCCATATTTTTGTTCTGAATCGCAAAAGCACCTTCCTAATTTCTCTTCCTTATGATATACTTTAATATTACGATGTTTGGACTTTGGAGAAGGAGGCAATGGCATGTACCTGGCGGTATGTGATGACAAAAAAGAGGCACTGGATGCTGTTTTTTCTCTGCTTGATGCGTGGCAGGCGGAGCGGGGCACAATTTTGCATTACAAAGCCTATCAAAGTGCGGTAGAGCTGCTGGAGTTTGCCCGGCAGGAGCGGTTTACCCTCTACCTGTTGGATGTAATGATGCCGGGGATGGACGGCCTGGAGGCCGCCCGGGAAATCCGCCGTTTTGATGATGCCGCGGAGATCGTTTTTCTCTCTACCTCCCCGGGTTTTGCATACGAGAGCTACGGCGTCCGGGCGCTGAACTACCTTCTGAAGCCCATTACACGGAAAAATCTATTTGCCCTGTTGGACCAGCTCCACCGGCAGGAGGAAAAAACCGAGGAGGCCCTGACGTTGAAGACCGGTTCCTCCATCATTCGGGTGCCTTACGCCCACATCAGCTATGTAGAGGTCATCGGCAAGCACGTCTATTTCCACCTGAGCGACGGAAATGTGCGGGAGGTCACGGGGGCACTGAAGGACTTTGAGGCCATGCTCCTCCCCCGGCCGGAGTTTATGCGGGTCCACCGCTCCTACATTGTCAATATGTTTCAGGTGGAGGAGCTGTCCTCGGCCGGACTGCGCACCTTTCAGGGGGAAAATCTGCCCGTCTCCCGGCTGACCTACCCCCAGCTTCAGAAGGACTATATGGCGCTGCTGTTTGAAAGGGGATCGTCATGAGCCTTACCTATATTCTCGGTGGTGTCAACTACGGACTGGTGTTCTTTTTCGGCGCCTCCCTGAGCGTATCCATCGCTGGGGGCTGCAGAAACCGGCGGGAGTGGATCCTTCTGGCCACCCTGTGCCCCGTCTTTTTAGCCCTTCAGACCACTTCCTGGCTGGTACTGGGGCTGGACACAACCAAACAGCTCTACCCCATGCTGATCCACCTCCCCCTTCTTCTGGCCTTGATCTTCGGGCTGCACCGGCCGGTGATGATATCTCTGATCAGCATCTGCGCGGCCTATCTCTGCTGCCAGCTCCCCCGCTGCTGCGACATCACGGTCACCGCCATCACCGGTTCGCCCCTGGCGGGACAAATCGCCTACACTCTTCTTATCGCCCCCATTTTCCTCTTTTTACAGCGTTATTTTGTTCCCTCCGCCCGGGACACCATGATCCAGTCCCCCAGGTCCCTGTTCCTCTTCGGCGGCCTGCCCATGATCTACTATGTCTTTGACTACACCACCGCCATCTACTCTGACCTCCTCTACTCCGGCAGCGCGGTGGTGGCGGAGCTGCTGCCCACGGCGGTGGGATTGCTCTACATGGTCTACACCACCGCCTACCGTCAGCAGCTCCAGCGGCAGACCCAGGCGGAGCTGCTCAACTCCCTGATGGCAGTGCAGCTGAAGCAGGCTGGCGCAGAGATTGCCTCTCTGCGCCAGGCGGAGGCCCAGGCTGCCACCTACCAGCACGATATGCGCCATCATCTCACCGCGATCAGCGGCTTTCTGACCTCTGGCAAGCCCCAGCGGGCGGAGGAGTACATCAGACAGGTGCAGGCGGACATCGAGGCCATTACCCCCAAGCGCTTCTGCGAGAACGAGCTGGTCAACCTGCTGTGCTCCTCCTTCTCTGCTAAGGCCGAGCATATGGGGGTGCGGCTCACCCTAGAGACCGCCCTGCCCAACGAGCTGTCCATCTCCGACACCGAGCTGTGCGCCCTGCTCTCCAACGGCCTGGAAAACGCTCTGAACGCGGTGGGAGCGCTGAAGGAAAACCGACGGTGGGTGGAGTTTTACTGCGGCGTCCGGCTGGATAAGCTCCTGATCGAGATCAAGAACCCCTATGCCGGACAGATCATGTTCCACAACAACCTGCCCACCTCCACCCGCCCGAACCACGGACACGGGTGCCGCAGTATCCAAACCATCTCCCAGACCTACCGGGGGCTATGTGAGTTCAGGGCGGAGAACGGGATCTTCATCCTCCGTGTGGCACTTCCGATGTAAAGACAAACGCCCGTCTTGCCTGCGGACTTTCCCGCGGGCAAGGCGCTTTTTTGCGCAAAAAAGCGCCCGCCGAAGGGCGGGCACCAGATGCGCTTAGATATTCAGTCTCCGCCGCAGCTCCTTTACCCGGTCCCGGCCGATGGGCAGGGGGCCAGAGGAGCCTCGGACCCGGAGGGCAAAGCTGTTGTTGGTCCAGGGGAAGATGTCTTGGATATAGCTCAGCCGGACCAGACAGGTCTTGTGGATTCGGTAGAACCCCCGGCCGCCCAGACGGCTTTCGTACTCTGACAGGGGGGAGCTGTCGGCATACTCCTCCCCGGACAGGGTGTGGAGGCGGCAGCCCCGGCCTGAGCCGTCGGTCTCGATGTAAGCGATCTCGTCCACGTCCAGCAGGATGGTGTGCCGGTTGCTGCTGATGGCCAGCCGGCCCTCGCTCCGGACCGGGGCAGGCTGGGCGGACTGGCCGCACTGCTCCAGCACCTGGCGGATGCGGGCGGGGTCGAAGGGCTTGAGGATGTAGTTGTCCACCCCCAGCTCGAAGGCGGTCACCGCGTACTCCGAGTACGCGGTGGCGAAGATGATCTTCGCCGCTGGCATGAGCCGCCGGGCCAGGGAGGCCACCGTGGTGCCCTCCATATCGCCCAGGTGGATGTCGATAAACAGGATATCAAAGCTGTTTTTCTCCAGCAGGGCCATGGCCTGTACCCCGTTGCCCGCCTCCATGATCTCCGCCCGGGGCAGCTGCTGCCGGATCTGGTGGATCAGTTCCACCCTGGAATATTTCTCGTCGTCAATGACCGCGATGCGCACAGATGATCCCTCCTTTGGGCGGAAGCCGCCCCCTGGCCCGGGGGCGTCAGCGGGATGGAAAAGGCGACGGTGGAGCCACTGGGGGAGCTGTCAATGGTGAAGGGGCACTGGTCCCCGTAGATGCTCCGCAGCCGCTTCCGGACGTTGAACAGCCCAGTGTAGGCCGGATCGTCCGGGTCCTGGAGCCTGGAGAGCACCTCGGCGGGGAAGCCCCTCCCCTGGTCGGACACCTGGACGTAGGCCCGGGTTTCGTCCTGCCGGATCTGAATATGGACCCGCCGGTCGTCCACCGCCACAAAGCCGTGGCGCACTGCGTTCTCCACAATGGGCTGGAGGATAAGGGGGGGCAGGCGCAGCCGGGTCAGATCATCGGGCAGGTCCCGGGTGACGTGGATGGCGTCCTCGAACCGGGCCTCGGTGAGGAAGAGGTAGCTGTCCACGTTGGCCAGCTCCTGCTCCAGGGTGACAAAGGGCTCGTTGATGGTCAGCGTCTGGCGGAAGTAGTTGGCCAGCACCAGGATGGTCTCCCGGGCCCGGTTGGGGTCGGTGAGGCACAGGGCGGAGATGGTGTTCAGGGCGTTGAACAGGAAATGGGGGTTGATCTGGGACTGGAGGGCCCGCAGCTCGGCCTGCTGGCGCAGCTCCACCTGGCGCTGGGCCTCCAGCTGCTCCAGCAGCAGACTGCGGTTCATCCGGTCCATCACGGCGCTGAATACCACCAGTCCCAGGGAGTTCACCGCAATCTTGGGGATGAGGATGGCCTTCTCCAGGGCCACCGCGTCCGCAAAGGGCCGGGCCACGGCCAGGATGATGACGCACTGGACCAGCTCCGCCGCCACGGTTAGCCCCACCAGAAACAGGGGCCGCCGGGTCCTCAGCCGGGAGAACCACCGGTGGCACACCGCCCCCAGCACGCCGAAGGAGAAGGTGCCCAGCCCGCAGGCCAGGGAGGTGAAGCCGCCGGGGTGATAAAAATACCGGTGCAGGCCGCTGACCATCCCGGCAGACACCCCGGTGAGGGGGCCGCACATCAGCCCGGCGGCCAGGGTGCTGATGGTCCGGGTGTTGACGATAGCCCCCTGGAAGCTCAGCCCCGTGTAGGTGCTGGCGATGGACAGCAGCCCGAACACCAGCCCCAGCAGCAGCTGGTTGGGGATAGAGCGGTCCTGCTGCTTCAAAATGGCCCGCAGGGGCCGCATCTCCGTGAGGACGGTGGCGGCCACCAGAAGCAGGCCGGCGTTGGTCAGCAGATAGACAGGCAGATTGTCCTGGATCACAGGCGGGCACCTCCCGGCGAATTTCATACAAAAACAGTGTAACACGACTTCCCCTCCATTGCAAGATGGTGCCGCCGTTCCCCCCGGATTTTTGACCGTTCTCCCCTCCATGACTACCGTACCCCCCAATTTTATTGACGGCCCCCTCAAAAAAGGATAAACTGTCAGCCGCAGGGGGAGAAGTCTGTCCCCCAGCCTTGCTTTTTCCACAATAAACCCAGCAAAACCTATCAACTATTTGTAGAGAAAGGACGAACGAGAATGAAAAAGATTCTTGCACTGACCCTTGCCCTCGCCATGTCCCTGTCCCTGGCCGCCTGCGGCGGCGGCGGCGACAAGCCCGCCGGCGGCTCCAGCGGCACCACGCCTCCCCCTGCCAACTCCCAGTCCGGCGGCTCCGGCAGCCAGGGCGGCGGCGAGGTGAAGGGCCTCACCGACGCCGAGCGCTCCAAGGAGTTCATCACCGTGGGCACCGGTCCCACCTCCGGCATCTACTTCCCCATCGGCGGCGCCTTCGCCGAGGCCCTGAAGGCCTACGGCTACCAGACCTCCGCCGAGGCCACCAACGCCACCGGCGCCAACATCCAGCTGATGCTGGACGGCGACGCTGAGATTGCCGTGGCCATGCAGGACGCCGTCATGCAGGCCTACACCGCCACCGGCGCCTACGAGGGCCAGGAGGCCGCCACCGGTCTACGCGCCCTGATGCGCCTGTGGCCCAACTATGTCCAGCTGGTCACCACCGCCAACACCGGCATCAAGTCCGTCAACGACTTGGTGGGTAAGCGCGTGGGCGTGGGCGCCCCCAACTCCGGCGTGGAGATCAACGCCCGCATGGTGCTCAACGCCTACGGCATCACCTATGACGACATCACCCCCGACTACCTGGCTTACGGCGAGGCCATTGACAACATGAAGAACGGCCAGTGCGACGCCGTGTTTGTCACCTCCGGCCTGCCCAACGCCACCGTGATGGAGCTGGGCACCCAGTACGACATGGTGGTGGTGCCCATCGACGGCGAGGGCCGCGAGAAGCTGGTCAGCGACTACCCCTACTACGCCAAGTCCGTCATCCCCGCCAACACCTACAACAACACTGAGGATGTGGAGGGCGTCTTCGTCTACAACATCATGCTGGTCCGGGAGGACCTGTCCGACGCCATGGTCTATGACATGCTGGAGGGCATTTTCGCCAACATCTCCACCATCAAGGCCTCCCACAACACCGCCGACAAGAACATCGACATCACCTTCGGCGTGGACGACGTCCAGCTGCCCCTGCACCCCGGCGCCGAGGCCTTCTGGCGCGACAACGGCTACATCAAATAATCAATTTCCCACTGTATCCGCAAGGGCGGCGCGGCGGCGGAGGACCGCCACCGCGCCGCCCTGTGTGTTTTGGAGCGAGAGATGAAGCGTAACGCCAGCCGCCTGCTGCTTGGGGCCGCGGCCCTGGCAGCTCTGGGCACCTTTTTGTGGTGGGGGCTGTACGCCCCCGCTGGAACGGTCTTCCAGCTCTACGACCGCCGCAACGAGCAGGTGGTCCTGGAGGTCCCCGCCGGGCCGGGCGACCAGTTTAAGCTGGAGATCGAACATTCCTTTGAGCACATCCCCTGGCTTGAGTTCTACACCGTCCTGCCAGACGGCAGCTTCAACCTGGACAAGATCGCGGTGGCCGGCTACGGCGCGGGCATCCCCGCCGAGATGGACGTGCCCACCCGCATCGAGGACGGGATGGTGTGGATGGAGGACATCAACAGTGTATTCCCGGAGCTGAAATGGCTCACCTCCGACAAATACATGAAGGGCCTTGAACTCAACGGGGAGGAGATATTCGACTTCCGGACCCTGCCCAACGCCAGTCTGATCCGGGGGTCCATCATTGAGAGAAGGGGGCATTTCTTCTATGGCTGATACCCAACGCGACCTCACCGTCGAAACCGCCGGCGGCGCGCCCATCGACGCGGCCAAGGGCGCGGAGATCATGGAAAAATATGAAAAGGAGTCCCGCACCCGGAATTTTTCCTTCCAGCCTCTAGTAAAGGTTGGCTACATTTTCTGCCTGATTTTCACCCTGTACCATCTGGTCTTCGCCTCCGGCATGGTGTCCACCCAGAACATCAAGCACCACGCCGTCCACGTGGGCATGGTACTGATTCTGGGCTTCCTCTACTATCCGGCCCATAAGAAAGCCAGCCGGAAGAAGGTGGCCTGGTACGACTGGATCTGTGTTGCCCTGTCGGCGGCCATGCCCTGTTACGTGTTCTACCGCTATCTGGACTGGACCTCCACCGGCTTCCGGCCCACCAAGCTGGATATCATCATGGGCACTCTGCTGATCCTGCTGGTGATGGAGTGCTCCCGCCGCATCAGCGGCCCGGCCCTCACCATTCTGTCGGCCATCTTCCTGATCTACGGCATGTACGGCCGGTACTTCCCGGGGATCTTCCAGCACCGGGGCTACACCTGGACCCGGATGGTCCAGTACCTGACCTGTGACATCTCCGGCATCTACGGCAGCTCTGTCAAGGTGTCGGCCACCTTTATCGTGCTGTTTATCATCTTCGGCGAGGTGATGAACAAGTGCGGCATGGGCCAGTTCTTCAACGACATCGCTAACTCCCTGGCCGGCCACACCAAGGGCGGCCCCGCCAAGGTGGCGGTGCTGGCCTCCGGCTTCCTGGGCTCCATTAACGGCTCCGCTGTGGCCAACGTGGTCACCACCGGGACCTTCACCATCCCCCTGATGAAGAAGACGGGCTACACCAAGGAGTTTGCCGGCGCGGTGGAGGCCACCGCCTCGGTGGGCGGCCAGCTGCTGCCCCCCATCATGGGTGCCGCCGCCTTCGTTATGGCGGAGACCCTGGGCGTGGAATACCCGGTTATCATCAAGGCCGCCGTCCTGCCCGCCCTGATCTACTACCTGGGCATCATTCTCCAGGTACAGATGCGGGCCACCAAGGACCACCTCAACGGCATCCCCAAGGATCAGCTCCCCAAGATCGGCCAGGTGATGCGGGAGCGGGGCCACTTGCTGATTCCCATCGCCTTCCTACTGTACATGCTGATCTGGAGCGGGAAAACAGTTATTGTAGGCGCTTTCTGGACCATCATCGTCACGATTGTGGTAGCTGAGCTGCGGCCCATCAGCCGCATGTCCCTGAAGGACCTCTGCGACGCCTTTGTGGCCGGCGCCAAATCCACCGTCTCGGTGGCCATCGCCTGCGCCTGCGTGGGCATTATCGTGGGCGTGTGCGCCCAGACCGGCTTCGCCCTCAGCGTGGCCTCCGCCATCGTCAGCATCGGCCGCAACGCCGTGCCCGAAAGCCCGGCCATCAGCCTGTTCCTCACCCTGCTGTTCACCATGGTCACCTGCATGATTCTGGGCATGGGCCTGCCCTCCATCCCCTCCTACCTGATTACGGCCACCATCGCCGCCCCCGCCCTGGTGGAGCTGGAGGTGCCCGCCATCGCCGCCCATATGTTCTGCTTCTACTTCGCCATGTTCGCCAACCTGACGCCTCCCGTGGCCCTGGCCTCCTTCGCGGCGGCCGGCCTGTCCGGCGGCAACCCCATGAAGACGGGCGTGGCCTCGGTGAAGCTGGCCCTGGCCGGATTCATCATCCCTTATATGTTCGTCTATAACCAGAAGCTGATGCTGGAGAATGTGGGCCTGCTGGACGGCATCCAGGTGGTAGTCACCTCCTGCGTGGGCGTGCTGCTTATCGCCGCCGCCGTAGAGGGCTACCTGAGAGGAAGAATGAACATCCTCCTGCGGCTGTTCTCCTTCGGGGCTGCCGTCCTCCTCATCGACAGCCAGCCCATCACCGATATCATCGGCATCGCCTGCCTGATCGTCATTCTGGCCCTCCAGATGTTCGTGTTCCGCCGCCACGACAAACCAAACGCAGCCGCGGCCTGATTTGATGCGCACAAAATGCCCCCAAATTTCTGCGGGAATTTGGGGGCATTCCCTTTATTATTTCGCGTTCTCCATAGAAAACGCCGCGGTCCGGTATACCATTTTTTCAAGGAATTGTAATTGAAATGATGGAACAGGTATGGTACAATAATTTGTCTTGACAATCAAGGCTGGACAGGAGAGAGAGAAATGAGCAAAAAGGACAAGAGGGGTCAACGGCCAAATTACCCAAGAGAAGCATGGATTTTTCTCGGATTCGCTGTGTTTGCCCTTATTATATTTGTATTAGCGTTTGCTTTGGCTGGGAGCTCTAATAACGAAAACCAGATGAACAGTGTAATACTGAGTATTATTCTGGGGATAGTGTCTTCTATTATTGCTTCCGTTATCGTTCTCATTATTCAGAAGGCCTTTGCCCGTGACGAGCACGAAAAGTTGGCCGAAAAACTAAACGTTATTGAAAAAGCCCTGAAACGGAAAGATTCGCTGTATGACAGCGGTATCCGTAGCATCCACCCCAAGATTTATTTTGATAAGGAGGGGACCTTTTGGGAGGATATCCTTAACAACACCGAAAATAAACTGGATCTTGTAGGGCACTCGATCAGGACCTGGTTTTATCCGGAATTCAGGGACACGTTTTTCGAGAGAGTCCAAGCTATGCTGAACAATGAAAAAAAGGTCCGTATCGTGCTGGCCCCAAATTCAAGACCCCGGCTTAACTGTGTTTTTAACACGGATCGCAGCCGATTTGAGTGGAGGGGTACAATCGAGTCCAGGGCTGGGCAGACGATCGGAGCTCTCTGCCAGCTGCTCCAGGACATAGGTGACATGCAAAAACGTAAATATCTCAAGGTATATGTAGCCGACCCGACAAAGGTCACATATATGTATATCAGGACGGATGAACAGTCCATTATTTCCCCCTATATCTTTAGTCCCGCCAACAGTCCCCAGGCTTTCCTGCTGGAGCTGGAGTCCACCTCGGCCTACGCCAAGGCTTTTGAACGGGATTTTGAGGACATGATCGGGGGACTGACCTGTTTGGATTGGGGAGGCTTCCTAAATTGAAATACTTTAAATCTATAAAACGCATCGTATGTGAGAACCGCTACTCCGGGCACGGCTGGAATCGAGAGCATACGGAGAAATACCTGTTCCAGGATGGTGATATCACCCTCGAAGCTGGCTATTTTGAGCACTATTTGGACGACGCCTTTGTCAAAACAGTCATTGAGCTTCCAGTGAGCTACGGCTGTCCCTCTAAATGTCAATTTTGCGCCTCCTCCAATATTTCTGGCTTTTATCCCCTGGAAGCGGAAGAGATAATGGCTCTGTTTCAGCAGTTGTACAATGATCATCAGCCTCAGAAAAAGGGCCCGCTTCTGGTCTCTCTGACCGGCATCGGAGATTTGTTTTTCAATTCTCGAAATGTCTTATCCTTTTTGCGGCAGTTGTCTACATATGACGGGGTGCAGGCTACGCTGTCCTCCTGCCTGTGGGACCGCGCTCTGCTGGAGCAGGTCGCCCATTTGGAGCCGCAGAGCGTGATTCGCAAGCTCCAGATCACATTTGTAAGCGATAAACCGGACGTTTTACGGACTGTTATTCCCGCCTATGCAGATCGGGCCCCCAACCTTGGAGAGGTCATAGATTTCATTAAAACATCTAACAAGATGTATTATCGCATCAATTACGTCCTGATAAAAGGGATCAATGATGGACTGGGTGATTTCCAGCGCCTGCGCGATGCTCTTGAGGAGGTAAAGGATAAAACAATTGTCCGTATCTCCAAATTGAACGAGACCCGTGCCACCGAGCGGAACAGCCTGTCACGGGCAGATGATGGCAAGGCAGAGGAGCTTCAGGCCCTGCTTTCTGCCGCCGGTGTAACCAGCTACATATTTTGTTCGGAGCGGAATGACCATATGAACTGTGGGCAACTGGTTACCGAACGTTCATAGCTTGTCGTTGTTGTTCCAAGATTGACGGATTGGAACCGTACTCCTCCTAACCTCCGCTCGCATTGAAGGGCCGCCCAATTGGGCGGCCTTTTTTGTGTACGAGAAATATGCAAGCCTACCAAATGTCTACCAAAAAGGCCTCCAATCCCCTGCGGCGCAGGGAGTTGGAGGCTTTCCATATTTTTGGATGTCTACCGGATGTCTACCAGTCTCACTTTTTTACATTGAATAGAGGCGTTTTCTCCGCTTCCTCCTGCTATTTGCAACATTTTTGCCCTGCGTTAGGAGTGTGACACAAGCCTGAGATTGGAAAGGGGCTAAAAAACCTCGCAAAATTTGGGCAAAATAGCGAAAATTATTAAAAAATGTTAAGGCCTCCACAGTCTTCATTGCCATAAGATTCGATATTTTGCCCAACTATTTTTAAAAGGAGGAAATCCGAATGAGAAACCTAAAACGGGCTCTCAGTCTGGCTCTGGCCTCCGTCATGCTCCTGGGTATGATGGTCGTCGGCACCAGTGCCGCGAGCTACCCCGACGTATCCGCTGAGGACAACGTCGAGGCCATTGAGGTCCTGAACGCCGTCAACGTCATGATCGGCGACCGGGGCAACTTCCGGCCCGACGCCGCCGTGAACCGTCATGAGATGGCGGTCATCATGGCCAAGCTGTACCTGGGCAGTGAGGAGGCTGACAGCTACGTTGGCACTCACCCCTTCACTGACGTCTTCCCCTGGGCCGACAAGTACGTGGCCGCCTGCTATGAGAACGGCCTGGTCTCTGGTACCAGCAGCACCACCTTCAGCGGCAACCAGCCTCTGACCGCAGTACAGGCTGCGTCTATGATGCTGCGGGCCCTGGGCTACGAGAACCTGAGCAAGGGTGCCGCCGACTGGCGGTCTCCCGTGACCGCTAAGGCCAACGAGATCCGCCTGTTCAAGGACGTGGTGTCCAGCCCCAGCGCTCAGCTGACCCGCAACCAGGTGGCCCAGCTGACCCTGAACACCCTGAAGGCCGACGTGGTCGTCTCCGACATTGAGAATGATATCATTGTCGAGGGCATCGTCACCATCCCCGGCAAGGTCACCTACAACAGAGTGCTGGCCAGCAGTACCCTCAACTACAACAGCGCCGCCGTTGACACCAACGACCGGATCTATCTCCAGCTCTGCGAGAAGCTGTACGACAACGACCTGCGGCTGACCGACGGCGCTGACGACGCCATGGGTCGTCCCAGCATCGAGTGGTCCTATAAGAACGATGTCATCGGCACCTATGCCACCGACGCCGACCGTGTGATCGTGGTGAACAAGGCCCAGACCCTGCTCAAGGAGCTGGAGGACGCCAACAAGAATTGGAAGACCTCCTGGGACAACAACGGAGCTACCGCTGTTAAGCTCAACGGCGCGGA
This sequence comes from Bacillota bacterium, assembly GCA_021770445.1. Taxonomy (GTDB): domain Bacteria; phylum Bacillota; class Clostridia; order Oscillospirales; family Oscillospiraceae; genus Lawsonibacter. Next base: position 17,010 of record JAETQY010000024.1, on the reverse strand, counting down.
CGGCGCTATCGGTGACAGTGTGCAGGTGGGCGACGTGGTAGAGGTCTACATGGACGGCGACACCGCCAACGCTGTGGGCACTGTGGCCATCACTCGCTACTCCATGGACGAGGTCACCGGCGCCGTTGCTACCAAGGGCAGCACTGCGGATGACGACCTGCAGATCCGCATTCCCGGCTTTGTGGGCTACACCGACGCCGACAAGCTGAACGGCGACTACAACGCCCTGGAGAAGGACGACATCATCTACTACTATCAAGACAATGACGGCGTCTACAACTTCGCCAAGGCTGACTCCTTCGAGGGCACTCCCACCGGCGTCCGCGGCAGCAACCCCCGGAAGCTGGTTGTGGACGGCGATCAGTATGTTGAAAATGCCATCTATACCTTCTCTGGCGATTACGCCACCGCCTACACCTTCTACACCGACGCCAACGGCTACCTGATCTACGCCAAGGAGATCGAGGACGCCACCAGCGACTATGTGGTCATCCAGGAAATCAAGTACGCCCAGGGCACCGGCGGCATTACCGGCTCCGCGGCCGTTGAGGCCCGCCTGGTCCGGATGGACGGCACCGTTGAGGTTGTCAAGGTTAAGTCTGTTGATGTTGGCGGTACCGTTTACAGCGGCATCGTTAATAGTGCGAGCAACCCGGCGGTGGATTTGGTTGTTGTCGACAACGATGGTACTGGCACCATCGCCAACGCTGTGACCGCTCTGGTTTGCGATGCCACAGGCCAGTCTCCCGCTTTCTTTACCTACAATGTCAACTCCGATAAGGAGTATGCGCTGACCCAGGTGGTCGCCGATCCCACCGACAACCTGACTGTGGGCGTGATTAACGCCGCCAACACCATCGGAACTGGTGACCCTGGAATCGCCAGCAGTGGCCCAGCTGTGAATCGGAACACCGTCTTCGTGGTTGCCACTGAGGACGGCGGCAAGGCCTTCAAGGTCTACAACGGCATCAATGAGGTGCCTGACATTACCCCCAAGGCTCAGGGCGGCACCTATGTGGCTAAGAACGGTATCGCTACCTATGTCTATGTGGGTCACTGGAGCAGCAACTCCATGGACGGCGACACCGTCTTCTTCATCAGCGCCACCCCGGAAGCCAGGCTGTCTAAGAAGGACGGCGACGATACTATCTACTACAACACCTACAAGGCCGTGGTGGATAGCGAGTATACACTCGTGGAAGTCAAGGCCGGGTCTAATGGGAGTGACAGCCTGGACCAAGGCTCGGCTTCCGTGGCAGTCGGCCTGTACACCCCCACTTATAACAGCAACAACCTGATCACCAAGATCGTCGCGAACGACAAGGACGAGAATGTCGCCATTGGCTACAAGCTGGACGGCGGTGTCCTGATTACCGCCGGAACCACCGCCTACACCTGCGCTGATGACGCTCTGGTCTTCATCATGGACGAGGATGGCAACGTCACCGAGGGCGCGGCTACTGACATCGACGAGGATGTGAACGACAACATCTATGTGGTCAAGACCAATACCACCGACAGTATCGTGGACTTCCTGGTCATCATTGAGAACCCCGGCGAGACCACGGAGGAGGCCGCTGAGGAGGCCGTGGAGGATATCGTGGGCTCGATTGAGTGGGATGTCGGGCCTTCGACCCAGCCGGGCGCTAAGTGGGAGCCTGTCGGAACGTTTACCGTCGATGGCAACACCATCACCGCCAGCGGCTACGACGCTAACAACATGCTGCGGGGCCTGGACGACACCCCGCGCTTCCTGGGCGCGCTGTACAAGAACGGCACCGGCGTGACCGAGATCAAGTACGACAACAAGACCTATACTTGGGCCGAACCTGCACAGGGCCAGCAGCCCAACGCGAGCATGTGGAAGACAAGTGGTGAGCAAGGCACCACTCTGGTCAATGATATCGTGTCCGCTATGCAGACGCAGCTGGGCATCCAGAACGGCGCTTGGAGCAATTACACCAATGAGGCTGCGACATCTGTCACGATTCCTCTGACCCTGAACGGCGTGGCTTATAATTACGTAATCGAGATTCCCCATATCCCTGGCCAGAACCAGGGCGGCGGAAACCAGGGAGACGGAGGCCAGGGCGGCTAAACCCTGCGTGCGCTGAGAGACAATATGCACCAAGGCCCCCGGGTTTTCCGGGGGCCTTGCCCTGTTCATTTCAGCGCGACGTAGTAGTAAATACCATTTTTCGCGTTGGTGGTGTAGGCCTTGTTGAAGGTGCTGGTATACTCCGTCCAGTGGTAAAGCCCCACGCCGCCCGCTTTGATCTCCAGGCAGGTATGGCCCCCGGTCACCACAGGCAGGCCGGGCAGGGCCAGCCCGCCGTAGCAGGTGTGGCTGCCGTTGGAGCTGTCGAAGACGGCCCCGTAGCTGGTGATGATAAACACCGCCTTGGGGGTGAAGCCCAGGTTCAGGAAGCGCTCTGCGGTGCCGGTTCCGGTGTAGCTGCCTGTGACGATTTCCGGGATCTGCGCCGACAGCCCTGAAATTGCCCCCTCCAGCGCCTTGATGGCCCCGTCGATCTTGGCGTTATCGGCGTTGAAGTCCTCCATTTTGACCTGGTCGGACTTCGCCCACTGGCTGAGCTGGTAGTTTTCGGTTTGATTGGTTGGCATGTTGTTTCCTCCTTAAAATAGATTCCAATCATACCGAGAAAACGCCCCATTGTGGGACGTTTTCATACATTTATTGGCAATAAGGGGAAAGTCTGCCCAAAACACCTTGACGAAAGGGGCCCGAGGCGGTATGATTTGGGCAGAAAAACAAGGAGGGGAAAACCTATGACCTATCAGGAAATTTTAGCGGCTGCCCGGGAGTGCAGCGGGCCCTACTGCAAGGCGTGTCCGGTTTGCAACGGTCGTGCCTGCAAAAACACCATGCCCGGTCCCGGCTCCAAGGGCACCGGCACCGTGGCCGCCCGAAATTACGACGCCTGGCAGGAAATCTTCCTGAACATGGATACCATCTGCGCCAACGGTCCGGTGGACACCCGGTTCACCCTGTTCGGCCAGACCTACGACCTGCCTATCTTTGCCGGCCCGGTGGGGGCGGTAAAGCTCCACTACGGCGACAAGTTCACCGACCAGGGGTACAATGAGATCCTGGTACCCGCCTGCGTCCAGGCCGGCATCGCCGCCTTCACCGGTGACGGCACCGACCCCACCGTCTTTGCCGCGGCGGCCAAGGCCATCGGTAAAAACGGCGGCAAGGGCATCCCCACTGTGAAGCCCTGGGACCGGGACACCCTCTTCGCCAAGCTGGACCAGGCCAAGGCCTCCGGCGCTCAAATGTTCGCCATGGATATCGACGCCGCTGGCCTGCCCTTCCTTAAGGGCCTGACGCCCCCCGCCGGCTCCAAGACGGTGGCCGAGCTGCGGGAGATCATTGAGTACGCCAAGGTGCCCTTCATCCTCAAGGGGATCATGACCGTCAAGGGGGCCAAGAAGGCCCTGGAGGCCGGCGCGGCCGGGATCGTGGTGTCCAACCATGGCGGCCGGGTCCAGGACGGCGTCCCCGCCACCGCCGAGGTCCTCCCCGCCATCGCCGAGGCCGTCAAGGGCCAGATGGTGGTCATGGTGGACGGTGGCCTCCGCTCCGGCGTGGATGTGTGCAAGGCCCTGGCCCTGGGCGCCGACGCCTGCATCCTGGCTCGGCCCTATGTCACCGCTGTCTACGGCGGCGGGGTCGAGGGGGTCAAGGTTCTTACGGACAAGCTCAAAGCCGAGCTGGCCGACACCATGGCCATGTGCGGGGTCCACTCCCTGGCGGAAATCAGCCGAGATATGATCTTTTAACGCAAAAGGCGGGGTGATCCCCGCTTTTTTTGTTTTCGCCGCAGCAATTCTCCTGTTTGAAACGTCTATTAGGGTGAAAGGAGGTGGCCCCATGTCTCAGAAATCCAACCGGCCGGTGGATTGGGAGGCGCTGGTAACACAGAATGAAAACCGCCTATACCGGGCTGCCCTGGCCATCCTGGGCGACCCCCACGAGGCAGAGGACGCAGTGCAGGACACCTTTGTCCGGTATCTGGAAAAGGCTCCGAACGATCTGGAGAATACGCCCGCCTGGCTGATGCGGGTGCTGGTCAACGGCTGCAAGAGCCGTCTGCGCCTGGCCTGGCGGCGGGTGGGGCCCCTCCCGGAGACCCTGCCCGCCCCTGGCCCGGAGGAGCGTGAGGAGCTGGAGGAGCTGTTCTCCCTCCTCCCGGAGGACCGGGCGGTCATCCACCTGCACTACTACGAGGGCTACTCCACCGACGAGATCGCCGGTCTGCTTTCCTGCCGCCCGGGGACGGTGCGCTCCCGGCTGTTCCGGGCCCGAGAGCGGCTGAAAAAGCTGTTAGTGGAATCGCAAAGAGGAGAATTATGATGAAATATTACAAATCGTATATGGACAGGCAGGAGATCTCCCCCGCCGTCCACGAGAAGCTGCTGGACTTGGAACCGCCGAAAAAGCGGTCCGGCTCCTGGCTCAAGTACGGGGCTCTGGCCGCCTGCGCCGCCCTCATCATCGGCGTGGGCGTGTGGAAACTGGCCCCCGCGCCCACACCAAACCCGGCCCAGAGCGCCGGCCAGTTCGCCGCCGACTATACCCCTCTGCCCGGGGAGAAGGACGTGGTGGAACCGGACGACCTGTTTGTGGTAGACAGCCCGGTGGACGAAGGCCCATACAGCCTCTTTGAGATACCCGCCATTGACTTTCCGGATATCACCGGCCAGCCCGAGGCGGCCAACTCCAAGGCTTACATGCCCGGTTCCTTTACTGTGTCTCTGACCAAGGAGGACGTGCAAAAGCTCTTTTGGGGCCCGGAGGGAAAACCGAAAGGCACGGACTACGACCTGCCCTGGGCACTGTTCTGGGACGGCTACACCCTCCACGGCCAGGCCTGGTACGACGGTGAGGGCCAACTGTTGGAGTTGACCCTCTGGGGGGACAAGGGCCGTGGCAGCTTTACGCTGGAGCTGTGCCCGGGGAAACTGCCCTTCACCTGCTGCATCGACATGAACCGGGGGGACGTGGTCAGCGACGTGTTCGGCGTGGAGGTGGCCGACTGGAGCAAGGTCTATGACCGGGACGGCGACGGGCTCACCGATTATATCTGTGGCAGCGAGTTTATGACTCAAAACGACATCGGCGTCCGCTTTGTCAGCCAGAACAACGGCAAGACGGAGGACGGCGTGGACGGGGAAGCCTGGTTCAACACCCTGTTTGTCCGTCAGGCCCTAATCTCCGACGGCGGGCTGCACCTGGACCATTTGATGGTCAACGAGAACATCCCCGCCTGGCGGGAGGAGTCCTTCGACACCCTGGCCCAGGCCCGGCAGGAGGCGGACTTCGCCCCCTATTTGCCCAAGTCTGACCCGGAGGGCTACGAAGAATTCTTCGGCCATCTCACCTATCAGGAGGATCGGGAGAACACGCTTCATGTCAGCTGGAGCCGCCATTACAGCAGTGTTATCATTAACATTCACCGGGAGGATACTTATGCTTACAATCTGGTGTCCCCCGATGAACCGGAACTCTACGATTTGCGGCTGTACCCCGTCCCCTGGTGCTACAGCGTGCCCGAGGAGTACCATGAGACAGTGGATCGCCCCGCCTTCCGGGCGGAGGATATGTCTCTGAATATCGTGGAGGCCCGCTGGAATGAGAACGACATGAGTGGACGCGTCTACTCCTTCGACGTCCTCCACCCGGACGGGACAGTAGTGTTCTACCGCTTTGACGGGATGACGGCGGAGCAGGTGTGGGCGCTGGTGGAGGAGACGCTTTAACCGAAACAGGCCCCGCCGCTGGCGGGGCCTGTTGACATAATTCTTAATTTTTTATGAACGGCGCATTTTCCTCTTGCCGAAGCGGGTCGAAACGGGTATACTTGAGCAGTAACGATATTTGGGGAGGGACCCCTTTGGAAGAGAGATATTTAAATGTATCCCGCCGTTCTCAGGGGCGGCGGGTGGCCCCTGCTCAGAGCCGGGGCGACGGACGGAGCGAGCCGTCCCGCCGCCGGGACGATGACTGGGACAACGATTGGGACGATGACTGGGACGACAGGCCCCGGAAGGCGGCTCAGCGGGGGCGCTCCGGCGTGGTCGGCGTGCTCAAAGGGTTCTACATATTCCTTGTTGTAATCTCCGCCATCATCGTGGCGGTCTATATCGGTGCCAAGGTAATGATCAAGCCGCCGGAGCAGAACGGGCTCACCCCGCCCAGCCAGCAGGGCGGAAATGCCATCCCCGGCAGCGGGGGCGTAAGCACGGTGGACCCTGACGCCACACCCGCCGGCCTGGTGCGGAAAAAGGGAGTGTATACCGTTTTCCTGGCCGCCACCGACAAAGCTGGTACCCTCACTGACGTGATGATGGTCATGCGCTACGACACCAACAACCAGACGGTAGGGGTGGTCTCCATCCCCCGGGACACCCTGGTGGCCCGGCAGAAGGGCAACCCCCGTCTGGTCTACGGCGGGGGCGGGGTAGACCAGCGGATTCAGGACATATCCGATATGCTGGGTATCCCCATTGACTGCTATGTGAAGGTGAACATCAAGGGCTTTATTACCCTGGTGGACTACCTGGAGGGTATCGACTTCTATGTCCCCTGCGATATGAACTATGACGACCCGGAGCAGGACCTGTCCATCCACTACACCGAGGGGATGCGCCACCTCAACGGCCAACAGGCCATGGAGGTGGCCCGGTTCCGGAAGAACAACGACGGCAGCGGCTACTCTGACGTAGGCCGCACCCAGACCCAGCAGAAGCTGCTGGTCGCTCTGGCCAAAAAGGTGCTGTCCTGGAACAATCTAACCCGGATCAACGGCTTTGTAGAGATCTTCAACGACAACGTGGACACCGACCTGTCCCTAAACGAGATGCTCTACTTCGCCAGCCAGGCCGTCAACCTGGACCCCTCCACCGGAGTGGAGACGGCCACCCTCCCCGGCCGGGGAGACGGGGTCTACCGGGGCTACCGCTACTGCTACGAGCTGGACCCGGAGGGGACGTTGGAGTTGGTCAACCGGCTTATCAATCCCTACGACCGGGACCTGACCCTGGAGGATATGAACATCGCCAAAGCGGACAAGTATAAGTAAGAATAAGACAGCGCGGCCCCCGGAAATCCGGGGGCCGCGTTCTCATTTTATTTTTGCTCCATTTAAAACGGCCTCGGCCAGCCGGTCCCCCTCATAGCACACCTTCAGGGAGAAAAAGGGGACATCCCGCCAGATCAGGTCCAGGAAGATGGCGTCCCCCTCCCAGTGGGGAATTTTCAGCAGCTGGTCCCGGGGCAGCCACTCCAGCACCCCCTCGTCACACTCCCTCAGCTCACCGGTGAAGCCGTCAGCGGTAAACAGGTGCATATATTCGGTGGGCCACCGGTCGGAGACAAAGGTGACGATCCCCCGGTAGCGGTAGTCGGTGAGGACCAAGCCGGTCTCCTCCTCCGCCTCCCGGAGCAGACAGTCCTCGGGGCTCTCCTTGTCCAGGAACTTGCCTCCAATGCCGATCCACTTATCCTTGTTCAGGTCGTTCTCCTTCTTCACCCGGTGGAGCATTAGGTACTCATCCCCCCGCCGGATATAGCACAGGGTAGTATTGATCATGGCTCTATCAGCTCCACATCCACGGTAAATATTTCCCCGTCCCGGAGATAGGTGAGGGTGACAACATCCCCGGCGCCCAGGCTCAGCTTGAGCCGGGTCAGGGTCTCCAGGCCGGTGATGGGCATGCCGTTGGCCTCCAGGAGGATATCCCCGCTGCGCAGGCCCTTGGCCCAGGCGTCGCTCTCACGCTCCACGCTCCGGAGCATATAGCCGCCTCCCTCCTCGGAGGCGGTGGACACCATAAAGCCAAAGATGCCCGCCTTGATCTCGTCCCCGGCGATGAGGTGGTCGGCCACGTATTTCACCCGCCGGGAGGGGATGGCGAAGCCCAGGCCCTCGGCGGAGCCGTCCTCGGTGACAATCTTGATGGTGTTGATGCCCACCACCTGGCCGTACTGGTTGAGCAGGGGGCCGCCGGAGTTGCCGTAGTTGATGGCGGCGGTGGTCTGGATCAGCGCCATTGTGACATCTTCCACCTCTACCTCCCGGTCCAGGGCGGAGATGATGCCGTCGGTAAAGGTGGCCCGGTAGCCCAGAGCATCCCCCAGGGCGGCCACCGGCTCGCCGATGCGCAGGGTGTTGGAGTCGCCGAACCGGGCGGGGGTAAGTCCGGAGGCCTCCACCTTCAGCACGGCCAGGTCCTCCACCGCGTCGAAGCCCACCAGACTGGCGGGCAGGGTCCGGTTGCTGGGCAGCAGCACGCTCACCTTCCGGGCCCCGGCCACCACATGGGCGTTGGTGATAATATAGCCGTCCTGGGTGAGCACCACCCCGGTGCCGGCGCTGTATCCGCGGCTGTCCTCCGCCTCGATGGATACCACGGAGCGGGCCGCCTGCTCATAGATCTGGATATAGTCCAGTACCTCTCCCTGGCAAGGGAGGAGGGAGACCGTTACCCCCGTCCCGGTGTCGGCCCGGGCGATGGAGGGGGGCTCGGTGCTGTGCTCCTCCTGCTGCTCGTAGTGCCAGTCCTCCCCGATGGAGGGGAAGGGGGCCCGGATGGAGGGGCGGGCGGAGAAGTACCGGTCCAACAGCACGGTGGACAGACAGATCAGGCCGATCAGCGCGGCCAGCCCCAGGAACCAGGGCCATCTCCGCCGTTTCCGTCTGACCCGCAGCACAGGGCGGCGAGAGACCCGGGCGGCCGCCGGGATGCGGACGGCGGGCGGGTCGGGGAACACGGGGGACGGCTGCTCCCAGGGTCCCCCCTGCCACAGGCCGTCGTTTCGGTTGTCCATTGCGGCACCTCCCGTTGAAATAGGCATGTAGGGGCCGCCGCCCTCGGCGGCCCGTTTCAAATGCCGGGCGGGTCATTGGGATATGCGGGCCGGCGAGGGCGCCGGCCCCTACACAAATGTCACGCCAGGGTCAGAGTAAAGTGGAACTGGGTCACCCCGTCCTCGCTGGTGACGGTGATGTTCTCCTTCAGGTTGCCCAGAATGGTCTTGACGATATACAGACCCAGACCCACCCCTTCCCGGTCCATGGAGCGGGAGTAGTCCGCCTTGTGGAATCGCTCAAAGAGCAGAGGCAGCTCGTCCGGCGGGATGGTGGCCCCCAGGTTACGGATGGTGGTATGGGCCTTGCCGTCCTTCTTGGTGATCTGGACGGTGATGGCGGTGCCCGGGGCGGCAAACTTGGCCGCGTTGTCCAGCAGGTTGTAGCACACCTGGGTGATGGAGTCCGGGTCGCCCCACACCATCAGCTTGTCCTCGGGCATCTGCACGTCCACGTCCAGCTGCCGGTCGGTGATCTTGGTCTCCAGGCTGATGAGCACCCGGGACATGACCTCGGTGAGGTCGAAGGCCTCCTGGGCGGTGACGGTGCTCTCGGCCAGGGCATTGAGCCGGCTCAGGTCCAGCATCCGCCGCACCAGCCGGCTGAGCCGCCTGGTCTCCGACACCACGATCTCCAGCGACTCCCGCTCCCGCTCCGGAGGGATAGTGCCGTCTAAGATCCCCTCGGCAAAGCCAGCAATGGTGGTCATGGGGGTCTTCAGCTCGTGGGAGACATTGGCGATAAACTCCGCTCGCTGGCTCTCCACCTTCTCCAGGGAGTTGGCCATGGAGTTGAAGGCCTCGGCCAGGTCGCTGATCTCGTCGCACCGATCCTCGTAGCCGGTCACCCGGATGTCAAACTCCCCCTGGCCGAACTTCCGGGCGGCCTCGGCCATCTCGTTCAGCGGGCGGGTCTGATAGGCGGAGGTGAGGGTGCTGGCGATGACAGAGATCAGAAACACCACCACGGCAGAGAAGAAAAAGATGGTGGCGGTGGCCGTCCACATCTCGGACAGGTTGGAGGCGTCGGCCGCCACCAGTACCATCCCCTGGGTGACGGTCATGGGGCCGATTTGGTTGGTGACGGGCAGGGCGGACAGATACCGCTTCTCAGGGTAGAGCCCCCCCAGATTGGTCATGCCGTTGAAGGAGCCGGTGCTCAACACCTGGGAAGTCACGCTCTCCGGGAGGACGCTATCCTTATAGTCGTAGAACTGGCCGTCGGCAGTGGCGTAAAGGATCTTACCGTCCGGCCCGGCCACAATGATGTGAGAGTTGGAGATCATGGCGATGGAGGCCACGTAGCTGCTGTAAAACTCGTCCTGAAGGTCCAGGGTGAGGTATCGGCGGTAGTAGGTGGAGGTAAAGCTGGACACATAGCCGGCGTTGCGCTCCACCGAGTCCCGGGTCTCGCCGATGATATAGCGGTAGGACAGCAGCATGAAGGCCCCGGCCAGCAGAGTGAAGGAGAGCAGCATGATGCTCACCATCATGGTCAGCTGACGGCGATATAAAGAGCGCATGGTCAACCCGCCGTTCCCAGCTCGAACTTATAGCCCACGCCCCAGACGGTCTTCAGCCGCCACTGGTCGCTGACCCCCTCCAGCTTCTCCCGCAGCCGCTTGATGTGCACGTCCACCGTCCGGCTGTCGCCGAAGTAGTCGAAGCCCCACACCTCATCCAGGAGCTGGTTCCGGGTGAACACCCGGTTGGGGGAGGAGGCCAGGTGGAACAGCAGCTCCAGCTCCTTGGGAGGGGTATCCACCCGCTGGCCGTCCACCAGCAGCTCGTAGGAGTCCAGGTTGATGACCAGCTTGTCAAAGGACAGCTTCTTCTCCCCCTGCTCCTCCTCCACGCCGGTGCGCCGGAGGACAGCGTGGATGCGGGCCAGCACCTCCTTCATCTCGAAGGGCTTGACAATGTAGTCGTCCGCCCCCTGCTCCAGGCCGGAGACCTTGTCCTCGGTCTCCCCCTTGGCGGTGAGCATGATGACCGGGGTCTTGCCCCCCTCCCGGATCTTCTTCAGCACCGACCAGCCGTCCATGATGGGCAGCATGATGTCCAGCAGCACCAGGTCGGGCTGGAAGGAGCGGAACAGCTCGATTCCCTTGCCTCCGTCCTTGGCCACCTGGGTCTGGAAGCCCTCCTTCTCCAAATAGAGGTGAAGCAGCTCGGCGATATTGGCGTCGTCCTCGACAATTAGAACCTTCTTGGGCATGAAAGACACCCCATTTTATATAGTATTCCCCTTTATTATAACGTCCCGGAGAAATCTTGGGTGAATAATCTGTAAATTACGGCGTTTTTTGCCCCTCCACATAGGAGTGGTCCACCTGGATGACAGGGAAATACCGGTCGGACAGCTCCTTCAGCTTCTGGGTGAGGGCGGCCCTCACCTCGCCGTCGGACAGGCGGAAGCCGTAGGGCACCACCACGTCAAACAGAATGTTGGTGTGGATGGGGCCGGCGGTGATCCGGAAGTCGTGGATGGTCAGGACAGGGTCGATGTCCCGGGCCAGCTCCGCCACCTGTGTGCGCAGGGCCTCGGTGCGGCCGTCCCGTACCACCGGGTCCATGTGGATGGAGGTCTCAATGTGATGCTTGGCCTTCAGCTCCCGCTCAATGTGGTCGATCACATCGTGAATCTCCAGAAAGTCGCCGTCGGCGGGCACCTCAGCGTGGAAGGACATCATGGCTCGGCCGGGGCCGTAGTCGTGATAGACCAGATCGTGGATGCCCAGGATGTACTCATGGCCCAGGGCGATGCGGTCGATGTCTGCGGCCAGTTCCGGGTCCATGGGCCGGCCCAGCAGGGGGTCCATGGTGTCCTTGGCCGCCCCCCAGCCCGCCCGCAGGATGAACAGGGCCACCGCCAGGCCCAGCCAGCCGTCCAGGGGCAGGTCCAGAAAATGCCCGGCCAGCAGGCCCAGCAGCAGGGTGGTGGTGGCCACCGCGTCGGACAGAGAGTCGGCGGCGGTGGCGGCCAGGGCGGCCGACTGGATGGCCCGGGACAGCCCCCGGTTGAACCAGAACATCCACAGCTTTACCCCCACCGAGACGGCCAGGATGACCGCCGACAGGACAGAGAAATCTACCGGCTGGGGGTGGACGATCTTCTCCACCGAGGACTTGGCCAGCTCCACCCCCACCAGCAGGATGAGGGCGGACACCGCCAGCCCCGCCAGATACTCCATCCGTCCGTGGCCAAAGGGGTGCTCCTCGTCCGCCTCCTGCCCGGCCAGACGGAAGCCCACCAGCGTGACGATGGACGAGGCCGCGTCGGTCAGGTTGTTGAAGGCGTCGGCGGTGATGGCGATGGAGGCGGTGAGGATCCCCGCCAGCAGCTTGCCCAGAAAGAGCAGCAGGTTCAGCCCGATGCCCACCCCTCCTGACAGCACACCGCACCGGCGGCGGGTCTCCGGGGCCTGAGGGTCGCCGCCGCCCAGGCAGAAACGGAAAAACGCGTCCATGAAAGAACACCTCACAGTTGTCTCGCGATCTTTGAATTTTACCATAAACATGGAGATTTTACAAGGGAAAATAAAAAAGGGCGCAGTGCGCCCTCACTTCCAATAAATGTATGGAAACATGCAATTTTTCTCCTTTCCCCGCCAAGGGTGAAAGGAGGCATGAACTATGCCAAGCAATTTTACCGAAAACTACCAGCTCAGCCAGTGGGTGAAGTCGGACCAGGTCAAAATGGAGGACTTCAATGCCGACAACGCCAAGATCGACGCCGCGCTGGCGTCTCACGCCGCCGCCTTAGCTGGGGCGGGCAACTGCCGTATTGAGGTGCTCAGCTACGTTGGAGCCAGTCAGGACGGCCAAAACCTGGTCAAGTCGCTCACCTTCTCCGGCCGGCCGGCCTTCGTGCTGATTTTCAGCAACCAGTCCGTCCTGCTCGTGTCCAGGACCACGAACGCCGGGGCCTACGCTGGCGGCTACTCCGCCCTCAACGGCCAGATCCTCTGCGGGCTGAGCTTCTTCTGGGAGGGCTGCACCCTTAACTTGAACGGGTTCTTCAAAGAGACCCGGGCGGACGCGCAGAATGTGACCTATCAGGTCATCGCCTGGATGCCCATGGACGACGAGTAAGCAAAGAGGACCCGCCCCCGAAGGGGCGGGTCTCGTGTCAAAGCGCTCAATACACTCACTTAAAATTAAACGTTGGTTAGAGCAACGGTGGCGATGGTGATGTCACCGCTCATATCAGCGGCAGCAACAGTCTTGGTAAAGGTATAGACACCGCCGGTGTAGGTGCCGGTGTTGTAGGGGAATGTCACAGTGTCGGTGGCGACGGTCTCCATAGTTGCGCTGGCCCCAAGGGTAGCTGCCTTGCTGATGGCCGCAGTGTAGCCAGTCGCCTTCAAAGTCGCATTGGCAATTGCGGTCGTAAGGGTACCGGTCTTGAAGTCAACGGTAATGACGATCTCACTGCCAACCTTAGCGTAGCCGGTGGCCGCGCTGGCGGCGACGGTCTCCCCGCTGGCAGTGTAGGTCACTGTGGAGCCGCTAACACCAGCGATGGTAGCCAAGCTAGGCGCGGTCACCTTAACATACCCGCTCTTGATCACAGCGTCCTTGCCGGTCACGGCGGTGTAGTTACCGTAGGTAGCGCCATAAGCAAAGGTTTTGCCGCCGTCCGTGCTGACGATGTAGCCGGTGCCAGGGTTAGTGGCGGGCGCGGTAACAGCCACCGTGCCGTCAACGGCCACATAAGACTTGGTGCCGTCCACATCGACCAGAGCATACTCAGCCGCAGTAACGCCGATGTTACCGGTGTTCTTGGTGACGTCGCAGGTAATCTTGCCTGTCACGCCGTCCTTCTCGGTAGTGAAGGTCCAAACCTTGCTTGTGCTGTTATACTCCTCGCCGGTCACCTTGTAGCCCAGGTACGCCAGGGCGTCTCTCAGCTGCTGCTTGACATTCTGACCATAGTGGGCGGGAAGGACCAGTGTGTTCGTGTCATCCACCTTGGCCTTCGCCAGGTTCAGAGGATCGCCGGCGATCTTGGCGGCGGCGGTGGCATCCACGGCGGAGCTGTAGCTGCCGGTGGGGGTCTTATCGCTGCCCTCGTCCACGGTGGTGCCGGTGCGGTCATCCAGGATGATCATGGTAGCCACCTTGTCCTCAAACAGGACGCACAGGTTGCCCTTGAAGTTGTAATCCAGGTCGCTGATGGCGCTCTCCAGGCCCTTGTAGCCCACATAGCCGTCGGTGACGCTGTCGAAGGGGTCGGCGGTGCCGCTCTTCAGCTTGGACAGGGCAACCACGGTCTTTACGTCGGGGGAGACGGCGAAGCCCTCAGTGGCGGCCTTGTTGGTGTACAGGGTGCCGTTCTTGTAGCTCAGCGCGTCCTTGCTGTTGATAGCCGCGTTCATCAGCACGGTGTCGTGGGCGTTGACAGAGGCCTCGACCAAGTTGACCGCATCAATGTACTTGCCGGCCGAACTGGCAAAGCTGATGGCCTCATAGCCCTTGACGTAGCCGTTGGCGTCGTACTTCACCTTGAACCAGCCGCCCTTGCCGCGCATGGCCTTCAGGTTAGTGGGAGTGCTGCCCACCTCGGTGAGCTCGGTGTCCTCGCCGTTCACGATGGCGGCCAGGGTCCAGGTCCACTCCTCGTCAGCAGAGCTGTAGCTCTCACGGCTGTAGTCGTTGGCGGTGATGTAGGCGAAGTTGGAGCTGACGCCCTCGTCCTCGCCGATGACCACCGCGGCGATCACATAGCCGTTGTCCTTGTACAGGGTGTAGATCTCGCTCTTGGGCACAGCCACCTCATTGGCGGCGTAGGCGGCACCGGAGCTCTTGGTGTAGCTGGTGGCCACCACGTCCTTCACCAGAACGCTGGCGCTCTTCACGCCGGTGGTGACGGACTCCACGTCGTCAATGATGACGGCCAGGTTCACGGGACTCGTGGCAGTACTCAGATAGTAGTTGCCGGTGCTATCGGCGGCGGGAGCGGCGGCGTTGGTGCTGTATCCGTTGCCAGTAGCGGTGGTCTGGGTCGAATACCCGGTTTTGGTGTTGATGACGGCGGTGCTCACGTTCAGGTAGACAGTGTCATCATTACCGTAGACGCGATTGTCATACTTCACACCGTCAGAGCTGGCCACCAGGGAGACATGGCCCTTATCGATGGTGTAGGCATTATTCGTAGCGCTGCCACCTACTTTGGTGTTGACATAGACGGGGGCGGCGGTGCCGTCAGCCACGTTCTGGGCCCACTGGGCGACCTTCACCTTCTTGGTGGCGTCCAGGTGGTCGGCGATCTGCTCCAGAGTGTAGACACCCTTCTTGTCCACGGTGTACTTGCACCAGGTGTTAGCGATGGCGCCGGTGGCGGTAATCTTGCTGTCCTTCTTGTTGACCTCGATCACCTTCATGGTGCCGTCCAGGAAGATAGCGGCCATGTCGGCGTTGGCGCTGCTCAGGTCGCTGGAACCGCCGTTATCGCCGGTGATGAAGACGTACTGGTCAGGATTGGAATTCTGCTCCAGGCCGATCATGTAACCGTACTGATCCAGGAAGATGTTGAAGGTGGTATCCTTCATGTTGGTGTCGTCGTAGGTTTCCAGCACCTCGGGGTCATACTTGGCGGTGTCGGCATAGTCGATCTGACCGTCGCTGTTGACCCAAGAGCCCTTCTTGAAGGCGGTGATGGTCGCCTCGGACATAACCTCAGGCTCGGCCATGGCCTTGATCTCGCCCTCGGCCACGTTGACCAGGAAGAAGTCGTCTTCCTTCACACCGGAGACGTCGATGTCCTCCACGCGGACCTTCAGGGGCTCGGTGTAAGGGGTGTTGGCAGACTTGTCGCCGGTGTTCTTCACCAGAGTGATGGCGGAGCCGGACTCGATGTCCTCCACGCCGTAGACGGTGAAGGTGGCCTCTTCCTTCTTGGTATCATAGTCCTTGGAGGCCTTGGCCAGGTAAGTGTTGATGATGGAGATGTAGACGTCCTTGTTGCCGGAGTCCACAAACACCTGAGTGAGCACGCCCTTGTCGGTGGCGCCGATGGCGTTGGTGTTGGTGCGCACCAGGTTACCCTCGGTGAAGTAGGCGTTGTCGCCCTTCTTCAGGGTGTCGGCCTCGGTCTCACCGTCAACAGTGATGATGAAATCATACTCGTCAATGGTGGTCTTGCCCAGCAGGTCGTACAGGTCGCGGCCGGTCACCTTGGTGGTGTACTCACGGCGGAGCAGCTCGTCCTTGGCGTAAGCGCCGATCTCCTTGCCGTCGTACTCCCACTGACGGGCGGGACGGCCGAAGGCGTCAGTGGTGTCCTCCAGGCGCAGCTTGCCGTTGTACAGATGCTCGCCCAGCTCCACGGTGTAGCCCTGAACGCTGGAGGCGGAGGTGCCAGCCCGCTCGGTACGGTTGATGGCCCGGGCGTAGGACTCGTTGCTGGAACGCACAATGTACTCACGGGAGCCACCGGTGATGACGATCTGGCCGTCACCGCTGGTGATGTCAAAGGTGCCGTCCTTCAGGTCCACCACGGGGGACTTCAGGGTGTTCAGCGCCAGCTGAGCCACCTGGTTACGGTTCAGCTGCTCGCTGGGGTTGGACGCCACGCCAGAGAACAGACGAATCTGGTTGGCCATGGCAGTCACAGGGGCACGCCAGTCGGTGGCGCCCTTGGACAGGTCCTTGTAGCCCAGAGCCCGCAGCATCATAGCAGCGGCCTGCACCGCGGTCAGAGGCTGATTGCCGCTGAAGGTGGTGGCGCTGGTGCCGGAGACCAGGCCGTTCTCATAGCAGGCGGCCACGTACTTGTCGGCCCAGGGGAAGACGTCGGTGAAGGGGTGAGTACCGACGTAGTTGTCGGCAGTCTCATTGCCCAGCACCAGCTTGGCCATGATGGTGGCCATCTCGTGACGGTTCACGGCGGCGTCAGGCCGGAAGTTGCCCCGGTCGCCGATCATGACCTTGACGGCGTTCAGGACCTCAATGGCCTCGACGTTGTCGTTCTCGTCAACGTCGGGGTAGCTCGCAGCGCTGGTGCCGACGACCATCATACCAAGCAGCATGACGGAGGCCAGAGCCAGGCTGAGAGCCCGCTTCAGGTTTCTCATAGAGTGTTTCCTCCTTCTGATTTTTCCGGGTCCTGTCGG
>JAETQY010000046.1 GCA_021770445.1 Bacillota bacterium | reverse complement strand
TCAAGGAGGGAGGCTATTTTATGCACCTCAAAGGCTCCCTCTCTGAGGGAGCTGTCAGCCGCAGGCTGACTGAGGGAGTTAAAAAGGAGGAACCAACCATGTCTACCAATCAAACCGCACACTACCAGCTCAGCCAGTGGGTGAAGTCTGACCAGGTCAAAATGGAGGACTTCAACGCCGACAACGCCAAAATCGACGCCGCCCTGGCCGCGCTGGCCACGAAGGTCCCGGCCAGCCATCTGTCGGCCTACTCCACCAGCTACAGCGGGAACGGGGCCACCAGCCGGACGCACACCCTCCCCGGAAAGCCCGTGATGGTGATGATCCAGGGCAGCAACCGGATGTACTTCGGGGCCCGGGGAATCGGCATCCTCTTTTGTCCCTTCCTTACGGATGGTTATGGCTCTGTGTCCTGGGGTGCCGATTCCATCACCATCTCCGGAGCGAACAGTGACCGGGGCGCAAATCAAACAGGGTTCAATTACAGTATGTTCGCCCTGCTGGAAAAGTAATAAAAGGGCCCACCCCCGGGCGGTCGCCCAGGGGTGGGGTTGTTTTTGATTTCGCTATTTGCCTAAGATATCACTTCGATTCGAAATTAACCCAGCGTAATAGCAACTTCATTAACAGTGTTATCGATGCTGGCCGGAACTGTGATCTCATAGGTCGTCACGCTGA
Organism: Bacillota bacterium; assembly: GCA_021770445.1. Classification (GTDB taxonomy): domain Bacteria; phylum Bacillota; class Clostridia; order Oscillospirales; family Oscillospiraceae; genus Lawsonibacter. The sequence goes on along the minus strand of JAETQY010000046.1, from coordinate 3,721 downwards.
GGACCTTCTCGCCGTTCTTGATGATTACGATATCGGTGTCAGGCGAGGGAGCGGCAGACTGACCATCCACCATCGTAGCACTCACATCGATCTTGATATCAGCCGCAACGGCTTTCTCGATATCCTGAAGCACCAGATTAACAGTGATCTTATCGCCGGTCTTCACATAGGTTTCGGGAGCAATTCTGGCCTTGATTACACCCCCAGCGGTGGTCAGAGCGGCAACGGTAGTCACGTCCACTTCTTCCTTCAGTTTCGCGTACCCAACATCGGTAACAACGATATCTTCGGTGATGTTACCAGCAGCAATTGTGCCGTCGGACTCAAGGAGGACCCAGCCCTTCGTGGTCTTGGCATACATGCCGCCGTTGCCCGCACCAAGGGTGGTGCTGGCCGCGCCGCAGACATACTCGTCAATATCATCGCTCTCGCCAGTAATTGCCTTGGCAGCCTGCACCAGGTAGAAGCTGTCATAGATGACCTTGTCCTTCAAGGCATCAGACATAACGACCTTCTCGGTGGACTGGAACTTGGCGTATTCAGCACCCTTGTTCTTCTTGTCAATCTTGGTGGCCGTGGGATCGTTGGCATCCGTCGCATCATCCGCCAGCAGGTACCAGTTACCACTCAGAGCAATCTCATCGCCCATCTTGTAGTACTTGTCAGTACCGCCGCTATGAGCTCCGTTGCTGTCAACAGTGACCTTGTACAGGCCGTCGATGAAGTGCTTGCCGTTTGTATTCCAAGCCATTACCATGTCTCCGCTGGCAACTTTATCAGCTACCTTCGCGTCGTCATAGGTGGCCGCCACCTTTGTGCGATAGTCGCCGGCGAAGGTGTAGCTGCTGCCAGTCGTGATCCACTGCCGCACGTTATTGATATAGACGCCAGTTACAGAAACCAGTCTGGTCGTGAACACGATGGGCAGGTTCTCGTTGTCCCTGACCGCGGTGAAGGTCCAGTTGTTGCCAACGGAATTATTGTTGGTGTAGCTCATCACGCGGTAGCCGTTGTTGTACAGCCAGTTCCAGGCGGAGATCATAACCACCTCGTCGCCCTTCCGGGCAGGATCGACGTTGGCCTTGACCTGGATGACGTTGCCGGGCAGCAGCTCGACCTCGGGATCATACTCGGAATCAATGATACCGGGGGTGCCGGGGTTCTTGGCAGGGTTAGCGCTCAGGTCGTTAATGATAACGGTGGTAGCCACGCCGTTCTTCAGAACCGCGCTGACCTGAACGGTCGTAGAGGTGCTCACGCCCTCCACATTGTTGCCCAGAGTGACGGTGGGCAGGGGGTTCTTGTTGGCGGCGTTCATGTCGTCCAGGGCGCTCTTCAGGCCAGACGCGCCGTGATACTCGTCACGGACGTCGTCGAACCAGTCAGCGCCGCGGCCGTTGCCCTTGCCGCCGGCCAGCACCAGGAAGACCTCCACGTCCTCAGCCACAGGGAAGCCGCGGCTGTCGTTGGTGGTGGTGTACAGGGTGTTGCCCACATAGCGCAGGGCGGTGACGGTGGTCTTATCCTGCACCAGGACGGTGTCCTCGTTGGGAACGGTGGTCACAATGCCGGTAACGGCGTTCAGGAACTTAGCCTTGGAGAAGTCGATACCGTCGTAGTAGCCGTCGTTGTTGGCGTCCACGGCGCTGTCCTCGTCCACCTTGCGGACGTTGCCGTCGGCGTCGAAGCGCAGCTCATACCAGGTGTTCCGGGCCAGCTTCTTGAGGATGGAGGCGTTGTTGCCCACCTCAGTGATGGAGCGCTCCTCGTCCTCGCCGGCCACGATGGCCTTCAGATACCAGGTGTACTTGCCGTCGCCGGTGGCCTTGGTGCCGGTATTGCCGTTGTCGTCCTCCTGGTTCACACCGTTGCCGGTGATGAAGACCAGCTCGGAGCCGGCGCCGTTGTCCTCGCCAATAGCGACCACGGCGATGATCGCGCCGTTGTCCTTATACAGGGTGTAGACCTCGTTGGTAGGGCAGTTGTAGGAGCCCTTGGTGGAGCCCAGCTCCTTGACCAGCAGGTCCACGTTCAGGATGCCGGTGGAGATGGTGTCCACGTCGTCAATGATGACGCGGGGGCTGTTGTTGTGGTCAGCGGTAATGTTGGTGGTGGACACGCCCAGATAGACGGTGTCCTTGTTGCCGTAGGCCACCTTCACGGTGCTGGCGGCGTCGAAGGCGTCAGCGACCAGGCCCACGTTGTTGCGCTGGTTGATCTTCATGGTGGTACCAACCGCGCCGCCCACGCTCTGGGCGCTCTGAGCCACCTTGACGGCCTTGGTGGTGGTGGTTTCGGCCTTAGTGCCGTTGGCCACGCGCTCCAGGACGTAGGTGTTGTCGGAGTTCACAGAGTAGGTGTACCAGGCGTTGACCTGGGAGTTGTTGGAAGTGGGGGTGGAAGGGATGGCCAGCTTGCTGTCCTTGCCGTTGATGGTAACAGTCTTCATGGTGCCGTCCAGGAAGATGATGTTGCCAGCCACATTGCGGGTGCCCAGATTGCTCAGGTCGCCCTCAATGCCGGTGAGGAACACGTACTGATCGGGATCCTCGTTCAGCTCCAGGCCGATGAGGTAGCCGTACTTGTCCAGGATGATGTTGTAGGTCAGGTCCTTCATGTTCTTGTTGTCGTACTCGTCCAGAACATCCACGTCATACCGGGCGGTGGAGGCATACTCATACTTGCTGCCGTTGTTCACCCAGTTGCCCTTGCTGAAGGAGGAGATGGTGGTGCTGTCCAGAATCTCGGGCTTCACAATGGACTGGACCTCGCCCTGGGCCAGGGTGACCAGGTACAGGTCGTCTTCCTTCACGTCCGTGATGAGGGCGAAGTCCTCGTCGGACACCCGGGCGGAGCCGTCCTTGGTGTCGTCCTTCACGTAGGTGGAGGCGCCGCCGCTGCCCTTCACGTTGTACACGGTGAACCGGGCCTCGTTGTTCTTCGCATCATAATCCTTGGTGGCCTTGGCCAGGTAGGTGTTGATGATGGCGATGGTGATTTCCTTGCTGGCGGTGTCCACATACACCTCAGTGAGCACGCCCTTGCCGGTGCCGCCCACAGCGGAGGTGTTGGTGCGGATCATGTTGTTCTCGTCGAAGTAGTAGCTGCCGAGAACAGACTGAGCACTCTCGCCGTCCACATAGATGTACTCCTTGTAGTCCCGGATGGTGTTGGTGCCCAGCAGGTCGTAGAGATCCTTGCCGGTGACCTTGGCGGTGTAGGTCTTGCGCAGCAGCTCGTCCTTGGCGTAGGTGCCGATCTCCTTGCCGTCATACTCCCAGCTGCGGGAGGGGCGGCCGAAGACGTCTGTGTCGGAGTTGTTCAGGCGCAGCTTGCCCTCGTACAGGTGCTCGCCCAGCTCAATGGTAGCGCCGTTGACGCTGGAGGCGGAGGTGCCGGAGCTCTCAACATCGTTGATGGTGTAGGCATAGGCCTCACGGCTGGAGCGCACGATGTACTCCCGGTTACCGCCGGAGATGATGAGCTGGCCGTTGCCATCGGTGGCGGTGAAGGTGTTGTCCTTCAGGTCCACCACGGAGGACTTCAGGGTGTTCAGCACCAGCTGGGCCACCTGGTTGCGGTTCAGCTCCTGATTGGGGTTGGAGGTCACGCCGTTGAACAGACGCAGCTGGTTGGCCATGGACACCAGGGGAGCCCGCCAGTCGCTGGCGCCCTTGTTCAGGTCCTTGTAGCCCAGAGCCCGCAGCATCATGCTGGCGGC
>JAETQY010000045.1 GCA_021770445.1 Bacillota bacterium | reverse complement strand
CTGTCCAAGGGCGCCACCGACTGGCGCGCCCCCGTGACCGCCGCCGCCAACCGCATCCGTCTGTTCGACGGCGTGGCCTCCAACCCCAGCGAGCGCCTGGACCGTAACCAGGTGGCCCAGCTGGCCCTGAACACCCTCAAGTCCCCTGTGGTGGACACCAAGCAGGGCCTGAACATCACCGGAAGCAACGGCGACTACACTTTCACCGTCAACGGTGACCGTGAGTACACCGCCCGGTCCAGCAGCAAGGACTTTGCCAAGGCCATCGACGCGACTGAGGCAAAAGGCACCTCCGCCTCCAGCATCGGCGGCTACACCATCGAGCTGGGCGAGCACCTGTACAACGGCGACCTGAAGCTGTATAACGACCGCACCGACGTCTTCGGCCGTCCCTCCCGCCGCTGGGAGTACAACGGCAAGGAGATCGGCACCTACGCCAAGGACGAGCTGCTGCGGGCCGAGTACACCTCCGAGGTCACCGGCCGCGAGCTGTATGACCTGCTGGGCTCCTCCGTGGTGCGTGATTCCGCTATCAACGTCACCATCGACGGCGTGAGCGACTCCGCCATCGACAGCCGCCTCTTCAACGAGACCTCCATCAACCGGAACAACCGCGCCGGCGTGGGCGGCACCGGCAACGGTGTGCTCACTCAGGTGTATGTCGATCCCAACAAGGGCGCCGACGGCACCGTTGACATCGCCATCATCAACACCTATCTGGCCTTCGCCGCCAAGGACTACGACTCCAAGAAGGAGACTCTGGACCTGGACGTCTACGGCCTGGACAAGAAGACCGGCGGCGACCTGGTCAAGACCATCACCGCCAACGAAGACGTCGAGACCCTGAAGGTCTCCTCCGAGGACTTCGCTGTTGAGGATGTGAAGGAGGACGACCCCTTCCTGGTCACCGTGGCCGACGGCGCCATCCAGACCATGAAGTCTGTGGCCCCCATGTCCGCCGTGGAGATCACCTCCTTCCAGGCCCGCAAGGACGCCGATCTGGCTTCCGGCAACCTGACCACCGGCGGCAAGAAGTATGACTTCTCCTCCGCTGCAGAGTATGCCAACGACTGCCTGAAGGCCTATACCGGCACCAGCGGCAACAATGTCAACCTGAAGGACACCGCCTATGACGTGTATCTGGACAACTACGACAACGTCATCGGCGTCAAGGAGGTCAGCAAGACCACCAATTACGTCTTCATCACCGGTGTGGACAGCGGCAGCAACAACCTGGCCACCACCGTGCTGAAGGCCAACGCCATCTTCCTGGACGGCACCATGAAGGAGATCCAGATCGACCGCAACAACAGCAAGAGCGTGGTCAACGCCCTGGCTGCCAACCATCAGGACAACTCCACCTTCAACAAGTGGTGCACCTACTCCGTGAGCAGCAGCGACGTGTACAGCCTGACTCTCGTGGCTGTTGACGGCGCCCTGACCGCCGCCGGCCAGACCCACACCACCAGCGGCCAGAAGGAGATCAACAACAAGCACCTGTCCATCGCCAACGCCAACGGCACTCTGGTGTACGGCAACAACAAGTCTGTCTATCTGTCCGCCTCCGTGGATGAGATCCAGACCATCGCCGGCCGCACCGACTGCATCATCGACGGTGTGGACAGCGTGACCACCGGCATCGACAACGTGGACATCACCCCCCTGTACGGCACCGATGCCCGCAACGCCGCCGACGATGACGACGCCAGCGCCAAGACCATCTCCGAGGGCGTTTACACCCTGTACGACAAAAAGGGCTGGATCGTGGCCATGGTCGTCATCGGCGAGGACGCCGGCAAGAACAGCGACCTGGTCTACGTCCACAACGCCAGCGTGGCTCAGGAGTACTATCTGGGCTCCGACGGCTACAAGTGGACCCGCACCGTCATCATCGACGGCGTGGAGCAGGAGCTGGTCGAGGTCAACGACACCCGCCTGTCCATGCTCCAGCAGATGGACGCCAACAACTGGTACCGCGTGAAGACCAACAACGACGGCGAGGTCACCTCCATCGACGGCGCTTATGACGGCGCTATCGACGACGACGGCGCCAAGGCCAACAGCGCCAAGGACAGCATCGGCAACTGGAACTTCACTCTGGAGACCAAGACCGCTTATGCCAAGTCCTATGCCAACTACGTAAAGGCCGTGCGCGACGCCGGCGTGGACACCATCCTGTACCACGAGGCCTTCAAGGATAAGAAGCCCAGCGCCAACGGCCAGACCCTGTATGTGACCACCGGCACCGACTCCGGCATCCGCTTCGCTGAGGATGTGAAGGTGGTCCTGGACCAGGAGAACGACAAAAAGCGCACCACCGACTACTTCTCCGGCGAGACCGGGCTGAAGAACGCCCTGCGTGACCTGCACGAGAACGCTAAGGGCAGCGACAAGTACAACTACGAGATCAGCGCCGTGATCGAGGGCCCCTACGCCACCTCCATCGTCATTAAGGACCTGGTGGAGGACGGCAACAGCGGCACCATCGATCCCAAGCCCACCAGCACCGGCGCCAAGGCCGCCATTAACGGCGCGGCTGATACCTTGACCGGTAGTACTGCAGCGGCTCCCAAGGCCCTCACCATCGCCTATCTGACCGACGACCAGAAGCCCGTGACCGGGGCTGACTTCCAGGCTATTGCCGAGGAGTGGGCCAAGACCACCCTGAAGGGCGCTACCCTGGCCGATTGGGACGACACCACCAACCTGCCCGGTTCCGGCAAGCTGGGCTGGGTCGTGAAGAACGCGGCCGGCGCGAAGCTGGGTTATGTGACCATTGATACCGAGAACACCGGCGGCACGGTGATCGTCCAGGGCGTCCGCGTGATCACTGTCGACGCCAAGGGCGATCCCACCGGCAACGGCTATGAGATCGAGGCTCTGGATGTTGACAGCGACACCGAAGCGGCCGCTGTTGCTCCGAAGACCAACGACGCCTTCAAGAAGACTACTACCAACTACGCCAAGTACGACGCCGGCAAGGGTGTGGTCTACGCCGAGAACAAGGCCGAGAACATCATTGTCACCGGCCACGATTGGAAGATCTATCCCGAGCCCGACGCCAAGGTCACTCTGGACGGCAAGACCTACTACGGCACCGCCGCGAGCACTAACATCGTTGGCACTGCCGCCAACGTCAAGGCCGGCACCGCTCTGGTGGTGGCTGCTGACCTCAAGGCCGGCACCAACATCATCAAAGATGGTACGACTGCCGTTGATTACACTACCGCCGCGAGCACGAAGATCGCTGACACTGCGGAATACGTGAGCGGCTATGTCAAGATCGACGCGACTGGTCTGGATGGGGTTACCGTGGGTAACACCGCCGCGATTAACGACACCGACTACTATGTCCCCGCTAACAGCACCGTGGCGATCGACATCACTGATACGAGCGGCAAGAACTATCAGGCTTCTGACAGCGATGGCAAGCGGATCGGCTCTGTGATCACCACGAGCGTCTCCGATGTGAAGCTGAACATCACCGTTGGCGCCAAGGACGTGACTGTTGGTGAGCTTACCAAGCTCGACCTGCCCAAGGAGGTCGTAAACGGAGCTGCCGTTGGCATGCGCCTGTCCTGGACCCTCAACGGCACAGCCGTAAGCGGCACCGTCTACGTAGCTTCTACCGATAAGCTGGTTGGTACTGTGACCTTCACCGAGGCCTTTACCGATGCTGGCGGGGCCGCTGACACCTTGACCGGCGCGGCTGCCGGCGCGACCGTCAAGGCCATCTACCACAGCTCTGTTGGATCTGCTGCTGCCGGAGTCTTGACTCTTGTGGCGACCGAGATCCCCGCTGGCACAGAGGTTGGCTTTGAGTTTACCGGAGCGATCACTGGTGATCCCAGCATTACCTTTACAGCCAACGCCTGATTTAAAGCATTTCCGGCCGTAAGCCGGATGGCCCCCCGGGCATTTGCCCGGGGGGCCCCCTTTACTGTGCGGTGTCCATCAGCGCGACCACACTATACCAGATATTGGAACTATTCATCATCACAGAAGCGAGAGACCCGCCATACCAGGAAATAGTGTTTCCGCTCCAGGAGGTGGTGACCGACAGAACGCTGGAGGTGGTGACGGAGTAGCCGGTGGTTATCCCAGGGAAGATCAGTAAGAACCCCTTTTCGCCTATGATCAGAATGAGCCTGGGCCATTTGGGAAAGGTAAGTGATCGGGCATTAGCGGGGCCGACTCCGCCGTTTCCAGAATAGCCGGTGGTATAAATCTGGCAGTTGCCCTTTTCGACCAGGGCGGCCGCGTGGGCCCCCAGCGCGGCGTCGATCTTGGCGTTGTCGGCGTTGAAGTCGGCCCGCAAAACCGGGTCGGTGGCCTCCCACTGGCTGAGCGCGTAGTTGGATGTGTGATTGGTTGACATGGTTGTTCCTCCTTTTTTAACTCCCTCAGTCAGCCTGCGGCTGACAGCTCCCTCAGAGAGGGAGCCTTTGAGGTGCATAAAATAGCCTCCCTCCTTGAGGGAGGTGGCACGGCGAAGCCGTGACGGAGG
>JAETQY010000023.1 GCA_021770445.1 Bacillota bacterium | reverse complement strand
CTTCTGATTTTTCCGGGTCCTGTCGGACCCTTTTTTGCCCCATCCGGGGCGGTTTCGGCCTGAGAGGGGCCGGTTTTGGCATCCGCAGGGAACTTCTTTACATCCGTGGTAGACCTTGAAGGTTTAACATTTCCGCAACAAAGTTCTCTGTTTTCACCAAATCTTTAGAGGTTTTTTAACTTTTCGGCCCTCGGACGCCTGTGTCACTCCCCTTACATCCGGTCGAATGCTCCGGGGACGGCCCAGCCGTCAAGAGGACAAAAGGTCTCCCAACCTCTGCGCGTATTCTAACAAACCCATTTCCCCTTGTCAACAGATTCGGGAGAAGTGTAATAGAACGGTAACAAAACAAAATCCCGCCTTGACAGCGGGGCCCCTGGGGGGTATAATAAGGATATCAAGGGGTACCGCGGCAAAAGCGGTCAGCCCAGCTTTGTGTTAGTTGAAAGATTTATGCGCAAACAACCGTCACTTGGCCGAGTGGCGGTTGTCCTTTTTTACCTTTAATGTGATTGTATAACCACAAAAAATTACGGTAATGTTTATGGACATGTCTTCACCTCCTTTCGGAGGCTCTGAGCTGACCGCCGTGACATTTTGCCGTGGCACCTTAATTTAATTGTATCCGATTTTTCGGGGCTTGTCAACCGTCCGGGGCCGTCCGGGCGGTCTTTTTATGCCCGCTTGTCGATACGGACCACCAGGGCGGTGCGGTCGTCGGTGGCGTCCTTCAAATCCCGGGTCACCAGCTCCCGGGCCAGGTCCTTGGGACTTGTCCCGTCAAACCGGGCGAACCGCTCCCGCAGCCAGCCGTCCTCCGGGCCAGGACACACCCCGTCACTGATCATCAGCACGCAGTCTCCGGGGCTCAACCGCAGAGGAAACTGGTCCAGGGCAGTGATTTCTCCCTCGGCCAGCCCGGCAGGCAGGGATTTTCCGCTGAGCCGCTGGACGTTTCCGCCTTTCTTTATATAGGTAGGGGCCGCCCCCAGCTTGAACAGCTCCCCCTCCCCGGTGAACAGGTCCAGCTGGAGCAGGTCCACCGTGGTAAAGCCGCCGGTCTCCTCCCCCCGGAGGGCCAGTGCGGAGGACAGGGTGGTCAGCGCCCGTCTCGCCTCCACCCCCGCCTGGAGAAGCTGCTCCAGCAGCCGGACCGCCAGGGTGCTCTCCCGGTTGGCGTCGGGGCCGCTGCCCATGCCGTCACATAATAAAAGGTAGAGCTTGCCGTCATGGCGCTTAAAATAGGTGCCTGCGTCGCCGCTCACTGTCTCGCCGGTCTTTTTCCGGGCCGCCACCCCTGCTACCGCCATCAGGGGCTCCTGCTGAAGGAGGGACAGGGCGCCCTCCCCCTCCAGCTCCACCCGGAGGGGCACCCCCAGGACAGCGGACAGGTCCTTCAGCCGGCTGGGCCGGGCCAGGGCGGGACAGTCCGGGCCCTCCGCCTCCACCCGCAGCAGTCCCCGTCCGTCCCGGTAGACGCAGGAGCGCACATCCAGCTTTAGCTCGGACAGACGCTGGCGCAGGCGGCGCTCCCCCGTCGGGTCGGGGGTCAGCTCCCGGCTCAGCTCGGCGGCGGCGTCCCCCAGCAGGTCGGACAGCTGGGCGTACTGCCGGCACACCGCCGCCCGGCTCTCCCGGATGCGGGCGTTGTACTGCCGGCGGTAGAACAGGGCGGTGAGCTCCTCGTTTACCGCCGCCACAAAGGCGGGAAAGTGGATGCACCGGTCGGCGAAGTGGCGGGGGAAGTCGGCCGGCTCCGCCCGCCCCCGCTCCACCATGGCGGGGGTGGCGTCGTTGAGTGCGTTGAAGGTGGTGTTGTAGTCGGTTTTCCAGCACCGGTCCCGGAGAGTACACCCCCGGCACTGTCGCCCCGCCGCCCGGTCAAAGACAGCGGCCACGTCATTGTCGTTGTCCGGAGGGCGGAAGGCCGACCGGAGGGACTCGTACAGGGTGCGGAAGGCGCCGGCGGTCTGCTCCAGCTTCTGCCGGACCACCCGCTGGGCCCGGGGGTCGGCGGTCGTCCCCTGCTCCGGCTGGACCCCTAGCCAGCTCAGGAAGCGCTCCGGGGCCCGCAGGTAGAGCACGCAGCCCCCCACCGCCGCCGCACCCAGCATGGGGATACCAAACAGGCTCAGCGGAGCGGCGGCGGCCAGACAGGCGCACAGCAGGGCCAGCGGCCCCACCCGCCGGGCCGCCGGGGAGGGCCTGTCCCCCTTCCGTCGGGACATGGGGGCCAGCGCCCCCCGGAAGGCCCAGGCGGCCAGCCCGGTCAGCGCCACCTCCAGGGTAAAGTAGAGGCCATCCGTCCCCCGCCAGCCCGCGGAGCCCCGGACAATCAGGCCGGTGAAGGCGTTCAGCGCCGCGGCCACCAGGGGCATGGCCCAGGGCCGGCGGAGGACCTTCCAGTCGCAGAAGGCGAAGTGGACCGCGAAGGTGAGGATGGCCGCGGCGGAGTACCGCAGGCCGGCGGCGAAGTCCAGGGCGGCCAACGCGCCGAAGCAGACCCCCACCAGCGCCGAGGCCCCGTACAGCCCGGAGCCCGCCGCCGCCGCGAAGGACACGCCGAAGGGGGCGCTCTCCCCGAAGAGCACCGCCCCCGCCAGCACCGCCCCCAGCAGTAGGTGGATGCCCACCTCCGTCAACAGCACGGACACGGGTACGGCCTTCTTCTCCTGCCGGACCGCCGCCTTGGGCTTTGGGGCCTCCTTGCCCTGAGGCCGCAGCGCGTTTAGCTTGCTGTAAATGGTCTTGGCTGTCATGCCGGTCTCCTCCTTGGTGTAGGTTGGAGCCCCATTATATTCCAATTTTTGGAAATTATGCGTCGAAACCGGACGGCAGACCCATATTGTGCCTTGAAAGACAAAATACGACATAGTATAATGAAATTTAAAATTGAGATCGACGGAGGCGCGATCATGGAACTCACATTGTCAGAAAAACGGACCCGGGGCTTAACGGCCTTTCAGATCAAAGTGATCGCCCTGGTCTCCATGACGCTGGATCACATCGGGGCGTTTGGCTACAATATTCCTGTTGTCGCCCGATATGAGAGCCTCCTTCGCACCATCGGCCGCCTTGCCGCACCGCTGTTCCTGTTTCTGCTGGTCCAGAGCATCCGCCATACAAGGAGCAAGCCAAGGTTTGTGCTCAGGCTCTATCTGGCCGGTATGGGTGTTGAGCTTTTTGTGACCGCCATGAATCTTTGCTTTGGGGAGGTGCTTTGCTATTTCACACCCGGCAATATCATTTTTACCTTTTTCTATACGGCCCTCTACGTCCTCCTCCTGGAGCGGATGGGCTCCGCCTGGAGAGACAGAGATATCCGGACATTGTCCATTTTCATCGGTCTGCTCGTGCTGTCCTTTATCCCCACCGCCCTCGCCCTTTCCGATGTGCTTTACTATGTAGTAATTCCGCCCGACGCCTCATTCAGAATAAAGTTCCTGGTTGCCGGTATATGGAACAGCCTGCTCCCCTCTTTCGGCGGTATTGATTATGGGATCGGATTTTCCCTTCTCGGCGTAATCATGTACTTCGCGGGGACAAAGAACCGGCAGTGCCTCGTCTTTGCCGCCTTCTGCTTTATCTGTATCATAGGGGCGCTCACAACTCCCGATTTCCTGTACAGGCTGCAATCTTTCGGGTTTTTCATGACCTTTTTTGACTGGCTTCAATGCCGGATGATATTCGCGCTGCCGATCATGCTGCTGTACAACGGGCAGCCGGGGAAAAAGTGCAAATGGTTCTTCTACGGTTACTATCCGCTGCACCGGGAAGCGATCTATTTGATATCAGAACTGCTCGCGGGGTGAGCTCGGCGGCACAATATCATTTTATCGGGCAGCGATCCTGTGAGGACCGCTGCCCGCTTTCTCATTCGGCGGGACCGCGCAAAACGCCGTCAGCCTTTGAACTTTAGGGCTTGTATTTTCCGGCAAAATCGAATACAATATAAAATGTATTATTGTGGGACCCCTATCCTGACTGAAAGGAAGGTACTTTCCTATGAAACTGGAAACTGAGCTGGGCGAGATCCGCATCAGCAGCGACGTATTTACCACCGTCACCGGCAGCGCCGCCACCAACTGCTACGGCGTGAAGGGTATGGCGGTGCGCTCCACCACCGACGGGCTGGTCCACCTGCTGAAGCGGGAGTCCATGTCCAAGGGCGTGAAGGTGTACTACAACGCCGACGGCACCGTCTCCATCGAGCTGCACATCATCGTGGAGAACGGGGTCAATCTCATGGCCGTGTGCCGCTCCATCATGAGCGAGGTGCGCTATGTGGTCAGCAAGACCACCGGGGTGGAGGTCGCCTCGGTGGATGTGTGCGTGGACTCCATGCGCTTCTGAATTCATTCGTTAAGAAAGGAATTTGCCGATTATGGTACAGAATATTGACGCGGCGGTCTTTCAGCGGATGATGATTCACGCTCATGCCGCCATCAACGCCCAGAAGCAGTCCATCAACGACCTGAACGTGTTTCCCGTCCCCGACGGCGACACCGGCACCAACATGACCCTGACCATCGGGGCCGCCGCCGCGGAGATGCGCAAGCAGCACTATGACGCCGTGGGCCAGGCCGCCGGGGGCACCGCCTCCGCCCTGCTCCGGGGAGCCCGGGGCAACTCCGGGGTGATTCTGTCCCTGCTGTTCCGGGGCTTCTCCAAGGCCATCAAGGAGAAGGAGACCATGGACGGCCGGGACCTGGCCATCGCCCTGGACTTCGGCGTGGCCGCCGCCTACAAGGCGGTGATGAAGCCCGCCGAGGGCACCATTCTCACCGTCTCCCGCCTGGCCGCCGCCCGGGCCGCCGGACACGCCCGGGAGGACGACTCCTTCGAGGGGGTGTTGGAGGCCGCCATCCAGGAGGGCCAGGAGGCCCTGGCCCGCACCATCGACCAGAACCCGGTGCTGAAAAAAGCCGGGGTGGTGGATGCCGGCGGCAAGGGCTTTCTGGTCATTCTCCAGGGGATGCTGGACGAGGTCCGGGGTCTGCCCATGCCCGAGACCGGTGAGGAGGGCTCCGTCCCCAACGACAAGGCCGACTTTGAGGCGGTCAATGTGGAGGACATCACCTTCGCCTTCGACACGGTGTTCATTGTGCGCAAGTTCAAGGAGGACACCGACCTGGACCCCTTCCGCAAGTACCTCAACTCCATCGGCGACAGCCTGGTGATCGGCGAGGACGACGAGGCCTTCAAGGTCCACGTCCACACCAACACCCCCGGCTCCGCCCTGAACGAGGCCCAGAAGTACGGCGTGCTGGAGCTGGCCAAGATCGAGAACATGCGCACCCAGGCAGAGGACCTGGCCGCCGGCAAGCACGTGCAGAGCACCGACGACCTGGACGCCATCGAGGAGGAGCTGGAAAAGGGGGCCGCCCCTGTCCACGCCGCTCCAGAGAAGAAGTTCGGCTATGTGTCTGTCTGCGCCGGGTCCGGACTGGAGGCCGTGTTCAAGGACCTGGGGGTGGACCAACTGGTGGGGGGCGGTCAGACCATGAACCCCTCCACCCAGGACATCCTCAAGGCCATCGACGCCACCCCGGCGGAGATTGTCTACGTCCTGCCCAACAACAAGAACATCATCATGGCCGCCCAGCAGACCGTCCCCCTGTGCGAGGACAAGAAGGTGGTGGTCCTGCCCACCAAGACGGTGCCCCAGGGCATCTCCGCCATGCTGGCCGCCGACCCCGACGCCGACGAGGGGGACAACACCGCCGCCATGATGGAGGGCTTCGCCAACGTGCGCACCAGCGAGATCACCTACGCCGCCCGGGACTCCGACTTTGACGGCTTCGCCATCCACCAGGGAGACTACCTGGCCCTGGTGGAGCACCAGCTCTTCGGCACCGACCAGAACCTGTCCGCCATGCTGGAGCGGCTGGCCAAGTCGGAGGGCCACCAGAGCGCCGAGTTTATCTCCATCTTCTACGGGGAGGACGTCACCGAGGAGCAGGCCCAGGAGGCGGAAAAGATCTTCGCCGCCGCCTGTCCCAACGCCGAAATCACCCTCCTGGCCGGGGGCCAGCCGGTGTACTACTATATGATCTCTGCGGAATAGCCAAAAAACAAACAGCGGCCCGCTCCCCCTTGGGAGCGGGCCGTTCCGCGTTTTACAGCCATAAAAAACAGGAAAGTTTAGGGCCGCCCTTTTCAAAGGGCGGTGGGTCCAGGGCAAAGCCCTGGCGGGTTTGGGCGGAGCCCAACGCTGCCTCTAAGCGTCAGGCGGGAAGGTATTCGATGGAGATCACCTTGCCGTCGCTGAGCACAAAGTTCAGGGCGGCGTTCCCCTTGGTGTAGGGGAGGAAGGTGTCCGTGGCCTCGGTGCTCTCGCCGTAGGCGGCGGTGACGTCGGCGGCGGCGGAGCCGATGTAAATTCCCTCCGGGGTGGTGACGCTATCGTCGGAGAGAATGATGGAGTTCACATAGTCCTTCTCCCCGTCGGGCCGGGTGGTGATGACAAAGCCGGAGTAGGTGTAGGTCTTGTCCATCCCCTCAAAGGCGCAGGACTCGGCCTCAAAGTACTCCTTGGGCTCCCCCAGGGCGGCAAGCACCTCGGCCATGTCCTGGTCGATGGACACGACGGTGCCCCCGGACCGGAACACATACTCGGCCACATCGGCGCCGCCGGGCTGAGCGGACTGACCGGGCTGGGCAGACTGGCTGGTCTGGCCGGGCTGGCTGGTCTGGCCGCCGGAGTTCCCCGGCTGTCCCTTCCCGCCGCAGGCAGCCAGAGACAGGGCCATAGTCAGTGCCAGCAGAGAGCAAAGCAGATTTCGTTTCATAATTTTCCTCCTTTTCAGGCGGGGTCCTCCCCGCTCCACTCCGCCTCCAGCCGCGCCTTCCGGGCGGCGTAGGCGGCGCTTTTTTCGTTCCAGATGTTTGCGTAGTCCTCCTGGCCCCGGCGGTCCTCCACCGGACAGTTGGCCGTCAGCCACTGACCAAACCACCGGGACAGCTTCTCTGCCCCGTACAGGTTCAGGTGCAGGCCGCTGTCGTAGGTGTCGGTAGCAAAATCCACCCCGATCTCGTCAGTCAGCTCCAGGAAGTTGATGTAGGGCAGCCCTCGCCGGGCGGCGTAGTCCTCAATCTGCTCCTCCCACTGGTCGTACCAGTAGGGGTACAGGCTGGGGGCCTTGATGAGCACCAGCTGGACGCCCTTTTCCTCACAGAGATCGGCCATTTTGTCCAGATAGTCCCAGCACACCGGGGCGAAGCTGTAGTCCCCTAAGGGCCGGCCCGTGGGCACGTTCTCCGCCGGGCGGACCTGTACGTTCATCAGGTAGCCGCTGTCGGACACGATATCCCGGTGGGTGAGATAGCGAAGGTCCTCCCCCTTCAGCTCGTTCCAGCGGCTGTGGTAGCGCAGCAGGGGGAAGAGGTAGCTGAGCAGGCTCTCCTCCTCGGTCATGGAGGCCCGGACGGCGGCGATCTTCTGGGGGGACAGCCGCATCCCGTCCAGGTTCAGCCGGTTGTAGGCCTCGCTCTGGGGCTCGCCATACTTCATGGACAGCACGTTGAACACCATCACCTTGGGGGTCTCGTAGTTCAGCGTCTCCTCCATCAGGTAGTAGGACTGCCAGATGAGCTGCTGGGCGCTGCCCCGGATGTAGCTGGTAAGGCCGTACTCCCGCCACAGCAGGTCGGGGGAGAAGTTCTCATAGACCTCGCAGTCGCCGATGAAGATCACATCGTGGCCGGTCTCTTCCTTATAATATTCCGCGATCAACGCCCCCTCGGGAATGTCGCTCATGTACTTGGGCATAAACAGGGCGTTGAGCAGCCACAGGCCAGCCGCCAGGATCAGCACCCAGAGGATGGCGGTCCGGATATTCTTTTTCATGCCGTCCGCCTCCTCAGAACTGGTTGTAGATGAACTGGGTGGCGTCGAAGCCGATGCCGTACACCCCGAAGATCAGGGTGAGCCAGATCAGCACCACACAGCCGCCCCAGGCCAGATGGGGGCTGTGCCGGGACAGTCGCTCCCGCACCGGCTCCCGCCGGCCCAGCAGGCTGCACGCCAGCATGGTCCCGGCCCCGGCGGCGGC
This sequence comes from Bacillota bacterium, assembly GCA_021770445.1. Taxonomy (GTDB): domain Bacteria; phylum Bacillota; class Clostridia; order Oscillospirales; family Oscillospiraceae; genus Lawsonibacter. Next base: position 27,523 of record JAETQY010000023.1, on the reverse strand, counting down.
CACCAGCCAGTCGCCCATCCCGATGCCCAGCTCCAGAAAGGACCCGTCCCACAGCACTTGGGGCCGAAAGGCGGTGAACACCGTCCCCAGCTGCCGGAAGGTGAGGGGCACATCCCGGTACACGTCCAGCACCCGGATGGCCCCCATCAGCCAGAAGGTACGCAGCACCTGGACCGCGTCCCAGCCCCGGCTGCCCTTGAGCCGGGGGAAGCGGGCGTGAAATTTGTCGTAAAGGGGCTCCAATTCCTGGGAAATAATGATGACGAGGCCGTTGAGCAGGCCCCAGACGATGAAGTTCCAGCTGGCCCCGTGCCACAGGCCGGTGACGAACCAGAGAATGATACTGCAGGTGTGGACCGAGATGCGCTTGCCGAAGCGGCCGAAGCGGTTCCGGCATTTCTGGTGGAGCTTTAAAATGGGCTTGGACACCGACATGGGGTAGAACAGGTAATCCCGGAACCAGGTGCCCATGGTGATGTGCCAGCGCCGCCAGTATTCAGCCGCGTTCTTGGAGAAGAAGGGCCGCTGGAAGTTCTCTGTCACCTGAACACCTAGCATCTGGGCCGCCCCGATGGTGATGTCGATGCCGCCGGTGAAGTCGGCGTAGAGCTGGACGGCGTAGAGAAAGATCACCGCCAGCACATAGACGCCATTGTACTGCTCCGGATCGGCCACCAGGGCCCGGAGCGGGATGGCCAGCCGGTCGGCCACGATCAGCTTCTTGGCCAGCCCCCACAGCACCCGCTCCACCCCCATGGCGATCTGCCGGGAGTCCCAGGGGTGCTCGCTGTACAGGGTCCGGCTCAGGTCGCCGAAGCGGCTGATGGGCCCCTGGATGAGCTGGGGAAAGAAGGTGACGAACAGGGCGAACCGCCCCAGGCTCTCCTCGGCGGGGGATTTGCCCCAGTAGACGTCGATGAGGTAGCCCATGGCCTGAAAGGTGTAGAAGGAGATGCCCATGGGCAGCACCAGGGACAGGGTGGGCAGGGGCTGTCCCCCGCCCAGGGCGGCAGCGGCCGCATTCAGGTTGCCGATGACAAAGTTTGTGTACTTCACCACCGCCAGGATGCCGAAGTTGACCAGCAGGCAGCCCAGCAGCCACCGGAAGCGGATGGATCTATCCTTCGCCTTCCGGGCCTTGCGCTCCTCCCTGGACAGCTCAGCCTTGTGCTCCTGGAACCAGGCGTCCTGCTCCCGGGCCAGGGCGTCTATCCTCCGGGCCGCCAGCCAGGTGGTCACCGTGGTGACGCCGATGTAAATGAGGCACCACCAGCCGGCGAACCAGTAGAAGAACAGGCTCCCGGCCAGCAGCAGCTTCCACTGCCACCGGCGGGGGACGGTGTAGTACAGCAGGAACAGCACCCCGAAGAAGGCCAGAAATTGGGTGGAAGCGAAGCTCATATCAGCCCTCGTCCAGCCGCCGGACCATCTCCCAAAGGGCCTTGGCGGAGTTGAAATTCTCCGGCGTCAGCTCCTCGGCGGGGACCTCCACGTCGAACTCGCTGCCGATCTCGGCCACCAGGGTCACGATGTCGATAGAGTCCAGGATCTTGTCGTCGATGAGAGTGTCGCAGGTCTCAAAGTCCACCTCGGGGTGCAGCTCACGCAAAATGCTCAGCAGTTCTTCCATTGGTCATTCTCCTTTTTCTGTCAGACCCCCGCCGGGACCTGCCCGGCGGCCAGGGCCTTGCGGTCGATCTTCCCGTTGGGGGTGAGGGGAAGCCGCTCCAGCCGCTCCATGCGGTTGGGGATCATGTACCGGGGCAGGCGCTCCTTTAGAAAGGCGGTCACCTCGCCCGGCTCCGCGCCGCCGGCGTAGTACAGCCCGATGCGGTCCTTCTCCTTGTCGAACACCGCGCAGGCGGCGGCCACCGACGGGTGGGCGGAGGCAGCGGCCTCGATCTCCTGCAGCTCCACCCGGTGGCCCATGTGCTTGATCTGATAGTCCTTCCGGGAGACGAACACCAGCTCCCCCCGGTCGTTGTACCGCCCCAGGTCGCCGGTGCGGTAGATGAGTTCGGGGTAGGCGTCGTTCAGCGGATTCTGGACAAAGCACTCCGCCGTTTTTTCCGGCATCCGGTAGTAGCCCATGGTGAGGCAGGTGCCCCGGATGCAGATTTCCCCCGTCTCACCGGGGCCAGCCAGTTGGTTCTTCTCGTTGAGCAGCAAGATACCCGTGTTGGGGAAGGGCCGGCCGATGGGGATGGCCTCCCCCTCGGCAAAGTCCCGGTCCACGTGGTAGAAGCAGCTCATCCCCGTGGCCTCGGTGGGGCCGTACAGGTTGGTGAATCTCGCCTGGGGGAGGGCCTCCCGCCACAGGTTGAACTGCCGGATGGGGAACACCTCGCTGCCGAAGGCGATGGTGTGCAGGTACTGAGGCACCGTCTTTTTCAGCGCCCCCAGGCCGGAGATCATGGTCAGGGCGGACACCACCCAGCACACCGTGTTGATCTTGTGTTCGTTCAGATAGTCCACCAGCTTCACCGGGAAGAGGAACAGGCTCTTGGGGATCAGATAGGTGGTGGCCCCGAACTTGATGGTGGGGTACAGCTCCTTCAGGCAGGCGTCGAAGTACAGCGGGGTCTGATTGCCGAATACCGTGTCCTCGTTGAAGCCCAAAGTGGCGGAGAGCTGCTCGATGTAGTCGATGACGGAGCGGTGGCAGGCCACCACCCCCTTGGGCACCCCGGTGGACCCGGAGGTAAAGACAATGTACAGCGGGTCGGTGTCCAGCTGCGCCCCACGGATACGGTCCAGCAGCTCCTGGTCGGGCTGACAGGCAGCCGCCTCCTCGTAGCCGTACAGGCCGCCGGTATAGCCCAGGTCCTCCACCGCCTTCCGGGTCGTTTCGTCGCACAGGACGGCCCGGGGTTTGAGGGTCTGGAAGATCAGCTCCACCCGGTACAGGGGCATCTCCTCGTCGATGGGCACGTAGAAGCAGCCCGAGTAGACCACCCCGAAAAAGGCGGCCACCGACTTGGGGTGCTTCTCCATAAAGACCACCACCGGCTCCCGCTCCAGGCCCCTCTCGGCCAGGAAGGTGCCGATGCCCCGGGCGGCCCGGGAGACCTGGCCGAAGGTGAGACCCTCCGTCCCGTTGTGGAAGGCCACCTTCTCGGGCAGTCTGGGGGCGGTGGCCTCCAGATACTCCAAAACATTACGCTGCAAGCTGCTCGCCCTCCTCTCCGCTCTGGTCAGGCGGCTGCTGCTCCGCGGGGTTTCCGCTGCCGCCGGGGTCTGTCTCCGCCCCCGACTGATCGGGGGGCGGGACCGTGGGGTCCTCCCCTCCGCCGGACTGGTCAGGCGGCTGTGTGGGCTCCCCGCTTCCGCCGGACTGGTCGGGCGGCTGTGTGGGGTCCTGTCCCTCTCCAGACTGGTCGGGCGGGGGCTGCGTGGGGTCCTGAGAGCCGGCGGGGTCCGGCGGAATGGTGGGGTCCTCCCCCTCGCCGGGGTTTTCTCCTTCACCGAGCTCTTCTCCCTCACCGGGCTGGGTCTCCTCTGGAGGGGCTTCCTCGGGTGTCCCCTCCACCGTTACCGGACAGGTGCTGTAGTCGTAGACGTAGTAGTTCAGCCGGGCGTCCTTCACCTGTTCAGTGTAGGCCCTGGCCTGGGCCTCCGTAATCATGAAGGCGTACAGCGGGTAGCCGTTAGGGTGGGGGCAGGCGTCAAAGTGGTACCAGCCGTCACCGGTGTTCACCAGCTGCCAGTAGTGGCGGGAGTTGCCCCCCACCCGCTGTAGGTCCACGTTGGAGATACCCGCCCTGGTCAGCAGGGCCTTGGAGCAGGCGAAGTAGTTATAGCAGTCCCCCCGGCCCCGGGTAAAGCCCACATAGGCCCCGATGATCCAGCTGGATTTGTCGGAGCTGCCCACATATTTGACGTGTCCGTTCACATAGTTGAAGATGGCCCGGGCCTTCTCCCGCTGGCTCATGCCCGAGTTGGTGATTCTCCCCAGGATCTGGTCGCACAGCCGGTCCACATCCTCCTGGGTCACCTCGCTCAGAGGGACACCCCCGCCGCTTCCTCCGGGGGTCTCGTCCTCCGTCTCTTCGTCCCGGCCCTGGTCCACCGTGGCGGTCTCCACCACCGTGACAGTGGCGGTCTGTTCCGCCCGGTTTCCCGCCGCGTCCTGGGCGGAGTAGATCACCGGGTACTCTCCGACGGCGGTCAGGTTCACCGCGGCCGCGTCGATTGTGACCGCCACCGGGCCGTCCACATCGTCTACGGCGGACACACCGTCCCGGTAGGAGACCGTCCCGTTCAGGGCCACGGTGAGGTCCCGGACCCCCAGCAGCTGGGGTGCGGTTACATCGGCGGCGGGCACATCACTGCCGGAGGCACTGCCCGGACCCGGCTGTGCTGGCAGCCGGCCCTTTCCAAACAGGGCCGCGCAGACCAGCACCACAATAACCAGACAGGCCGCCGCGGCCAGCCAAACACGCTTCCCCGGCCCCTGGTCAGGGGGATATCCGCCGCCGTGCCCCGTCTTGCTTATATTTGACACTGCGATCACTGCTTTCCCATTCGTTTTCCCGGCTCAGGCCGGAAGAACACGCAAAAATACCGCACTCGCGTGCAGCGTCCATATTGCCGAAGGCAGTATACCATATAGGATAGGGGAAGTCAATTCGTAAAGGGGACAGAAAGCGAAGCGGTCAGCACCCCTTTCTGCGCTTCAAGAGCGCCCTCTCTTTTGCCGCTGAGCCGCAAAGATGTTTTGTATAATCTTCTCCTGGTCCTCCTCTGTCAGCTCTAAAAACCGGCACCCATATTCAAATCTCTGCTCGCTCTTTTCCACAATGCGCAGCACTTGGCAAAACATCACCGACTCAGGCCTGTCCTCCAGTAGCTTTACCTTTAATAAAAACTTATCGCCCTCGTGGTATTTGTATTCTGAGCTGACGCAGGCTCCGCCCACGCTGATATTCAGCATCACACAGGGCTTTTCCCCAATGGCCAGCCCGCTGAACATGGTGGCGGTGGCATTCAAATTTGTGTCCAGGCGAAAGAACGCGCGGTCATTTCCGATTCGGCAGACCGTCAACTCCTCAACCTGCCAAATGTGCTTAGGCCTGGGTGAAATAACGCCCTCCATGTAGACAGCCTTCCGGTCATGATCGCTGTACCCGCGAATCCTGACATGGCAGGGCTCTTCTACCTGCGGGAGCTCCATTTCAGAATATTGGTGCAGCTCCGCTCGATCCCCGTTTAAGCCAAGTAATTTTGCCACAAAGAGCAGCTGTCCCTCTAGCGTCGTCACCTCGACCCGCATTCCAGAGTAGATCTCAAGCTCATCCGCTTTGCTCGTCTCCTCCGGCGCTGGAATCGGCTGTGCCTTGGCCCGCCTGCCAAAAAAGTCTAGTAAACTCATTCTGTGCCTCCCATTTAAGCCTGTTGCTTTCAGCTCCTGGCCTGAAAATTCCAGCTCGCCTAACTCCAATTAGCGACCCGGACGGGCCAAAAATGAATATTCATTACAGATAATAGGGATAAAAAATCGCCGGAGCAAAGCGGACTTTGCTCCGGCGGCATGGCACGCCCGAAGGGACTCGAACCCCCAACATTCAGAACCGGAATCTGACGCTCTATCCAATTGAACTACGGACGCACATCTCAAAGGCGCTATGTTAGTATAGCACCTTTGAGCAAATTTGTAAAGAGGGAATTTTCCACCTCCACCAAAAAAGGGGGCTCAGGGCTGAATCTCCCGGTAGGGGGCCAGCTCCTCGGCGCTGGGGTCGTCAAAGACCTTGGCGAAGGTGTCAGCGTCCATGGTCTCGTGGTCCAGCAGGTACCGGGCGGTGACCTCTAGCTCGTGGCGGCGGAGCTTCAAAATACGCTCGCAGTGGTTGTAGGCCGCGTCGATCAGGGCGCTGACCTCCTGGTCGATCAGGGCGGCCACCTCCTCGGAGTAGCTCTTGGCCTGGGCCATGGATCGGCCGATGAACACCTCGTCGTGGCCGGTCTCGTAGACCACGCTGCCCAGCTTGTCGCTCATGCCGTAGCGCATGACCATGTTCCGGGCAATGGCGGAGGCCCGCTGGATATCGCTGCCCGCGCCGGTGGAGATATCCCCCAGCACCAGCTGCTCGGCCACCCGGCCGCCCAGACAGCGGGCAATCTGCTCGGTCAGCTCCTTTTTGGACTGGTAGGCCTTGTCCTCGTCGGGCAGGGAGATGGTCATGCCTCCCGCCTGTCCCCGGGGGACAATGGTGATCTGGTGGACCGGGTCGGCGGTGGACAGCTCGTGGATGACCACGGCGTGGCCCGCCTCGTGGTAGGCGGTGAGCCTGCGGGTATGCTCGGTGACCACCCGGCTGCGCTTCTCCGGGCCGGCAATCACCTTGAGCATGGCCTCGTGGAGGTCGGTGCGGGTGAGGAAGCGCCGGTCGGCCCGAGCGGCCAGCAGGGCCGCCTCGTTGAGCAGATTCTCCAGGTCGGCCCCGGTGAAGCCGGAGGTGGCTTTAGCCACATCCCGGAGGACCACATCCTCGGCCAGGGGCTTCTCCCGGGCGTGGACCTTCAAAATCTCCTCCCGGCCCTTGATGTCCGGCAGGCCCACATAGATCTGCCGGTCAAACCGGCCGGGGCGCAGGAGAGCAGGGTCCAAAATATCCTGCCGGTTGGTGGCGGCCAGGACAATCACGCCCTCGTTGGAGGCGAAGCCGTCCATCTCCACCAGCAGCTGGTTCAGGGTCTGCTCCCGCTCGTCATGGCCGCCCCCCAGTCCGGTGCCCCGCTGGCGGCCCACGGCGTCGATCTCGTCAATAAATACGATCGCCGGGGCGTCCTTTTTGGCCTGGTCGAAGAGGTCCCGGACCCGGGACGCGCCCACACCCACATACAGCTCCACAAAGTCGGAGCCCGAGATGGACAAAAACTGCACCCCTGCCTCCCCGGCCACCGCCTTGGCGATGAGGGTCTTGCCGGTGCCCGGAGGGCCCACCAGCAGCACGCCCTTGGGGATGCGGGCCCCCAGGGAGGTGAACTTCTTGGGGTCCCGAAGGAACTCCACGATCTCCTGAAGCTCCTCCTTCTCCTCCTCCGCCCCTGCCACATCCTGGAAGGTGATCTTCTTCCCCTGGTCGGACAGGGTACGGGTACGGGCCCGGCCGAAGCGGGCTGCGCCGGGCGCGCCCCCTCCGCCGTTGCTCCCGCTGCGCTGGCGCATCATCAGGTACCAGAACAGGCCCAGCACCGCCGCCGCCACAAAATAGGGGATCAGGTCGTACCACCAGGAGCTCTCTACGCCGGGGGGATAGTCATACCCCTTGAGCACCCCGCTCTCCAGCTGCTCGTTGACCAGCTCCCGCATGTCGGTATAGAAGAGATCGGGGTCGACCACCCGGTAAGTGAGGCGGACGGGGGCGTTCCCATCCCCGCCCCGCAGGGTCAGGGTGAGGGTCTTGTCCTCCAGGGTAAAATACTCCACCTGCTCCTGGAGAAAGAGCATCCTGATCTGGCTGTAGGTGGGGGCATCCCTTCGATCCATCTGCTGGAGGGCGGAGAAGGTAAAAAAGATCATCAGCGCCAGCAGGATGTATATGGTGATGTTCTGGAGGCCAAAGCGTCTCATAGGCGTAATTTCCTTTCCTGTTTATCCGCCGTAAACCTCAGGCTTCAACACGCCGATATAGGGCAGATTGCGGTATTTCTCCGCATAGTCCAGGCCGTAGCCCACCACAAAGGCGTCTGGGATGGTGAAGCCGCGGTAGTGCAGATCCACCGGCTTGGTCCGCCGGTCCGGCTTGTCCAGCAGGGTGCACAGCCGCACCGAGGCGGGCTTGCGGTGGCTCAGGATGTTCAGCAGGTAGCTCAGAGTGTTGCCGCTATCCAGGATGTCCTCCACCACGATGACGTGCCGGCCGGTAATATCCTCGGTCAGGTCCTTGGTAATCTGCACCTGGCCGCTGGAGGTGGTGCCCGTGCCGTAGGAGGAGACCGCCATAAAGTCCAGAGTGCAGGGCAGGTCGATGGCCCGGCACAGGTCGGCCATAAAAATAAAGGAGCCTCGGAGCACGCTGATGAGCATGATCTCCTTACCGGCGTAGTCCGCCTCGATCTGACGGGCAATCTCGTTCACCCGATTTTTCAATTGCTCCTCTGTAAATAATATCTCCTGAATGTCCTTCTCTAACATGAAATTTTCTTCCTTTCATTCAATGTTGGACACGGTGATGTGCCAGGCGCTCTGGCCCTTCCCCGCAACGAAGGTCCGGTCGGGGCCCAGGCCGGCCACGGCGGCGACCCTCCCTCCGCAGTCAAAGACGGGCAGAATCTCCCGCCGGAGGCGGGGGATTTTTTCCTCGATCATCCATTTTTTCACCGTCTTCCCCAGCCGTCCCGGCGGGGTGAGCCGGTCGCCGGTGCTCCGGGCCCGCATGCGCAGGGCGGGGGCGGCCTCCCGGTCCAGCCAGAAGTCCCAGGGGCCCTGGGGCTGGCCCCGGTAGTCCTCCTGGGCGCAGGAAACGCGCCACGGGCCGCAGTCCAGCGCGCCCGGGAGGGGCAGCGGCCCCTCCTCCAGGGGGATGGGCCCCAGCCGGGGGGTAAACAGAAGGAGCTCGTAGACCCGCCGGGCATTGGTGCTGTGGGGAAGATGGACCTCTCCAGAGGGGTCGTCCCCCCGGCACAGCCGCAGCAGGGCGTTTAAATGGACGGCGGAGCAGTTCTGGTCGCCCCCCCACAGCCGGCCCAGCAGCAGCCGGAGCGCCCGGCTGGCGATGGGGTCAGGGGCGGCGGCGATGGACTTGGCCTCGATGGACAGCCCGCCCCCTTCAGGGACGGCCCGGTCGGCCAGCTCCCGGGCCAGCCCGGTGAGGCAGGCCTCGTCCGCCCGGAGCAGGGCGGCGGTGTCCGCCATCCGGGCCAAAAAGCCGGGGGATATCTCCTCCAGCACAGGCAGCACCTGGTGGCGGATGCGGTTGCGGGCGTAGTCGTCGTTGAAGTTGGAGCTGTCCTCCATGTGGGGCAGGCAGTGGTGAAAGAGGTAGTCCTCCACCTCCCGTCGGGTGACGGTGAGCAGGGGGCGGATGATCTCCTCCCGTTTGGGGAGGATGCCACCCAGCCCCCGCAGGCCGGAGCCCCGGGCCAGGTGGAAGAGGATGGTCTCCACGTTGTCGCTGGCGGTGTGGGCGGTGGCAATGAGGTCGGCTCCCGCCTCCGCCGCCGCTTGGCGGAGGAAGGCGTAGCGCATGTCCCGGGCAGTCTCCTCGATGCCGGTGCCCCGGAGGCGGGCCTGCCCGGCCACATCCCCCGAGCCTAAGTACAACCGGACGGCGGGGAGGATCGTCCCGTCAATGCGTCGGTGCTCCCCACAGCACAGCTGGACAAACTGCTCCACGAACCGCTGGTCCCGGTCGGACTCCGCCCCCCGCAGATTGTGGTTGTAGTGGGCGGCAGCCAAAGAAAAACCCAGCCTGTCCCGGAGCCGGTAGAGGATGTGGAGCATGGCGATGGAGTCTGCCCCGCCGGACACGGCACACAGCACCGTGGACCCGGGCGGGATCAGGTCCTGCTCCTGGATGAAGGTCTCAACGGTCTTTAACAATGGCAGGACCTCATTTCATTTAATATTCGTCTCTTCGCCACTCCATGTCGGTGAAGGTGGTAAATTCAGGGGTCCACTGCAGGTCCACCTTGCCCGTCTCGCCGTGGCGGTTCTTGGCGATGATGCACTCGGCCAGATTGGGATTCTCGGTGTCCGCGTTGTAGTAGCCCTCCCGGTAGAGGAAGAGAACGATGTCGGCGTCCTGCTCGATGGCCCCCGACTCCCGCAGGTCGGACAGCATGGGCCGCTTGTCCTGCCGGGACTCGTTGGCCCGGGACAGCTGGCTCAGGCACAACACGGGGACATTCAGGTCCTTGGCCATGATCTTCAGACTCCGGGAGATGTCGGATACGATCTGCTGCCGGTTCTCATTGCCCCGGGTTTTGCCCCCGGCGGACTGCATCAGCTGGAGGTAGTCAATCACAATGAGCCCCAGGTCCTCCACCCGGCGGCACTTGGCCAGAATGTCGGCCACGGTAATGTTGGAGTCGTCGTCGATGAGGATGGTGGAGCGGTTGAGGGAGTCGGCGGCGGCGGCCACGCTCTCCCAGTCCTCGTCAGACAGCTTGCCGGTGACCAGCTTCTTGTTGTCCACAAAGCACTCGCTGGAGATGAGGCGCAGGGCCAGCTGCTCCCGGCTCATCTCCAGGGAGAAGAAGGCCACCTTCTTCCCCGACTTCTTGCCCGCGTCCAGGAGGATATTCAGGGCCATGGAGGTCTTGCCCATGCCCGGCCGGGCGGCGAGAAGGATCAGGTCGGAGTTGTTCAGGCCGGAGATGGCCCGGTCCAGGTCCCGCAGTCCGGTGGACAGCCCCGGGATCGCACTGTCGCTGGCGGCCAGCTCCTCCAGCCGGTCGTAGACGTCGATGATGACCTCGGAGATGGGGATAAGCCCCCGGGCGGCCCGGCCCTGGCGGATAGCGTAGATGCGCTGCTCCGCCGCCTCCAGGATGTCCTGGCCGGTGGCGGTGCCCTCCTGAATCATGGCGGTCAGGTCCCCCGCCGCCTCGGCCACCCGGCGTAAGAGCGTCTTGTCCTTGATGATCTCGATGTACTCCCCCACGTTGGCGGCGGTGGGGGTGGTGTCCATGAGCTGTAAGAGGTAGCCCCGGGACTGGTTCTCGTCATAATAGCCGTTCTGCTTCATGTTCTCCAGCACCGTTACCGGGTCGATGGTGAGGGAGTAGTTGAACATGGAGTAGATGGTCTCATAGATTTCCTTGTTCTGGCGGAGGTAGAAGTCGTCGGGGCGCAGCTTATCGATGACCTCGGAGACGCAGCGGGGGTCGATAAGCATGGACCCCAGGACCGCCTGCTCCGCCTCTACGCTGTGGGGAAGCTGCCGGAGCAGCAGTTCGTCGGTTTCAGTGGGCATCATCAGCCCTCCACCACCAGCACGTTCACCGTTCCGCTGATCTCATAGCCCAGCTTTGCCTTGATCTGGTAGCTGCCGCAGGACTTGATGGGTTCGTCCATCACCAGCTTGGCCTTGGGGATGTTGACCCCGTGCTGAGCGGCCAGGGCCTCGGAGACCTCTTTCCCGGTGACGGCGCCGAAGAGACGGCCCCCCTCGCCGGACTTGGCGGCAATCTTGACCATAATGCCCTCCAGCTGCTTGGACAGGGCCTCGGCCTCTGCCTTCTCGGCGGCCTCCTGGGCCTTTTTGGCCTTCTCCTGCTGCTTCATGGTGTTCAGGTTCTCGGCGGTGGCGACCACAGCCAGCTTTTTGGGCAGAAGGAAGTTCCGGGCGTAGCCGTCGGAGACCTCCACCAGCTGGCCCTTCTTGCCCTGGCCCCGCACGTCCTGCTGTAAAATAACTTTCATATTGATCAGATCCTTTCGATTTTTATTCTCCCGATAAATATTGGTCGATGGCCCTTGCCAGGTCCTTAGCCACCTCGTCCACTGTTTTTCCAGAGACCTGGCCGCCGGCAGCGGCGGCGTTGCCCCCGCCCCCTAACTTCTCTAAGATAATCTGGACATTGGTGTCCCCCATGGAGCGTCCGGAGATATTCACCCGCTCCCCATCGGGAGAGATGACAAAGGAGGCATCGATGCCGATGATGTTGAGCAGCTCGTCGGCCGCCTGGGCGGCGGTGACCCGGCCCACCGGGTGGTCGGCCACGGCCACGGCGATGCCGTCCCGGTAGAGCTTGGCGTTCTGGATAATGGAATACTTAGCGATGGTGCCCGCCAGGTCGTTCTGGAACAGCTTTTTCACCTCGGCGGTGTCCGCCCCGGAGCGGCGCAGGAAGGCGGCGGCCTCAAAGGTGCGCCCGCCGGTGCGCATGGTGAAGTTCTTGGTGTCCAGCACGATGCCGGCCAGCAGGGCCTCGGCCTCCGCCCGGAGCAGGTGGGCCGGCTCCATCACGTATTGCAGCAGCTCAGTGACCAGCTCGGAGGCGGAGGAGGCGTAGGGCTCGTGGTAGTTCAGGGCCGCGCCCTCGATGTAGGTGGCCGCCCGGCGGTGGTGGTCGATGACCGCCACCCGGTTGCAGGACTGGAGCACCTCCAGGGCCTGGACCTGCTCGGGGCGGTTGGTGTCCACCACCACCACCAGGGAGCGGTTGTCGGCGATGAGCAGGGCCTCCTGGGCGGAGAGGAAGCAGTCGTGGTACTCGGGCAGCTGCTGGAGCCGGTCGATGAGCTCCTGGGAGGGAGTGGGGCCCGCCTCCCGGATGATGTGGGCGGGGACGCCGTTCTTCCGGCACAGGGCGCACACCCCGGCGGCCGCCCCCACTGCGTCGTTGTCGGGGGCCTTGTGGCCCATGATAAACACCTGGGAGGAGTCGGACATCAGGGAGGACAGGGCGTTGGCCATCACCCGGCTCTTTACCTTGGTGCGCTTCTCGGTCTCCTTGGACCGGCCGCCATAGAACTCAAAGGTGAACTTGTTGCGGATCACCGCCTGGTCGCCCCCCCGGGACAGGGCCATGTCCACCGACAGGTTGGCAAAGTCCAGCAGCTCTCGGAAGTTGTCCCCGTCCATCCCCAGTCCAATGGACAGGGAGGCGTTCATGCCGCTGGGGTTGACCACCTGGTGGATGGCGTCCAGAATGTCGAACTTGCTGTCGATGAACTTCTCCAGGTGGCGCTGCTCAAAGATGAACAGATACCGCTCCCGCTGGTAGCGGCGCAGGATGCCCCCAGTGCCGGCCACCCAGCTCTCGATGCGGCTGTCGATCTCGGCCATAATGGTGGAGCGGTCGTTCTCCGACAGGTTTTTCAAAAGGTCCTCGTAGTTGTCCAGCAGCAGCACGGCCACCACCGGGCGGCTGGACTGGAAGCGGTCCCGGGTGAGAGCCAGCTCGGTCACATCCACCCAGTAGGTGGTGGCCAGAAAGCCGCCGCCCCGCCCTCCGGTGCGCACCAGGTGGCCGTACACCAGAAAGCGGCGCCCAGCGTACTCCACCTCACCGGGACACTGGCTCTTGCCCTCCATTAGCCAGTGGACGTCAAAGCCGGGGATCAGCACGGACAGCTTGGCGTCGTACAGGTGCTCCCGCTGGCCGGTGAGCTGGAGGAAACGGTCGTTGGTCCAGATGATGTCGTCGCTCTCCGGGCGGAAGAGAACCATGGGCAGCGGGGAGTTGACCATGGTGTCCTTGGAGGCGGTCTCCACATTGCCGGTGTAGCTGTCCAGATATTTGTTGATCTCCCTGCGCCTGCGCCGGGAGGCCTCCCGGCTGTACAGGGCCAGGCAGGCCACCACCGCCAGCTCCGCTCCAGCCAGCGGCCAGGAGAAGGCCGCTGACAGCAGGGCAAAGACGATCAGGCACAGAAAATACAGTCGGAAGCTGGGTTGAAGCAGCTTGTTCAGCTTTCGATTCAAAGGAGGTGCCCCCCTCTCGTGGAATGTTCATAACAAAGGTATTTTATTATATCAAATAAGCGTGGGAAGTACAAGCATAAAATGCCGTTTCAGGCCTTGACCGGAGGAAAAATGCTGTTATAATAGAGGTTATCCTAAATTGGAAATAGGAGTGATCTGCTATGGAAATCAAAATCACCCGCGCCGCGACCCTGAAGGAAAAGCCTGATTCCTCCAAGCTGGTGTTCGGCAAAGCTATGACCGACCACATGCTCATCATCGACTACGATGCGGGGCAGGGCTGGCATGACGCCCGCATTATTCCCTACGGTCCCCTCCAGATCGACCCCGCCGCCAAGGTGCTCCACTACGCCGAGGAGATCTTTGAAGGTCTAAAGGCCTACCGCACTTCTGACGGTTCTATCCAGCTCTTCCGCATTCGGGACAACATCGACCGGATGAACAAGTCCGCTGACCGGCTGTGCCTGCCCCAGATCCCCGAGGAGCTGGCGGTGTCCGCCATCAAGAAGCTGGTGGAGGTGGAGCAGGACTGGGTGCCCCACGAGAAGGACACCTCCCTGTATATCCGGCCCTTCATGATCGGCCTGGACGCCGCGCTGGGGGTCCACTCCTCCCACCATGTCCAGTTCATCGTGGTGGTGTGCCCCGTGGGCGCCTACTACCCCGAGGGGCTTAACCCGGTAAAGATCTACATTGAGGACGAGGATGTCCGGGCCGTCAAGGGCGGCACCGGCATGGCCAAGACCGGCGGCAACTACGCCGCCTCCCTCCGGGCCGGCAACCGGGCCGAGGAGCGGGGCTACAGCCAGGTCCTTTGGCTGGACGGCGTCCACCGCAAGTATATTGAGGAGGTCGGCGCCATGAACGTGATGTTCAAGGTGAACGGCAAGATCCTCACCCCCGACTTGAACGGCTCCGTGCTGGACGGCATCACCCGCCGCTCCTGCATCCAGCTGCTGAAGGACTGGGGCTATGAGGTGGAGGAGCGCCGCATCTCCGCCGAGGAGCTCTTCACCGCCGCCGAGAGCGGCGAGCTGGAGGAGGCCTGGGGCACCGGCACCGCCGCCGTGGTCTCTCCCATCGGCGAGCTGGCCATGGGCGGCAAGAAGGTCACCGTCTCCGGCGGCAAGATCGGTGAGATTACCCAGAAGCTCTACGACGAGCTCACCGGCATCCAGTGGGGCCGGGTGGCCGACCCCCACGGCTGGATCACCAAGCTGTAATCTATGCGTAAACGGGCCCGGAAGCCAAGGCTTCCAGGCCCGTTTGCCCTTGCGGAGCGCCGCAGTCTGTGGTACAATGGCCCCCTGAGACAAACTGTTGGAGGGATAGACCGTTATGAACAGCCGTGGGAAACGCCGGAGCACCGGGGCCTGGTCCGTCCTGTGTGCCCTGCTGGCGGGCATTGCCGTCTGGCTGGCGGCCACCGCCCTCTGGGAGGCCAGGAACTGGAGCGACCTGAAAATGGAGGAGGTCGTCTACCAGCTCACCACACTGGAGGGCGCGGGCGGCCATATGGTCACCGAGTACCTGCTCACCGCGGTCCTGCCCGGCTTGGCGGCGGCGGTCGGAGTGGGGGCGCTTCTCTTTCTGCTCAAAAATCTGAGAGCGGCCCGCGTGGGGACGCTCTGCGCCCTGTGCGCCATCGCCGGGCTGGCGGTCTACGGCTGGAAGCTGCTAGATGTGGGGGAGTATCTGGCCAATATCAACACAGAATCTGAATATATCCAGCACAACTACGCCGACCCCGCCCAGGTGGAGCTCACCTTCCCAGGACAAAAGCGGAACCTGATCTATATCTGGCTGGAGTCGGTGGAGTCCACCTTCGCCGATGAGGCACATGGCGGGGCCTTCCCCTACAACACCATCCCGGAGCTGACCCGGCTGGCGGAGGAGAACGTCAGCTTCACCGGGACCCGGGGTGGGGTCAACGGCGGCCGCTCTCTCACGGGCTCCACCTGGACGGCGGGGGCCCTGTTCGGTCAGACCACCGGCCTGCCCCTGAAAATCCCCATCGCGGAAAACGCCATGGGCAGTCAGGAAACCTTCTTCCCCGGCATCATCGGCCTGGGGGATATTCTGGCCGGCCAGGGCTACCGGCAGGCGCTGCTCATCGGCTCCGACGCCGACTTCGGGGGCCGCAGGCAGTACTTCGCCCAGCACGGCAATTATGAGATGTGGGACCTGCTCTACAGCCGGGAGGTAGGGGAGATCCCCGAGGACTATTATGTGTGGTGGGGCTACGAGGACGAGAAGCTGTTTCAATTTGCCCGGGACCACCTCACTCAGCTTGCGGCCGACCCCGTCCCCTTCAACCTGTCCATTCTTACGGTGGACACCCATTTCTCCGACGGCTACGTCTGCCCCCTGTGCTCCAACGAGTTCGGCGCGGACCAATACTCCAACGTGATGGCCTGCTCCAGCCGGCAGGTGGCCGACTTTGTGGCCTGGATTCAGCAGCAGCCCTTTTATAAGAACACAACGATAATTCTCTGTGGGGACCACACCACCATGGACGTAGACTACTGCGACGACGTGAGCCCCGACTACCCCCGGCGGGTGTACACCACCATCATCAACCCGGCTGCGGAGGTGGCCGACCCTGAGCGCTGCCGGGAGTACACCACCTACGACATGTTCCCCACCACCCTGGCGGCCATGGGGGTGAAGATCAAGGGGGACCGGCTGGGTCTGGGCACCAACCTCTTTTCCCGGAAAAGCACTCTTCTGGAGCGGGACGGCGTGGAGCTGATGGAGCAGGAGCTGAAACGGCAGTCGGAGTTTTTAAACGCCCGGTCGGGTATCGACCCGGAGATGTACCGTATCTCGGAGGAGTTTGCCGGGACCTATGTCCAGTTGGATGTGGACTTCCAGGAGGACACTCTGGTCTATACGCTCAACGGCCTGGAGGAGATTGAGAGGGACTTTACCAAGATCGAGGTCTTCGCCGAGCATATGAACGGCGAGCTGCGCACCTCACTGTGGTTCAGGCCGGCCCAGCGTCAGAGCGACGGCAGCTATATGATCGACATGCCCACCTGGGTGCTGGGAGATGATCCGGTCTTTCACATCCATTTTTACGGCACCACCGTGGGCGGCCGGATCAAGATCGATACGGGCTACGTGTGCGACGTGGCCAACCAGACGCTGGTCAGGGAGAACGCCCCAGAAGAGCCGTGAGCATACCCCATATACAAACCGAAGTTTTTCTTGCTGTCCACGGCAGGTTATGGTACAATAGCTTGCCAAATACGAATCAAAAGTAAGGGAGTGGACCCTTTTGTCGAACTATGAAGCGGAAATCAAGCGCAGGCGCACCTTTGCCATCATCTCCCACCCGGACGCGGGCAAGACCACGCTGACGGAGAAGTTCCTGCTCTACGGCGGAGCCATCGCCCAGGCGGGACAGGTGAAGGGCAAGAAGAACACCCGGGCGGCCACATCGGACTGGATGGAGATTGAGAAGCAGAGGGGCATCTCGGTGACCTCCTCGGTGATGCAGTTCCAGTACGAGGGCTTCTGCATCAACATCCTGGACACCCCCGGCCACCAGGACTTCTCCGAGGACACCTACCGCACCCTCATGGCCGCCGACAGCGCCGTCATGGTCATCGACGGGGCCAAGGGCGTGGAGGCCCAGACCCGGAAGCTGTTCAAGGTGTGCGCCATGCGGGACATCCCCATCTTCACCTTTATCAACAAGATGGATCGGGAGGCCCGGGACCCCTTCGAGCTGTGCGAGGAGCTGGAGCATGAGCTGGGTATCGACACCTACGCCATGAACTGGCCCATCGGCTGCGGCAAAGAGTTCATGGGGGTGTACGACCGCCAGAACCGGAAGGTGATCCACTTCACCTCCAATACCAACGCCAAGGCGGCCACCGCCACCCAGATCGAGCCCGACGACCCCGCCCTGGCCGACCTGATCGGTGTGGCGAAGCGGGACCAGCTGGTGGACGAGATCGAGCTGCTGGACGGCGCCTCCTGCGACTTCGACCTGGATCGGGTGCGCCATGGCAAGCTGTCGCCGGTGTTCTTCGGCTCCGCGTTGACCAACTTCGGCGTGGAGCCCTTTCTGGAGGAGTTTCTCCGCATGACCACCGCCCCCCTGGCCCGGAAGGCGGGGGACGAGGTGGTGGACGCCTTCGACGACGACTTCTCCGCCTTCGTCTTTAAGATCCAGGCCAACATGAACAAGGCCCACCGGGACCGCATCGCCTTTATGCGGGTGGTGTCCGGCAAGTTCGAGGCAGACCGGGAGGTCTACCACGTCCAGGAGGGCAAAAAAATTCGCCTGTCCCGGCCCCAGCAGCTCATGGCCGCCGAGCGTGAGATCATCGAGGAGGCCTACGCTGGGGACATCATCGGCGTGTTCGACCCGGGCATTTTCTCCATCGGGGACACCCTGTGCGCCCCGGGGAAGAAGTTCCAGTTTGACCCTATCCCCACCTTCGCCCCCGAGCACTTTGAGCGCATCCGCTCCGTGGACACCATGAAGCGCAAGCAGTTTCTCAAGGGCGTGGAGCAGATTGCCCAGGAGGGCGCCATCCAGATCTTCAAGACCCCCTACTCCGGCATGGAGGAGGTCATTGTGGGGGTGGTGGGCACCCTGCAATTTGATGTGCTGGAGTACCGTCTGCGCAGCGAGTACAACGTGGAGCTGTACAAGGAGGGGCTGCCCTTCGAGTACCTGCGGTGGATCGTCCGGGAGGACGAGGATGCCCCGCCCTTGAAGGAGGAGGACCTGCTGCTCCCCAATGACGCCAAGCTGGTGGAGGACTACAAGGGCAACCAGCTCCTCCTGTTCGCCTCCCAGTGGTCCATCCAGTGGGTGACAGAGCGGAACAAGGGCCTCACCCTGGCCGAATTCGGCGGCGCGAAATTTTGACAAAAAACAGGTCCCCGGCAGCCGCCGGGGACCTGTTTGGTCTTTTCAGGGATTTGATTTACAGAGGCACGCCCAGCATGGGGAACAGGAACCGGACAACCACGCCGGCGATCAGCAGAGCCAGGATGACCCGCTCCACCCAGACGATGACGATGTCCTTCAGGGAGATGTCGATGTCGGTGCCCAGAACGCAGGGGATGGAGGCGGAGAAGAACAGCACCTCGGCCACGCAGACAATGGCGATCACATAGTTGGCGAAGGGGGAGCACTCGCCCACGATGCCCACGGGGAGGAACATCTCGGCCAGGCTGATGGCGCAGGCCTTGCCCATCACAAGGGCCTCGGAGCCGAAGCCCAGCAGGAAGGCGAAGGGGACGAAGATGTAACCGATGATATCGAAGACCGGGGTGTACTCAGCCAGCAGCAGGCCCAGGAAGCCGATGGACATAAGGGAGGGGCCGATGCCCAGGGCCATATTCAGGCCATCGATAAAGTTCTTCTTGATGCCCTCCAGGATGCCGACGGCGTTGGAGCAGGACTCCAGGCCCTCGTTCAGGGCGGTGGACAGCAGCTTGCCTTTCTCGGGGACAGGCTCGGGGATGACGTTCATCCCCTGGTAGCCGGTGTCCGGCTTCTTGGACAGGGGATAGATGCGGGTGGTAATGGCGGTGACGATGAAGGTGATAATGAGGGTGGTCCAGAAGTAGACGTTCCAGTGGTTCTCCAGCAGGCCGGTGGCCCGGGCCACGATCACCATAAAGGTGGCGGAGACGGTGGAGAAGCCGGTGGCGATGATGGAGGCCTCCTTGGTGGAGTAGAAGCCCTCCTTATACACCCGGTTGGTGATGAGCAGGCCCACGGAGTAGCTGCCCACGAAGGAGGCCACCGCGTCCACGGCGGAGCGGCCGGGAGTCTTCCAGATGGGGCGCATGACGGGCCGCATGAACACGCCGATGAACTCCATCAGGCCGTAGTTGATGAGGAAGGCCAGGAAGACGGCGCCCACAGGCACCAGGGAGGTGACGGGGACGACCACCTTACCCCAGATAAAGGGGAGCATGTCGGTCTCAAACCAGCGGGCAGGGCCGACCTTGGCCAGCCAGATAATGAGGAAGGGGATGGCCAGCAGCTTCAGGAAGGAGAAGACCATGGTCACCTTGTCCTTGTTCCAGGTCTTGCGGATTAAGGGGAGCACCGCGCCGACGGCCACGATCACTGTGCCGTACACCAAATCGAAGTTGGGGATGGAGCGGATGAAGGTGACAATGTGATCCACCGGGATGGAGCTCTTTTCGTTGATCTCAACGGTGATAAAGAACATAAAGATGCCAATCAAGTTGAGGATGATAAATTTTGCGATATTGGAGCCGCTTTTTGCTTTTTCGCTCATAGAGCATACCTCCTTATAAACACATTGCTCAGAATCCTGCAAAGCAAAACCGTCCCTCCCTCACCCGGTTTTTATTTACAGTTTCTTAACAATTTCGATTATAGCAGTTTTACCTAAAAAAGCAAGCATAATCCACTTTTTATTAGTCAGAAGGTCAGGATGGTGCCCCATCCACTTTCTTTTTTTCCGCAGATGTGATATACTGCCCCTTAACATCAAAACCCGGACGCGTCCCGCTTGGCACCGGGGCGCAGAATTGATTGGAGGAAAACAGCTTGTCCCAGTCCCACAGAAGTGAAGAGGCGCTCTCCAGCGCCCCCATCGGCCCGCTGATGTTCAAGCTGGCTCTGCCCTCGGTGGCGGCCCAGCTCATCAACATGCTCTACAACATCGTGGACCGCATCTACATCGGCCATATCCCGGTGGTGGGGCGCACCGCCCTCACCGGCCTGGGGGTCACCTTCCCCATTCTCATGCTCATCTCCGCCTTCACCGCCTTTGCCGGCATGGGAGGCGCCCCTCTGGCCTCCATCCGTCTGGGGGCGGGGGACCGGGAGGGGGCGGAGAAGATTTTGGGCAACTCCACCACCCTGCTGCTGATTTTGGCCGCCGTGCTGACTACGGTGTTCTCCATCATCAAGGAGCCCGTCCTCATGGCCTTCGGTGCCTCGGAGAACACCATCGGCTACGCCCTGGACTACATCTCCATCTATCTGGTGGGCACCGTCTTTGTCCAGCTGGCCCTGGGCCTCAACGCCTACATCACCGCCCAGGGGCGGGCCCTGATCGCCATGTGCTCGGTGCTCATTGGCGCGGTGCTGAACATCCTGCTGGACCCGCTATTCATTTTTGGATTTCAGATGGGGGTGCGGGGTGCGGCCCTGGCCACCATTATCTCCCAGGGGGTGAGCGCCTGCTGGGTGGTGGGCTTCCTGTGCTCCAAGCGGTCCGGGCTGCGCATCCGCTGGAAAAATATGAGGCCAGAGGGCCGAGTGGTCGCCAGCATCGCCTCTCTGGGCATTGCCCCCTTTATCATGCAGTCCACCGAGAGCCTGGTGACGGTGGTGCTCAACTCCGGCTTGCAGTTCTATGGCGGCGACTTGTATGTGGCCACCGTCACCGTCATGCAGAGCGTGATGCAGATGGTGGTCATGCCAGTGCAGGGGATTACCCAGGGGGTCCAGCCCATTATGAGCTACAACTTCGGGGCCAAAAATTACGCGCGGGTGCGGCAGGTCTTTCGCCTGCTGCTGCG
This sequence comes from Bacillota bacterium, assembly GCA_021770445.1. Classification (GTDB taxonomy): domain Bacteria; phylum Bacillota; class Clostridia; order Oscillospirales; family Oscillospiraceae; genus Lawsonibacter. The sequence continues at coordinate 6,611 of JAETQY010000023.1, read as the reverse complement.
CACCACCCTCACCGTGACCACGACCGCCTGTATCCTTGTGGCCCTCTTCCCCAAGCCTCTGGCCCTCATCTTCAATGACAATCAGGAGCTGGTAGAGCTGGTGGGCAGGGTCATGCCCATCTTCTTCGCCGGCATCTGGGCCTTCGGGGCGCAGATGGCCTGTCAGTGCGCCTTTATGGCCATGGGCCAGGCGAAAACCAGCCTGTTTCTGGCTCTGCTGCGCAAGGTGCTCCTGCTGGTGCCCCTGGCCATCATTCTGCCTCTGGTAACCGGAAATGTCATGGGCATCTACGTGGCCGAGCCGGTGGCCGACATCCTGGCCTCCGCCACCACCTTGACCCTGTTCCTCCGCAAGCGAAAGACCCTTCTGCCTACCGAATAAAAGGCCGCCCGTCTCTTACGAGACGGGCGGTTTCAGTTTTATTCCGAGGGCTTGTCCCCCTCTGCGCCCAGCACCTCATGGCACAGGTCCCGGGCTAGCTGGAGCTGCCTGTAGGAGTTTTTGTCGATGATGGTCTCCTCTCCGGCCTCGTAGGCGGCGAGGGTCTGGTTCACATTCACCAGGTTCCGGCGCTCTCCCACCGGCTTGTTGTTCCGGTGGACCATGTAGTAGGGGGTATACCGCACGTCGGTGAGGGAGGTGTTGCCCGACTGGTCCTTTGTCAGCTCCAGGTCCAGGATGGCGGTGGTCTTGGTGGCCAGGTCCTTATTGGGGTCGTCAAAGTTCTGGTTGGAGATGAAGTTGCCCAGGGAGTAGATGACAAAGCCCTGCCGCTGCGTGCCGTCCTCGTCGGTGACGGTAATAGTGTCGTAGGGCTCCAGCACGTGGGGGTGGCCCCCCAGCACCAGGTCGGCCCCCTGCTCCACCAGGAACTGGGTCAGCTTCTCCTGGTGGCTGTTCTGCTTGGTGCGGTACTCGATGCCCCAGTGGGTGATGACGGCGATCAGGTCGGTGTCCAGGGCCCGGGCGGCGGCCATATCCTCGGCCAGCATGTCGTAGTCGGGGTTGGACACACTGGTGGTGTAGTCGGTGTTGAACACATTGGCGGCGTAGGGCTTGTCCTCAGGCAGCCTGTGGCCGTTGAGGCCGTAGGTATAGGCCAGGAAGGCCACCGAGATGCCCCCCACGTCGGCCACATAGATGCCGTGGTTCTCGTCCCGCTCCTCCTGAGAGCGGTAGGTGCCCACATGGGGGATCCCCGCTTGGTCCAGCACGTCCAGAGTGCGGTCCAGGCCGGCGATCCCCTTGTCCAGGCAGTGGTTGTTGGTGGTACACAGCAGGTCAAAGCCGGCATCCTTGATGTTGTAGGCCAGCTCATCGGGGGAGTTGAACCGGGGGTAGCCCGAATACTCCGGGCCGCCGGCCAGGGTGGTCTCCAGGTTGCCCACGGCGAAGTCGGCCAAGGATAACTGCTCCGCCGCCTCCCGCAGGACGTGGGTGTAGTCGTAGGAGTCGGTCTCGGCCACATAGCAGTCCTTGGTGAGGGGCATGTGGCTCATGATGTCCCCCGCCACCATGAGATGAGCCACGACGGGCTCCGGTTCAGGCTCGGGCTCCGGCTCAGGGGGCGTCTCGGGCTGGGACTGGGCGGGGGGCTGGGAGATGTCAGCGGACTGGTCCGCGTCCACCGGCTGGCTGGGGGCGCACCCCGCCAGCAGGACAAGGCCCAGGGCGAGGGCAAGAAAGCGTCTCATAGGGGCTTTTCCTCCATCTTCTCGTAAAGTATCTCCATCAGGTCGTAGCACAGGGCGTACATGCCGCGGTCGTTCATGTTCCGGGCGGTGCCGGTGGTGATGACCACCACGCCGTTTTGGGTCACCGGGTTGTAGGTCATCAGGGAGAACACCCCGTAGGCGCTGCCCGTGTGGTAGTAGAGCACCTCCTGGCCCATCACGTCCTCCTGCCGGCGGAGGATGAGGCACTGCTCAAAGGGGGCGTAGCCCTCCAGGCTCACGGTGAACTGGGGAGTTTCTAGCTCAGACACCGAATCCTCGGTGAGCAGCCGGGTCTCCTTGAATTTGCCCGGTATGGGCTGGGAAACCACCACCTGAGTTCCGCTCTCCGCGTCCGTAACCTCTGTATAGCCGCATACCTGTTCCTTGTATACCCCGTCGTTGGCTAAGATGGCCACCAGCTTGGCCATGTCCACGGCGCTGGTGGTGTAGCCCCCGGGGAAGTAGGAGGCGGTGTCGCCGATCTGGGTGGGGATGCGCTGGCTGGCATGCTCGGCGGCGGAGCGGCCCACTCCGCCGGTGGTGTACAGGGTGGCCACCTCGTCCTCCTTCAGCTTGCCCCCGCAGAAGGAGGCCCTGGCCCCGATGGGCTCCAGCAGGCGCTCTTGCAGGTAGTCGTCCAGCAACCCGTCATAGGCCAGCTCCAGGGTGGTGCCCAGAATGCACATACCGAAGTTGCTGTAGGACCAGTATCCCCCGTTCCCCGGCTCCATAGACCGCCAGGAGGACTTGCTCTGGAGGATACCCCGCAGCTTGGACAGCCCCCGGGTGGTGTCCAGATTCTTGATGGAGGAGGTGTGGGTCATAAAGGTGCGGGCGGTGGGCTGTCCCTTGCTGTAGGGGTTGACCGCCTTCTCTCCCCAGTAGGTGCTGATGGGGGCGTCCAGGTCGATGAGCCCGTCCTCCGCCATGGCCATAGCGGTCATGGCGATGACCACCTTGCTGATGGAGGCGATGCGGATCTTGGTGTCAGGGGTCATCTCCCGCTCATTTTTCACTGCCCAGCCCCAGGCCCCCGCCTGACTGAGCTGGCCCTTTTCCACGGTGGCCACCGTCACCCCGGCGGCTTTGTACCGCTCCATCACCTGGGCCAGGGCCTGGTCCACGTCCTCCTGGGTGAGGACGGGCCCAGGTTCCGGTTCCGGCTCAGGGGCGATCACGGGGAGGGCCTCCATGCTTTGACTTGGGGCTCCGCCGGTACCGGCGGGCGGCTCTTCCGTACCGGAAGAGCCGGAGCCCTTCGACAGGGAGGAGGCGGGGGCACAGGCGGTGAGCAGCAGCGCCAGGGCGAGCAGCCAGGCGCCCAGGCGGGACAGCGGAGTGTGCATGGTAAAAACTCCTTTCAAAAAGGGACTTTTGTCTAGTTTTGTCTATTATAGTCGGGCCTCGGGGAAAAGTAAAGAGGTTTTCACGCCGCCCGCTCCCCGGCCAGACCGCTTTTTCGCAAGGGGATGGACAATCTCCAAAAAATAGATATAATATAAGGTGACAGATTATACAGAAGAGGGATATGACTATGGAAATCAACGGACAAACCGTGGCCGAGACCGGCCGCTATGACCAGATGGGGCTCTCTCCGGAGTTGATGCGGGCCATCGGCAAGAAGGGCTATGTGGAGGCCACCCCCATTCAGGTCGGAGCCATCCCCTATTTTATGGACTGGAAGGACGTCATCGCCAAGGCCCCCACAGGGACGGGCAAGACCTTCGCCTTCGGCATCCCCATGGTGGAGCACACCGACCCTGCCGCCGACCATGTCACCGGTCTGGTGCTGGCCCCCACCCGGGAGCTGGCCATCCAGATCCAGGACGAGCTGCGGGACCTGTGTACCTTTAAGGAGGGGGTGCGAGTGGTCTGCCTCTACGGCGGCCAGCCCATCAACACCCAGATCAACCAGCTGAAGAAGAAGCCCCAGATCGTGGTGGCCACGCCGGGACGGCTGATGGACCACATGAAGCGGCGCACCGTCCGGCTAGACAAGGTGGACACGGTGGTGCTGGACGAGGCCGACCGGATGCTGGACATGGGCTTCGTCCGGGACGTGACCCACATTCTGGACCAGATGCCCAAGCGGAAGAACCTGGGCATGTTCTCGGCCACTATTTCCCGGGAAGTGCTGGACATCTCCTGGGTCTACCAGCGGGAGCCGGTGGAGATTACCGTCCAGGCTGACCAGGAGAACCGGCCCGACATCGCACAGTACCGCCTGGACGTGGACCGCAGCGAGAAGGCGGACGTGGTGGTCCGGCTGCTGGAGATGGGGGACTACGAGCGGGTGATCGCCTTCTGCAACACCAAGAACATGACCGACCGGCTGGCCGGGCTGCTGGGGATGCGGGGGGTGTCCTGCGAGGCCATCCACGGCGACATTACCCAGTCCCTCCGGGAGCGGACCTTGCAGAAGTTCCGGGACGGCAAGCTGCGGGTACTGGCCGCCACCGATGTGGCCGCCCGGGGGCTGGATATCGACGACGTGGACGCGGTGTTCAACTACGACGTGCCTGACGAAAATGAGTACTACATCCACCGCATCGGCCGCACCGGGAGGGCCAAACGCCACGGGGTGGCCTTCTCCCTGGTGTCCACCATCACCGAGGGTCTGCGGCTGGACGACATCGTAAAGTCCACCGGCAGTCAGATCCGCACCGTCTACTTTAACGAGAAGGGCGACCTGGTGGCCGCCGCGGAGAACAAATGAGAAAAAAACCTTCCCACTTTTGGCTGGATTTTTTCGCCTGCTTTCTCATCCCCGCCTACACCCTCCTCTTTGCCGGGAGCGTGCAGTGGTTTGGCACCAACTTCTCCGTCATCGCCGTCACCGGTCCGGACCACTACCGGGGGTTCGTCTACTGGGGCATCCTGGCGGGGAGCTACTTCTTCGTCATGCTCAGCAAGCTGGCCTTCACCCTCCCCCGGCGCCGGGAGCGGGTGGTGGTCCGGCTGCTGACGGTGTGCGCTGTCCTCTCCCTGGCCTACGCCGTGGCCATTCCCTACCTGCCCGCCTACTTTCCAAAATATGCCGCTCTCCATGTGCTGCTGGCTGCCGGGGCCTGTGTATTGCTGATGCTGGCTCTCCTTGCCGTCCTGTTGGCCCTGCGCCGGACCGACCCCGCCCGCTGGCGGCGTCCCCTCCGGGGCTGGGGGCTCATCGTGGCGGGCAGCGCCCTGCTGTTTCTTATCCCTATGATGGTGTCCACCGCCCTGGAGGTCTTTTTTACCATCTCCGCCGCCCTGCTCATCCGCCGGGTCTGGCTGCTGGTGAAATTTTAATCCATTCTTCATTCTTTTCCTATGGTATTTTCAATCCTCCGGGCGTATGATGTATTTCAGAAACCAGCCTCAACCAACTTTGTAAAAGGAGCGATCATAGAATGGGAAACAAGAAATTGTATCGGACCGAGGGGCCCTATAAGATGCTGTGCGGCGTGTGCGGCGGCATCGCGGAGTACTTTGACATCGACCCCACCCTAGTGCGGGTGGGCTGGGTCATCGCCTTTTTCTGTGCCAGCGTGGGCTTCTGGGCCTATCTGATCTGCGCCCTCATCATGCCCAAGAAGAGCGATATTTACCCCGGCTACTAAAGATCAAGGAGGGTCCGCCCGTGCTCACTGTCCGCCCCTCTGTTCCGGAGGATATCCCCGCCCAGCGGGAGCTGTGGAAGCTGGCCTTTGGGGACAGCGATTCCTATATCGACAACTTCTACAACACCTACTACCGCCCAGAGCGGGTGGTAGTGCTGGAGGAGGGGGGCGCAGTCCGGTCCATGACCGCCTGGTTCGACACTACCTTCGTGGTCCCGGGCCAGGGGGAGTACCGGGCGGCCTACCTCTACGCTGTGGCTACCCACCCGGATTGCCGAGGCCAGGGGCTGGCAGGCAAACTACTGGCCGGGGCGGACGAGTACTTCCGGTCTCTGGGTATCCCCGCCGTCACCACCGTGCCAGCGGAGCCCTCTCTCCACAACTTCTTCGGGGCCAACGGCTTCCGGGAATGCTTCCGGGTGCTGGGCACCTATTTGGAGCGGCGGGAGCTGGAGCAGGTTTCCCTTCCCCCGCTGGGGCTGTTCCGCCCCGCTACGCCGGAGGAGTACGGCCGGGTGCGGGAGGAGTTTTTAAAAGATATCCCCCACATCTCCTATCCCGCCGACGCCCTGGCCTATCAGGCGGGGTGCTGCGCCCTGGGGGACGGCGGGCTGTTTGTGGGAGACACTCCCCCCGGACCCGCCTGCCTGTGCGCCGAGCGGGCGGATGAAGCGCTGGTGATTTTTAAGGAATTTTTGTGCCCCAGGCAGAGCTCTCTCCGGGAGACGGCCCGAATCTGGCAGGACTTTCCCCGCATCGCCCCCGCCCAGCGGTGGGAGCTCCGTCAGCCCCGGCCCCAGAGGGATTGTGTAGGCGTCAACAAAAATTTGGGCAAATTCGGGATGCTCAAATGTCTGGATCCGGCGCTGGAAAAGGGCTGGGACTGGGACACAATCGGCTACCTGGGCCTGGCCTTTGACTGAGCTCTTGCAAATTGAACAAAAATGGCCGTTCCTTTTTGTGGAAACGGCCGTTTTTTTGTGTCTTTCACAGCGAACTACAACCATTTCATTGTGGTAACCCCCACAAAATCCGTGATTTACTCCGCCCAATTTTATGTTATACTATACATATCGGAGCAAAACAGAGCGCTTTCTATGGGCGTTTTCCCCAATCCCGCCCAAAAATGAAGGGGCTCCGTCAAAACCACCGGACATATTAAATTTAGGAGGAATGCTGTTATGAACCAGTACATCGAGAGAGTCCTGAACGCCACCAAGGCCAAGAACGCCAACGAGCCCGAGTTCCTACAGACCGTGGAGGAGGTCCTGTCCTCTCTGGAGCCCGTGATCAACG